>NZ_DATCVK010000250.1:0-5388 GCF_036566905.1 Microbacterium sp. | reverse complement strand
GCGTAGACCTCGCCCACGGTGTTGCGGGCGACGCCGAGATCGGCGGCGAGCAGCCGCGACGCCGGCAGGCGCGTTCCGACGGGGAGCCGGCCGTCCGCGACCAGCGCGCGCAGGCTCGTCTCGATCTCGCGCACCGAGCGCCCGCCGCGCAACGGGAGGTAGAGGTCGAGGCCGGGCGCGGCATCCGTCTGCATCGCACTCCCCCGATCGCACCGTCGCTGCCGACCCTACCGGCGGCGACCGACGTGCGCCGGGCGCGATCGCGGAGTGCCGACCCGAGTCGAACGGCCCGGACCCGCGCGGGGCCCGGGCCGTTCGCGCCGGCGATCAGGAGCCGGGGACGCCCTCGCCCGAGAGCGCGACGGGCGACGGGTCGACCGCGGTCACGGTGCCGCCGTCGACCACGTAGGTCGCTCCGACGTAGTCCTGCACGCCCTGGTCGACGGCGGTGATGCCGACGCCGAGGTAGGCCGCGTGGCTGTCCTCCCCGAACGAGAGCGGAAGGATGCCGTTGCCGGCGAGATCGCCGGAGCCCACGGCGTCGACCAACGACTCCCGCGTCGGGTTCTCGCCGGCGGCCTCGAGGGCTTCGGCGAACAGGTAGGCGACGCTCATGCCGTAGATGGTGTTGCCGTCGAACGGCGCGCCGTCGTTGTACTCCTCGTTGATCTGCTGGAACAGCGTGACCCACTCCGAGTCGCCGCCCGACGACGGAAGGTAGTTGGTGCCGACGAGGCCCTGCAGCAGCTTGGGTCCGACGTCGGCGCCGAGGTATCCGACGAGCGTCTCGTAGTCGGCGCCCGACGACGACGAGAACCACATCGGGAACCAGCCCATCTGCGCGGCGGTCCCGACGGCCAGTGCAGTGAACCCGTTGATGGTCGCGAGGATGTTGATCTCGCAGCCGGCAGCCTTGAGGGCGCCGATCTGCGCCGCGACGTCCTGGTTCGAGACCGAGTACCGCTCGATCTGGCCGAGCCCGTCGGCGCCGAGGGCCAGCTCGGCGCCCTCGATCATCTCGTCGCCGAAGTCGTCGTCCTGGCCGAGCAGGCACACCACCTTGTCGGGGTACTCGTCGGCGGCGTACTGCGCGAGCGCCGCGCCCTCGACGACGTAGTCGGCGTTGAACCCGAACGTGTACGGGTACTTCTCCGGCTGGTTCCAGCTCGTCGAGCCCGACGCCACGAACAGGTCGGGCACCTCGTTCTGGGTGAGGTAGTCGAGGACGGCGGTGTGCGTCGGCGTGCCGAGGCCGTTCACGATCGCGAACACCTCGTCCTCCTGCACGAGCTCGCGGACCACGGTCTGCGTGTTCGCGGGGTTGTAGCCGTCGTCCTTGACGATGTACTCGATGTCGCGGCCGTGGACGCCGCCGTTCTCGTTCAGATAGGCGAAGTACGCCGTCGCGGCCGCCGAGATCGACGAGTAGCCCGCGGCGGCCGGCCCGGTCAGCGGCGTGTGCGTGCCGATCGTCACGGTGTCGTCGCTGACGCCGGGGACGGCCTCGTCGGCCCCGCCAGGGGCGGCTGGCGTGCTGCAGCCGGCGAGTGCGACGGCGACGGCCGATGCGCCGACCAGCGCCGCGACGCAGCGTGTGAGGGAGTGCTGTGACATGGTCACCTCTTTCTGTGGGGTGGTGCGGGACGAGAGGACGATCACGGATGCCGCGCCCCGGCGACCGCAGCCGCAGACGGCTCGCGTGCGGGCGGCGGGGGGTTCGACTCGGTCGACCCTGCGGCGACGACGGCCTCGCGGGAGCGCACGGCGGGAGGCCGCGCCGTGCGACGTCGCCGCCGGAGGCCGGCGAGCCCGCCGGGCCACGCGAGCATGACCACGATGAGGAGCACGCCGAACACGAGGATCGAGAGGTTGCCCGACAGCCGCTGCGCGACCTCGGCCGGCAGCGGGAGGGCGGCCGTCGCGGTCCCGAGCAGCCACGGCAGCAGCACGATGAGCGCGGAGCCGATCGCCGCGCCGCCGATGCTGCCGAGTCCGCCGAGCACGACCGCCACGACGAGCAGCAGCGAGAACGAGAGCGTGTACGCGCCGGGGCTCACCGACTGCGTCACGAAGCAGAGCACCGCACCGCCCGCCCCGGCCGCGACGGAGCTGACCGTGAACGCGGTCACCTTCACCCTGCCGGAGCGCACGCCGTTGAGGCGCGCGGCGGTCTCGTCGTCGCGCACCGCCCGCATGCGCAGTCCGAGGCGTCCGCCGGTGAGGGCGGCGAGCGCGGTGACGACGACGCCCGCGACGAGGATCGCGACCCACGCCTGCCACTGCTCGACGGCGATGAGCCGCTCGAGCACGGGCGGCACGCCGTCGTAGGCGATCTGCACGCCCTGGTCACCCCGCAGCACGCCCGAGAACACCGCCGCGACGGCGGGCACCGCGATCACGAGCGTGAGCGTCACGCCGGCGAGGTACGGTCCGCGCAGCCGCGCGGCGGCAAGTCCCAGCAGCCAGCCGAGTGCGGCCGATACGACGACCGCGACCAGCATGCCCATCAGGAATCGCGGGATGCCGGTGATGCCGGCATCCGTCATCGCATTCGCCGTGAGCGCGTAGCCGTAGCCGCCTGCGGCCATGAGGGCGGCCTGCCCCAGCGAGAGCTGCCCGCTCTGCCCGATGAGCAGCGTGAGCCCCGCGGTCGCGCAGAAGTAGGCCGCCACCATGGCGAGCTGGAAGTTGCGATAGGGGTCGAGCAGGAACGTGCCGCCGATGGCGATCAGCGTGAGCACGCCACCGAACACCAGGATACGAGGGACGCCACGCAGCGAAGGGAGCAGGCGGGTCATGCGCTCCTCGCCTCCCGCAGCGAGAAGATGCCACCGGGTCGCACGAGCAGCACCCCGACGAGCAGCACCAGCACGCCGATGGGCGCGACGGTCGCACCGAGGTACCCGGTCACCAGCGTCATCGCGACACCCACGACGAGCCCGCCCACCAGCGCACCCGCCGGGGAGTCCAGCCCGCCGACGACGGCCACGGCGAAGGCGTAGACGAACAGCATGTCGGTGGCGTGCGGGTTGAGCCCCAATTCGGTCGGCACGAGCAGCATGGCGGCGAGCGCGGCGACCGCGGCCGACAGCATCCAGCCGATCGTGACCATGCGGCCCACCCGCACCCCGAGCACGCGCGACACCTCGGGGGCGAACGCCGAGGCGCGCAGCTGGAGCCCGAGCGATGTGCGGGTGAACAGCAGCGCGAGCACCGCCATGACCGCCAGCGCGACGACGAGCACGAACAGGTCGTAGGGCGACAGCAGGGGCACGCCGCCGATCGTGATCGGGCTGTCGTCGAACGGCGCGCGCATCGGGCGGTACTGCGCCCCGAACAGGATGCCGAGCAGCGACTGGAGCACCATCACCAGCCCGATGGCCACGATCACTCCCGACAGCGGACTGCTGTACGGGGTGAAGCGCATGAGGCCGCGTTCCACGCCCAGGCCGATCGCGGCGCCGGCGATGAGCCCGGCCGCCAGCCCCGCCCAGTACGAGCCGGTGAGGCCGGTCACCGCGAACGCGGCGTACGTCGCGACGAGCGCCATCGCACCCTGAGCGAAGTTCACGATGCGCGCGGCGCGCCAGATCAGCACCAGCGACAGCGCGAACAGGGCGAAGATCGCGCCGCGCGCGAGCCCGGTGGCCAGGAGGAAGAGCAGTCGGTCCATCAGAATCCCAGGTAGGCGTGTCGGAGGGTCTCATCGGCGGCGAGGACCGCAGCGGGCGCGTCCGCTACGACGCGGCCGAGGTCGAGCACGACACCGCGGTCGGCGATCGACAGCGCGCTCGTGACGTTCTGCTCGGCGAGCAGCACGGTCAGCCCACGGCTGGCGGCGGCATCCCGCAGCGTCCCCATCAGCTGCGCGACGACGAGGGGCGCGAGCCCCAGTGACGGCTCGTCGAGCGCGAGGAGCACGGGATCGGCGATCAACGCGCGTCCGACGGCGAGCATCTGCCGCTCTCCGCCGGACAGCTGGTGCCCGGCGCTCGTGCGGCGACGGGCGAGCGGCTCGAACAGCTCGTAGATCTCGTCGATGGCGCGCTCCCGCGCTGCCCCACGGTGCCGCCAGAGCGCACCGAGTCGCAGATTCTCGTCGACCGTGAGCTCGGCGACCACGCTCTGCCCGTCGGGCACGAGGGCGAGTCCGCGCCGGGCGCGATCCTCGGTGCGGAACCTCGCGAGGTCGTCGCCGTCGAGGACGAGGGTGCCGGATGCCGCTGGCACCAGCCCCGCGAGGGTGCGCAGGAGCGTGGTCTTGCCCGCGCCGTTCGCGCCCAGGAGCGCCACGATCTCGCCCGGAGCGAGCGCGAAACCGACGCCGTGGAGCACGGGGGCTCCGCCGTATCCCACGGTGAGGTCGCGGATCTCGAGCGCGCCGCGGTGGGCGACCGCCTGCGGCTGCGCGCTGACCCGAGTCATGCTCGTGCCTTCACGCCGAGGTACGCCTCTTCGACCCGGGGATCCATGCGCACCTCGTCGGGCGTGCCGCGGGCGATGACGCGACCGAAGTCCAGCACGACGATGCGGTCGGCGAGACCCATGACGAAGTCGACGTGATGCTCGACCAGCAGCACCGCGCAGCCGGTCTCGGCGACGCGCGCGATGACATCGCCGAGGGCCGCGATGTCGTCGGCGCCCAGACCGCCCGCCGGTTCGTCGAGCAGCAGCAGGCGAGGGGAGGTGACGAGGGCGCGGGCGAGCGCCATCCGCTTGCGGTCGGGATACGACAGCGTGGTCACCGGGCGATCGGCGAGGTCGTCGAGGTCGAGCGCGCCCAGCTGCGCGGCGACGAGCTCGTCGGCGTCACGTCGGCCGGCCACGGGCAGCAGGACGTTCTCGCGCGCGGTGAGTCCGGCGAACAGACCCAGCCCCTGCAGGGTGCGCGAGACGCCGCGCGCGGTCAGTGCGGCAGTGCGCCGCGGTGCGGCGGCGCCGTCGATGCGCACCTCGCCGCGACGGCGGACGAGCCCGCAGACTGCGTTGAAGACGGTGGTCTTGCCGGCGCCGTTGGGCCCGATGAGTGCGACCACTCCGCCGGGACGGACATCGAACGAGACGCCGTCGAGGGCGGTCAGCCCGCCGAACGCGACGCTGAGGTCGCTCACCTCGAGCCGCGCGGGAGCGCGGTCGTCGGCAGTGGATCGTACGTTCATCGGCACCTCTTCGTGTCGGATGCGCCCACTGTAGCGCAGAAACCGACCGGGCGGTATGTTCTTGTTGCACGATCGTGATCCGCATCGCGCGGTCCCCGCCCCGAGCTGCTCCGCTGTCACACATCGGGAGCGCCGGGCACAGAATGCGACAGGCGAGCAGCAGGCACGCGGACACTCGCGGCGAGCGCCGCGCGAGGCACCGGCGGCGGGCGCGCCGCGCCGCGCGAGG
>NZ_DATCVK010000249.1:0-13247 GCF_036566905.1 Microbacterium sp. | reverse complement strand
TAGCCGCCGGCCGGCGTCTGCGGCGGGACACCCGACCACACGGTCTTGTCGGCGAGGAAGTTGCCCGCCCACGGCGCAGCCGGGATGGCGGTGTTCCAGCGCGAGCGGTCGAACGCGTTGATGCCGAGCCAGACGATCGCGAGGAAGAAGTAGAGGATGAGCCAGACGGCTTCCTTCTGCAGCTTCAGACCCACGCGCCACGCGGCCAGGAGCGTGTAGAGGAATGCGGCGAGGCCGATGAGGGAGCCGAGCACCGGCACCCAGCCGAGCACGATCCCGCCGCCCCACAGCACCAGCAGCCACCAGGGGTTGAGGTCGCCGAGCTTCACGAAGATCAGGGTGTTGTACACCGGCACCCATGCGCGCCAGCGCCCCTGCACGCCCGCCTTGTCGAACACCTTCATCAGGAACCAGGAGCCGATGACGTATCCGGCGATCGCGAGCAGGAAGAAGAATGGCGCGAGGACGAGCCAGGCGATGAGCGCCCCTGCCCCGCTGCCGTCGTTGTAGTCCATGGTCATGGTGGAGCGACCTCCGAGAGAGTCGATTCGGAACGCGTCGCGCGCGCCCGCGGAGCCCCTGCTCCGCTGGACACATGCTAGCGACGCTCTCAGCCGCCTGTCAGCATTGAGGTCATATCGGGGGGATGGCCCCCTCGCGCGCCGGTGGATAGCCTGAGCAACAACTCCCGACCGAAGGGCCGCCATGACCGACCAGACTCCGTCCGCTCCCACTCCCCCGCCACTGCCCCCGCAGTCGGCGGCAGAAGCCGCGCGCGGCGCCGACCCCGACGACACCGGCGTCCCCACGGTCCGCGGTGAGTCCAGCGAGGTCGGCAAGGGCTTCTTCGCCGCGCTGTTCGACCTGTCGTTCCGCACCTTCATCACCCGCCGCCTCGCGAGCGTGTTCTACTTCGTGGGACTGATCGCGATCGGCATCGGCTTCATCGTCTACTTCGTCAGCGGGCTCATCGGCGCCATCTCGATCATGTGGTTCGACGTCGGCGCCGGCATCAGCGGCCTGGTCGCGACCATCATCGTCGTACCGGTCCTCACCTTCCTCGCGATCATCCTGCTGAGGTTCATCATCGAGGCGGTCGTCGCCCTCATCGCGATCGCCGAGAACACCGAGCGCACGGCGGAGCACACCCGACGCTGACGAGCGGATCTGCCGGGCCCGCGCGACGAGCCGGCGGCGCTGCGCGGAGCATTGCGCGCGGTGACGGCCGCCGTTTGCGGGTCTCGCGACGCGGGGGCAGAGTGGACGGATGCCTGATCTCGCGCCCGCAACGATCCTCGACGCCCCCCACGCCGACGCCACTGTGCTCGACAACGCCCCCTGGCACGCGCTGACCGGCCCGCACGCCAGATTCGCGATCGGCAACGACCTCGTCCGTCGCTACCCCGAGGATGTCGCACCGTTCGTCGCCGTTCGCACCTGGGACGATCCGCAGGTCTGGCCGGCACTCGTCGATCTCGTCGGCCCCGGCGCCGAGATCGGCCTGTCGGGGTACGACGGCGAGGTTCCCGACGGGTGGGAGGTGGTCGGGCAGGGAGAGGGCGTGCAGCTCGTCGAGACCGACGCTCTGCAGCCCCGCCCCGACCCAGAGGCGATCCTGCTCGGGGCCGAGGACGCCGCCGACATGCTGGCGATCGTGGAACGCAACCAGCCCGGACCGTTCCGGCCGCGCACGTACGAACTCGGCCGGTACGTCGGCATCCGCCGCGAGGGGCGACTCATCGCGATGGCGGGCGAGCGACTGCACCCCGAGGGCTGGACCGAGATCAGCGCCGTGGCCGTTGACGCCGACCACCGACGGCAGGGTCTCGCATCGCGCCTGGTGCTCGACGTCGCTTTCCACATCCAGGAGCGGGGCGACCGCGCGCTGCTTCATGCCGCGGCGTCCAACGTCGGTGCGATCGCGGCGTACGAGCGCCTCGGATTCGCGCTGCGTCGCCGCAACAGGTTCGCCGCCGTGCGAACCCCGGTGTAGCGGGGCTCAGGCGAAGAGCTCGAGCTCGCCCGCGGCGGTCTCGCGCACGCGCAGGCCGGCGGCATCCGCCCACCGCGCGAATCCCGTCGCCGACGAGATGCGCGGCCGTTCCTGCGCGAGCCGGCGCACCAGAGCGCCCTTCGCGTGCTTGTTGAAGTGGTTGAGCGCACGGACGGCTCCGTCAGCGCCCTCGCTCACGACGCGGACGTAGCGCGAGGCGGCGGCAGACGGCACCGGCCCGAGCGCGACATACGCCTCGGAGCGGAGGTCGAGAACGAAGCGCGGCGCGAGTTCCTCAATGGCCGCGGTCACCGGATCCGCCCACACTCGCCGCAGCGAAGCGATGCCCGGGAGTGACGTCGAAGCGCCGAGCCGATAGGCGGGAATCGCGTCGAGCGCCCCCACCGGGCCGAACGGCGCGGAGTGCACGAGCACGTGCGCGCCCAGCCAGCGACGGCCGGCGGCGGGAACGGATGCCGCGTCCAGCGCGTCGTAGAGCACGCCCGTGTAGCGGTCGATCGCAGCCATCGTGGGGGCGTCGCGCAGTCCCGCATTGACGGCGATCTCGCCCCGCTGGGTCGGGCCCAGCTTGAGCACCCGCGCCGCCTCGTCCGCATCGGCGGACAGGTCCACGAGCGCATCGATCACCGCTTCCCGCTGCAGCGCCAGCCGCGGCAGCGTCAGCCCCGCCACGTGGAGCGGTGCCGGCCGGCCGCCCGGCCGCTTCGTCTCGGACGGCGGGAGAAGGATGAGCATGACTCTCCGGGAGGGCTCGGGCCCGACGCGGCCGGGGAAACGACTCGGCCGATCCCCGAGGGGATCGGCCGAGTTCGAATGGTGGTGGATCAGGAGATCAGCGCAGCGTTTCCGGCGACGATCGTGAGGTCGTCCCCTTCCATCGACAGGAAGCCGTCCTGCGCGTTGGCGACGATCTTGGTACCCGAGGTCTCGGTGATGCGCACCTGACCCTCGGCGAGGATCGCGAGCACCGGCTCGTGACCGGTCATGAAGCCGATCTCGCCCTCGACGGTCTTGGCGACGACGAGCGACGCCTCACCCGACCAGACCTCCGCGTCCGCGGAGACGAGGCTCACCTTGAGCGGCATGTCAGCCGTTCTCCTTCTGGATGCGCGCCCACTGCTCTTCGACGTCGGAGATGCCGCCGACGTTGAAGAAGGCCTGCTCGGCGACGTGGTCGAAGTCACCCTTGACGATGGCGTCGAACGACTCGATGGTCTCCTTGATCGGGACCGTCGAACCCTCGACACCGGTGAACTTCTTCGCCATGTAGGTGTTCTGCGAGAGGAACTGCTGGATGCGGCGCGCGCGGGAGACGACGATCTTGTCCTCTTCGGAGAGCTCGTCGACACCGAGGATCGCGATGATCTCCTGCAGTTCCTTGTTCTTCTGGAGGATCTGCTTCACAGCGGTGGCCACGCGGTAGTGGTCCTCGCCGATGTAGCGCGGGTCGAGGATGCGGCTCGTCGAGGTCAGCGGGTCGATGGCCGGGTACAGACCCTTCGACGCGATCTCGCGCGAGAGCTCGGTGGTCGCATCGAGGTGCGCGAACGTGGTGGCCGGCGCCGGGTCGGTGTAGTCGTCGGCGGGGACGTAGATCGCCTGCAGCGAGGTGATCGAGTGACCGCGCGTCGAGGTGATGCGCTCCTGGAGCACGCCCATCTCATCGGCGAGGTTCGGCTGGTAGCCCACCGCGGACGGCATGCGGCCGAGCAGCGTCGAGACCTCGGATCCGGCCTGCGTGAAGCGGAAGATGTTGTCGATGAAGAGCAGCACGTCCTGCTTCTGCACGTCGCGGAAGTACTCCGCCATCGTGAGCGCCGACAGCGCGACGCGAAGACGGGTTCCGGGCGGCTCGTCCATCTGGCCGAAGACCAGCGCGGTCTTGTCGAAGACGCCCGCCTCTTCCATCTCGTGGATCAGGTCGTTGCCCTCACGGGTGCGCTCGCCGACACCGGCGAACACCGACACTCCACCGTGGTCCTGCGCGACGCGCTGGATCATCTCCTGGATGAGGACCGTCTTGCCGACGCCCGCACCGCCGAAGAGGCCGATCTTGCCACCCTGGACGTACGGGGTGAGCAGGTCGATGCTCTTGATGCCCGTCTCGAACATCTCGGTCTTCGACTCGAGCTGGTCGAACGCGGGCGCCTTGCGGTGGATGCCCCAGCGCTCGGTGATCTCGATGGTCTCGCCCGGCACGCCGTTCAGCACGTCACCCGTGACGTTGAACACCTTGCCCTTGGTGACGTCCCCGACGGGGACCGTGATCGGGCCGCCGGTGTCGCGCACCTCCTGGCCGCGGACCATGCCGTCGGTCGGCTTCAGCGAAATGGCACGGACGAGGTCGTCGCCCAGGTGCTGAGCGACCTCGAGGGTGATCTCGGTCGACTCGTCGCCGATCACGATCGTCGTCTTCAGCGCGTTGTAGATGTCGGGGATCGAGTCGTGCGGGAACTCGATGTCGACGACGGGGCCGGTGACGCGGGCGACGCGCCCGACGACCGCCGTCTCGGTCTTGTCAGCGGTGAGGCTCATGGCTTCTTCTCTTTCGTGTGGTCTGATGCGCGCTACTTGCCCGAGGAAAGGGCATCGGCGCCGCCGACGATCTCGGCGATCTGCTGCGTGATCTCGGCCTGGCGCGCGTTGTTGCGCAGGCGCGTGTAGTCGGTGATGAGCTTGTCGGCGTTGTCGCTGGCGGACTTCATCGCCTTCTGCGTCGCGGCGTGCTTGGCCGCCGACGACTGCAGCAGCGCGTTGAAGACGCGGCTCTGGATGTACACCGGCAGCAGCGCGTCGAGCACGGTCTCGGCGTCCGGCTCGAACTCGTAGAGCGGGTACACCTGCGCCGACGACTGCTCCTCGGCCTCGACGACCTCGAGCGGAAGCAGGCGCACCGTCTCGGGCGACTGCGTCATCATGCTGACGAAGCGGTTGTAGACGAGGTGGATCTCGTCGACGCCGCTCTCGTCGCCGCCGCGGTCGTACGCGTCGAGCAGGGTGGCGGCGATCTCCTCGGCCGTGGTGAAGTGCGGCGTGTCGGTGTCACCCGTCCACTCCGCAGCGCTCTCCATGCGACGGAACTGGAAGTACCCGACGGCCTTGCGCCCGATCAGGTAGAACACCGGCTCCTTGCCCTGCTGCCGGAGCAGCTGAGCCAGCTCGAGGCCTTCGCGGAGGATCTGCGAGTTGAACGCGCCGGCCAGGCCCCGGTCGGACGTGAAGATCACGACCGCGGAGCGGCGGATCGTCTCGCGTTCGACGGTCAGCGGGTGGTCGATGTTGGAGTGCGTCGCCACGGCGGAGACGGCACGCGTCACGGCCCGCGCGAAGGGCGAGGACGCGCGCACACGCGCCATCGCCTTCTGGATGCGCGAAGCCGCGATGAGTTCCATCGCCTTCGTGATCTTCTTGGTCGTCTGAGCAGAACTGATCTTCTGCTTGTAGACCCGGAGTTGTGCGCCCATGGTTGTGACCCAGGCCCGCCTTAGCGGCGGCCCTTGACGATCTTCTCCTGGTTCACGTCGTCCGCCTCGGCCACCGCGACCTCTTCGTGGCCCGGCTTGCCGATGGCCTGGCCCTTGCCGGCCTGGAACTCGAGGATGAAGTCGTCGGTCCGCTTCGTGAGCTCTGCGACGGTGTCGTCGTCGAGGACGTTCGTGTCGCGCAGCGTGTCGAGGATCGTCGTGTTGCGACGCAGGTAGTCGAGAAGCTCGCGCTCGAACGACAGCACGTCCTCGACCTCGATCGAGTCGAGCTTGCCGTTGGTGCCGGCCCAGATGGAGACGACCTGCTCCTCCACCGGGTACGGCGAGTACTGCGGCTGCTTGAGCAGCTCGGTCAGGCGCGCACCGCGGGCGAGCTGGCGACGGGATGCCGCGTCCAGGTCGGAGGCGAACATCGCGAACGCCTCGAGCGAGCGGTACTGCGCCAGCTCGAGCTTGAGCGTGCCGGAGACCTTCTTGATCGACTTCACCTGGGCGTCGCCGCCGACGCGCGACACCGAGATGCCCACGTCGACCGCGGGACGCTGGTTGGCGTTGAACAGGTCGGACTGCAGGAAGATCTGGCCGTCGGTGATCGAGATCACGTTGGTCGGGATGTACGCCGAGACGTCGTTCGCCTTGGTCTCGATGATCGGGAGACCCGTCATCGAGCCGGCGCCGAGCTCGTCGGACAGCTTCGCGCAGCGCTCGAGCAGACGCGAGTGCAGGTAGAAGACGTCGCCGGGGTAGGCCTCGCGGCCCGGCGGGCGGCGGAGGAGGAGCGACACGGCGCGGTATGCCTCGGCCTGCTTCGACAGGTCGTCGAAGATGATCAGGACGTGCTTGCCCTCGTACATCCAGTGCTGGCCGATGGCCGAGCCGGTGTACGGCGCGAGGTACTTGAAGCCGGCGGGGTCCGAGGCGGGAGCGGCGACGATGGTGGTGTACTCCAGCGCGCCGGCGTCTTCGAGCGCGCCCTTCACGGCCGCGATCGTCGAACCCTTCTGGCCGATGGCGACGTAGATGCAGCGCACCTGCTTGTCGACATCGCCGGACTCCCAGTTGGACTTCTGGTTGATGATCGTGTCGATCGCGATGGCGGTCTTGCCGGTCTGGCGGTCGCCGATGATGAGCTGGCGCTGGCCGCGGCCCACCGGGATCATCGCGTCGATGGCCTTGATGCCGGTCTGCAGCGGCTGGTGCACGCTCTTGCGCTGCATGACGCCCGGCGCCTGGAGCTCGAGGGCGCGGCGGCCGACGGTGGCGATCTCGCCGAGACCGTCGATCGGGTTGCCGAGCGGGTCGACGACACGGCCGAGGTAGCCCTCGCCGACGGCGACCGAGAGCACCTCGCCGGTGCGGGTGACCTGCTGGCCTGCCTCGACACCGGAGAACTCGCCGAGAACGACGACACCGATCTCGTGCTCGTCGAGGTTCAGGGCGAGGCCGCTGGTGCCGTCGGCGAACGTCACGAGCTCGTTCGCCATGACACCGGGCAGGCCTTCGACGTGGGCGATGCCGTCCCCGGCGTCGACGACGGTGCCGACCTCGGTGGCCGCAGCCCCGGTGGGCTCGTAAGCGGCGACGAAGTCCTTCAGCGCGTCACGGATGACGTCGGGGCTGATAGAGAGATCTGCCATTGTTTTCCTTCGTTCATGGGGCGTCGGCCCCGAAAGCTCCGCGCGGTTCCTGTCTCGGCCCCGTGCGGGAAGTCTGTGTCAGCCGGCGAGCCGCTGACGGAGGTCGGCCAGTCGCGCCGACACGCTCGCATCGATCACGTCGTCCGCGATCTGCACGCGCACGCCGCCCACGACGGTCGGGTCGACGATGGTGTTCAGCGACACCGGGGTGCCATACCGCTTGGTCAGCGCCGCGGTCAGCCGCTCGCTCTGCGCGGCGCTCAGGGGCGCTGCGGCCACGACGGTGGCGACGGCGCGGTTGCGCTGGTCGGCGACGATGTCGGTCGCACGCGTCAGCAGCTGGCGGATGCGCCGCTCGCGGGGCTGGCGAACGAGGGATGCCGCGATCAGCGTCGCCCCCGCGCTCGCGCGACCCTTCAGCAGCGTCTCGATGAGCGTGCCCTTGGCGGCCGAGTCGCCCAGGCGGCGACCCAGCGCGAGCTCGAGCTCGGGGTTGTCCGCCACCGTTCGCGTGAGGGCGAACAGCTCGGCCTCGACGTCGGAGTTCGCGTCGGCGACCGCGGCTGCCCGCACGGCGAGCTCCTCGATGCCGTCGACGAGATCGTCGGACGAGGACCAGCGCTGCTCGACGGCGGTCGTCAGCAGCGACGCCGTCGTGGGCTTCACGGCCTTGCCGAACACGTCGGCGACGACCTGACGGCGGGCCTCGGCCGGCGCGGCGGAGTCGGCGAGCGCGCCGCTCAGCTGCGACGAGTCGCCCACGGCGCGCGCGACGGCGAACAGCTCACCGGCGACGTCGAGGTCGACGCCCGACGCGGCGCGGAGCGCCGCCGTCGTCGCCGCCAGGGCCTGAGTGGACGCGCTGCCCATTACGCCTTCGCCCCTTCGGACTCCTCGAGCTCGGCGAGGAAGCGGTCGACGACGGCCTGAGCCTTCTTGTCGTCGGAGAGCGACTCGCCGATGACGCCGCCCGCGAGGTCGAGGGCGAGGGTGCCCACCTCGCTGCGCAGCGACACGAGTGCCGTCTGGCGCTCGGCTTCGATCTGAGCGTGCGCGGTCGTCGTCAGACGCGTGGCTTCCGCCGTAGCGGTCTCCTTTGCCTCGGCGACGATCTTCTTGCCGTCCTCACGGGCGGCATCGCGGATCTCGCCGGCCTCCTTGCGCGCGTCGGCGAGCTGAGCGGTGTACTCCTCGAGCGCCGCCTCGGCCTTGCGCTGGGCCTCGTCGGCCTTGGCGATGTTGCCCTCGATCGCCGCTGAGCGCTCGTCGAGCAGCTTCTTCATCCGGGGAAGGGCGACCTTCCAGAAGATGACGAGGATGACGATGAAGCACACCGACGACCAGATGATGTCGTACCAGGCGGGGAGCAGAGGGTTGTGCGCTTCGGCGCCCTCTTCCGCGGCGTACGTGACAAGAGCGTTCAGCATCCTGTCTCCTTAAGACTGGTTATCGGGATCAGAAGCCGAAGATGAAGCCGGTCGCGATGCCGATGAAGGCGAGCGCCTCGGTGAAGGCGATACCGATCCACATGAGCACCTGCAGGCGGCCGGCGAGCTCGGGCTGACGGGCCACGCCCTCGATCGTCTTGCCGACGACGATGCCCACGCCGATGGCCGGGCCGATGGCGGCGAGACCGTATCCGACGGTCGCGATCGAGCCGGAGACCTCTGCGAGAACCGTAGTTGCGTCCACGGGGGTGTTTCCTTTCGGTTGTGGGCGGCCTTCCGGCCGTCCCGTATCAGTGCTCTTCGGCGACCGCGAGCTGGATGTAGACCGCGGTGAGAAGGGCGAAGACGTACGCCTGGAGGACGGCCACCAGGATTTCGAACAGGGTGAAGACAAAGCCGAATGCGAGGCTGCCCGCGCCGAGCGTCGTCCACCAGCCGCCGAGGTCGACGATGAAGAACTGCGTCGCGGCGAAGAACAGGACCAGCAGCAGGTGGCCGACCATCATGTTCATCAGGAGTCGCAGCGTCAGCGTGACCGGCCGGATGATGAAGGTCGAGATGAGCTCGATCGGCGTCACGATGATGTAGATCGGCCACGGCACGCCCGACGGGAACAGCGAGTTCTTGAAGAAGTTCTTCGGACTCTTCTTGATGCCGGCGTAGATGAACGTGACGTAGCTCACGATCGCGAGAGTCAGCGGCACGGCGATGATGCTGGTTCCGGCGATGTTCAGGAACGGGATGACGCCCGTGATGTTCATGAACAGGATCATGAAGAACATCGTCGTGAGGATCGGAAGGAAGCGCTGGGCGTCCTTCTTGCCGAGCAGGTCCTCGCCGATGTTGACGCGGACGAAGTCCAGGCCCATCTCGACGAGGCTCTGGAAGCGTCCGGGAACGACCTTCATCCGGCGCGTGCCGAGCCAGAAGATCACGACCACGGCGATCGTCGCGAGGAACTGGATCAGGTGGATCCGGTGGATCGGGATGACGCCGAAGGCTTCGAAGAGGATCTCAGGGAAGAACTCGTCGATCGAGGGTCCGTGAAACTCCGGCGGAGCGTCCGCGGCAATGGGGGCGATCAGGGTCGCAGCATGAGTAAACAGCGCTGGCTCCAGCTTCGGGGCACCGGTCGAGAACCGTTGCGACGATGGTCGATGAGCGTCACTCCGCAAGTACTCGCACAGCGAGCGGGCGGGCGCTTGATCAGCCTATCAAACTTGAAAGGTCCCTGAATCCGCGCGCCAGGCGGTCACCGCACCTCGGGCGGCCCGTCGCGCCGGTCCCCGGCCTCGGGATCGGTCGGCAGCTGCACGTCGCTCACGTGGGGCACCCGCATCCGCATCATGACCACGACGTCTACCACCAGCGAAGCCAGCACGCTGACGACCGCCGCGACGAAGAACACCGTGGGCTCGATCCACGGCTGACCGCGGAGGATGAAGAGGATGGCGATGAACACCACGAACTTCAGGATCCAGCCGCCCATCACGATGCCGAAGAAGACGGGCACGTAGAGGTCGTTCCCGTACCAGCGATTCGCGATGAGGATGCTCGCACCCGTGATCGCGAGGAACACCGCGGCGACGAGCACGCCGAGCAGTGCGCTCCACAGCCCTGTCGTGCCCGCCACGAGGAATCCGACGACGGCGCCGACGACCGCAAGGATCGCCGTCACCGTCCCGGACCACACCAGGACGGTGCGCAGGATCGGGGTGCTGGAGATGGGGGTGGCGCTCATCGGGCGTCCTCCTGTGCGGGCGCAGGATCGGGCTGCGGTTCGGGTTCGGTGTGCGCCACCGTCGCGCGCGGAGCGCGACGGTGCGAGGGAAGGAAGGTCACGACGAGGCAGGCCGCTATGCCGACCACGCCGTAGAGCACGCCGAAGAGGTAGTCCCCCGGCCATTCCAGGGTCGTGCCGATGTACATGAGCAGCACGGACAGGCTCACCAACGCGGTCCAGGCGTAGAAGATGAGCACGGCGTCGCGGTCGGTGTGCCCCATGTCGAGCATGCGGTGGTGCAGGTGCTTGCGGTCGGGCGAGAACGGCGACTTGCCCCTGCTCATGCGCCGCACCACCGCGAGGCCGAAGTCCAGGAGCGGCAGCAGCACGACGACGACGGGCAGGAGGATCGGGATGAACGCACCGAGGAGCTGGGACCGGCCGAACGCGTCGTTGTCGGCGATCATGGCGGGATCGAAGTTGCCGGTGATCGAAATGGCCGAGCACGCCATGAGCAACCCCAGCATGAGGGCGCCGGCATCGCCCATGAACAGCCGCGCGGGACTCCAGTTCAGCGGGAGGAAGCCGATGCACGCGCCGATGAGGACCGCGGCGATGAGAGACGACAGCGTGAAGTACGTGCTCGAGCCGATGTCGCGGAAGACCATGTAGGAGTACGCGAAGAAGACCGCGTTGGCGATGAGGCAGACACCGGCGACGAGACCGTCGAGCCCGTCGATGAAGTTGACGGCGTTCATGACCACGACGATGGAGAACACCGTGAGGGTGAAGCTCGCCCAGCTGGAGAAGATGGTCATCCCGCCGAGCGGCAGTGTGTAGATCTGCAGCTGACCGAACCACGCGATGACGCCGGCGGCGAGGAACTGCGCGCCGAGCTTGATCATCCAGTCGAGGTCCCACAGGTCGTCGAGCACTCCGACCACCACGATGAGCGCCGTCGCGCCGAGCAGCGCGTACATCTGCTGGGGATGCGCCCAGACGATGGAGAAGTAGGGATGCTGCGACGACACCGCGAACGCCGCCAGCACGCCCAGGAACATCGCGATGCCGCCCAGACGCGGAGTCGGCGTCTTGTGGACGTCGCGCTCGCGGATGCCGGGATACAGCTTGTACCTGAGGCTCAGTCGCCAGACCGCCCACGACAGGACGAAGGTGACCGCCGCCGTGAGGAGGATCGTGAAGACGTATTGCTTCACGAGCTGCCGGGCTCCGGTGCCTCAGGCGTGCCCGCGCCGGCCGCGTCGGTTCCTGAGGCGTCGCCGGAGTCGGGCTCGGAGGCCGGGATGTCCTCCTCATCGGAGCCCGGCTCGGGCTCGAGGAGGTCGCCGAGCACGTCGCGCAGCTGCGCGCGGCTCACCGCTCCTTCGCGGAGCACCCGCACCCGCGGCTCGGTGCCGCCGATCAGACTCGTCGCGTCGATGATGGTCGACGGGATGCCGGTCTTGGAGGGCCCGTCACCGAGGTAGACGGCGACGCTGTCCTGCAGCATCCCCTGCGCGTCCTCGGCGGTGATCCCGGCGGCCATGCCGGTGAGGTTGGCACTCGACACGGCGAGCGGCCCGGTCTCCTCGAGGAGCTCGAGGGCGATGCGGTGTGCGGGCATGCGCACCGCGACGGTGCCGCGCGTCTCGCCCAGGTCCCACGACAGGGACGGCTGGGCGGGCAGCACGACGGTCAGTCCGCCCGGCCAGAACTCCTCGACGAGGCGCTCGATCGGCTCGGGCACCTCGGCCACGAGCGCGCGGAGCGTCGTGACACCGGCGACCAGCACGGGCGGCGGCGACTGGCGCCCGCGTCCCTTGGCGGCCAGGAGGCGCGCGACGGCCTGATGGTCGAAGGCGTCGGCGGCGACGCCGTAGACGGTGTCGGTGGGGATGACGACGAGTTCGCCGCGGGCGATGGCCTGGCGCGCCTGGCGCATGCCGGTGAGCAGCTGCGCCTCGTCACGGCAGTCGAAGATGGGGGACATGTCGCCCGCCAGTCTAATTGCGAGCGGCGTCGACCCCATGACCCGTCCGGATCCGCGGTCCGTGAACGACGCGAGCGGCGTCATGACGGTCGGGCGGTCAGGGGCGCAGTGCCGTCGTGGCGCGGTCGCGCATCGTCAGATCGGGGTGGGTCGCGGTCGCGCGCCACCCGTTAGCGGCGAGGATCCCGCGGATCGCCTCACCCTGCCATTCGCCGTGCTCGATCACGATCGTGCCGCCGGGGTGTGCGAGGCGCAGGCCCACGCCGCTGAGCACGCGGACGACGTCGAGGCCGTCCTCTCCCCCGTAGAGCGCGGCCGGCGGGTCGAAGAACCGCACCTCCGGGTCGCGCGGGATGGCGGCATCCGGAACATAGGGCGGGTTGGATGCCACCACCGAGACGGTTCCGTCCAGCTCGGGAAAGGCATGGGCGAGGTCGATGAACGCGAGCGTGGCGTTGTCGGCGCCGACCTGCGCGAAGTTCTCCTTCGTCCACACGTACGCGTCGACGGAGTTCTCGGCGGCGAACACCCGCGCGTGCGGCACCTCGGTCGCCATCGCGAGCGCGATGGCACCGCTGCCGGTGCCGAGATCGACGGCGATCGGAGACGGGGATGCCGCGGCCCGCAGCGCGTCGATCGCCAGCTGGGCGACCATCTCGGTCTCGGGGCGCGGCACGAAGACGCCGGGGCCGACACGCAGCTCGAGGTGGCGGAAGGGCGCGGTGCCGGTGATGTGCTGCAGCGGCTCACGCGTGGCGCGACGCGCGACCAGCTCGTCGAGCCGGCGCTCATCCTCCACGGCGATCGCGTCGCCGCGGAAGGCGGCGGCCTGCACGCCCCCGCGACCGACGTCGAGGACGAAGGCGGCGAGCAGCTCCGCGTCGACGGCGGGGTCCGCGATGCCGGCGTCGGCCAGGCGCGCGGTCGCGCGCGCGACCGCGTCGGAGAGG
>NZ_DATCVK010000248.1:0-100475 GCF_036566905.1 Microbacterium sp. | reverse complement strand
CGGCTCCGGCGACCCCGGCCTGGCGCTCGGCCTCGTCGAACGTGGACTCGAGATGACGCACCGCCGCGCGGTACTCGAGGTACTGCTCGGGCGTCGCGCGCTCCCGCAGCGTCGGGCGCTGGGCGAGCGCCTCGCGCTGCGCGCGCAGGAACGCGAGGGTGGCGGGATGCCGCACGTCGGTCATCTGCGGATACGCGAGCGCCTTGTCGACGTCCGTCTCGTACGCGAGCCACCGCGTGTTGATCGCGTCATGTGCGGCGTACAGGCGGTCGATGGGCAGGGGATCGCGCGCCGTCGCGGCCCGGTACTGGGCGTAGCCCGCCTTCACGCGGGACCGGCTCGCCCGCAGTGCGAGCGAGGCCGTCTTCTCGGCCTGCTTGGCGGCCAGCAGCTCACGGCGCGCATCGCCCGTCTGGAAGGCGGGGGCACCTGTGCGGGATTTCGCGGTCATCATGTCGGCGCTCGCGGTGCGCACGCGCGCCTTCGCCGCGACGAGCTCGCGGTAGGCGAGGGATTCCTCCTGGCGCGCGGCATCGAGCTCGAGCCTTCGGGCTCGGCGGCTGCGTGTCGTCAGGCCGGCATAGGTCGCCGCTCCGGCGCCGGCGGCGGCCGGAGCGATCCACCACCAACTCGCCATGATCAGGAGGATCGGCTCCACGGTGCCATGGTAATCGCGATATAGCGCGGTTGTCGCCGGGAATCTCCTGACACCCGCGCCGGCACCGCAGAACCGCGCGGGATCGCGGGCAGAGGCTGCGGCACCCGTGAGGCCCTGCGAAGTCCGTGCGGGGCGACCCGGGACGGGTCAGCCGAAGAGGAGCGCGAAGACCGTGGCGCCGCCGCCGACGAGGATGAGGGCGACGATCGTCACCCACGCGATGATCTTGACGCGCCGCTGCCGGGTGTCGTTGAAACCGCTGTACTCGTCCTCTTCCGGCGCCATGCGTCCCATCCTAGGGTGACGCCGGGCGCACACCACGTCGGCGCATCCGCGCGAGACCGGCTCGTGTGCTGAGCCGGGATCGTGCGTATGAGCCGATCACCGGAGTTCGCGTCGGAGTCAGGCGGTGTGCTCGGTGATGATCGGGCCGAAGGCGTCGGGAAGAGTCGACGTCGACAGCCGGCGCAGCTCGGCGAGCGGCAGCGTGAACAGCCCCTGCACCTCGAGCGCCGGCTCGTCGCCGTCCGCGGCGGCGTCGGTCACGCCGATGCGCAGCACCGGGTAGCCCCGACCGTCGCACAGCCCGCGGAACTTCACGTCGTCCTCACGCGGCACCGTCACGATGACGCGGCCCGTCGACTCCGAGAACAGCGCGGTCGCGGCATCCACTCCGTCCCGCTCCTGGATCTCGTTCAGCCACACCCGCGCGCCGACGCCGAAACGCATGACGGCTTCCGCGAGCGTCTGCGCGAGCCCGCCCGACGACAGGTCGTGCGCCGACGAGACGAGCGACTGCTGACCGGCCGCGTGCAGCAGCTCGGCGAGCTTCTTCTCCTGGCCGAGGTCGACCGCCGGCGGGCGACCGCCCAGGTGCCCGTGGATCGTGCCGGCCCACTGCGAGCCCGAGAGCTCGGTCGAGGTGACGCCGAGGAGGTAGATGTTCTCGCCCGCGTCCTGCCAGCCCGACGGGATGCGGCGCGCGACGTCGTCGATGATCCCGAGCACGCCCACGACGGGCGTCGGGAAGATCGGCTGGTCGCCGGTCTGGTTGTAGAACGAGACGTTGCCGCCGGTGACGGGGACGCCGAGCTCGAGGCATCCGTCCGACAGGCCGTCCACGGCCTGCGAGAACTGCCACATGACCTCGGGGTTCTCGGGCGAGCCGAAGTTGAGGCAGTCGGTGACCGCCGTCGGCACGGCGCCGCTGACGGCGACGTTGCGATACGCCTCGGCGAGGGCGAGCTTCGCGCCCTGGTACGGGTCGAGCTGGCAGTAGCGGCCGTTGCAGTCGGTGGCGATCGCGAAGCCGAGGCCCGAGTTCTCGTCGACGCGGATCATGCCGGCGTCGTCGGGGAACGAGAGCGCCGTGTTGCCCATGACGTAGTAGTCGTACTGGTTCGTCACCCACGACGTGTCGGCGAGGTTGGGGCTCGCCACGAGCCGCGTGAACTGGTCGCGAAGCGTCTCGGCGTCGGTCGGACGGGGGAGAGCGGATGCCGAGTCGTCGCGCAGCGCGTCGATCCAGGTGGGGTACGCCACGGGGCGCTCGTACACGGGGCCGTCGACGGCGACCGTCGAGGGGTCCACGTTCACGATCTCCTCGCCGTGCCAGAAGATCTGCAGGCGTCCGTCGCCGGTGACCTCGCCGAGCACAGAGGTCTCGACGTCCCACTTGCCGACGACCTCGAGGAAGGCGTCGAGCTTCTCGGGCGCGACGATCGCCATCATGCGTTCCTGGCTCTCGCTCATGAGGATCTCCTCCGGCGTGAGAGAGGGGTCGCGCAGCAGCACGTTCTCGAGGTCGACGCGCATGCCCGAACCGCCGTTGGCGGCGAGCTCCGAGGTGGCGCACGAGATGCCGGCGGCACCGAGGTCCTGAATGGCCTCGACGAGCTCGTCGCGGTAGAGCTCGAGGCAGCACTCGATGAGCACCTTCTCGGCGAAGGGGTCGCCGACCTGCACCGCGGGGCGCTTGGTCGGACCGCCGTCGGCGAACGTGTCGGAGGCGAGGATGGATGCCCCGCCGATGCCGTCGCCGCCGGTGCGGGCGCCGAAGAGGACGACCTTGTTGCCGGCCCCGGTGGCGTTGGCGAGCTTGAGGTCTTCGTGGCGCAGCACGCCGACCGCCAGCGCGTTGACGAGCGGGTTGCCCTGGTAGACCGCGTCGAACACGGTCTCGCCGCCGATGTTGGGCAGGCCCAGGCAGTTGCCGTAGAACGAGATGCCGGAGACGACGCCGTGCACGACGCGCGCGGTGTCGGGGTTGTCGACGGCGCCGAATCGCAGCTGGTCCATCACCGCGACCGGACGAGCGCCCATCGAGATGATGTCGCGGACGATGCCGCCGACGCCGGTGGCGGCGCCCTGGAACGGCTCGATGTAGCTCGGGTGGTTGTGCGACTCGACCTTGAAGGTCACCGCCCAGCCCTCGCCAATGTCGACGACACCGGCGTTCTGGCCCATGCCGACCATGAGCCGTTCCTTCATCTCGTCCGAGACCTTCTCGCCGAACTTGCGGAGGTAGATCTTCGAGGACTTGTAGGAGCAGTGCTCCGACCACATCACGGAGTACATCGCCAGCTCGCCCGACGTGGGGCGGCGGCCGAGGATCTCGCGGATGCGGTCGTACTCATCGGGCTTGAGACCGAGCGCCGCGTACGGCTGCTCCTTCTCCGGCGTGGCGGTGGCGTTCTCGACGGTATCGGCGACAGCGGTCGAAGAGGGGGTGGTCACGCGGCTCAGCTCCAGAAATTTCGGGGGATGCCGGACCCGTCCAGTCTATTCGGCGTGAGAGGGGGTTGACGGCGACCTCGACCAGTCGTAACCTACAACCAAATGGTTGTAGGAATTGAGCTCAGCGATGATGACATCGACCGCGTGTTCCACGCACTCGCCACGTCCACGCGGCGCGACATCCTGCGCCGCACGATCGAGGGCGAGCTCTCGGTCTCGGCGCTGGCGCACGACTACGACATGTCGTTCGCCGCGGTGCAGAAGCACGTCGCCGTGCTCGAGGCCGCGGGCCTCATCATCAAGCGCGCCGAGGGCCGCGAGCGTCTCGTCCGAGCGGATCCCACGATGATCGCCCGGGCACGGGCGCTCCTCGCCCGCTACGAGGAGATGTGGCGGTCGCGCATCGACCGGCTCGACGCGCTGCTGGCCGCACCGGCCACAGCCCCTGAATCACCCGCCGATGACCCCGACAGCACCGACAAGACCGACACGCAAGGAGTATGAGATGCCCGTCACCGATGTCACCACCGACCCCGAAGCGCTCACCATGACGCTCACGGCGGAGTTCGCCGCGCCCGTCGAGCGGGTCTGGGACGCGTTCACCGACCCGCGCCAGCTCGAGCGCTTCTGGGGACCTCCCGGCTGGCCCGCCACCTTCACCTCGTTCGACTTCGCGCCCGGCGGCCGCGCGGTGTACCACATGACCAGTCCGCGCGGCGAGAAGTCGTATGGCTCGTGGGAGTTCCTCTCCGTGGCCGAGCCGCGCTCGTTCGAGGTGCTCGACGCCTTCGCCGACGAGAACGGCACGCCGAACACCGACCTCCCCGTCTCGCGCATGGTGTTCAACTTCGACGGCACCGCGCAGGGGTCGCAGCTGCGCAACGTCACGTACTTCACCTCAGCCGAGGCTCTGGAGCAGGTCGTCGGCATGGGGATGATCGAGGGCGCCACGATGGCGGTCAACCAGCTCGACCGCGTGCTCGAAGGCTTGCGGGCGTACGCCGCCGGCAAGGGCACCCAGACCGAGATCCTCGACGACACCCACGTCCGGATCACGCGGCTCATCGAGGGGCCGATCGATCTCGTCTGGCGCGCGCACCAGGAGCCCGAGCTTCTCGAGAAGTGGATGCTCGGACCGGACGGCTGGCGGATGTCGGTATGCGAGGTCGACCCGAACGTCGGCGGTCGCTACCGCTACCAGTGGGAGCCCGTGGAGGGCGGCGAGGGCGAGGCCTTCGGGTTCGACGGCGAGACGCTGCTGTCGGAGGCGCCGCGCCGCGCGGTCACCACCGAGCACATGACCGGCACGGAGTACCCGTCGACGCTCAACGACCTCAACCTGTACGAGGAGGACGGCGCGACCCTCATCACGCTGCTGATCGAGTACCCCGACAAGGAGACGCGCGACATCGTGCTCGCCACCGGTATGACCGACGGCATGGAGGCCAGCTACAGCCGCCTCGAGGGCGTGCTCGCCGGGGTCTGACCTCGGCGCGCGGAGCATGACATGACCCAGAACACCACCGAACGCACCGTCGTCACCCACGTCGTGGGCGCGGGTGACGACGCGATCACCTACGACGTGCACGGAGACCTCGCCACGGCGAGCGTCGAGACGCCGGCGCTCTTCCTCTTCGCCGCCCCCATGGATGCGACCGGTCTCGAGATGCTCGCCGGGCATTTCGCAGATCGCCCGGTCGTGACCTACGACCCGCGCGGAGCCGGGCGCAACCCTGTCGGCACCGGCGACATCAGCGTCGAGCGGCACGCGGACGATCTGCATCGCGTCATCGCGGCGCTCGGCGTCGGCCCGGTGGACGCGTTCGGCACGAGCGGCGGAGCGGTGAATCTGCTGGGCCTGCTCGCCGCCCACCCGGAGGACGTTCGCGTCGCGGTGGTGCACGAGCCGCCGCTCGCGGCGGACCTGCCCGACCGTGAGGGGGTGCTCGCGGTGATCGCCGACATGAAGCGCACCTACGCCGCGCAGGGCGACGGGGCGGCGATGGCCAAGTTCATCCCGTTCGTGATGCTCGACGGGCCGGTGCCCGACGACTACCTCGAGCAGCCGGCGCCGGACCCGGCCCTGTTCGGGATGTCGGCCGTCGACGACGGCACGCGGACGAACCCGCTGCTGCGGAACATGCCGGCGATCATCGAGTACCGGGTCGACGCGGAAGCCCTGCGCGGCCTCGGTGACCGACTCGTCATCGCGGTGGGCGTCGAGTCGGGCGACACACTCCCCGCGCGCGGCGCCCGCGCGGTCGCGGCGGCGCTCGACGTGGAGGTGACCGAATTCCCCAGCCACCACGCCGGCTTCACGGATCAGCCGGGGTTCCCCGGCGACCCGGCGGGCTTCGCCGCCCGCCTGCGCGAGATGCTCGACTGATCGGCCCTCGCGCGGCGACCACACTGAAGCGGGGGACGGATGCCGCAGCATCCGTCCCCCGCTTTCGTGCGTGTCTGCTCAGGCGCCGCGGAACCGGTTCACCATGGGGCAGTCGAACGGGTCGCGGGCCGAGAGGCCGACGCGGTTGAGGTACTCGATGACGATGCCGTACGACCGCAGGAGCGTCGTCTCGGTGTAGGGCACGCCGCGCGTGCGGCACTGCTCCATGACGATCTCGCGGGTCTTGGAGAGGTACGGCCGCGCCATGCTCGGGAAGAGGTGGTGCTCGACCTGGTAGTTGAGGCCGCCCATGAGGGCGGTCGCCCACCAGCCGCCGCGGATGTTGCGCGAGGTGCGCACCTGCTTCGAGAAGAAGTCGAGCTTCGCGTCGGCCGCGATGATCGGCATCCCCTTGTGGTTCGGTGCGAACGAGGCGCCCATGTAGACGCCGAAGACGGCCAGCTGCACGCCGAGGAAGGCGAACGCCATGCCGATCGGCAGGAACAGGAAGAGCGGGGTCAGGTACAGCGAGAAGCGCAGCGCGATCAGCGAGAGCTCGATCCAGCGGCCCTTCACCTCGCCGCGCGAGAAGAGGTGCTTGAGGCCCAGCGCGTGAAGGTTCAAGCCCTCGAGCGTCAGCAGCGGGAAGAAGAGCCATCCCTGCTTGCGGGTGATCAGCGCGCCGAGACGGCCCACCTTCGCGGCATCCTCTTCGAGGAACCGGATGGTGTCGACCTCGATGTCGGGGTCCTTGCCCACGCGGTTCGGGTTGGCGTGGTGGCGATTGTGCTTGTTGTTCCACCACGAGAGGCTGATGCCCACGACGCCCGCGGCGAGGAACCGCCCGAGACGGTCGTTCGACGGTCCCGACACCAGGATCTGCCGGTGCGCGGCCTCGTGGGCGAGGAAGGCGACCTGCGTGAAGATGATGCCGAGCGCGGCGGCGATGAGCAGCTGGTACCAGGTGTCGCCGAGCAGGATGAAGCCCGTGATCGCGCCGCCGAGGGCGAGCAGGATCGCGCCGCCGACGATCGCGTAGAACCAGCGCGCACGCTGCAGCAGGCCGGTCTCGCGAACGACCTGGGAGACCTCGGTGTACGCCCGTGCGACGGGCGGGAAGGTCTCGGTGCCGGCATAGGTCTGTCGGACCGGGCCCAGACGGGCAGCCTCAGGTGCGACAACAGTGATGGTGGCGATGATCGCACCTGCTCTGGTCGGATGCCGACCGCCGGGTCGACGCGGAGCCACAGGCGGATGCCGATCGCTAGGGCCCACACTACGCAGGTGCATATGGCCGCGGGGGAATAGGGTGACGATCCCCAGCATGTTCGGGGGCCATCCCCAGGAGCGCCGTCTCAGCGGCCCTGTGGACACGGCCGCATACGATAGCCGCGTGGACTTCTCCTTCGCTTTCACGCCCGATCTGATCGCCGTGTTCCTGACGCTGTTCGTCCTCGAGGTGGTGCTCGGCGTCGACAACGTCATCTTCATCTCGATCCTCGCGTCCAAGCTGCCGAAGGAGCAGCAGGCCAAGGCCCGCAACCTCGGCCTGACGCTGGCGATGGTGATCCGCGTGATCCTGGTGCTCTTCGCCGGTTGGATCATCACGCTCAAGGAAGAGATCTTCGTGCTGTGGGGGCTCGGGTTCTCGTGGAAGGATCTCATCCTCATCGCGGGTGGCCTCTTCCTGGTCTATAAGGCCGTGACCGAGATCCACCACAAACTCGAGGGTGCGGAAGAGGAGCACGGCGGCACCGGACGCAAGGCCGTGACCCCGCCCGCATGATCGCTGATTGTCGGAGCGAGGGAGAAGATTGAGGTGAGCTCGCGGTGGATCTGACGTGCGATGTAGCGCTTGAGGATACGGCGGATCTCGGCATCCGATTTCCCTTCCACGAGACGTCGTTTCGCATATGCGCGGGTCTCGGCGTGTGTGGCGAGGCGGGATTTCGCGACCACGTCGAGTGCCCGGTTCAGCTGGCGATCTCCTTGCCGGTTCAGGCGATAGCGGATGGTGTTGCCGCTGGAGGCGGGGATCGGCGCGGCGCCGGCGAGGCTGGCAAACACCGCCTCGGAGCGGATACGGCCCGGGTGTGACCAGGCGGTGAGGAACACCGCGGCTGTGATCGGGCCGACGCCCCAGCGCTCGAGCAGCCCTGGCGCCAGCGCTGCGTCCAGCTCCTGAAGCTGGTCACGGTTGTGTCGCAGCGCAGCGGTGAGTTGCAGACTGTCCCGCGCCAGCCGGGTCGCCTCAACGCGGGCATAATGCAATTCGATGTCGTCGGTCGGTCGAGCTCGCCACCCGGCGATAACGCTGATCTGACGTGCCGTGAGCGGCCTTCGAGCGTCGATGCCGAGGTCGATCGAGCGCAGCAGCGCGGTCAGTGCGTTGCGGTCCGCGGTGCGGCGAGTGTCCATGCTGCGTCTCGACATCAACAGCACCCGCAGCGCCGAACGCATCTTCCCCTCGCGGGGCACGATCAGCAGGCCGACTTCTTGTGCGAGCGCGGTCCGCGCCGCCGCTTCCGCATCGATAGCGTCGGACTTGCCGCGCGTGCGCTCCGCGCGCTTAGGCGGATGCACCTCTGTCAGTGCAATCCCCGCGGTCCGCAGCGCAGCGACGAGCGTCGCGCCGTAAGTGTTCGTGCCCTCGATCGCGGCGAGCACCTCGCCCTGTCCATTGCGGGTCATCCAGGCGATCGCTCTGCGGATTCCCGGCGGCGACGTCGGGAAAGTGGCCTCCCCGATCACTCGGCCGGTGATCGCGTCAATGGTCACGTACGTGTGGGTACGGGCGTGGGTGTCGACGCCAACCACCCGTGCATACTGCTCTGCCACGACAGGCATCTTGTCCTCCTCAATCTCCGACAGACAACACCGGCCGCGGAGTCGTTGCAGGGCAGACCTCTAACGAGCCACACCACTAAGGCGGGCAACCTTCTATCAAGCCACTGGAACGGGCAAGCCGGCACCGGCCCCAGAGCGGACAAGTCGGAGCTAAGTCACCACGCACGCACGGCGGACAGGTCGCAGGCAAGCCACCGCAATCGAGCGCAGGGCAGTTATTCCAAGAGTCACACCGACGGGGCCGGCACCAGCCTGTCAGCTACGCCACAGGCCAGCCACCACTCATTAGAGGTATTCCACGACCCGGCACGCCACGGGCTCCGGTCGCACACGACGCCACTTGCCAGGAAAGGCACCACCAAAGTCGAGAAACGAGGAACCGATATGAACACGACAACGACGTCCACCCTTACGGGCCCCGGGTCGGCCATTCCGGACAGCATCGTCGCGTGGGACCGGCTCGAGGAGACCATCGACCGGCTCGCCGACATCATCGACGAACGGCTCACCAGTCACGACGAACAGTTGGTCTGCAGCCTGCAGTTCCCGGAAGCGGAAGCTCTCGCCGAAGTCCTCGATGCCGGCAGGCACACCCGCACGGCGGCACGGCTGATGCACCGGTGGGCGCTGACCGAACCTGACTGGGAAGACGACCACGCGCACGGAGCCCTCATCCGCGTCTGGCTCACCATCGACCGCCACCCGCAACTGCCGGGCCTGGAACCCTAACCCGGACTATCGGTGCCACGGGGGAGTGAGGCGAGCGCGCGCTGCACTGAGTTCGCGCTCACCCCCAGCACTCGGGCGATGTGCGTGACCGGCCGGCCCAGGTTGCGCAGCTCGAGCGCCATCGCCACTCGGTCCGGCGTCATCACCGTTGGCCTTCCCGGGCGCTTGCCGGCGGCTGCCGCCGACGCCATCCCTGCCCGGGTCCGCACACTCAGCAGCCGATGCCGCAGCGCCTCCAGCGCCCTCAGCACCTCCACCGGATCCACGCGCCCCCCGGTGCACAATGCCGGCTCGCTCAGCGATCGAAATCCGACACCACGCTCACCCAGATAGCTGACCGTAGTCACGAAATGCGTCAGCGCATGCGACAGATGCGAGGCGCTCAACACCACCAACACGTCATCCGGGTGCAGCGCCTCCAGACACTCCGCCAACCCGGGCCGCTGCCGCGGATCAGCGTCCGCGTCGTCGGTGAAGACCTGCTCGGCGCCGGCGTCGGTCAGCGCGGCAACATCGGCGGCCACATCCTGGTCAGACGCAACGGCGCGAGTGTACCCGACGACACGCGTCACCGGGACACGCCTCCACGCTCCGGACCACCCGGAACCACCACCGGCGCCGCGATATCGACCGGGCCCACCGCCGGGATGAGGTCCTTGCGAAGCGCCACCAAGGCGGCGACGGTCTTCTGCTCCATCGCGGTCGCGAATGGGCCTCCCGCCGGCACGTGCAGCTCCGGGATTACCTCCCGCAACGACGTCTCATGCAGATCCACGAGCAACTCCGTCACCGCCGCGGGAAGCTGCCGACGCGTCGCGGCGAAATCGGTGACGTGGTGCAACTCGCTCAACCACTGCGTCGCATCGAACCGCCCCATTCGCGCCGACTGCGCCTCCGCCAGCGCCGCGCCCGCGCCCGCGTACGCCGCCGACCCTGCGGACCGGTCAGCATCAAAGACCACACGTCCAGCGCGATCGATCACCGTCAACCGGTTCGTCCACGCCGATTCCTCCACCGACGCGATCAGGCTCCGTGTCGCAGCGAATCCCTCATCGTGTGCATCCCGGCTGACCACCGCGACCGCATCACCGGCCTGCACCTTCCGGAGGTACTCCGACGTGACCGACAGCAGGCTCTCTGCCCGCCTGGAGCCCACCACGACGAGCCGGGTGGTGAAGCCCTCCGCGGCGAACCGCTCCGCTGTGCCAGCGACCGCCGCCACGTTTGTAAACGTCCCCTCCAGCACGAGCGAGCGGCGCTGTTCCCGCGCGTGCCGGATGCACGCGCTCACCCACCCCGCCGCTGCCTGCGCGATTGACGCCGCAGACTCAGGATCCGCGCTCGCGGATGGGTGCAGAGTGCCCGGATGGAACGCACGAAGATCCTCACCCGTCAGTACTGCGACCTCCGATCCTGCGTCGCGGACGAGGCGCCAGGACACGCGTGAGCGTCCCGCCCCGGGCTGGCCAGCGACGAGCACCAGCCTCGGGGTCGGGTCCGACTCCGTTTCGGGGAAGTACAGCGGCAGAATGTCGCGACGCAGGATCCGTTCGCGCGCATCGCCATCCAGATGGGCCGGCTTCACGAGAGGGGACCTTCGAGCTCACGAGTCCGTTGGTCGATGCGGGCGGCGACAGCTGCGACGGCCGCGCGATCGTACGCGTCGACAGCAAGCACCTCGCGGCGCAACCGTGCCAGCTCCCGCCGTGCGTCGGCGTCGGAGTCGCCCGATTCCCCTGACTGTGCCGCCGCAGACAGGAGCGCCATGGCCCGCGCCGCAGCCTCACGCATTAGGTCGTACCTGACAACATCATTCACTCGCCACGGCGAGGTCCCTCCGGGCATCGACCCTCCTCATTAGGGCCCATCGTATCCAGTACCCAAAAAGGTTGTACGAAACTTTTGGGCGGCCGATGTTAGGCCGGAGCAACGGGTGCGATCGCGATCTCCGCGGTGGCGAGTTCGCCGCGCAATTCCAACGCCGGCTGCGACACTCCGAACTGACCATGCCCGGCGTAGCGCCCCGGAGATCGAGATGCCCCGATTCACCAGGTGAATCGGGTCCGGCTTGACAACGCTCGGTGGATCAGCCGCGGACGTTCACGCAGCCCTCGTTCTGGCACACCCCCCGGCGGCGGGGCTGAGCCGTGTCTAGCCGTGGTGGAGCTTCGGTACGCGTTGGCAGGGCGCGAACACCAGGGGCCAACCCTACGCAAACCCCGCGCCACAACAGGCGCGGGCGGTGCAGGGAGGAGTCGCTCGTCCCGCGTGGCGATGTCCAGTCCGGTAAAAGACGGGGTCGTCATTCGATCGGCGCGGGCGCCGCAGTCACCAAGCCGTCGCGGTGAACGGATAAGAAGACATCTTGCAGTGTCCTATAACGTCCTATAACGTATGCATACGTTCTATAACGAGAAAGGGACATTGTGAGTTCTACTGTCGTCTCCACCGCTTCTTCCGTCATCGAGGAGCAGCTCGCCGCCGTGCGCGAAGCCATCGCCTCGCGCACGGCTCTGTCGCGCGTGGTCCTCACCGCCTGCGGCGGCTCGTACGCGGTCATGCTGCCCGGCGAGTACTTCCTCGGCACGTCCGCGGCAGTCCTGGAAGCTGTCGCGCTGAATGCTGCCGAGTTCACTTCGCGGGGGTCGTCGCGGGTGGACGCACAGACCGTGGTGATCCTGTGCTCCCACTCGGGTACGACGCCCGAGACTGTCGCGGCTGCACAGCACGCCCGCGAGAGGGGTGCGCTCACGGTGGCCTTCACTCATGAGCTCGATTCGCCGCTGGCGCAGGCGTCCGAGTATGTCATCGGTTATCAGCACGGTGCCGAGAAGAGCGAATCGTATGTGGCACCAGTGCTGCTCCTCCGTTTGATCGCCCGCATTCTGGACGACCGGGAGGGCGCGTCGTTCGTCGAGGCGATCGACGCGGTGGCCGCTTCACTGCCGAACCTGGTGCCGGCCGCGCGGGCTGCGCACACCGAGGCCGCGGACCGCTGGGCGTTCGCGTCGCGTCGTGAGCCGCTCATCTACACGATGGCCGCCGGCTCGAACTACGGCACGGCGTACTCGTTCGCGATCTGCCTCCTGCAGGAGATGCAGTGGGTGCACTCCGCAGCGATCCACTCGGGCGAGTACTTCCACGGTCCGTTCGAGATCACCGATGTGGACGTGCCGTTCATCGCGCTCCTCGGGCTGGACGAGACTCGCCCGGTCGAGCAGCGCGCTGTCGATTTCCTGACGAAGCACTCCGATAAGGCGCTCGTCATCGACGCTGCGGAGTTCGGCCTCGACGGGATCGACGACTCGGTCCGCGGCATCGCCGCGCACCTCCTCTTCAACCCGGTGCTGCGCACGTACGCCGACGCGCTCGCCGACCACCGTGGACACCCGCTGAGCGTGCGTCGCTACATGTGGCGCATGGATTACTGAATCGAAAGGAAACGCACATGCGTACACGTGCACGGATCGCCGCCGCCGCTGTCGGCATCACCGCACTCGTTCTGCCGATGGCCGCCTGCGCCAGCGGAAACGCTGAGGCGTCGGGAGACACCGTCGAGATCGACTTCTTCCACCGCTGGCCGAACGAGCCGAAGAACGCGTACTTCGCCGAACTCGTGGAGGAGTTCGAGGCGGAGAATCCCGACATCAAGGTCAACGTCGAGAGCGTCCTGAACGACGCGTACAAGGACAAGGTCAAGGTCGTCGCGGGCTCTGACAACGCCCCGGACGTCATGTTCTCGTGGAGCGGGTCGTTCCTCAACGAGTTGGTCGAAGGCGGGGCCGTGATGGATCTCGGCCCGTGGCTGGACGAGAACACCGAGGTCCGCGACAGCTTCTTCGAGAGTCAGCTGGAACCGATGAGCATCGACGGCGTGCAGTACGGGCTTCCGCTCGGTATGCACTCCAAGCTGTTCTTCTACAACGCCGACCTGTTCAACGAACTCGGCCTCGAAGTGCCGACCACATGGGACGAGTTCCTCGATGTGCTCGGTGAGATCAAGCATGCCGGGATGACGCCGATCGAGTACGGCGCCGCCGACCAGTGGACCATCGCGCACTATGTCGGCACGCTCAACCAGCGCGTGCTCGATCCGGCGGTGTTCCAGGCGGACCAGGATCCGGCGGCGGGTGAGTTCACGGATCCGGGCTATGTCGACGCGCTGGAGCGCTTCCAGGAGCTCTCGGCGTACATGAACGAGGACATGACGGCCGTCACGCACGAGGTCGCCCGCAATGCCTGGATCGCGGGCGAGGCCCCGATCATGTACATGCAGAGCGCAGAGGTCGGCTACTTCGGCGATGCGCAGTTCGAGTACGGCACGTTCAACTTTCCGTCGGTCGACGGCGGCAAGGGGGATGCGGGTCAGCTCACCGGCGCCCCGGAGGGCTTCGTGATCTCCGAGACGACGCAGCACCCGGAAGAGGCGCAGCGATTCCTCGAGTTCGTCGTGAACAAGCAGAACGGCATCCGGTACACGGAAGACACCGGTGAGCTGAGCGCGGTGCAGGGTGCCGTCGAAGAGGCCGACGTCGCTCCCATCACCAAGGAGCTCGCGCAGGGCATCGTCGATGCGACGGCGATGACGACCTGGCTCGACAACGCCTACGATCCGCAGATCGTGCAGGCGTACCTCACCGAGACGCAGCTCATGCTCAACGGCCAGCAGACACCCGAGGGTGTCATGAAGGCCGTTCAGGATGCCGCGGCGCGAGTGCGCGCGGAATCCTGACCCGCGTGCGGAGCCGCCGCGCCACCTGTGCCTGGCGGCGGCTCCGCACATCCCGGCTCACCGATGCGCCGGCATCCGTCGCATCTCACGAATGAGAGGAAGGCGCATGAAGACTCGCGCCCGTACCTTCAACGTTCTCTATGTCGCGCCCGCTCTCGCGATCATCGGGCTCTTCGTCTACTACCCGCTCGCTGCCAACGTCGGGTTCAGTTTCTTCCGGTTGTCGGCCGGGTCGGGTGACATGCAGTTCGTCGGGTTCGAGAACTTCACCCGGCTGTTCACCGATCCGGTGATCGCGACCGCCCTGAGCAACAACACGCTGTACGCCGTCGTTTCGATCATGTTCCAGGTGATCGGAGGTCTCGTCGTCGCCGCCTGGCTCACGCGTCTGCTGGGGCCGCGGATGGGGGCATTCCTGCGGAGCGTCTACTTCATCCCCGCCGTCATCTCGATGACGGTCATCGCGCTGCTGTTCACCTTCGTGTTCGACGCGCGCGGCGGCCTGCTGAACGCCTTCCTCGAGCTCATCGGCCTCGGTGGACTGCAGACCGCGTGGCTCGCCAATGTCGATACGGCGATGGGCGCGGTCATCAGCGTCTCGCAGTGGCAGAGCATCGGCTACGTATGCATGCTGTACGTCGTCGCGCTGCAGCAGATCCCGGTCGAACTCTACGAAGCGGCATCCCTCGACGGTGCCGGGCGCGTCCGCCAGTTCTGGCACGTCACCGTCCCGCAGGCGAAGGAGATGATCTTCGTCGCCATGATCCTGACCGTGTCGGGCTCGTTCACCGTCTTCAACGAGCCCTACATCCTCACGCGCGGCGGCCCCGGCAACACCACTCAGGTGCTCGCGACCTACATGTACAACCAGGGCTTCTTTCAGAACCAGATGGGCTACGCCTCGGCGATCGCGACGCTGATCTTCGTGATCACGCTCGTGCTCTCGGTGATCCAGCTGGTCTCGTTCCGCACGGGAAAGGACTGACATGTCGACTTCGAATGTGCGCGACGCCTCCTACGCGGTGCTCGACGACTCGGCCAGCACGGCGCCGCTCGACACCGTCGCGATCACGACGCCGAAGCCCCGGCGAGAGCGTGCCCGCCGGCGCCGCCGTGTCAATCGCTGGACCGCCTGGAACATCCCGGTCTACGCCGTGCTCGCCGCCTATGCGATCGCCATCGCCTATCCGCTGTTCTGGATGGTCATCTCATCGTTCAAGGCGTCGACCGACATTTATGCCGATCCCTGGGGGCTGCCAAGCACCTGGCTGGTCGGCAACTACGCCGCCGCGTGGGAGCGGGGGATCTCGGAGTACTTCCTAAACTCGCTCATCGTCACCATTCTGTCGACGGCCATCACCGTGCTTGTCGCAGCGCTGTGCGCCTACGGCATGGTGCGCCTGGCGAACCGCTTCGCGGACATCGTCCTCGTGATCATGCTCGGCGGGCTGGTCGTCGCGCCGCAGGTGAGTCTCATCCCGCTCTACCGGCTGCTCGACTCGCTCGGACTGCTCAACACGTACTGGGCGATGATCCTCCCGTACGTCGCGTTCCGTCTGCCGATGGCCGTCATCCTCATCCGTTCCGTGTTCCTCGCGGTGCCGACGGAACTGGTGGATGCCGCGACCATCGACGGATGCCGGTCGCCACAGGTACTGCGGCACGTCTACTTCCCGCTGAGCCGGTCCGTCCTCATCACCGCAGCCGTACTGACGGCGTACTTCGCATGGAACGAGTTCCTGTTCGCGATCGTCTACGTCGACGCAGACGCCGTCCGCACGATCCCCGCCGGTCTCATGGCGTTCCGCGACGCGCTCTCCACCGACTGGGGTGTGCTCCTCGCCGGACTCGTCGTCGCGGCGCTCCCCATCGTCATCGTCTTCCTGCTCCTGCAACGCTATTTCGTCGCCGGCGTCGCCGCCGGCAGCGTGAAAGGCTGATCACGTGTACACGCCGGCAGAGCTTCGCGACCGACTGGCTTCCGTTCCCGCACCGTCCGTCGTCGGCATCGGCGACGACGTGCTCGACTGCTACCTGCACGAAGACCTGGCATACCCGGGCGGCAACGCGCTGAACGTCGCGGTCTACAGCCGCCTGTTCTTCGGGGCGGACGCAGGCTTCGTGGGCATCGTCGGCGACGACCGCTTCGCGACGCACCTGTTGAACGTGCTCGACGAGCTTCACATCGACCACGAGCGCGCTCGTCGAGCTCACGGCGCGAACGGCATGGCCTTCGTGTCGCTCGACGAGGAAGGAGACCGCCGCTTCGTCGGCTCCAACTACGGAGGCGTCCAGCATGGTCTCCGACTGCGCCTCACCGAGCAGGACTTCGCCTACCTGCAGGGATACGACCGGGTGCACACCTCCGTGTACTCGGCCATCGAGCCCGAGCTCGCGGCGCTCACCGAACGGGGCATCAGGGTGTCGTTCGACTTCTCGGACGACGCGCCCGCCGGGCTCCTCGCTCGGATCGGGACGCACATCGACGTCGGCTTCTTCTCGGGAGGGGACCTGACGGAGTCCGAGATCGACGACCTCGGGCGTACAGCGCTCGCGACCGGCGTCGGCGCCGCGGTCGTCACCCGCGGGTCCCGCGGTGCGTGCGCGTACACCGACGACGCCCGGGCCGTCGCCGCGGTCGTTCCCGTCGACGCGGTCGATGCGCTAGGAGCAGGAGACGCCTTCATATCGGGCTTCCTTGCTGCGCGCGCCACCGGGAATGACATCGACGGGTGCCTCGAGATCGCTGCGACGGCGGGTGCTCTAGCCTGCACGTACCGTGGCGCGTTCGGATACCCTGTCGAGGCAGGCGACGATGCGCGTGCCCAGTTGATTCGCCGATACCAGCCCGTCTAGAGAGGCGACCGATGGCCCAGCCTGTTGCGATGTCGCTGCACGAGCAAGTGCGCAACACGCTGCTGTTCGAGATCGAGACCGGGGTCTTCTCGGGAGACGGCAAGCTGCCCACCGAACCCGAATTGTGCGAACGGTTCGGCGTGAGCCGCATCACCGTCCGTCGCGCAGTCGCCGATCTCGAAGAGATGGGCATGGTCACCCGGCGCCAGGGACGCGGCACATTCGTGGCCGCAGAACGCCCGTCGCTCGGCACGATGGCGATGGGCGGCTTCTCCGATCAGCTCAGCACTGAGGGTCCAACCTCCCGTCGCATCGTCGAGGCCGCGACGGCTCCCGCGGATGAGACCATCGCGCAGCGACTCGGAGTGCGGAAAGGGTCGCCCGTCTTCCGGCTGGTCCGCGTGTTCCTGTTGGACGATGTTCCGCTGTCGCTCGACGACAGTTCCTACTCGCTCGAGCGGTATCCAGGCCTCGACACCATGATCGACGCCGCGACGTCGACCTACCGGGTGCTCCGCGAAACCTACGGAGTTCGCTTCCATGAGGTCGAACGTCGCATCGGCGTCAGCTTCACAACCGAAGAAACGGCACTCCTGCTCGACCGCCCGGAGCACGACGCCCTGGTCAAGATCGACAAGGTCGCCCGTGACCGCGAGGAAACCGTCATTCATGTCTCCACCGTCGAAGTCGTGCCATCGCGTCTCGAACTCCGCATGACCGCGCGCGAGGAATAACGCGTCGGCGTAGACCTGCGCGTGCCGAAGATGAGGCGCCGGCCATCGCGGTCAGAGCCGCTGACCGACCGGTCACGTCAATGGATCCGGGTTCAAGGCTCAGCCTCCGGTTTTGTACGCCGGCAGAGGCAAGAGTATGGGCGCCCCCGGTGCGATGGCCCAGGCTGGCCGTATGAGATCTTGGGCATCCCGCACTAGCACGCGCGCATGCCCGATCCCGATCCACATCCGGGTGCAGGCCCGTTCAGGATCCTCAAGCGGGCAATGCGCGTGAGCGGAACGCGATGTGCGGCTCGCAAGCGGGATAGCGAGGCCCATGGCACGGTGCGCCGAGGCCGCTTGATGTCACCTCCGGGAGAGCAGGCTGCATGTGTGAAAGCTCGGCTGACGTCGGAGTGACGATGGCTTGTGGGTCCGGCACCCGGCCGGTCTACGTCACCAGCGACGTGGGCTCCGGAGGCTCGCATCGTCCTGGCGCTCAGACGCGATTCGAGCGGTCGCACGAGCTGCAACCTCGTCGTAGAACCGGCGCACCGCTGAAGTCGAGTCAAACTGAATTGCGAGGCGCTCTGCGCCGGTCCTGAGTGCGACATCCTCCGGATCGTCCGTGCCGATGGCCCGCGAGTGACTTCCGTACTCGGCCGAGCCGTGGAGGCCCAGGATCACATCACGCTCGAGCGATTCTGGCAGCGCTGATGCGGCCTCAATCGCTCGGGCAACGAAGCTCGGAGCTCGGAGAACGAAGTCACGAGGCGCGCCGTTCAGGACAGCTCGTACCAAACCGACGCGATCCGGTTGCTGCGTCTGGATCAGAGAGAGCAGTAGGGCCAGCACGTCCTCCTCGTATCCGACGAACATTCGCTGAAGGACGTCGAGGCCATCGTGCCCTCGACGGTGCGGGGCATCTTCGAGGAGCCAGTCGATGTGGTTCCGAATCAATCCCGGTAGGTCAGGGCTCACTCGGAAACTGAATGGCATCGATTCGAGGTACGGCAATGCGTCGTAGTCGTCGGGTCCATCATTCTGCCGATCAATCCGGCGTTGCAGGAAGGCAAGCGCCGCATACGGATCGATTGCAATCTGCCGTGTCATCAACTCACCGAAGTCATAAGCGTCGAGACTGGGCGTCTGCGCGAAGCGATCCATGAAGAGTGCGCGCTCATCTGCGGATAGGGAGGCCCATGGAACTGTGGTGCTTCCGGTGAGGACGCTCGCAGCGGCCTCGGCAACCGCCGAGTTTGTTTCGATCGGAGCTGCGTGCAAGATTGCCAGCACGACTTCGGGGTCCAGCTCCTCGCGCCAGCGAGCGGTCGCAAGCAGCGATGAGTAGACGGCGGGGTGCCTCGTTGTCAGCAGTGCGTCCACAACGCGGGTCTGGCCGAGGGTAAGTGGGCCTATAGCGCCCCCCACGGCTGAGGCAACCATCGCAGAGGACTGCTCGCCTTGCGCGATCTTGTCCATCGCGATTGACAAGAGGTCCGGGTAGTCCGAAGCGAAGCAAACGACGAGGGCCGCTTCGACGATGCAATCGTCCGCAGGACTGGCTGGAGTGCGCGGCGTGAGCGCGGCGCGAGTGAGATCGGGATTCGACAGGAATAAGAGCTGGAGCAACCGCTGCGGCGGGGTGAATCGCTCTCTTTCAATCAGCGCATCGTCCATCGCATCGCGAAGTCGGGTGAGGATCTGCTCCGGCGAAAGGGCTGTGTTCCATCGGCGGGACAGATCCTGTATCGCCTCCTCGAGCTGCGCGGCGGACCGATGGTAACGGGTTACGGCGGGCGACTCGGTTCCCTCGCCGCCCCCTTCATCGGTCTGGGCCTCATCCTCGTAGTCCTCATCCGTATGGAAGCCACCGCGCGTCACGCGTGCGAGCAGAAGGTCATCGTCCGCAGCCAGTTTCCTGCGTGCGGCGCGTGCGGCCGACCGCCGAGCGCCTTCGCCGTAGGTGGCATGCCAGCCGAGCGCGCGATAGGCCGCAAGCCGAAGGCCGGCGGGACGCGACGCATCCGACAGCACCGAACCCAATCCGGCCACGACGGTCGTGAACTCCTCCGTCACATCATCAGAGCGGTGGTTCGACATCAAGCCCTTCTCAAGCACTTCCGTCGCTGCGTACGCCGACCTATCGTTGCGCTCGAGTGCGTTGATCGCGATGGTGATTGCGGCCGATCGCACATCGGAAACGACGTCAAGGTCAATGTCGTGCCGAGCGATGGATAGATTCCATCCGCGAGATTCCGTCATGACGACGTCGTGCGCCATGACCTGGCCCAGGAGCGAAACGAGTTGACTGGCGCGCGGCTTTAGTTCCGGTTCGGCGAGCAGTTCGGCGACCGTATCGACATAGATGCGGTTGAAGCGCACTGTGCGGCGGGGGTGAAACTGACCCAACTCGCGAAGCAACCTCATCGCGTGCTCCGGGTTCTGGTTCTCGCTCCGCGTATCGGGACCACCGATTTCGACGAGCATCCTCATCGACCGCGGAAGGTGGTCGACGTCACTTCCCGCATTTGCGATCAGGGGTGCTAGCGCGCGCGCGACTTCGGTGGTGGTGAATGCACGCGGAGGTCCCCATATCCCACTGAAGGGATCCTCTTCGTCAGGGGCGGGATTTGCGAGCAGCAGATCAGCCAGATCCAAGGCGCGTCCGGGGTAGATGGCGGCCACTGAAGCAACTCTCTTCGCAAGGGAAATGCGCGCAGAGTTGGGGAGCGTGAGGGCGTGTTCAGCCAGCGCCGACCAGAGTGTGTCGGCCAACTCAGACGGCCCCTGCGCGCGTCGTTGCCAATCGATCACGCTTACATTTCGAAGTGCATGCGAAAGGGCGAGACCTCGCGCCTCGTCGGCGAGTCGAATCGCGAAGCGCTTGTCGAGGCCCGACCTCGATACAAGCGCCCGCTCCAAGATCGCGTCGCCCAGGAGGTCGGGGACGACCCGAACAGTCTGACCTCGTCGCAGAACCAGACCGAGGTCATCGAGTTCATCTACGACGTCCAGAACCCTCGCCTCATCGATGTTGCTCACACTGGCGATGACGTCGAGGAACTCCGGGTCCTTGAGGTTCGCCGGTTGAACGGCTGCAATGGCCTGCAGTACGGCGATGCGTGCATCCGCGTTCGAGCCGCGGATCACGATGTCGGTGAACCGCGTGAGGATTTGCTGGCGCAGTTCGTTCTGCGTCACGAGGTCTTTGTCTGTCAGAACCCCCTCCCGGATCAGGTGCGCGCCGAGGACGATCATGAATGGGCAGTCGTAGCCAACGCGTGCTAGGCCTTCGACTCGAGTATCGGAGGCGAGTTCGCCGAGTGCCTCGCGAGCGAGAGACTCGGCCGCATCGATCGAAAGGTCATCGAGTGTGATTGAGACTTTCGCGGCCTCAGGTTCCGAGAGTTCAAGTGCGGCATGAAGTTGAGGGGTTGCGCGAGGTCGCGTCGACATCACCAAGGTGGCGTCCGGCCGAATACGCCGTATCCCGAGTTCCAGAGCGCGTACGTCGAATTCAAGATCCATAGCGTCGTCGATCACGACGACTGGCGCGCCCTCCGGCAGAGCCTCGTAGCCTTCAGGAGCGATAGAACCGCGCGATGCGAATACCACAGCCCTTCCGATGTCGCTGCGCGCGAAGGCACGCAGGAGACGCGACTTACCTATCCCGCCGCGACCGATCAAGATGATCCGTTCCTCGAGTGCCGCACTGAGGTCAATGAGTCGGTGGAGTTCGTTCTCACGGCCGACTAGTTCGAAGTCGCGATCAACACCAAGACGCCCGGCGAGCGCAGAGTCGTACTCATCAGGTGTCAACCACGGACTGGGCTCGCGAACGCCGAGGAACGGCTCCCGCATTCCGCGGAAATACGTGTCGACGAGGGCAAGAGCGTCCCGACGAGGCAGCTGTCGGACGAGCGCGGACAGGTCCTCACCGTCCCACAGTCTCCAACCTGGGTGATCCTGCATCTCCAATCGTGCCGCTGGTGTCGCGGTCTTGCGACTCAATGCGATGACGCCGGATGTGATCTTCGCTTCCGTAGTGACTTCAGCAACCGCCGCACGGATGTCCTCCGGGCCGAACGTCTTGTGGCGCTTGCATTGGACACCGATCCGCTCGCCCCCGCCGTCGATGAAAACATCCACGCCGAACTGCTTGTGTCCCGTGGATCCGTTACGGGTCGCGCTCCGGTCGGGATACGTACGAGCGCTCAAGTCCCGGATGAATGCTTCGAACGCCTCATCAGAGAGATTCTCAAAGGGAAGGGTCAGCACTAGATTGTGGGTCGCCTTCGCAGGATCCACTTCATAACTGCCTGCCGCGGTCGCCTCATCGAGAGAGAGGCCGAGGACGGAACAGAGGGCGGGGAGCTGAGATTGTCGAGGTCGAGAGCGCCCGCGCTCCCACGCGCTCACTGTCTGCTGGCCCACTCCCATTGCACGAGCGAGTTCTGCTTGGTCGAGCCCCGCGGCCGCCCGGGAAACCCGGATCAGCGTGCCGAGAAGTGACGTCATGCGTCCATTCTACACGGGGTAAAGACGTATGGTTAAAAGCGCACGTCACAAACACGTGTATCTGGGCGGAGTCGAGATTGTGCCCATTGGGCGGTGCTCGCGGACTCGGCGCATCGCGGCCGTCGAAATGGCGCGCGCGGCCGACACAGTTGTCAGCAGCTCGTGGGGCTATCCGCATGCGCCGCGCGCGGCCGACACAGTTGTCAGCAGCTATCCGCATGCGCCGCGCGCAGGAGGGTCCCCCTGCGTGCGGTGACGCACCCCCGCGCTGAGGGGCGGCCGACGCGCGCGACCCACCCAGCTTGGTTGGGCGACGACCGCGAAGAGCGCTGCACGCTGACTGTTCGCCTCTCGCGGGTCGCTGTGCCTGCGGAGCGGCCGGCTTTGCGAGGAGCCAGGTGATGTCGATGTGGACGGTGGCCGGGGAGTGTGACGTCTGCTGGCGTGATCGTTCTCGCCGCGCGCAGGTTGGTCATCTCCGCCTATCGGTGATTGCCGCAGAGGGCTGCGTCTGCGGGCGCGGCGTCGACGACCGTAGTCGTCACGGCCGACGACGCCGTCACGGTGCCGGCGGGGACGCCAGCGCTTTCGTCAAGGATGACTTCGCGTTCCCCGATGAATTGTCCGGTGGCGGGGTCGATGATGAGGTCTCGACGCGTGTTGGTCGCGGTTTCCAGGCGGCCGATCGCGACCCCTGTCTTGCCGTTGAGGGTGGCTTGTTCCTCGGTGATCGTGACACCGGGGATCTCGGCGGCCGTCTTGTAGAGGGCGGCGCGGAATTCGGCGGGCACGGTTCCCCTGCGGAGGGTGCTCGTGATCCACTCGAGAGCTTGCCCATCCCGTGACTGGCCGGCCGCGCCGTTCAGCTCGTAGATCGCGTTCAGCAGCTGGACCGGGTCGCGGGGAAGCGCGTCGTAGTCGTCGCTGACAGTCGTCCCAGTCCCGTAGCCGCTGAACATCGACCCATCGGGACCTACACCTGCCGGGAGGCGTCGGATGATGTCGGCGTCGTACTTGACCCGGTCTTCCGCGACGATCTGGGCGAGTGCTTCCGATTCGGGTCCGAACGTCTTGGCGGGGGTGCGCACGCACTGAACCCATATCCATTCGTCGTCACGATTGGCGGGCACGTAGAGCTCGTCGTGATAGTTCTCAAGGTACGCTGCGGGCTGATCGCTCCCGGGGGCGCTGCCCGTGTTGAGGAAGACCCCATCTGTCTGCACGAGCACGTATTGGCCGGCGCCGACGACCGGGTCGCTGAACTCGAGCGCCGCGGTGGCGGCCGATTCCAGCACACTCGCGGCGGCAGGCTCGGTTCCACCGATATTGACTCCACCGACTTCCACGCCGGGGACGCCCACCACGTTGACCGCGACAAGGGTGACCGTCAGCGCGGTCGCCCCCAGGACGGAGAACCCCGTCCATGTTGCGACGCGCCGACGACGTCGATTGAGCGGTTTCGGCATTGGCACCGTTGCTCCAGTGTCGGCAGTCGTACGCGTGCGGGTCTGTCCCGACTCCGTCATCGCTGCCACAAGCCGTGACCGGGAACGGGCGATCCGATCCGCAGCCGACGCATCGGGCTCGCTTCCAATCTCACGCACGAGCTCCAACAGTTCCATCACCCATCTCCTTTCCGATCCAGGTCAATCGCGCAACATTCGAACCGGGTGGCGCCAACTTCCGTCTGATCCGATGTAGCCGGGACCACACCGTTCCGACCGGAATATTCAGCGCCTGCGCAATCTCGTCCGGCAGCAACCCCGACCAGGCATACAGAAGCAGCGTGTCGCGCTCCTTCGCAGATAGCGCCGCAATTCGAGGAGCCAGCGCGCGAATCGCCGCGGCAGCATCCACCCGCCCCGCAGCTTCCTCAATCCCCCCGGACGTGGCACGCTCCTCGCGCGCGGCTGATGCCTCCACCGCCCGCCAATGCTTGGCCTCCGCGGCACGGTGCTTCGCTGCCACCCTGGCGGCGATCCCCAACAGCCACGGCCGCGCCGACTCCCACGCATGGTCGAACGATCCGCGACGGCGAAACGCCACAAGGAACGTCTCACTCAGTGCGTCCTCAGCAGCGTCCGCACCCAACCGACGCCGCAAGAAGGACTCGACCGCGCCAGCGTGCCGGTCGAAGACCTCAGCGAACACCTGCGGTGTCCGTTCGGCGCGCCTGAGGATGTCGCTGTCTGTGCTCACACTAGGTATTCCTCGGAAACGGTATCCACCTTCAAAGTCTTCCGGCGAGTGGCACCCCTCCGACGAATCGCACCCACTGTGCACAACTTCCAATCTCGCGACCCCGGCGCCCGCAGCGCGGTGGGTCTGCCGACACGTGCCCCGTATGTGACGCAGAGGTGGGTCATCCTCCGCCTGCGGTGCCGGGTGCAGCGTCAGCCTTCGGCCACGAGGGTTGACCATGCGATGTCGATCACGCAAAGGCCGTCCTCAGTCTCCCGGTAGAAGACGTCACCCGGGAACGTTGAGCCGGGTGTCAGCCCCTCGGGCGGGCCCTCAAGGTTGATGTTCCACTGAGGATCGAGCGGCGCCTGCTCTTCCCAATATTCTGCGGAGAACTGCTCGGGCTCGCCCGCCGACAGACCGAGCCAATCGATCGGTCCTCCGAGCTCCGCCTCGGAGTCCGCGCAGATGAGATCGGTCGGACTACCACCCGCCATGGCGTCGATGAGTTCCTCGGTTGTCTGGATCACGCCCGCGCCGTCCGGTCCCCAGATCACCGAATCCATCGAACAGCCGGTCAGCCCGATTGACAGCACGAGCGCGGCGAGCCCGAACGATGCGCGACGAAGATGAACCACCACGCGAATCTAGCGAAGGTGCCCGGCAGTCGGTCGCTCAGCGCGCAGCCGTGCAGATCAGGACGGGAAGTCAGGTGACTTTTCGTACCGCGCGAGATCTCCGGTGATCCACACCTTCCGGCGAAGGAGTTGCGTGAGCACCTCTTCCGCGTCGCGAAGTCCGTCGGCGTGGGGAGCGTCCGGAAGCACGAACCACACCTCGTCTTCGCCGTCCGTCGGAACAAACCGCGCGGTTGCCGACTCTCCCAAGAGTCGCATCGTCGCAGCGACGGCACTGCGTTGTCCGATGTTGGTTCCTCGGTCCAGTTCTTCTGCGCTCGCCATGCCCCCAGTATCCGAGACAGGTCGGCGGTTCGGGCGCGCTCTGCGGGTCCAGCGGTGATGGCCGTCTGCGTTATCCGAAGAGCCACCCTTCGCTGACCAAGGTCATAGCGGAGGGCTGTTCGGGAACGGTCTCTGGACAGTCGACAGACTCGAAGGTGACGGCTTGATCGCCGACCGTATAGATGCCGCACGCGCGACCGAAGTAGGAGTCGTTCCAGGCGCCGGAGAAGGACTTATCTTCCCAATAGGAATAGACGGCGACAGGGAACCTATCGCCGTTCCGCGGGCCGACCAGGATCGACACGTAGGAACTGGGGACGTGTTTCCCGGTCATCGACTGAAGCAATGCCTCGACTCGGGCACCGCGATCCCCGTCTGCAGCATCCTGGCCGGCCGCGGCGACGTTCAGCTGCTCCAGCAGGTTCTCGGCAGCGAAGCTCTCCGCCTCAATGTCCGCAGGACGCGGAACCCGACTCGGAGCTGGGTTTGCTGCCCCGACGATCGCCAGGACGCCCGCGCAAGTCTGGTCAGCGACCGCGAGGTGGGGCTGCCAGCTTCTTCTAAGACCCAGGTGATGTCGACGTGGACGGTAGGCGGGAGTGTGACGTCTGCTGGCGTGATCGTTCTCGCCGTGGGCAGGTCGATCATGAGGTGCGCCTATCGGTGATTGCCGCAGAGCGCGGTGTCCGTTGGTGCGGCGTCGACGATCGTGGTGGTCACGGCAGTCGAGGCCATTATGGTGCCGGCCGGGACGCCCGCCCATCCGTCGATGGCCACCTCCCGCTCGCCGATGAACTGCCCGGTGGTGGGATCGATGATGATGTCCCGACGAGTGTTCGACGACGGCTCCTGGCGGCCGATCGCAATACCTGTCTTGCCGTTGAGGGTGGCCTGCTTCTCTGTGATCGTCACGTCAGGAATTTCGGCGGTCGCCTTGTAGAGGGCGGCGCGGAACTCGGCGGGAACGGTTCCCCCGCGCAGTGTGGAGACGATCCACTCGAATGCTTGCGCGTCGCGTGACGGGCCGGTCTCTCCGTTGATCTCGTAGATCGCGTGGAGCAGCTGAGTCGGGTCGCGAGGCAGAGCGGTGTAGTCGTCGCTGACCGTGGTCCCATTTCCGTAACCGCTGAACATCGACCCGTTGGGAGCGGCGCCCGCGGGAAGGTGGCGGATGAGATCGGTGTCCCACTTGGCTTGGTCTTCGGCGACCTGCGCGGCGAATGCTTCGGATTCGGGGCCGAAGGTCTGGGCAGGGGTGCGCATGCAGCGGATCCATACCCAATCGTCCGCGCGGCCGGCCGGCACGTAGAGCTCCTCGTGGGAGTTCTCGAGGAATGCGGCGGGCGAGTCGGCGTCGCCGGGGACGTTGCCTTGTCCCAGGTAGAGAGCGTCGGTCTGCACGAGCATGTACTGACCGGCGCCGACGACAGGGTCGCTGAAGTCGAGCGTTGCGGTGGCGGCCGATTCCAGCACACTGGCGGCCGCGGGGTCGGCGCCGACTTCCACCCCGGGGACACCCACAACGTTGACCGTGACCAGCGTGACGGTCAGCGCAGCCGCCCCCAGAACGGAGAACCCCGTCCAAGTCGCGACGCGCCGCCGACGTCGATCGAGCGGTTCCCGCATCGGCGCAGTTGCTGCGGTGTCGGCCGGGTCGAAGATCGCGAACGGGGACTCGTCCTCGATAGCGGTGAACAGCGCGGCCCGTCCGCGAGCGATCTCGTCGGGGGTGCGCTCGGGAATGTCAGTCCGTGCTCGGCGCAGGAGCGAAAGCTCGTCCATGGTTCTCTTCCTTGTCTTCGTCGAGTGCCGGGGCGATCGCGGCGCGCAGTTTCCGGCGTGCGCGGTTCAGTCGTGAGCGGACCGTGCCGACCGGGATGCTCAGCGCTTCGCTGATGCCGGCGTGGTCGAGATCTCCAAAGGTGTGCAGCAACAGCACGTCTCGATCACCGGCCGCGAGTCGCGCGAGCGCCCGGCCGAGCCGTCCCGCGATAGTCCTCGCATCCAGCCGAGCTTCGGTTTGTTCGATGTGGTCGACGTCGACGCGGGCGAGGTCCGCAGCGAGCATTCCCTTCCAGGCTCGGGCTTCCTGGCGGGCGTGCTTGTGCATGAGGGTTGTGGCGATGCCCAGCAGCCACGGCCGCGCATCCCGGCCGCCGGTGAAGGCGTCTCGCCTGCTGAATGCGACCAGGAACGTCTCGGACGTGATGTCGGCAGCATGCGTCGCACCGAGTCGCCGAGCGGCATACCGGTACACGACTCGCTCGTGCCGGTCGTACAACTCGGCGAACGCGGCCCGCTGATCAAGAGAGCGGGCGATGATCGCGCCGTCGTGGGTACTCACACTAGGTATTGTCCGATTCGCCCTCGCGCGTTCACGCCAATCGGGTACCCAGCAGATCTGCCGCTCTAGGAGCAGCTGATCGGTGACCACCTTCCCGCCGTACACGACCGGTGCACCGCAACGAACTTTCGACGAATCGCCATGATGCGCGCAGCCTCACGCAATTGCAGGTGCTAACGATCCGATCCCCCTCGGGCGCCTTCCACCGAAACTGAGTCGCATGCGCAGGCTGTTTTCTTCGATCGCTGTGTCGGGCGCGGCGGTCGTGCTGGCTGGCTGCACGTCGTTCCCGGTGCCGTTCGCGTGCACCACCGTCGGGTACACCAGCGTCGCCTTCGATCCAACTGACGCAGCCGACCGCCGGATTGAGCATCGAGTTGTGCAGCGGTCACGACTGCACAACCGGTCCCGTCGAAATGCCCGTAGAGATCGGGTCGACGGCGCCGCCCGTGGCGACCGGCATATTCGGACTCGAGGGAGACAGCCTCGCCGGGTGGACCGCCACACTGCTCGACTCTCCAGCGGATATGGGATTTCGGATCTTTAACTCTGACGGGGCCACGGTTCGGGAGGGCATCGTCAGCGTCGATTTGGACACGCATCGATGGCACCGATCGATGCGGCGGGAACCAGACAGCCGACGTCGTCATCGACCTAGGCATCCACTCGTTCCTGCACTCACAACGGTCCCCGAACGTGTAGCCGTGGAGCGATTGTGACAACGTCCGGTTCAGGGACCGTTGTTCATTGACCGGCCGCGCCGCCCGCCAAGGATCGCCCCGCTGCCGTGTCATGAGGGCCTACGGTGATGATGCGGGCGCGGTACAGGTAGCAACGATCCCGCCCACCAGCCCATGCATCGGTCGAGACAGAGGGAGGGCCAAGGATGAGCAGCAGGTGGTGGTTGTATCGCGGAGGCACGCAGATCCAATGGGGTCGAAACGAAGAGCCGCTGGCCATCCTCACGGCCTTCACTGAGTCGGACAAATACGCCGATGAAGCATGGCTCGCCGCGCTTGCTCGATCCGACGCTGGATATGGGCCGGACGAAGAGGAGCAGCAAATCGCCGACGAAGACGTGATCAATGCTGCCGACTCCACAAACCTTCTCGGTTACCGAGCGAGAGTCGCAGCGGTTCGGGCCCGCCTGGACCTGATGGGATTCACGGCAGCGGCCTGCCGACACGAACTGACGTCCGGCCTCGCGGAGTTCTTCGAGGACGAGGACCCGGCAGATCCACTAGTTGACATGTCTCCGGACGAGATCCTCGATCGAGCGCTTGTCGCCCTGGAGAGCGGGGTGCCGGATCGGCTTCTCGACAAGGTGGACGAAGCGTGTATGGAAGTGGTCTTCCTCTTCGTCGAGTCAGGCCTCGATCGCCGCGCACTCTTCGCGCTCCAGTTGGAGTCTGCTGACGACGACGAAGAGGTTCGTCTAGATCTTTACGACCTCTACATGGCCGACTACTTCAAGGAAGTCGACGACATCACGAAGCTGGCTGCGGACGAGCTCGCCGCGAGCGTCAGCTCCGGCGGTCCGATCATCGTCGTGACCGAGGGCGTGACGGACGCGCGCTATCTCGCTCGAGCGCTCGAACTGGTCGCCCCTCACGTGGCCCATATGTTCCGATTTCTCGACGAGGAAGCCAAAGCGGAACACAACAGCGGACAGGTCATGCGAACACTTCGCAGCTTTGCCGCTGCAGGGGTGACTAACCGCGTTGTGGGGGTCCTCGACAACGACGCCGCAGGACAGGTCGCAGCAAGAGCCCTCGACGCCGCGCCGCGGCCAGCCACCAACCGATACCTGCTACTCCCGGACGTCCCGTACGGCGAGTCCTATCCCACCAACGGCCCAAGCGGTGACACAGAACTGAACATCAATGGGCGTGCCGTCTCGATCGAGTTTCAGTTCGGTCTGGACCAACTTCGCGTCGCACAGGGAGACCCGGCGAAGGTGGAATGGAAGGGCCCCCAGGCACCGATCAACGTGTACCAGGGCAGCCTCTCCAAACGCGACAAGGAGGCCGTGCAGCGCAACATAGATTCGTTCCTCGAATCGGCGTCACCCGATCACGACCCAACAGTGGAACCGTGGCCCGTCATACACACTCTCGTCGAGCGTCTGATCCAAGCAGCCGTTCCCGGATCGTTCCCAGGGCAGTCGTACCTGCCTGTTTCAGCCTCCCGATGATCCTTGGCCGTGTCGCGAGACATGGCAGCCAGCGGGGTACCGCGCCAGTTGCTCTTCCTGGCGGAAAGAAGGCGATCGAACACTTCTCTCCTCCACTCGAAATCGGTGTAGCCGAGGTTCCCTCCGCCAAAGTAGATCGAACCGTCGAGGACGAGCGGGCGCACGTGCGCGAGCCACTCAAGTGTTCGCCGCATCCGAGCCCGGCCGTCTTCAGGCGCGAAGTTCTCGGTGTTCACGTACCAGTGGAAGTGAATGAGGTCCGCGCTCACGGATACCGAAGGCACGTAGAGCAACAGGGCTAGCGCCGCTCGCTTCTCACGTTCCAAGTCCCAGGATGCGCCCAGGACTGGCCGTAGCTGGCCGCGCTCAATCGTTGGAGGCTCAAGCGCGGCTCCGTCGCCGACACTTCGACTCGGCCACCCTTCCAGGAACTCAGCCAAGACTCGATCGGATGCCCCTGATATGTCCTCGGCGAGCGCAGGCGATAGCGCCTCGCCCCAGCTGGTCTCGATGTAATTGATGACGTCGACTGCGTATTGGTGCGCCACTCCCGAAAGCTACTGGCGTCATGTACAGCCTGGCAACCACTCGCGGCGCTTCGGCCGTTGGCGCCCAGCGCCAACGATTCAGTCCCGCTAGTAGACGGGCGAAGCGCGAGCGGCTGACGGACGCAGGCCCGTCGGCGTGCGGGCACCGTACGGCGAGGCCAGCCGCTCGAACGGGCATCTAGGCGTACGGAGATGTGAGGCGGCGGGCGATGAAAGACGATCGACTCGACCTGTTGGTACGCAAGAGCGCGCATCGGTCGGACCCTCAAGCGCGATTTCGACGCGAGCCAAAACTACGGTTGGTCTCCACCACGATTGCATGCGAGCATGCGCGTGTGACCCGCATCGCCAAACTCGCTCTGGGAGCATCGTGTGTTGTTATTGCGCTCGCACTCTCGGGGTGCACCGCGCCCGCGGACGAAGCCGCCGCTGAACGAACTGCCGATGTCGCAGCGGCGGCCCCGACGCCTGCAGCCGCGACCCCCAGCGCAACGGAATCGCCCACCCCCACGCCGACGCACCCGGTCGATGCGCGCGACACCACGTACGCCGCGGAAGTCGCCACCTGGGTGGATCCGCTCCCGCCGGGGTTCGCGTGGCCGTCTTCAATCACAGGCCTCCCCGCTGGCCGCTGGCACGGGAAGGGGGACTGGTCGGGCTATGCGACCACAGCCGGGATCTACCACTGCATGTTCGTCTACGCAGCCTGGGATGCCTACTTCGTCGACAACGATGCGCCCGCATCCGAGGAGTACGCCGCTCGCGCCGACGCGACCATGCCCGAACAGCCCTACCCGACCTGGGTGACCAGCAACGACGGAACCATCCTCGACCAAGCCCTCGCGAGCGAGAGTGGCATCTGCAACGGCTTCGTCGGCGACCTGCGCCTTTAAGACGAAAGCACGCCACGCAGGAGTGGGTTCTTCGGTACCCCGCCGAATAAGGGAGAATCCGGAGGACATCACCCGGTGATGACCCGCTGAATGGGCGGCGGAGTGAGGTGTACAGTCACACCAACTTCTACGACGGAGGCGGGATGACAGTGAAGGTGACGCTGATCGTCGCCGGACTTGCGGTGCTGACGATCGGCGCAATCCTCGCTGCAAACTCGGCCGCAACGCTCATCGCTGCTGGCATGCTCTCGCCGCTGTTGCTATCCGTGGGCGGCGTCAAGTTCTTCGAGACGCTCGTGGCGCCCACCATGTCGCTGATCGGCGGCATTGTGCTGGCTCTCATCGGAGTCGGTCTCGTGATCGCCGCACTCAATCTGCGGCGCGGACTGCCCATGGAGCGTTCCGCCGAGAAGTGACTCTCGGATGCGCGAGCATCTGCCCAAAGCGGACTGAGACTCGCGACAACGTCGACCCTTCGACGGTCGTCTAGTGGACGGCGCTGTGCTGCTGCTCCGTGTAAGGACGTCGTCGTCGGCGAATGAACCGGATACCGGACCGGCGCCGCGATCGCTCAGCGCCATTCCAACGTGCCACCGAGAAAAAGGCCGACGCCGAAGTACACGGCGAGGAATAGGAATGAGATTGCTGCACCCCACCCGAGCCACCGGTAGTCGTCCCAGGATCTGGGTCTGACCTGTGCCCACCGTTCACCGGGCTGCCGTTTCCGGCGGCGCACAGCGCGAGAGTCATCGCCGCGACGGAGGCTCATTCGACAAGTATGCGATAGCGGCCGGCCGCAAGCCGGTCGGCCAGCGGGCGGGCTGCGAGTGCTCAGCAACGTTCGCAGAGCGTGGTGTAGCTAGATCGCCGCGCGGTGGCGGTGCAGTTCGTCTAACCGGTGGTGAAGCTGTGTCGCGTTGCCTGGGCGGAGCTGGTGGAGCGTCGAGTTGTAGATGGCCTCAGCCGCCGCTTCGCCCAGGTTGAGCAGCTCGCCCAGTCGGGCAACGGCATTCTCATCCGTGTTCGATGCGGCGATTGCGGCGGTGACTTCAGCGAATGCCCCGGCGGCGGCGAGAACGCCCCGAACGCGAGCAACCTCCTCATCGACAGCCCGGCGGCGATCGTCGGGTGTGAGCTGTGACCCCTGCTGCTGTCGGTGAGAGCCAAGCACCTCCCGCGAGAGATGCACGTTGAGTGCCGTCTCGGTACGCACACCGAGGCTGACCAACACGGCGTGCAGATCGTGGGCGCCGGGCTCGAGGCGTTCCCAGACATTCGGCATGATCGCAACGCTCACGCGTGCGTACTCTCCCGGATCCAGCGGGACCGCCGTGCGCTGAGCGGAGTCCGCCCAGCCAAAGTGAAACGCCGTCTCGCCGGGTTCGGTGAACACGCCGACGACGTGAAACCCGTCACCGTTGGGGATCCAGCGGTGCGAGCCGGTGTTGACGATGTCGACGGCGAATCCGTCGGCGCCGGAAGCACCTTGCATGAACGTCGGCCAACGCAACGCGAGGCCCTGTCTGCGTTGCGCCCGGCTCGGGCGCAGCGTCATGGTCTCCGGATGCACACGGACCGTGGCGTCGGATGAAACCGGCTGGACATGGGCGACGCGCCACACAGTCGCCTCGGCGTCAACAGGCGCGCCAACGAGGACTTGGCCGGACTGGTGTCGCTTGAGGACTCGCCACCCGTCGGGTGGTGCACCCTCAGCGGAGGCCTCGTCCACCCGCGCGCCGATCTCGGTTGCGAGCGTGTGCAAGACGACTCCCGGCTGTTGCAGCGCCGCGCGATCGACGTCCGCGGGACCGAGCTGGGGATCATCGTCAGACACGTCCATACCCCGATCCTCACACCTGAGGCGCGTTGCGCGCCCCCGGGCCGGTCGACCAGCGCGCGACGCGCTATGGCGCTGAGACAGCGATCGGCAATTCGAGCTCGGAGTACCCAGCGCTGATCCGCAGCACCGCATCGCCCGGGCTCGCATCAGCGGGGATCTCAACCTCCCCACTAAAAGCACCGTCTTCAATCGGGATGCTCCCAAGCGACACCACTTCGTTCTCCTGGCTCCACTCGACCGACACGCTGGGCCAAGGGTCCTCCGTGGAGTAGTTCGTGTCGTTGCACGGCTGCCAGTACTGCCCAGCGATCGTCACGGGCTCAGCCGGCGCACCGGTCTCGGGTGACGCGGTCGCCTCTGGCGCGACACACGATGCTGCGGACTGCGCCGAGCATCCCGTCACGCAGAACATCGCCACGCCAACCGCCGCAATCCTCACCAACCACCGAGACGCAATCAACGACGACACGCTCACTTGATATCGCACCAGCACGTAAGACGAGCGGGTTCGAGATGAACCCGTTACCTCGCACGCTCGTGGATCTTCTTCGACGGCGCGTGTGCGGGTCGGTCAACGTGCGCAGGCAGGTTCTGTTGCGGGTCGAACCCGATTCAGATCCACCCGGACGGACATATGGCCCTCGCGCTTCGACGATCAGTCGAAGCGGCAGCGTCAGGTCGCTACCGGTTCGCTGGTGATCGCCTGACGGGCAACGGTTGTGTTGTGGAGCAGAATCGCCACCGTTCCAGGGGCGAACGCAATAACAACCGGAACGATGGCCCAGAACCCGGCGACTGGAGCGATGCCCCAAAGTGAACCCAGCATGACGAGGAGAACACCGCCGACACGAAGTCCGATGCTTGCGCCGCGGCGCACGCGTGGATTGCCCCAGAGCGGAAAGGACTCGTCGGGCTTCGCGAGGGTAACCACGAGCACCGATGCCAGCAACAGCGTGGAGCCGATCATCACGACGGCAACGCTTAGTGCAAGGGCCATGTCGCCATCCAAACATCCCGCCCGTGAACGGGCAACCGAGCCACTCGGACGAGGGCAGGTTGTGGTTGGATCCGTTTCCCGATGCGAGGACGGACGCCAAGCGTCGCCACCGCACATCGAGGCCGCAGAGCATGCGATGGAAGGCTGGCTAAACCTCCTGTGCGCTGCCGGGTCGGCCATCGTGCGCATCTACCGATGCTCAGCGCAGCGCGGCGAGGAGATGTTCGTTGCGCTTCGCGATGAGGCCGCGGAGATACGGAACGAGTACCAGTCGCTCAGCCAGCGATCCGAAGATCGGCGACGCGACTGTGACTGTGTCAGTCATGCGGGAGCCCGTCGTGAGCTGCTCAAACCGGTGCTCGTGGATAAACGTCTTGAACGGGCCGCGGACCTGCTGGTCGATGAACTGCGTGGGTCGGTCTAGCGCGGTGATCTGTGACGTCATGGTCCACCAGACACCGAAATGCCGGGCTCGCCAGGTGACCGTCTCGCCGAGACCGATCTGTCCCGTCATCACGCCCGCCACTGCGCGTTCGGCAGATTGCGACATCGACGAGACATGCGCATGGATATCGAGCGATAGGTCGAAGAGTGCCTGAGCGGAGATTTGAGCGTCAGTTACGAGCGTGAAGGTCGACGGCACGCTCCTATCTTGCCGCCGCATCCGAACGAAGCGCCGCCCGTTCAGTAAAGGGTGGATCACCGCGCGCAGCGGCCCGTCGCCGAGCGCACGGTCACGGAGCGTTCAGGTCAGCGGCTTGGCGTGATCGCGGCTCGAAAGCCGGCCAGCACCGACATCCTCAAGTCAACGGGACCGTTGTTGGTCGGCAGTGTCACGCGCGGCGAGCGCAACCGGCCGGTCTTCGCGGCCGTGATATCACCGCGAACATAAGTGACCGCGAGATCGACGTAGTTCGAAAGCAGCCGACGGACATCTTCGTCATCGGTGTCCTCCTCGAAATGGTTCAAAGAGAAGCCGCCGCCGACCTGCAGTGCAAACCATCGGTCACCTGGGGTGCAGACCACGCCCCATCGATCCGGTCTGGCGGGCTGCCAGATTCGCAGGTAGGCCGCGTCGTGGCGTAGTCCCGTCTCTGCAGACAATTCGACGTTGGCCGGACGCATCAAGCTCAGAAGGTCTAACGCGCCGGTCACATCCATGCGTCCAGCATCCCATCGCTGCGATCGGCGCGCCCTCATGTCGGTCGCTGAGCGGGCGCTAGCGGATCACATCCATGCAGCTATGGTCGAAGTCGCTTCTGAAGTCCGATCGGGGTCACCGTGCTCGCCAAGTTTGCCGCCTTCTACGTTCGAGAAGGCTTCGCTTTGGGAATCTTGATTGGTCTCGTGCTGGCAGTCGTAATGCCGCAAGAGTTGCCGTTCAAGATCATCGGGTTCCTCTTCGCTGTCGTCGTGTCGCTGGCTGCATGCGCAGTTCAGTTCAGGCGGGCACTCAAGCGCGGCGAGGGCGGCGACTGATAGCGCCCGTCGGTCGTCGAGCGCGCGGACATAGAGAGGCGAGTAACGGGACTCGAAACTGCGGTTGGCGGGATTTCGGAGTGTCAAGTCTAGGGCGGGATTCCGCGGAGTGAGGAGTCCTGCCGCGCAAAATCAAGGGTTTTCGAATGCTTCCGCCGTCTCGCGTCGTTCGGCCTCGGTCAGTGGTTTCGGGCCCGATCTGCCCAGCTTGTGTCCACCATGTGTCCACGTGGACGCTCGACGGTATCTCTCAACGCGACCCCGGACGGGCCTCGGATGAGCACCATCACTCGCTCCGCGACGCCAGCATGGCGTCAACGTGCGGGAGGAGTCGGCGACGGTTGAAAACGAGCGCATCGCGATGGGGTCGTTCCCCAGTATTCGTCGCAATGGTCTATCCGTCGTCGTCGTCGACGACAGCAGGAGTACGAGAGCGTTCGAACGGGCCTGGGTGACTGCCGGCGGGCCGCGATCGACCCGATGATGGCAGACGAACGGACTGCCCGAAGAAGGGCGCATCGCACATCGAGTCAGGCGGGGGCCGCCCATTCAATCTTGATGGGCCGGCGGTCCCCGGGCGGGATCACGAGCTGGTGCTCGACGAGCTGGCCGTCCGCCGTGCGCAGGCGGGGTGCACCGGAGGCGACCGGGAAGTCGAACGCGAAGCGCCAGGTCTCGTCTCCCGTCGTCTGGAGAGTGAGCTCGTCCCGGTCCCAGTCGGCAGTGAGGGTCAGGCGGCTGCCGCGGGGCGTTGTAAATACCATCGGTTCGGGGTCGCGTTCGTCAGTGCTGAGCAGATCTTCCGCACGGCGGTAGATGCTCAGTGTGAGCTCGGTGAAGCCTTCACGAGGTCGCGACATCGCGCGTGACGCGAGAATGCCGCCCTCGCGCACGAACACGGGCAGCCCCGCGCGTTCGTACAGTGGCGCGTCGACCAGATGCGCGCGCCCGCCCTCGTGCCGTCGACCCGACCAGTAGTCGTACCAGGAGCCCGGCGGAAGGAACACCTCACGCTCGCCCCACCCTTCGTCGGTGATGGGTGCGATAAGCAGCGACCGTGCGACAAGCATTTCATCGAAGATCGAGTGCGTCGCTGTGATGTCGGGGAAGTCGAACAGGAGCGGTCGCACGAGCGGGATGCCGCGTTCGACGGCGTCGATCGCCCCGGACAGATAGGTCGGTGCCAGGCGATGACGGAGTCGGATGAACTCGATGAGGAGATCGCGCGCTCTGCCCTCGTAGCGCCACGGTAGCTTCGGCTCGGTGAGCACGCCGCTGTGCAGTCGTGGGACGGGGATGAAAAGGAATCCGTGTGCGATGCGGCGGATGACGTTCTCGTCGGTGTCGATGACGCCGAGACCGGATGTCGACTGCTCCTTGAACCCGCCCAGATCGACGGATGCGAACGGGAAGCCCGTCATGGCGAGGTTCAGGATGAAGTTGAGGTCCTCTTTGACCCGGCTCACGCCTGCTGTTGTGTCGCCCGACCAGGGCAGCGCGGCGGTCTGGTCGCCGAGCCAGCCACCCCTCGTCAGGGTGAGGACGGGCTCACCCGTGAGCTCGGTGGTACGTCGGGTGAGGAAGCGGTTCCAGAGGCTGCTGTAGAAGTTACGCGCCGGGATCCCGCTCGTCAGCACGCCCTCGACCCGTTCGCTGTTGTCGATCCACCACGCAGCGGCACCCTCCTCGATCCGCGGCCGGTACTCGTCCCACGCCCAGTCTGCCGCGACGGGATTCTCGAGATCGACGATCCACTGATCCTCGGTGGCATCGAGGATCAGGCCGTCGCGTCGGCCCTGATCAGCGAGCGCGCCGCTGTACATCTTCGTATTGACGTGCAGCACGGTGTCGATCTGCTGGTCGGCGAGCGTCGCGAGCAGATCGGCATGCGAGCCGAACTTCTCGGGGTCCCAGCCGAGGTTGATCCCCTCGCCGCCTTCGTCCTCCTCGAAGATTCTCCCGCCGCGCCAGTGCAGGTCGAGTGCGCACACGTCCATTGGAATGTGTTCAGCCTCGAAGCGGAGCATCCAGTCGCGATACTCGTCGGACGACGAGTATCCGGCCCACGAGAACCAGGTGCCGAGCCACTGCGGGCGCGGCAACGGCGGTCGCCCCGTCAATTCGTGCAGCAGTCGCGTCCACTCGGTGGGTGTCGGGCGTGCGAGAACGACGAGGTCGATCGGTCCGCCGGGCGACTCGACAGACCATGCCCGCGGATCGCTGTAGCCGAGGTCGAAGTAGACGTGCGGATGGGGGTTCAACAGGATCACCCCGCTGCCTCCGAGCTCGAGGAACGCCGGAATGGGCAGGCCCCCGTAGTCGCCGCGCTGGTGATACCCCTTCGTCGCGAACATGTCGGCCGTGCTCCCTGAACGGTCGGGAAACGCGATCCGGCCGCCGAGCCCGAGGATCGGGCCGTCGGCACCCCGGAGGAAGTCCATGCGGAAGCGCGTGGGCGCTGCCGTGTCGTCGATGGCCAGGCGCGTGAGTGTGAGCGCCGTTCCCTGCTCGTCGTCGAGCGTGATCGACAAATCCGGATAAGTGAGTCGGAGCTTGCTCGTGCTGTGCCGGAACTCCACCGCGTCGGCGGTCTCGGTGGCCATCGGGGCCGACGACGCGCGCTCTGGCGCGAGCACACGGTCGTCCACTCGGTACGGCTGCGTGGACGGATCGCTCGGAGTCACGCGCAGACGGAAGGCTCCGCAAGGTTCCGTCGTCACGCGGATTTCGACCCGGTCGTTGTCGAGTCCGAGCAGTTCACCACCCTCGTAGCGAGGCGTGAGCCCGCTGATCCCGTCCGCGCGCGGCCAGTCGTCGTCGGCCACCCACGAGTACGGGGCTGGCCAGGTGAGGTCGGGGTGAAGTCGCTTCATCGTGTCTTCCTTCGCGGTTCGGCTCGTCACAGGTAAGATATCTCACCTATCGAAAGGCAGGCGACCGATGTCGAACACGCTTCCGGGAAGTACCATGGGTGCACCCATCGGCGGGACCATTGTCCGAGCAGGGCACCTCGTGCCGGCCGTCGTTGAGGCGCTCGTCGATCGCATGGCCGTAGGCGCCTACCCCGAGGGTGAGCGGCTTCCCTTCGAGCGAGAGTTAATCGACGAACTCGGGGTGAGTCGGAGCGTGGTGCGCGAAGCGCTGCGTGTGCTCGAGGAGAAGGGGCTGGTGGCGATCGCGCAGGGCAAGCCGACGACCGTCCGTCCGCGCTCGGACTGGAACGTGCTCGACCCCATCGTGATCAACGCGCTCATCAAGCATGACCCCGAACTGGAGATCGCCGGGAACCTGATCGATGTGCGCGCCGCGATCGAGGGTGCACTGGTGCGGCGAACGGTCCGCGCGCTCGACGACGCGCGGGACCAGGAGCTTCGCGCGGCGTTTGCGAAGCTCGTCGAAGCGCAGCCTGACCCGACCGCGTACCTGCGCGCCGACCGCGAGTTCCATCACGTGCTCCTCGAGCAGTCGGGTAACTACATCGGCGAATGGGTCGTCCGCTGTGCGCACCAGTGGACCCACTCATACCCCGGGCTCGTGCCCATGCACCGAGTCAAGCAGTCCCACCGGGAGCACCAGGCGATCTTCGAGGCGGTGGAGCGGCGCGACGCCGACGCAGCTGCAAAGGCGATGGAGTCGCACATCCGCGAATCATGGGCGAAGACGAAGGCGGTATTGCTGGCGGCATACCACGGCGAGGCCAAGGGGTAGGTCCGCTGAAAAGGTAACGGTTCGATATCGCGTCGAATCTCTTGAACAGATAACAGATAAGATATGTGATGATTTGACATGAGCGTCGTTGACGACGCTGTGTGGAGTCGAAAGACGAAGGAGAGAATCAATGACGATTGCCCATTGGATCGCGCGGGCCAAGCCCCGCCCGTTCCGCCTGGCGACGGGCGCTACGGTCGCCGCCGCCGCCGCTCTCGTGCTCACAGGATGCGTGCCCGGCTCTGCCCAGCCCGCGACTGAGGTCGATCAGAAGGAAGGCCCGGCCGAGCTCCTCGTCTGGACCGACTCGACCCGTGAGGCCGCATTTAAGATGTATGCCGAAGAGCACCCCGAAGTCGATCTGACCATCGAGATCCTGCCGGACGACGTCGAACAGCGACTGCTCCTCGCCAATCAGGCCGGCGAGGGATGGCCCGACATCATCACCCTCAACAAGTTCCAGATCGACGCCTTCAGCTCGGCGCCGGTGAACTACTCGGCGAACATCGCGCCGTACCTCAGTGACGGCTTCTTCGATGACTTCGCGCCCGCGGTCGTCGAGTCCTGCAGTCCTGAGGCCGACGACGTTCGTTGCGTGCCGAACGACATCTCGCCCATCGTGCTCTGGTACAACGCGCCGTTCCTTGCCGAGAACGGGTACGACATCCCTGAAACGTGGGAGGAGTTCGAGGCCCTCGGCCTGCAGATCGCGCAGGAGCACCCCGGCTACATCGTCAGCGACGGCGCCGTCCGGCTGAGCATGTTCCCACCGTCGCGATGCCCGCAGGCGGAGAAGGTCGACGAGCTGACCATCCTCAGCGACCTCGCCGACCCGAAATGCGAACGCGTTATCAGCATGGTCGACAACCTCCTGGCTGCCGGCGCCATGACGCCGCTCGCGGGCAACTCGCCCGAGTTCATCGCCGAGTTCGGTGAGCCCAAGAAGCTCGCCATGCTCGTCGGTCCTGCCCACGTCGGCAAGTTCCGCCTCCTCGACGCCTACGGCTGGCAGCCCGGCGACCTCGGCGTCGCGCCTCCGCTGCGCTGGGCCGACGAGGACGAGGTCTTCAACTACAGCAGCGGCGTCTCTTACGCGGTCTCGCGCCACAGCGAGTACCTGCAGGCGGCGACCGACGTCGTCGAATGGCTCGCGACCGGGCCGTACCAGACGGCTGAAGAAACCGTCACGCTGCCCGCTTACAAGCCGGCACAGGACAACTGGATCACGACCAACGAAGCCAGCTTCGTGATCGAGGATGGCTCGCTGGCAGACGTTTTCGAAGCGGCTCAGGACTCCCTCTCCAACTACTGGTTCGAGATGCCGGTCGAGTCAGTTCGTGCGAGCTGGGACCAGGTCGTGATGCCAGGCATCGCACAGGGGAAGACTGTCGCCGAGCTGGTGCCGACCTGGCAGCAGTACATCATCGACGAGGGTGAAGCTGCGGGCTGGACCGTGGAAACGGAGCGCTGAGAGGATGACGACCACAGCAGGAGGTACGGTGCGCGTGAATGGCGGTCCGCGGCGCCGCCAGAACCCCAACTCAGGCCAGGCGCGTGCGGGTGTGTTCTTCGCGACCCCGTACCTCCTGCTGCTCACCGGTTTCGCACTGATCCCGGCGGTCTACACGGTCTACCTTGCCTTCATGTCACCCACGGGCGGGTTCGCCGGGTTCGACACGTTCGTGCAGGTGTTCAACGACTATCGCTTCCTGCGGGCGTTCGCGAACCTCGGCCTATATGCCTTGCTGTTCCTCATTCCGACGATGATCATCTCGATCGGGCTGGCGGTGCTACTCCAGTCGAGGGCGCCGCGCGTCGCCGCCACGTTCCGCACGCTGTACTACCTCCCGCACGCCGTGGTCGGCGTGGCCGGCGTGCTGCTGTGGATGTTCCTGCTCACACCGCGCATCTCGCCGATCGGCGGGTTCCTCGAGTGGATGGGTTTCAGCGGCTTCTATGACATCGTCCGCCCCGACAGCCCGGCCAGCCTCGCGGCCCTGTTCGCACTGATCGCGGTGTGGACATCGGGCCAGGGGATCCTGCTCATGTTCGCTGCGCTCAGCTCGGTGCCCGAAGAAGTCGAGGAGGCTGCAGCGATCGACGGGGCCAACGGGTGGCAGGTGTTTTGGCACATCAAGCTGCCCATCCTGCGAAAGTGGATCGCCTACCTCCTGATCATCAGTGTTGCCAGCGCGACCCAGCTCTTCGCCGAACCGCAGCTCATGGTCGCGGTGACGAACGGCGCCGTCGGGAACAACTTCTCGCCGTTGCAGCTCGCATACACCTACGCCTATCAGTACGGCAACTTCCCCGGGGCGGCGGCGATCTCGTTGGTTCTCCTGGTCATCGGCCTCGCGGCCGCCGCCCTCGTCGTGAGGACGACCGGACTGTTCAAGATTGAGATCTGAAACCGTGGCACTCACCGAAACCCACACGGCCCCCGACACAGCGGCAGTCGTCGCCGGAACACGACCACCGCGGCGGATGCGGATCAGCGTCGACCACCGGGCGAAATCGCGCGCGCTGATCCTCTTCGCCTGGGTCGCTCTGCTGCTCTGGGCCGCATACACGGTACTCCCGATCCTCTGGCTCGTCATCGCGGGCACGAAGACCGGCTCCGAACTCGCGACACAGCCGGCATGGAGCTTTGGGTCCATCCAGAACGTCGTCAACGCGTGGGCGAACGTCGCGGCCTTCAACAACGGTGTGATCTACTCCTGGATCTGGAACACCGTCGTCCTCACCGTTGGCCAACTTGCACTGACCCTCGCGGTCACGATTCCGGCAGGTTATGCGCTCGGAGCCTGCTCGTTCCGGCTCCGTAAGCCGGCGCTCGCCGCGACCCTCGCGCTGATCCTGCTTCCCGGCGGAGCGCTCGTGCTGCCACAGTTCCTCGAGATGGTCGCCCTCGGCCTCATCGGCACAAGGTGGGCGGTGATCTTGCCCGGCAGCGTGTTCCCGCTCGGCATCTACCTCACGTTCATCTTCTTCTCGACGACAATCGGCCGGGACGTGTACGACGCGGCCCGTATCGACGGTGCCAGCGAGTGGCGCATCTTCGCGCGCATCGCTCTGCCGCTGTCGTGGCCGATCGTCGCCCTCGTCGGCTTCTTCTCATTCGTGCGGTCGTGGGGCGAATTCATCCTGCCGTACATCATGCTGCGCAGCAGCGACTTCCCGCTCTCGGTCGGTCTTGCGGTGCTGGCGTCGACCTCGCCCGACCTGAACCCGAACGTGATCAGCAACTCCAACATCGGCATCCCCGAGGTCATCCTGACCACGATCATCACCATGCTTCCCGTGATGCTGGTGCTCGTACTGGCGCAGCGGATCGTGCTCAAGGGCTCGAACATGATGGGCGGTGCCCTCCGTGGCTGAAGCCGCCAATTCCACCGCGGACACGGAGGCCGCGCAACCAAAGTACGTCACGGAGGATGCGAGGCGAACGCCGGTCCGCGACAGCTTCGACGTCATAGTCAGCGGGGGAGGTCCGGCCGGTGTGGCAGCTGCGATCTCGGCTGCGCGCGGCGGTGCGCGGGTCGCCCTAATCGAACAGCACGGTTCGCTCGGCGGGGTGTGGACGGTCGGGTTGCTCTCAGCGGTCCACGATGCCGAGAAGACATCCAGCGTGCTCGGCGACATCGCACGCGAACTGGATGCGGCCAGCGCCCGCAGGGTGCGCGGGCCCTCGGACTTCCTCTACGACGCCGAACAGATGAAGCTCGTGCTGGAGCGCCTGTGTTCTGACGCGGGAGTGGTGATCCGGCTGCACACCCGGGTGGTTGCGGCGCAGGTAGACGATGGACGGCTCACCCACTTCGTCACCGAGTCGAAGTCAGGTCGCGAGGCGTGGACGGCGAGCGTGTTCATTGATGCGACCGGCGACGGCGACCTCGCGGCGCTCGCCGGGTGCCGTTACGAGGTCGGCGACCCCGAACATGGCGAGACGCAGCCGCTCTCGCTCATGTCGATAGTCTCCGGGGTCGATGCCGATTCAGTCAGGCAGTTCTGGGACGTCTCGTACCGGGATCGCAAGGCCCGGCTGCTGGCAGAGTTCGCGCGCGCCGGGTTCATGCCCAGCTACGGGGCGCCGACGCTGTTCCACCTCGGAGCAGACATGTTCGCGTTGATGGCGAACCACGTCTACGGTGCATCGTCGTCGAACGCCGACGACCTCACGAGCGCCACCATCCAGGCGCGACGTGAGATCGACGAATCGGTGCGCGCTCTGCGCTCGCTGGGCGACCCGTGGACCGGTATTCGCGTGGTCACTACAGCAGCGCAGATCGGGATCCGTGAAGGCCGCCGGATTCACGGCCGAGCGCGCGTGGAAATCGAGCACCTCGTGCGCGGCGACGTACCGGAAGACTCGGTGACGATAGCGACTTTCGGCGTCGACGTGCATTCGACGAACCCAAGCCGTGGCACAGCGACGAACCTCGAAGACCGGCCCGAGGTGCGCCCGTACGGCATCCCGTTCGGCGCTCTGGTCGCCGCCGATGTCGATGGGCTGCTGCTCGCAGGCCGGTGTCTGAGCGGGGATTTCTTCGCGCATGCAAGCTATCGCGTGACGGGGAACGCGGTCGCCACCGGGGAAGCCGCCGGATTCGCCGCAGCGCGCATCGCCGAGCTCGGCTCGGTCGGAGCGTTCACCTGGCCGGAAAGACTGCGATTCTGATGCCCGCACCGGGCGTCGGTGGCGATGTGCCGATCAATGGCGAAGCCGGACCTGACGAGGCGAGCATGGTCATGGTGCTCGGCACGGCCACGATCGGCAACCTCGGAGCACCGATGCTTGACGAGGACGCGCACCAGGTCGTGCACGGCGCCCTCGACCTCGGCGTGACGAGCTTCGACACCGCGCCCCTCTACGGGCTCGGGCTCGCCGAGCGCAGGCTCGGGGTCGCGCTGCGCGGGGTACCCCGTGACTCGTACCGACTCTCTACGAAGGTCGGTCGCGTGCTTGTCGAGGAACCGCACGCGACTGGCGATCAGTGGGCCGGATTCCACACCGCCTCACACCTTCGTCCGCGATGGGACTTCAGCACCAATGGCGTGCGTCGTTCGATCGAGCAGTCCTTCGAGCGGCTTGAGACCGCGCAGGTCGAGCTCGCGTTGCTGCACGACCCCGACCTATCGGGCGATGCCGACGCGGTCCCGCGCGGGCTTGAGGCGCTCGATATGCTTCGAGCCGATGGCCTCGTGCAGCGCATCGGTGTCGCGTCGAAGGACATCCGGGCGCTGGAGCGCGCGTTGGATTTCGGCGGGGCCGACGTGCTCATGATCCCCGGCCGGCTCACGCTCATCAATCGCGAGGCCTCGGCCATCGCACGGCGGGCCGAGGCCTCGGGAGTGGCGATCTGGAACGCCGCCCCGTTTAACGGCGGCGCGCTGGCCGGTGCGCCGCTGCGTGCGTCCGGCTATGGTGCGTTGTCGGACGCGGAGGCCGCGGCTTTCGCCCGCGTGCGCAGCCTCGCGGCGGAGTTCGACGTGCCGGTCGCGCCTGCTGCGCTGCAGTACGCAGCGCGACTTCCAGCCGTCGAACGGCTAACCGTCGGCGCCGCGTCCGCGTCGCAGATCGCCGACAATCTCGCCGGGCTGCGCATGCCGCTCCCGGCGGTGTTTTGGGAGCGCCTCGATGCGATGTTGGAATCCGACGCATGATCGACTCCCACGTCCACGTCTGGACACGATCATTGCGCAATGCCGCGTGGCTCGATCGGGGTCCGGCGGCGACAAATCGCGATTTCACGAGTCACGACCTGATCGTGCATCTCGACCAACAGGCCGCCTCGGCGTCGATCGTGGTCCAGTCGCAGGACTCGCTCGACGAGACACGCGAGCTCCTCGAGCTCGCCGAGCGCGAGCCACGGGTCCTCGGCGTCGTCGGTTATCTACCGCTGCACGACCCTGTGAGACTCGCCAGGCTGCACGACGTGCTCGACCACCCCGCACTGGTCGGTGCCAGATCCATACAGACCCCGCTTTCAATGCAGTCGCACGCCAGTGAGCATTCGCTCGACCCAGCCGTCAGCGAGTCGCTGGCTATCCTCGCGGGGCACCGTCTCGCACTCGACGTCGTGGGGCGACCACCCGCCGCGCTCGACGACGCGGTCGGGGCGGCGACAACCCACCCGGGCCTGCACGTCATCGCCGACCACCTCGCGAATCGGCACCTTGAAACCCGTATCGCAGGCCGCGCTCGCGCCACTGCATTGCCCCCGGTGCTCGCGTGTCTCCCGAACCTTTTCGTCAAACTCAGCGGCCTGTCGGCGGTCGCCGACGATGAGTTCGCGGTTCACGTCGCGGCGTTCGCCTCCGCGATCGGTCCGAGGCGGCTGCTGTTCGGTAGCGACTGGCCGATTTGCCTCAGACACGGCGACACCAACGCGCCGCTGCGCAGGGCAGTAACGGCTACTCGCGACCTCGCGGACGCGGACGCCTGGATCTTTGCTGAGACGGCGCGTATCGCTTACCCGCGGCTGGGGGGTCGCGACGCGATTGAGGCTGACATGCCTGGGCGGAACGGCCAGAGAGAGAACGAGAACCAACGATGAAGATCACCGATGTCACGATCGAGCGTGGCCCCGAGGGGCGCACTGAGGTGCGGAACTGGCGCCATGGCCTGCCTCGTCGTGAGCAGGTCAGCCGTCCGGGGCAGCTCGTGCTCACCTCGGAATCCGGCCACACGGGTCGCTGCGACGTGCGCGACGCCGTGATGGCCGGCGCGTTTGTCGAACGTCACCTCCGGAGCGAGCTCGTGGGCCAGGACCTGTTCGCGCGCGAGCATCTCTGGAAGCGCGTCTGGGAAGTGCACCGGCTGGAGTATTTGCCCACCCACCTCCTCGGCGTGGTCGATGTCGCGCTGTGGGATCTAGCAGGTCAGGTGCTCGACCTGCCGGTGCACCGGATCGCGGGGTTCGCCCGCGAGTCGATCCGCGCGTATGCGAGTACCGCCACGTTCGGCAGCGAAAGCGAGTACCTCGACGTCGTCGACCAATGCATCGAGCTGGGCTTCTCCGTGATCAAGCTGCATGCGTGGGGTGATGCCCGCCGCGATGCGGCGCTCGCCGGGCGGGTCCGCGAGCACGTCGGTTCAGGCGTGCAGCTTTTGTTCGACGGCTCGGGCGGTTACGACCTCGCCGACGCCGTGTACCTGGGGCACGCGTTGAGCGACACGCAATTCGAGTGGTTCGAAGAGCCGCTCAGCGAGTACAGCATCACCGCGCATCGCATGCTCGCCGACCGGGTCGCGGTGCCGCTGATCCTGGCCGAGATCACGCAGGGCGCGCATCAGTCCGCCGGCGACTACATCGCGTCGGGGGCGGCCGTAGGAGTGCGCGTGAGCGGCGAGCTCAAGGGCGGCATCACCGGTGCGCTCAAGGTCGCCGCAGTCGCCGACGCCTATCGCATGCGCGCCGAGGTACATGGTCCCGGCGTGGTGAGCACGGCGCTGTGCATGATGATCTCGAACAACTCGTTCTATGAGTCGCTAGTGCTCACGAACCCGGTCCGGCCCGACGCTGCGCTCACCGACGGGTTGCTCACCGCGTCCGAGTTGCCCGGTATTGGGTGGCCGAGGTGACGACGTGGCCCGGTGCGACGCATCCCGCTGACACGACCGTGGTCGCGAAGCGCACGCGGCTGAAACCCGGCATGGAGCACGCGTACGAGGCGGCGCACCGCCACCCGCCCGCCGAGGTCACGGTCGCACTGCGCACCGCGGGCGTTACCCAATGGCGAATCTGGCGCAGCGGGCTCGACCTATTCCACGTGATCGATGTCGTCGACCGCGGGCGCATGCGCCGGGTGCTCACCGAGGACCCGACAATGGTCGCCTGGGGTGCGCGCATGCGCGAGTTGCTCGAACCGCTTCCCGCGCCCGAATCGGACGACTTCGAGCTGGTCTGGACTCTGGACTGAGCGCGTCAACCGCCTCGCCGACTCTCGGTCAGCTCGTTCGAGCGGATGGCTCGCACGTACCCCCACGCTCGGGCGGCAACAACACGCGATCGAGCCACGCCGCACGGGCGCTGAGCGCTCCCCGTGAGATGGCCGCCTCGGGCGCGAGGCTCTCGAAGGCGTGCACACCACCCGGCCACACGTGCAGTTCGAGCTCTCCACCGGCTGCCCACACCTTCGAGGCGAAGGCGACGTCCTCGTCGCGGAAGACCTCGGCACTGCCGCACTCCAGGTAGGTCGGTGGGAGTCCGCTGAGGTCGTCGGCGCGGCCGGGCGCCGCGTAGACCGAGACATCTTCGCTTCCGCGTCGTGAGCCGAGTAGAGCCTCCCAGCCGACGCGGTTCTTCGCGCGGTCCCATCGACCACGTCCGTCGACTTGGAGCGTGGATGTCGTCTCATCGCGATCATCGAGCATGGGATAGGCAAGCAGTTGCGCCATGATCGCCGGCCCGCGCCGGTCCCGAGCCATGAGGCCGGCGCCGACCGCGAGCCCACCCCCGGCGCTGACACCGACGACGAGAATCCGCTCGGGGTCTGCGCCCCATTCCTCAGCGCCGCGAACTGCGGTGACCAGTCCGGCGTACACGTCTTCGACGGGCGCGGGATCGGGATGCTCCGGCGCGAGGCGGTATTCGATCGTGGCGATGACAGCGTCGTAGCGCCTCGACCATTTGGTGAAGTGCTGCAACCACGCCCACCGGTGTCCGGTGATCATGCCGCCGCCGTGTACGAAGTAGATGAGCGGTCGCGACCCGGGCCGGGCGGGGCCCTGCACGACACTCATCTCGATCGTGACGCCATCGAAGGTGGCTACCTTGCAGTCAAATCGAGACATCCCCGCGTCCTCGAGGATCGCGTTCACATCGGGGAGCCGCTGACGAGCGCGGTACTGCGGAATGTTCGTGAGCGTGAGGCGCGGCGCGGACCATTCGTCGGTCGCTGCCAACGCGTGCGCGATCTCGGGATCGATTGGCGGTCCAGTTATCACGCCATCATCTTTCCGGATAGTGGGCGCGCTGCAGCACTCGCCCTCAGACTCTTGCCACCTGAACATGTCACAGATAATATCTGTTACATGTTCAATGTGGAGCACTCTTCTCGGACCACCACGAAGCGCTGGTGGCTCGCCGTGTTCGCCCTGGCGATTGGGCTGACGCTGACGCTCGCTCCAGGCACGGCGTCGGCCGACCCGGTCGAGTTGTTCGAGGAGAATTTCGACGAGTACGTCGTCGATAGTCATCCCGGGAGCTTTAGCGGGCTCTCCACATTGACGAACTACGAGGCGGGAGTCATCGATCGCGGGTCGGGTGACCATGCGTTCCGGGTCGCGCGCACGGCGACAGCCGCGACGTCCTCCTACGTTACCCACGTATTTCCGACAGCGACCGCCGTAGGGGACTTCACGGTACGCGTCGATGCCAAGGCCGGGCAGACCGACGCGATCGGCTTCATCGCGCAACTCCGCGGTGAGACAAACCTGGTCTCCTCGCTCGCGTTCTACAACGACGGCAAGATCCGCCTGTTCACCAGTGCGGGGTGGCAACAGGTCGGCACCTACACGGCGGACACCTGGTACCGCTTCCAGCTCGATATCGACGCGGCCAGCTCCACCATAGACGTCACGATCGACGACGTTCCCGCGGCGCAGGACCTGCCCTTCCGCACCGCTCAGGAGGAGTTGCGCCAGTGGCAGGTGGGCTTGTATCAAGGCACTGGCGATGCCGCGCTCGAAGTCGACGAACTGAGCGTCGTCGACCGTGGGGCAGCCGAACCGGCGCCCGCTCTCGCCGAAGACTTCGAGCTGCAGACCATCGGCGCCTACCCCTCATCCTTCTCGACCTCGACGCCGGGCGCCGGATACTCAGCTGAAGTCGCCGGCGGTGACCCCGAGCAAGGGCGCTACCTACATATCGCCCGCGACGGGGCATCCACCTCGGCCTATCTCGCCGGAGCCAATCTCAGCGCTCCCGCCGAGACCGCGGTGCTCGCATTCCGGGCCAAGGCCGGGCAGGCGGACGCGATTGCATACGCCGCCGAAGTGCGGGGGCCGGCCGGAACCGTGGCGCGTGTGGCGTTCTACAACGACGGGTCGCTACGCGTCTACGACGGATCCTGGGTGAAGGTAGTCGATCGCTACTCGCCCGACCGGTGGTACGACTTCCGCGTCCTGTTGGACGCCACTGCCCAAGAGTTCTCCGTCGCCGTCGACGGCCGGGTCGTCGCCGAACGCATCGCGTTCCAGTCGGCCCAGACGGCGGTCTCGCGCGTCAGCTTCGGATTGTTCCAGGGTTACCGATCCATCGACCTCATGATCGACGATGTCGAGGTCACAGTGCCCGATCCTGCGCCGCTCACGGCTGTGTCGCTTCCGGCGACGACCATCTCCGTCGCGCGGGGGCATGAGGCATCCGTTCCAGTGACCCTCGAACCGGCGACGACCGCGCTCGTCGTCTACGAATGGAGCACAGCCGACAGCGCGATCGCCACCGTATCGGATGGGGTGATCGCAGGCATCTCAGCGGGGACAACCACAGTGCAGGTCGAGGCGACTGACCTTCTGACGTCGGCGGTCGTATCCACCAGCCAGACCGTGCAGGTCGTCGAGCAGCCCGTGGCCGGCGTCGACGTGCAACCGGCGAACCTCGTCCTGCCCGTCGACTCAACGCACTTGCTCGACGCGACGGTGCAACCGGCCGACGCCTCCGAGCAGGCCGTCACGTGGTCGACGAGTGATCCGTCCGTGGCATCCGTCAACGCCGAAGGCCAGGTGACCGCGGTTGCACCGGGACTCGTCACGATCGAAGCCGCCGCGGGCGGGGGTACGTTCACTGATTCAGTCGCGATCGAGGTCGTCGATCGCGAGGTGACGACACGGTTCTACGTCGATCCCGCCGCCGGCGACGATGCCGACGATGGTGGCATCGCCACGCCCTTCCGCACGATCGAACGCGCTCAGGCCGCGGTCCGGCAGGCGACCGATGACGGCACGGACCTCACGGGCGATGTCGAAGTCGTGTTGGCCGATGGCGTATACGAGCTGGACGAGACATTGCGTTTCGATGCCCGAGACGGTGGCGACGGAAAGTTCCGGGTCACGTACCGGTCGGCCAATGGGGCGAATCCCGTGCTCAGCGGCGGTCGTGTGATCGACGACTGGCAGACCTATGACGCCGGACGTGACATCTATCGTGCGCCCGCGGTTGGCGTTGAGTCGCGACAGCTGTACGTCGACGGTATCCGTGCCATTCGTGCGCGGAGCGAAGGTCCGCTGACTGACGCGAGCCTCACATCCGAGGGGGTTAGGAGTGCCGACGTGGGAATGGCCTCCTGGTCGAACCTGGGTGACGTCGAGTTCGTCTTCCGTGAGCGGTGGACGCAGCCGCGCGCCACGGTCGGAAACGCCCAGGTCGCGCCCGATGCATCATCGGTCGAGTTCGTCATGGACGATCCCGGCTGGACGGCGATCACGTCGAAGGGATCGACGTCCGTAACCGAAGGACCCGTCTACGTCGAGAACGCGCTCGAACTGCTCGACGACGAGGGGGAATGGTATGCGGACGGCGAGTACGTCTACTACAAGCCGCGTGTCTTCGAAGACCTCGCGCAGGCCGAGGTCGTGGTCCCCGTGCTCGAACAGCTCGTCGAGGTGACGACGGCGAGCCTGGATGACAGCGTCCGAGGACTCGCCTTCGAGGGCGTCGAGTTCGCCTACTCGACCTGGATGCACCCGAGCACCGGATGGGGACTACCCGACACGCAGAGTAATCACCTGCGGTACCCCGGTGAGGATGACTGGCTGATCGGCGCGGCAGTCACGGTCGAGCACGCGACCGACATCTCGTTCCGCGGTAGCACCTTCAGCCACCTCGGCGGCGCCGGGCTGCAATTGCTCGACGGCGTGCAGGACTCCGCAGTGAGCGGCAACCGCTTCTTCGACATCTCGGGCACCGCAGTCAACGCCGGCCGGGTCACGATGCGCAACCCGGAGATCTACGCACCGACCGACGAACGCTCGGTGATGGCCCGGCTCGCAATTGAGAGCAACTACATCCACGACATCGGCATCGAGTATGCCAGCTCGGCTGGGATCGCAGCGGGGTTCCTGGTCGACAGCGACGTCAGCAAAAACGAGATCTTCAATGTGCCCTACTCGGGAATCTCGATCGGCTACGGCGTGTACAACTTCGTGAGCACTGGCCAGCGTGACGTGCGCGTCGAGGCGAACTACATCCACGACATCATGGGCCACGGCGTCAACGACGGTGGCGCGATCTACACCGTGGGCTACACCGGCGCATCGCAGGCCGAGATGAACAGCGTGAATCGGAACTATCTGCAGAATCAGCGCGACAAGTGGGGCGTCATGTACGCCGACAATGCGTCGAACCACTGGGCGTTCACGGAGAATGTGGTCGATCAGGTTGACACCCCGATCTGGGAAGACTTCCCGGCGTACTGGGCCTTCGGTAAGGAAGCGGACCTGCTCTTCGATGGCAACTACACGACCACGCCGCACGTGAACACCTCGTTCACCTCGGCCTTCCCCGTGCTGAACACACACGTCGTTCCGGACGCCGACTGGCCCACCGAGGCGCTACAGATTATTAACGAATCGGGCGTCCTGCCGGCCGACCGGACCGAGTTCGCGCTAGCCGTGGAACGACTCGCCGTACAGTCCGAGTTGGCGCTCGAGTCGGATGAAACCGTGCAGCTGGCAATGTCCGGAACCCGAAACAAGGGCGACGCCGCAAGCCTGTCCGGAGTCGACGTCTATTACCGCTCGCTCGACGAGGCCGTCGCGACCGTGTCTGGCACGGGTGAGGTGGAGGCAATCGCTCGCGGAGCGACGACGATCGAGACCCGCGTCGTGCAGGGCGAACTGCTCTGGACGTTCATGACACAGGTCTACGTTGACGACGTCGTGACCTCGATCGAGTTCAGCAACGTCCTCGCCAGCGGGCGCAACATGATCGTCGGCGAATCCCTCGCCCTCGACTACTTTGGCCGATCGGACCTTGACCGCGAGGTCGAGCTCACCGATGTGGTGATCGTCTCGAGCGACCCGGCAGTGGTTGAGGTGCAAGTCGACGGGACGCTCGCCGCGCTCGCCGAAGGCGAGGCCGAACTCACTCTGACCTCGCCCGGCGCGGGGGTCTCGACATCGCTCGACATCGCAGTCGTGACCCGCAGCAGCGACGATGGACTCGCAGTCACCCCGTATGATTTCGGCGCAGCGCTCGCGGACACGACGGGATGGTCGGCCTCGGCCTCCACCGGCAGTGTTACCTTCCCGTCTGGCTCGGTACGGCTGGCCACGCCCTCCGGGCACGCCACGTATACGGGGCAGCAGTTCAGCGACGAGCTGCTGACGTTCGACCTAACGATCGAGGGCGAGTCCGGCTGGGAGGCGATTGAGTTCCGCAATCAGGACGCGTCGACCGCATTGCGCGACACCTACGCGGTAGTGATCAAGCCCAACGAGATCGAGTTGCATCGCTTCAATGACGGAGAGCGCACGGTCATCTTCGGCGCGGTCACGGGATTCACGAGCGTCGGCGGGCCGGCTTACCCGAATGACGTAATCCCTTTCGGGACCACAAAGCAGGTGCAGATCGGCGCGATCAACGAGCCGGGCGGAGTGCGCATCGTGCTCAACGTCGACGGCGAGAACGTCTTCTACTACCTCGACAGCTCGGAGGATCGCATCACCGACCCTGGCTATCTCTCGATGATGGCAAGGTTCTGGAGCGTGCTGCTCTCGCCGGCAACACTTCCCCCGGCGGATCCCGCGCCTGCTGTCGCTTCATCCCTTGTCGAAGGGGCGGTGGTAAAGGGCAAGATCGACGTCACGATGATCGTCGAATCCGCCTCTCCACAGGCATACGACGCCCAGCTATATATCGGAGACGGGTCCCAGGTGCCGTCGATCAAGGGCTATCAGTGGGCTCCGACGACCGACCGGCTGACGATTTCGGCTGCGGACTTCGGAGCGCTCCCCGACGGGCCGTACTACATGCTCTTCTCGGCCCGAAACGTCGACGGCCAGACCGCCACGCTGAAGGTCAACGTGCGGGTAGACAACTCGAGACCCGATCTTGTTGTGTCTGCCCCCGCCAAACCCGGTGACGGTATCCGCGTCGGCGCGACGGACAACGCTGGGCTGCGACGGGTAGCCGTGAACCTCTACGACGCGAGCAATTCGACACTGATTGCCGCTGTTGGATCGACGCCGGCCACGACGAGCATCGATGCGCCGAGCTTCGAGACCACGTGGCCCGTGCCGCCTGGGCTCGCCGCGGGCACGTACACACTCCGCGCCAGCGCCGTCGACATCGCCGGGAACTCCAAGACCGTCACAGTGGCACTTGTCATCGACTAGGCGTTCGGGTTAGTCGATCAACGGGTGCGACGTGCGCTCCTGCGTCAGACAGGCGACCGCCCCTACCTTGGTCCGCACAGCGAGTCGCCGAGTTGGCGGATGTCTCAACGCCGAGCATCTTCGATGCGCCGCTGCGGGACTGGGCTGTCTCGCTTATCAAGCGTGCGTCCGGGCGGGCGCTGGTTGCAGGGAGAGGAACTCGACTTCCCAGATGTTCCACGGGTATTGCGGTTCGACGCTGGACACGGCGGCGGGAGTCGAACCCGACTGGTGTGCCAGCCGCGAGCATCAATTGGCCGCGAGAACCGCGGAATTACGCGGAAGCCGGGGTTCCCTGAGAGTGTTTCTGCTTTCGTGAGTCACGGTCGATTGCGACGAAGTGTGGGCAAAGTGTGGGCAGATGCAGAGCCACTCTTCGCTCGGACGGCTTCGCTCGGACGGCGAGGGCGTAGCGGTCAGTCACGGCCTCGTTCCGTGTGGTCGCTCTTGTGCGGACTTCGCGCTGCGCGCTCCGCCCTGTCACCAGCGACACGTCCGAGTGATCACGACAGGCCATCGCCTCGACGGCCCATCCTCAGCCTGCGCTTGGTGATGTCAATGTCGTTCATGCTCGCTGCGCTGCGCGTGCTCCACATTGACATCCCCGGCGCTCGGCCGTGGCTAGCCGCCTATCGTACCCACGTCCCACCCATGACCTTTCATCAGCAACCCCTCCTCGCGCGGCACTTCGCCGCCCCGCCCGCCTCTCATGCCGATTGTCGACCCAAAACCGACGATGAGCCTCCACGGACAGACAGGCGAACCACGACGCTGGGGAGAGGGAACGCCACGTCGGCTGAGGTCTCCGTGAATCTGGGAGCAGATGCCCGAACGTCGCCAGCGGTAGTTTTGACGAGCAGCACCGGGCGCGCAGCCTAGCGTCAGGTCCGGCTAGGGCCGCAGAATCATGCGGAAGTCGAGTTACCGATGAGGGGTGCTGAATGGGTTCGAATGAGGATTCTGCGGACTTTCTGCGCCTTGGGTGGCACTTGTCGCGTGCAACCGACAGCCGTGTATCAGGTGGGCGAGACGGCGACGGCAATTGCGATGGTGAGGCTAAGTGCTCCTGCGCAGGACGTGAAGATCGCGAGCGCCAACATCCTGCTGGCCCCCGGCATCCCTGCTCGTTCTCCCTCACGTCGCAAGGCCACGTTGACCGCGCGATAGCGTCGGCGCGCCGATAGCCAAAAGAAGGCTGAAACAGCGAGCCCGGCAGCCCCAACGAGGACCCACCACGCGTTGCCGAGCGCGCTGGGAATCAGCCGCATTGCCACGATCGATCCCACGCCCAGCGCCAGCGCTGTGCGACGCCAAGCCAGTTCGTTTCGCTCGGGCTGCAGGCCGGGGTCGAACAGCTCGTTCATGCGAGGAGGATCGCCAGCAGCACGAGGATGCCAGCGATGGTGACTGCGGCGGCGAGCGCTGGTCCGAGCAATGACCCCGGCAGCGGTTCGGCCATGCGCAGTGCGCGTTCGGTGCGCGTCCAGTCCAGCCAGGCGAGGGCGGGGAGCAGCATGGCCACACTCACGAGCATGAGGCTCGCGCCGAGACGGAGACCCGGGTGTAATTCCAGGCCGAGCAGTTCTAGCGCGACGCCTCCGGCGATGAGGGCGAGCGCGGTTCGGATCCACGCCAAGAAGGTGCGCTCATTCGCGAGGCTGAAGCGAGCGTCTGGTTCCGTGCCGTATCGGAAGACGGATGCGGGGAAACGCCGGTCCGTATTCACGTGGCGACCGTCCGGAAGCCGGCGTTGCCCATCGACGAGTCGGGCGTGTTCTGCGATCGCGCTGAGTTGCGGTAACGGTTGCAATAGGAGATGTGGCAGAGGTAACTTCCGCCCCGCAGCACCCTCGTCGTCCCCGATTCGGGTCCCTCCGGATCGGTATCGGGGGAGCGGCGAAAGTAGTCGGGATGAAACCAGTCATCGCACCACTCCCACACGTTGCCGACCGGCTGCCAGAGGCCGTAGCCGTTGGGGTGGAACCTACGCACCGGAGCGGTGGTGAGATAGCCGTCCTCGCCGGTGTTAACACGGGGGAAGTCGCCCTGCCAGATGTTCGCGCGCCAGCCACCCGCATCGACCTCTTCGTCGCCCCACGGGTACTTCGCGCGGTCGATGCCGCCGCGGGCCGCATACTCCCACTGAGCCTCGGTGGGCAGTCGGCGGCCTGCCCACTCGCAGTACGCCTGTGCGTCGTTCCAGCTCACGTGGACGACCGGGTGGTCGCCGAGGCCGTCGATCGAGGAGTTTCGTCCGCCGGGGTGGGCCCAGTCGGCGCCGCGCACCCCGAGCCACCACGGCGCTCCGGACGCCTGACCCATCACGTCCTCGCGCGGTGCCTGAACGGCCAGGTGGAACACCGCGGAGAATCCGAACGTCTCCGCATCGGTCACGTAGCCGCTGGCGTCGACGAACCGTGCGAAATCGTCGTTCGTGACGGTCGTCACGTCGATGGAGAACCTCTGAAGCGTGACCGGATGCAGTGGCACCTCCCCGTCGGCTGGATTTCGATCGCCGGACGAGTCGCCCATCGTGAACGTTCCTGGCGGGATCGTGCTCTGCTCGATCGTGTGCCGTCCATCGGTGGCTGCCGGACGGGCCGCGGGCCGTGAGTGACCGATCGCGAGGAATCGCGAGCGTTCCGGGGCCCCGCAGGCGCAGCCGGGACCGCACCCGGCATTGGAGGTCGCCATCAGAGTCTGACCGCCTTCATTCCTGAACCCGCGACACCGCCGCCGCCCAGGGGGCTCCCAACTGCGCGAACGTTGCTTGCCGCTCGGCCGCACGCCGCGCCCAGCGCTCGATCCCTCGAACCACGGCGTGCCGTTCTCCGCCGGCTCCCCTCCATTCGACCTGGGACTGATCGATGGCTCTGGGCAGTCGCCAGCGGCGGACGGCGTCGAGCACGGCGACGAACGCTCCTGATCTACTGAGGGGGCTCAGCAGACTGGTCCCTTCGCAACGGTGGTCCAGGAGGTTCTCGAGCAGGTTCGTGCGCACCGCACGGTAGGAGACCGGCTTGCTCCCCTCCTGGGAGACGACGATGCGATCTTCCTCGTAGTAGTAGTCGATGCGACCCGTGTCGCCGAAGACGCTGATCCATGGCGGCAATTGGGCGGGCGCCGCGAGGGTGAGTGCCAGTCCCACCTTCATCCCGTCTCTCGACGTGATCACGACTGACGAGGTGTCGTCGGCTTCGATCGGCGCCGCGTGGTACAGATCCAGGTCGATTCCGCTGACATCCGTCGCTGCGGCACACCCCGCGACTGCCAGGCTCGTCGAGACGGCGTGTGCAAGTGGATTCGCGACGACGCCATCGAGGACCGGCGTACCGTCGAGATCGCGTCGGCCGGTCCAGGGCGAGCGCCGCCAGTACCCGAGGGTCCGCTGCCAGAGGCCGACTGCTCCGATGCCCGTGACCGTGCCGATCGCTCCCGACTCCATCAGCGACCGAACAATCGCCGGCCCCGTCGATCCCAGCGTCTGGAACGCGACTTGGACTTGCCTGCCCGCGTCCCGCGCAGCCTCAGCGAGCAGATCGAAGTCCGAGATCGATGTCACGGGGGGCTTCTCCACCAGCACGTCGGCTCCGCTGGTCAACGCCAGGCGGGCGAGCTCGAGGTGTGTGTGTATCGGCGTGCTGATGACGACGATGTCGGGGGCGCGGTCGTCGAGCATGGCAGCGAGCGATGGGAATTGCGGGACGGGCAGGTCCCCGTCGACGACTCGGCGATCGGCCACTCCCACGAGGCGGGCTCGCCCGCTGCCATGTATTCGCAGCATCCGCTCGAGGTGGACGCTGCCGAAGCCGTGTGCGCCGACGAGCGCCATCCTCGGAACCGTCACGAGCGTGCTCCGACGCCGGCGGGGCGACGCGAAGGGACGCGCCGACGCGGAAGTGACGACCAACACTCGATATGAGTCATGGATTCATAATATGGTTGCTGCATGTCCGGGGTGAAGGAATGAGCAACTCGATGTCGGATCCAGCCGGTACGCCCGAGCCGCTCTACGTGCTCGGCGCGTACGCCCTGCTCGGTGGATTGGACGATCGCGCGAAGCGTCAGGTCCTCGATGAGCTGGCAGCACGCGAGGTCGTCCAGGCTCTCGAATGCTCGATCGACGAAGAGCAGCCGCCGTGGGCGTTCGATCCACGACCCGAGTGCACCGACCTCGTGTTCACGCTCGTCGGCGGGAGTGTGCGACGGCTGGCCGGCGATCCTGAGTTCGGCCTCGCATCGGCGAGCCGGGGCGGCAGGTCGGATGCGATCGCCTACGCACGGGACGCGCTTGCCGAGGTGCGTCGAGCGAACGACAGAGGCGGGCGGCCCCGTGTGCGTGCGATCGAACTGCACTCCGCCCCCTCAGGCGGAGACCCTGGGTGCTTCGGCGACTCGCTCGCCGAGGTCGCCGGGTGGGACTGGGAAGGGGCGCAAGTCGTCGTCGAGCACTGCGATGCTCCAGGGCCAGGTCCTACCTCCAAGGGATTTCTGCACCTCAGAGATGAGATCGCCGCGATCGCACGCGCTGATTGCGGCGTGCGGATGGTCGTCAACTGGGGCCGCTCGGCAATCGAGGGGCGAAGCGTCCTCACGCCGCTCGCGCATGCTCGCGAAGTTCGTGAGGCGGGGCTGCTGGAGGGCATCATGTTCTCCGGCTGCAGCGATCGTCCCGATCAGCGCGGCGGCGCGTGGGCCGACTTCCATCTCCCGGTCGTCGACGTCGACGATCCTGCCGATGGCTCGCTACTGGATGGTTCGGCGATTCGCGCAACGTTGCAAGCGGCAGGAACGCCGCGCTTCGTCGGTGTGAAAGTCTCGCTCGGGCCTCACGCGCCCATCGAAGCCCGGATGTCCGCGGTCGACCGTTCCATGAACGAACTCCTCGCAGCGTTGTCGAGTCGAGCGCATGCATGACTTGCCGACGTTGAAGGATGTGGCGCGTGAGGCAGGCGTGTCGCCGTCTACGGCCTCGCGAGTTCTCAACGGCTCACGCCGCGCCGTCTCCGCACCCAATGTCCGGCGCGTGATCGAGGCGGGTGAACGGCTGGGCTATGTCCCGAACTTCGCCGCTCAGGCGGTCGCGCACAAGCTGAGCCCGATGTGCATCCTGCTGACTCCCGCGCCGTGGGATCCGTCATCCTGGGCCGTCGTCCGCGATGCCGTGCAACTGGCCCACGACCGTTCCCTCTACGCGGTCGTGCTGCCGATCCATGGTGGGCTGATCAGGACGTTCCGTCTGGCGCGGGCGTTCATGCCCACCGAGATCGGGATGGTGTCGTCGGACTTGGCATCCGTCGAGGATCCGGATCTGCGGGAGGAGTTCGCCGAGTTCTTGGATCTGGGCGGTACGCTCCTGTACCTGACAGGACCAGGAGCGTTGAGCCGCGGGCAGTCATGACTCTCTCGTGGATCAGGGAGCATTCGCGGCGTATCGCCAGGGCCACGGCCCGACAGACATGGCAGACTGACGGTGGAGCCGAAGGGAGCGCCCGTGCTGGTCTCGAGACGACGGTCGCGGATCATCGAGGAAGCCCGCCGGCGCGGGGCAGCGTCCATCTCGCTGCTCGCCGACGAACTCGGTGTGAGCCCGATGACGATCCGGCGTGACATCGAGGCGCTCGCCGCAGAGGGGCTGGTCGATAAGGTTCGAGGCGGTGTCGCCCTCCCGCGAGCCACCGGCTCCGGTGCGCAAGCCTTCGATTCGCGCAAGGGCCGGATGCCGCTGGAGAAGCGCGCGATCGCCCGCCGCGCCGCCCGGCTCGTCAAGCCCGGAATGGCGGTGGCTCTCTCGAGCGGCACCACCATCTGGGCGTTGGCGCAGGAACTGCGTTCCGTGCCCGAGCTCACCATCGTGACGAACTCCTTGCCGGTGGCCGACCTGTTCGCGCGCCCCGCGCGCGCTGACGAGCCCTACACGCAGACCGTCGTGCTGACAGGTGGCGTGCGTACTCCGTCCGAGGCGCTGGTCGGCCCGGTCGCGGTACGCACGCTCGAGCATCTGCACTGTGACATCGCCTTCCTCGGCGTTCACGGCATGGATATCAGCGCCGGATTCACCGCGACGAATCTCCTGGAGGCCGAAACAGATCGCGCGCTCGTCGCGGCCGGGGGAGAGGCCGTCGTGCTCGCGGACTCCGCCAAGTGGGGAATCGTCGGTCTCACCACGATCCTCGATCTGAACGACGTCGACCGGCTCGTGACGGACGACGGTCTGGCGCCGGAAGCGCGCGCGGAACTCGACGCGCGCGTACGTGAGTTGTGGGTGGTCCCCGTCGGAACCGAGATCGTCGTCGATGACGTCGACATCGATGAATTCGCACCGACACGCGCTCGTCGGTGACGTTGTACCGGTGATCCGGGTGCTCCGTGGGGGGAACTCAGCGTGCCGTGCTCGTACGGGGGATGATCGTTGCCTTCACGATCACGTGGCGCACCGGGAGGTCGACCCCGGGAGGCGTCGTGATCTGGCGCTCCAGCTCGCTCAGCGCTGTCTCGACGATCGCGTCGTTGTCCGGCGCCACGGAGGTGAGCGCGGGCACGGAGGTCCGTGCAGCGCGCACGTCGTCGATGCCGATGACCGCCACATTTGCAGGAACCCGCAGTCCCGCGTCGTGGAGTGCGGCCAGCACACCGAACGCGACGGAGTCGTTCGCGCACACGACGCCGTCCAGTGAGACGCCCAGGCCCACGAGCGTGCGCATGGCCCGGAGACCTTCGCCTGAAGTGAAGGAGTCGACCTGGGCCACGAGCGCGCCGTCCGGATCGAGTCTCAGCGTGGCGAGGGCGTCCTGGTATCCGGTGTAGCGGCGGTCCGCGGCATCCGAGGGGTGAGTGTTGCGGGGACCGATGTAGGCGATGCGCCGGCATCCGGCTGCCGCCAGATGGGCGGTCGCGTCGTAGGCGGCCGCGCGGTTGTCGATGGTGATGTGCGTGAACGGGCTCGCCTCGATGTGCTCGCCCACCAGCACCAAGGGTCCAGGTGAGGTTCGGCGCGTCAGGTCGCCCACCGTGAGAGAGCGCGGGATGTGGATCAGCCCATCGATCGGGGGGAGCCCGATTCCATTGGCGATGTTCACCTCGCGGTCGTGGTCGCCTTCGGTCTGCTGTATCAGGATCGACACTCCGCGGGCGTCCGCGCGGCGTACCAGGAGCGCGGTCAGCTCGGCGAAGTAGGGCTCCTCGAGGTCCGGCACTGCGAGCGCGATGAGACCTGTTCGCTGGCGACGCGGAAGCGGCGCGCTGCGCCGAGTCGCAGCGGGAGTTGTGGCCACTGAGGTGCTCTTTCCATCATCTTTGCGGAGCGCTGCCCAGCCCTCCGATGTTCACCGTAGCGGCTGCTTCGCTTATCGCTGCACCCGGATGGCGACCACTCGCGCCTCGCGTGCACCGTTGGTCGCCGTCACCAGGAGGCGGACGGCGGAAATGGCCCCGAGGTCCGAGGGCAGCTGGTGGATGCGGTGACGGTGACGGTTGGCCTCGATCGCGGCGATCGAGCGCCACTGCGGGACCGCGGATCCCGCAGCCGTTGACTCGCCAGCGGGAAGGACCTCGAGCCGGTAGTCGCGCACCAGCTGCGGGAGCACCTCGTCGGGGCTGCGGTGGTGGTGCAGCGTGTTGAGTTCGAGGTCGACGTCGTCGTCGAAGACGAGCCGCACCTCGTGAGCCGTGACCGGAGCCTCCCAGTCCAGCCGCAGCCACTCGCCGCGACCCGGGGTGAGTGGCGCAGACGCCCATGCGTTCGGTCCTGCGAACGGGCGCTGGTACCCGCCGACCGCGCGCGCCGGAGCATGCGCCTCGCTCTCAGGCGACACGCTGAAGACGACCGAGCGCCCCCGCAGGGGTTTGGTCGGCCACTGCACGAGCACCCCCTCGTGACTGATCTGGACATTGCGGTCATCGTTGTCGGCACGTCGGACCACTGTCAGAACGCCCGGTGGCAGCGGGTGAGTCGTGTGCACCGTCACGTGGCGGTTGGCGCGCAGCACGATCACCGCGTTCTGCGGCTCCGTGGGGGCGAATGCCGCGGGCACGGTGATCCAGCGCGCCCCCCCGGCCGCCAGCGACACCGTCGCGGAGTGCTCGCGGTCGGCCGGTACGACGTTCTGCGGCTTGCCGGTCGAGAAGACCTCCACCGTGAGCTCGGTGTCGCACTCGGCAGCCACGTAGAGGTCGACGCTCTCGAGCCGCGGGTGGACGGGCACCACGATGCCGACATCGTGCGAGAGGGGCAGGGGAGTGCGTACCTCTGTGTCGCCGATTCCCGCACAGATGCGGCTGCGAGAGCTCGATGCTGTGACGCGGGCGCCCAGGGCGAGGTCGTCGGGGTCGGCGTTGGCGACGCCCAGCACGGAGGCGTCCCACCGCAGCAGGGTCTGGCGAAGCTCTTCTCGATGCTCCCGGTACAGCGTGCGCGGTTCGAGGTCGAGCTGGACGCAGAGCGCCGCGGCCGTGCCGGCGGCTTCGCCCATCGCGGCGCAGGTGGCCATGACGCGGGCGGCGCCGAACGCGATATGCGTGGCGGACACGTCGCGCCCGGCCATGAGCATGTTGTCGACGTTGGCCGAATACAGCGACCGGAACGGGATCTCGAAGACACCGTCTGAGAACCGCTGCAGTGCGCCCGCCCCCTCCGCGTACATCCCCTGCGAGGGGTGGAGATCGATCGACCAGCCGCCGAATGCGACGCCGTCGTCGAAGCTCGTCTGCGCCATCACGTCGCCCTGGTGAAGGGTGTAGTCGCCGACGAAGCGGCGGTACTCCCGCTTGCCCGGGACGTTGCCGATCCACTCGAGCGTGAGGTTGTCGGCGTCGAAGCGGCCGGAGTTCTTGATGTAGTCCCAGATACCGAGGATCACCGAACGCAGTTCGTCGCGGATCCGCTCGTTGTCGTGCACGATGTCGAGCTCGCCGCCCCACTCGATCCACCAGTAGTGAGCGCCGCTGTCGCCGCTGCGGATGATGCGCGAGTCCGGGATCGGCGTGGAGGTGATGTCTTTGGCGGTCTCGGGCGCCACATACTTCACCGGGTAGCCGAGATCGCGCGTATAGAAGAGCAGTGTCGAGCCCAGGAACTCGCGCACCGGCTCCTCGGGCGCCCAGTCCTCGCCGAACTCCGAGCGGCCCTCCTTGCCGAGGCGGTACCTCGCCCCGGCAAGGTGGCCGATCAGTCCGTCTCCGGTGCAATCGATGAAGAACGGGGCACGGAAGGTCGTGCGCACTTCCGCGCCCATCGTCCAGCCGACGACCGATCGGATGTGGCGCGCCTCGTCGGGTCCGATCGCGTCCACCTCCGATACGTCCGTGTTGAGGAAGAGCGCGATGTTGGGCTCGCGTCTCACCGCGTCGAGCACGACATCATCCCAATAGACCGGGTTGCCCTCCGGGTTGCGGAACTGATTCTCGACGTACAGCTCACCGATGATGCCGGTCTCGCGAGCCCAGCGCTGGTTGCCGTGGGCGGTGGCCCCGCACACCCACACCCGTACCTCCGAGGACGAGTTGCCACCCAGGACCGGCCGATTGTTCACCAGGACCACCCGCCGACCTTGGCGCGCCGCCGCGACGGCGGCGCAGACACCTGCGAGGCCGCCGCCGACGATGACGATGTCTGCTTCGACGGTCTGTGTGCGCATTTTGCGTATTTCCTTCTCGGGCGGCCCCCGCGTGTGGCGAGGGCGAGGTCGGTCGAGGCTGCGAAGATGCCGGGGCGTCGCGCCGGCTGCTAACCGATCAGCGTCTGAGCGATGCGGCCCGCTTCTGTCATGGCATCCTTCGGACTCTGCTGGCCGATGAGAACCGACTGCACCTTCTCTGCGATCGTCGACTCGATCTGGGCGTACTGCGTGTACTGCCAGAACGGGTTGGTGGTCGCCGTCGCCGTGATGCGCTCGCTGAAGGTCGCGCCGAACGCATCGCCGAGAACCTCCTCGGACGACAACGCTTTCTCGGTCACCGGCGGCAGCCCACGCACCTCGTGGTCGGCCAGCACGGCCGTGAGATCGGATGTCGCCCATCGCGCGAAGTCCGCCGCCGTCTCGGCGCCTTCGCCTGAGGCGATGGCGATCGCGTTGCCCCACACCAATGCGCGAGGAGCATCACCCACCTCGAGCACGGGCCGCGAGACGGGGACGAGCTTGGAGGCGAGCTTCGGATCCGGCGAATCCTTGGTGACCGCGTTCCTTCCGACCGGGGCGTCGTCGTAGATCGCCGCGCGTCCCTGAGAGAACAGCGAGCGTGCGTCGAACCGATCGACATCGGCTGCGATGAGGCCCTGGTCGTAGAGCGACTTGTACCACGCGACCGCCGCCACACTCGCCTCGTCGCCGATCGTGACCTCCCCGTCCTCGACGAGGGGACTGCCGAAGGTCTCCATCCAGATCAGAACGTCCTTCAGCTGCGCCGCCTTGGTCGATGCCGCATACGGGATCAGCCCGCCACCCAGGCCTTTCAGCCTCTTCAGCGCCGTCTCGTAGTCGTCGATCGTCACAGGGAAGTCGTCGCTCGGGATGTCTGCCTTGTCGAGGATCTCGGAGTTGGCGAGAAGGCCGATCGCGCCGATCGTCCAGGGAAACGCGTACTGCACGCCGTGGAACTGCGCGGCCTCCAGTGCGGCCTGCGTGTACCCGCGATTCTTCGTCACGGCAGACACGTCCTGCAGCGTGCCGAGGGCGGCCAGCGAGCCGAGCCAGGCGACGTCGACCTGTGCGGCACCCATGAACTGGCCGCCCCGGATCTGCAGCATGATCTGGTTGAAGTACTCGTTGTACGGGAACGACACCTCACCGATCGTGATGTGCTGGGCATCCGAGTAGCCCGCGAGGAGAGCCTTGATCGCGGGCGCAGAGGCTTCCTCGGTGAGCGCCCAGCTGGCGAAGTCGAAGTCGGTCGGCGTGAAGCTTCCACCGGCTGCGGCGGTCGGTGTGGTCGGAGATGTTCCGACGCCGGTGGGAGCGCATGCGGCCAGAGCGGCGCCGGCGGCGCCGATTCCGAGCAGCTGCAGGGCGCGACGACGCGTGAGAGTGGCGTTCATGAGGGTGGATTCGGACATGGAGGTTCCTCCTCTTCGAGGGTTCGGGGAACTGCGGGGTGAGACGTGAGGACCGGGCTCAGGGCTGTCAACCCTTCACCGCTCCGGCGGTCAAGCCGCCGACGAGGTAGCGCTGAAGGGCGATGAAGGCGATGGCGACAGGCAGCGAGGTCACGATGGACGCGGCCATGAGTTCTGGCCACGCGGTCGATGCCTCGCCGATGAAGGTGTTGACGAGGCCGGGCGGAAGGGTCTGCTTGTCGGGACCGGCCAGCGTCAGCGCGAAGATGAGGTCGTTCCAGCCGCGGACGAATGCGAACAGCCCCGCGGCCACGAGCCCGGGAGCCGACAGCGGCAGGACGATCGAGTGAATGGTGCGCAGGCGGGAGGCGCCGTCGACGCGTGCCGCCTCGATGAGCTCATCCGGGATGGTGTCGAAGAAGCCCTTAAGCATCCAGACGCACAGCGGCAGGGTGAAGGTCGTGAACGACAGCACGAGAGCGGTGTACGTGTTCAGGAGCCCGTACGCCGCGAACACCGTGTACAGCGTGACGAGCAGCAGGGCCTGGGGGAACATCTGCGAGGCCAGCACGAAGTACATGAGGGCGCGTCGGCCGCGGTAGCGGAACTTGGAGAACGAGTACCCCATGTACGCCGACACGAGAACGGAGAGCACGGCCGTGATGGCCGACACGATCACGCTGTTGCGCAGATAGATGAAGAGGTCGGGGTCGGCGAAGAGCTTGGCGTAGGCCTCGAGTGTGATCTCGCTGGGGATGAGGCGAGGAGGATACGCGAACACCTGCGTCGCCGGGGTCAGTGAGGTCGCCACGAGCCAATAGACCGGTAGCAGTGCGAACCCACCGAGCACGACGACAGTGATCCATGCCGAGATCCGCACACCCGGTCGCTCCGCGCGAAGTGCTCGTGTCCGGCGACGCCGACCGCGCTGACCCCCGACGACCTGGTCGATCATGACCTCGGCAGGCATCGGCGTCACGGGCCCCGCAGCCAACTGTGTCGCAGCCTTCATCGGTTCTCTCCCTTCTCCGTGAAGCGGACGTAGACGACGACGAGCACCATGAGCAGCAGCATCCATAGCAGGCCGATGGCGCCGGCACGCCCCAGATCGAACCCGTGGAAGGCCGTCTCGTATACGGCGGTCGCGAAGGTCTGGGTGCTGCCGGCGGGCCCACCGCCGGTGAGCACGTAGATGATCTCGAAATGCTGGAAGTTCCAGATGAACTCCAGCAGCAGCACGAGGCTGATGATCCCCTTCATATGCGGGACCGTGACCGCCGAGAAGCGACGGACCGTTCCCGCTCCGTCCATCTCCGCTGCCTCGTGGAGCTCGCGGGGCACGGTCTGAAGGCCGGCGAGAAGCATCACCATCATCCAGGGGAACGATTGCCAAGTCTTGGCGAGAATGACGGCCCCCATCGCCGTGGCCGGCTGAGCAAGCCAGGCCTGCGGTTCGTCGATGACCCCGATCGACTGGAGGGCGGCATTCATCACGCCGTAGTTGGCGTTGAAGATCCACATCCACAGGAACGAGACCACGACGCCGGGCACGAGCCACGGGATCAGCATCAGACCGCGCATGACCTTTGCGCCGCGGATGCGAGTGTTCAGGGCGAGCGCGAGGGCAAAACCGATCACGAACGGCAGCACGGTCGCGCCGACCGTGAACACGAGGGTCTGCGCGAGGAGCTGCGGGAACTCGCCCCCCAGCACGTCGATGACATTCGCGAGGCCGACGAATTCCCGGCCAGGCAGGACCAGGCTCTGCTCGAAGAAGGCCGTGGCGAGTGCAGTGATGAGCGGGTAGACGACCACCAACGCCAGGAGCACGAGACCAGGGCTCAGCAGAAGGAAGGCGAACTGTCCATCGGAGAGGCGTGGTCTGTGACTATTTGATAACGTATGTGAAGTAGTTGAGAGTTGTGGCAACGATTCATCCCTCAGTATCGGCGCACCCGGGTCGAGATCCGGCCGTCATTCTGGCCGCAAGGCTGCTCATCAGCTTGGGGTGAGGCTCGCCACAGGTCAACTGATCGAGATCACAAGAGCATTACAAGATGAGATGTTCTGAGATGTTGTGTTCGATACGCTGTGAAGTAGGCTGCATTGCAATGACTGCATAACTCGCAATATGGATGGCGCTTGCACATGGCGGTGCCTAGAGTTATCGTCGAAGAAACGAGCAACGGAGTGCATGAACAATGACCGAACCCAATGTGGTGTTCATCCTGTGTGACCAGCTGCGAGCCGACTTCCTCGGCAGCTACGGTGCCGACTTCGCGCCGACTCCTCATATGGATCGCATCGCCGAGGAGGGCATCCGTTACGAGAACGCCATCTCGGCCTATCCCGTCTGTGTTCCGGCGCGCACCGCGCTCTTGACGGGAATGGACGCGATCAAGACCGGCGTCACCGACAACCTCCGCGGGCTCCGTCCGGACTATCGCGACCTCGGGATGCGTACCTGGCCCGAGCTGCTCGCCGAGCGCGGCTACCTCACGGCAGCCATCGGCAAGATGCACTTCTATCCGTGGGACGCGTCCTGGGGATTCGGCTACCGCGTCATCGCCGAAGACAAGCGCTGGCTGAATGTTCATGATGATCACGATCACGCGCTCCGCAAGGCGGGCTATCGCAAGCGACACGGTGACGAGTTCGAGGGCTATCACGAGCACAAGGGCGCCGTCGTCAACGACACCCCGCGCGAGCTGACGCCCGACGGCTTCGTCGGCGACGCCGCAGTCGAGTTCATCGAGACCTACGCCGGCGACGGCCCCTTCGCGCTCATGGTCGGATTCCCCGGCCCGCACTGTCAGTACGATCCTCACCCTGACACCTTGGAGCGCGTGGACGCCGGCAAAGTCCCGCACGCCGTCCCCGCCGTACCTGAGAACACCGGAGTTCTTCGTCAGAAGAACATCGAGGGCAATCTGCGTGCGTGGAACCGGGTCGACTACACCGACTTCCCTGAGGAGTCGAAAGACAGGATCCGCGCCCACTATGCAGCGCTCGTCGCCCAGATCGATGACGAGATCGGGCGGGTCGTCGCCGCCCTCGAGCAGGCGGGCGTCGCCGAGAACACCGTCATCATCCTCTCGAGCGATCATGGCGACCTGCTCGGCGATCACGACATGATCGGGAAGGGCATGTACTTCGAGGGTGCTATCCGAGTTCCCATCCTCGTGAAGATCCCCGGCGGTCCGCGGCACCGCGTGGAGCCCCAACTCGTCGAACTCCACGACATCACGGCGACGATCCTCGAGCAGGCGGGGTGCGCTGTGCCCAGCTACATGGACAGCGTCCCCTTGCCCGCGACCACCACCGCGGACGGCGGGCGCGAGGTGATCTTCGGAATGCTCACGGGCGGTTGGATGGCATACGACGGTCGCTGGAAACTGCACAAGTACGCCACGGGTGAGATTCTCCTGTTCGACCTTGAGAACGATCCGTTCGAACAGCGAAATCTCGTGCGCGATCCAGCCCACCTCGAGGTGTTCCTCCGCCTCGATCAGGCCCTGACCGTCGAGGTCCTCGATTCGCTCAAGGTCCTCACCGATGACCGCGCCGTGCCCGTCGGCTGGAGCGTCGACGCGTTCGGGCGCCGCGGCTGGGAGCGGCCATACCCCAATCCGCTGACCGCCTGAGCCCCGCGCGGGGCCCCGGAGATGCAAAGGAGCATCGCATGAAGAGAACGAGTCTGGCGGGCGCGCTCGCGCTCGCCGCCGTCACCGCCGCCGTCCTCGTGCCGGCATCCGCCACCGCCGGGACGGCGTCGTTGGATGTGGTGCCGTACGACATGGACGCGTCGAACCTCGCTGGGTGGTGGACGCCGCTGGAGACGTACGTCGGGGCGACCGAGAACACCTATATGGCGTTCAACACCCCCGCCGGAACGGGCACGCATCACGTGTCCGTCGCTGAGCGCATCACCTCCAGCGGTGTCGTCACCTGGGCCGAACATCGGTTGCTCGATGGCGGCGTTCCCGCCGAGTTCGACAACGACCTGGGACACGCCCAGCCTTCGGTCGCACGCGATGGGAACGGCGAGCTCCACGTGTTCGCAGGGATGCATACGGATCCGTGGAAGTACTACCGATCCAATGGGCTCGGAGACCTCGAGAACGAATCGGCAGAAATGCCGGACCAGGACACGAAGGTCACCTATCCCGTTCTCGCGACCGCACCGAACGGTGACGTCTACCTCGCGGCGCGCGTCGACCGACTCGACTCTGCAGGCAACGTCGTTTCACGGCCGGGAAGGCTGTACCAATGGGACGTCTCGTCGCAGCAATGGAATTCGGTCGGAATCTTCGCCGAGGAGTCGGGCAAGGCGGTCTACCCCGACGACATTCAAGTCGATGCGAGCGGGAACGTGCACCTCGTGTACAGCTGGTCGCGATTCCCCAGCTCCGGCTACCGGCATGCGCTGAGCTACATCGTCTACAAGCCCGGCACCAGCACCTTCGAAGACAGCGGCGGCGCCACCATGACGCTTCCCACGACGCCGTCCACATCGGACGTGATCCAGACGCTCTCGGGCACCGAGGATTACGCCCTCGACGATCTCGGGGTCCAGACGGCCAAACTCACCCTGGACGGTTCGGACCCGAAGGTCGCCTACCGGTACCGCAGTCCTGATTCGGGCAGCATCTTCGAGGTCCGCTTCGCTGAGAACACCGGCAGCTCGTGGCTGAGCGACGTCGTGCACTCCGGCACGCAGACGCGAGCCACCGTCGATGTGACCTGGCATCCCACAGAGGGGGCTCGCGTGTACTACGTGGTGAACTCGGGTACCGATCGCGCGTTCGTCGCGACTGACACCGGAGCCGCCTGGGCGTCCCACTCCGTCGCCGACGGTCTGCCGATCGAACGCATCGCCGTAGAGCGCACCGCCGCGAACAAGGACATTCTGTACCTGGTCGATGTGGCCAATGGTGACCTCATCTACGGGCGCCACTAGTCGTCAGCAACACGATGCGGGGCCGGGTCGCATGGCGGCCCGGCCCCGCCTCATCCATATGGTGGATGAGGATGGCATATTGAGATACCCTATGTGTCAAGTGAACCTGGAGGTAGCCCGTGACCACCGCCGATCGATCCGTCCCGGGAACGCAGAGCATAGACCGCGCTCTCAGCCTGCTGAGCGCGTTCAGCCCCGAGCGGCCACGCCAGCGTGTCGCCGACCTCGTGGCTGCCACGGGTCTCGGGCAGTCCACGGTCTCGAGGATGGTCTCGGCGATGACGGCACTCGGCTTCCTCCGTCACCATCCGCAGACCGGGATGTACTCGCTGGGGGCGGAGGTGGTGAACCTCGCCGGGATCATGCTCAACGACCACCCGGTCCATTCGGCCGCACGCCAGGTCGCACAGTCCCTCGCGGCACGACTGGGCACCGGCGTCAACGTGGCCGAACGCGCTGACGCGCATCTGTCGTACCTGTGCAACTTCGAGGGTGCTGATGCGCCGCGCAACTCCACTCTCATCGGTCGTGGCGGCCCGTTGCACGCTACTGCCATGGGAAAGGCCCTGCTCATCGGCAAGAGCAAGGCGGAGATCACCGCGATCCTCGGAAGCGAGTTCGACCGGTACACGGTCCACACGATCACGGACGTCGACGCGCTTGCCGAAGAGGTCGCTCGCGTGGCAGAGCGAGGCTATGCCACCGAGAACGAGGAGCTCGCCCTTCGTCGCGCGTGCATCGCGGCGCCGATTCGCGATCGGTCAGGCGAGGTCGTCGCTGCTGTGTCCATTTCGGGTCCCCTCTCCGTTCTGCGGATGAACGAGCGCGAGGAGGAGCTGGCGATGATCCTCATCGAGCAGGCCGACCTGATCTCCACGGCTCTGGGCTACGTGGCCCGTGTCGCTGTCCGCGCGTAGCGCATCGCAACGAGCGAGGCGCCGAGCAGGGGCCCGCTGATTCCGAACGCGAGCACGGCCGCAGGAGAGTAGGCGACCCCGAGCACGAGAGCGGCGGCGGATGCAGCGCTCACGAGTGCCGCGGCGATCGGAACCCGAGCGAGCATCACCAGCCCGGCGCGCCAGCCCACGAGCGCGGAAGGGTCGCCGCTGAGCCGCGCGGCCGCGGGCAGGAGCAGCAGCCACGTCGCATACGCGAACGCGAAGATGGCCGCGGGCGCCGCGAGGAAAGTGCCGCGGGCAAGCCACAGGCAAAGAGCGACGAGTGCGCCGTGCGCGAGCGGGACTCCCAACCGCAGCTGCGACGACCAGAACTCGCCGCGCCAGAGCCGCCAGCTCGCGCGCCACTCGAATGCCGCATCCGGGTGCGCGAGGTACTTCGCGAGCTGTGCGGCGAGCACGTTGGTCGCGGGCGCGATTCCCAGCACGATTCCGCCGGCCAGGCAGTGGCAGAGCCAGCCGAGCTGCAGCAGAAAGAGACGGGGCACCCAGGGCACCGCCGCCCGCAGCCGCCCCGGCCAGCCCGTCATCCGCGTCGTCCGTCTCCGAAGGCATTCGCCCCATCGGCGAGTTCCGCGACGAACGAGTCGCGCGTCATCGCCGCAGCGGAGGTGATCGAGAGGCCGCCGTCGACGGGAAGGACGACCCCCGTGATGCCGGCGGCAAGCGGCGAGGCGAGGAAGGCGATCGTGTCAGCCACCTCCCTGGCAGAGACCGTGCGGCCCATCGGGTAACCGGCGTGCGTGCCGGCCGGTCCGTCGACCGCGCTGGGCGCGACCGCGTTCACCCGGATTCCGCGCGGAGCGCTGTCGAGCGCGGACTGCCGCACGAGCGCATTGATCGCGCCCTTGGATGCCGCGTAGGCCGCGCTCGCGGGATGGGCGAGATCCGCGTTGACCGACGAGATCGCGACGACCGCGCCGCCTCGACGGAGCACTTGGAGGGACCGCCGCAGCGTGTGGAACGTCGTATCGAGGGTTCCCGTCATCACGGCTCGCCAGGTCTCATCGGTGGTGTCCCACACGCGGCCTCTTCGCTGAACGGCAGCGCCGACCACCACGCAATCGAGTCCACCCAGGATGGCGGCAGCGTCGTCCACTGCCGCCTCTGCGGCCTCCGCCTGGCTCATGTCCGCCACGACGTGCGAAACGAGAGAGGGCGCTGTCGAGCCCGTTCGGTGGTCGATCCCCACGACGCGCGCGCCATGGTGGCTGAGTCGGTCGGCGATCTCCAGTCCCAGCGGGGAAAGTGATCCGACGAGTATTACGCGCGCACCGGCGAGCATTCGGCCACCTCTGTCACGTCCGACAGGACGGAGTCGAACACGTCGATCGTAGCGAGTCGCATCGCATCGCTGATCGGGCGTGCGGGTGCTCGCACCGCGGCGGACTCGATGATGCCGCGGTGGACGAGGATCTCCTTGTGCACCGCATAGGCGATGCCCGGCTGAAGCCCCCACACGAGGAGAGGAAGGAGGCGGCCATAGATCTCGCGGGCGCGGGTGTGGTCGCCAGCGGCCAGGCGGTCCAGCACGGGCACCAGAAGGTCGCTGAACTCGCAGGCAGGCATGGTGCCCACCGAGCCCAGGGCATACTCGTCCACCACGAACTGCGCGTTCATTCCGCCGATCATGAGCGTGCCGGTGAGCTCGGCGACGGGCCAGAGCGCCTCGAACTTGACGAGCGTCGGCGGCGATTCGATCTTGACGCTCACGACCGCATCCGAGAGGCACACTTTCGAGAGAGTATCCGCGCTCATCTCCAGCCCCGTCGCGCCGGGGGCATCCTGCACCATCACAGAGACCCCCAGCGAGTCCGCGCGGTCGGCGACCATGCCGAAGAAGTCGACGACCTGGGCGGGACTCGGTTTGACCATGTGCGGAGGCATGACCATCGCGGTGCGGGCGCCGCCGTCCGCGATCGCCTCCAGCTGCTCGAGAGCGGGGCCGACCCCGGGTGCGGATACCCCAGCCACAACGTGCATGTCCGGCGACACGCTCCGCAGTGTCGCGAGGATCTCCGCACGGTCGTCGGTCGTCAACGTGAAGCCCTCGCTCGCCATTCCGAAGACCGCAACGGCATCTACGCCGCATCGCTCTTCGAACGCCACGAGCCGGGCAAGGCTCGGTGCGTCAAGTGTTCCATCGTCATGGAATGGTGTTGCCAGGACGGGGATCAGGCCGGTGGCGGTGGGGCGCGTCATGGATGCTCCGTTGCTGAATCTAGAGATGATGGGATCAAAAAACGAACATAGCAACCATATGGTGGATATGAAACCCATCAGCGTGTTAGCATGCAGGGGACATCAGTCCACGACAGAGAGGTTGTGCAATGAGGCAAGGACACAGCATCGGGCGCGGCATCGCCGCAGGCCTGGTCGCGGCGGGGGTGGGGCTCTCGCTCTCCGGCTGCAGCCTGTTCGGCGCGCCGGCCGCCGAGCCCGAGGCCGGCGACGACGCGGAGTTGACGGTCGCTCTGGTTCCCGATCCGCCCGGGGCGAGCGAGTTCTACCGTGAGCAGTTCGACGCGTTCGAGGAAGCGAACCCTGGAATCACGATCAACGTCATCGAGAACCCCGCCGCGCAGCACGTCAACGCTGTCGAGCTGATGTTCCAGCAGGACGAGGCGCCTGACGTGTTCCGGGCCCAGGGAGCTGCGACACTCGATCTGTTCCACGAGCGTGGATGGGTCGCTTCCTTGGATGACCTCGTCACGGACGAGTTCATCGCCCGGTTCCCGGAGGGATCCATGGAGCCCGCGACATCCGGCCTGCATCGAGACGGTGAACTCGTGAGCGTCCCGCTGACGTGGGGGGACTGGGGGTTGACTCAACCCCTCATCTACAACGCCGAGATCCTCGCTGAGTACGGCTACGACAGCGCGCCCGAGACCTGGTCGGAGCTGGAGGAGATGGCGCGCACGATCACCGAGGGCGGCGGCGGCCAGGTGTACGGGTTCGTGCCCACCGCCACCGACGGGCTCGGCCTCTACGCCTTCGCCAACACGGCGAGCCCCGCGTCGGTGGTCAATGGGATCGACCTCACGAAGGGCGGGCCGCTGTACGAAGACGACGAGATCGTCGAGCTCGTCGACTCCTGGCGGCAGATGCAGGTCGACGGTGTGTTCGAGCCCGGCTGGGAGAGCTTCGACCAAGCGAAGACGTTCACCGAGTTCGCCGCCGGTCGCGTCGCGATGTACCCCGGTGCTGCGTGGCACGTCGCCGAGATCCGCAAGCTCTCACCCGAGATCGAGATGGAGCTCGCCGCCATCCCCACGCCCGATTCCGGTCGCGACGGCTACGTACCTCGCCTTTCGGCCTTCCAGCCGATCTGGAGCATGTCGTCGACGACCGATCACCCTGAGGCAGCCCTCAAGCTGATGGACTTCCTCTCCTCCGTCGAGTTCTACGCCGCCTACTACGAGAAGTTCGGCACGCTCACCGCATCGCCGAGCGCGTGGGAGGAGGAGGCCTCCGAGAACCCCGATCAGGCCGCACTCCTGGAGGTCTCTCCCGAACTGATCCGCACCGCACCGAACCCGCAGCTCCAGGACAACGGCGGCGCGCAGTTCTGGGCGGCGTCGGGAAGCGACGCGAACCTCTCCTGGTCGGCCGCGGCTCTGCAGTCCATCATCGGGAATGTGGACTACGCGCCGCTCGCCGCTCAGCTCACCGCATCGATGGAGGCGCTGATCACGGAGTCCGAAGGCACGGAACCGGATGTGAGAGATGCCATCACATTCCCCGACTGGGACCCGCTCGAGGACTACGTGCCGTAGTCGGCTGCCCACAGCAATCCCGTGGCCCGCGCGCAGCTTCGAACGCGCGCGGGCCTGGACCAAGAGGACCCGAATGACAAGCACGACTGCACGACACCGCGAACGTCGTAAGGCGACGATCTGGGGCTATGTGTTCATCCTTCCCCTGCTCGTACTCTTTGTGGGGTTCACGATCTGGCCGATCCTTGCCAGCTGGGGCTACTCCTTCTTCGACTGGAACGGAGTCGGCGCGCCGCAGGACTGGGTCGGGTTGGACAACTTCGTCGAAGCGCTCACCGCACCCGCCTTCTGGAACGCCTTCACCAACTCGTTCCTCTTCTCCCTCGCGGCCCTGCTGATCGAGCTGCCACTCGCGCTCGTGCTGGCAGTCATCCTGAACAACCAGTTGCTGCGCATGCGCAATCTCTACCGTCTTGCGTTCTTCCTGCCCGTGGTCGCCACCACCGCGATCGTCGGCATGGTCATGGCCGTGCTCTTCGCTCCCGTCGGTGGCGTCGTCAACGAAGCTCTCCTCGGCCTGGGGCTCGTCGAGCGGCCGGTCAACTTCCTCGGCAACCCCGACCTCGCGCTGCCCACCGTCATCGCGGTGGACATCTGGAAGGGCTTCGGAATCACTCTGATCTACTGGTTGGCCGCGTTGCAGACCGTCCCCAAGGATCTCATCGAGGCGGCTCGGATCGATGGCGCCAACGCGTTCCAGCAACTGCGATACGTCACCGTCCCCGTCCTCATCCCCATCGCCGCCGTCATCCTCCTGCTCACGTTCCAGCGCAGCCTGAACACCTTCGACCTCGTGCAGGTCATGACCGGGGGAGGGCCCATCTTCTCCACCGACGTGATCTCCACGTACATTTACCGATACGCGTTCGATCCCGGGGCAGCGGCACCGCGCTACGGCTTCGCGTGCGCAGTCGGTGTGATCTTCGGCTTGTGCACGCTGGTCCTCACCCTGCTTCAGGCACCCTTCCTCAACGCCGGAATCAGGAGGAACGCCGCATGACCGCTTCACTGACGCCGAGCATCGCCGACAGCGAACCCGCCGCAACGGGAGCCCCCATGATCCCCAAGACGCTGCCGAGCCCACGCACGGGGCGCGCCCGTGGGGAGCGTCGGCGGGTGCGATGGTGGCACCTGCTTCTCGCGCCCATCGCCTTCATCTGGGTGTATCCGTTCCTGTGGATGGTCACCGCCGCCTTCAAGTCGCAACGGGAGATGCTCCTGGGCGGTATCGGTCTCTGGCCCACCGAGTTCACACTCGACAACTTCGTGCGAGCGTGGACCGTCGGCCGGTTCGGCGAGTACACCCTGAACACCCTCGTCTTCTCGGCGGCCGTCGTGTTCATCGTCGTGGCGGTGTCGTCGCTCGCAGGATACGCACTGTCCGACCCGCACCTCGTGGGGCGCAAGGTGATCATGGGCGTCCTGATCGCCGCCATGTTCATCCCGCACGGGTACACGATCATCCCGGTGTTCCAGTTGGTCACCGCCCTGGGGCTGCAGAATGGGCTGATCGGTGCCGCGCTCGCCCAGGCATCCGGACTCGCCGTTCCCGTCCTTCTCTACGTCGGATTCTTCTCCGGTCTGCCGAAAGAGCTCCATGAGGCGGCTCGGATCGATGGGGCAGGCTACCTGCGCCGGTTCTACTCCGTCGCCCTTCCACTCGCCAAGCCGGTCACCGGCACCGTCGTGCTCCTGAATTTCATCGGCGCCTGGAACGCCTTCTTCATCCCGCTCGTCTTCACTCTGGGCCGTCCGGATCTGCGCACCCTCGGCGTCGGGATGTACAACTTCTTCGGCACGGACACCACAGACTGGACAGGTCTCGCCGCCGGCGCGTCGATCGCGATCATCCCGATCGTCATCGTGTTCCTCTTCCTCCAGCGCACATTCGTCGAGGGGGTCGCGGGTGCGGTCAAGAGCTGAGCCGATCAGTGACCGGTTCGGTCAAGCCGAGTCTCCCCGGATCGACCCCCGCTCGGGTGAACTGCTCTGGATCGATCTGATCTCGGGCTGTTTTCACACCGGTCGCTTCGCGGATGGAGCGGTGATCACCACGCGGTCGGTTCGAGTCGGCCCTCATATCGGTGCCGCCGCCCCGCTCGTCGAGCACGGCGCAGGCTGGATCGTCGCCGCCGGTCGAGATCTGGTGCATGTCACGGACGAAGGATGCCTCTCACCTCTCGTGGCCGGAATCACACCGGATGCCACCCGCACCCTCAACGACGGCGTCTGCGCCCCGGACGGATCGTTCTGGGTCGGCTCGCAGACGCATCCCCGCCGACCGGCAGGCGCGCTGTACCGAATCGATCCATCCCTGTCCGTCACGCGAGTTCTGGACGCGGTGACGGTCTCCAACGGCATCGTCTTCGACGCGACGGGCGAGACGGTGTACTACGTCGACACGCTGCCGCACCGGCGGCTCGAGCGCTTCGCCGTGCACGCCGGCGGTCTCTCCGGGCGTGTCACCGTGTCGGAGTGCTCCGGCGGCAACCCTGACGGGATCGCCCTCGACGACGACGGCGATGTCTGGGTGGCGATGTGGGATGCCGCGGAAGTACGTCGCCTCACGAGCGACGGGCGTACCGCGCAGATCGTGCCGCTGCCCGTGAGCAGACCGACGGCGGTCGCCCTGTGGGAGGGCGCCCTTCTCGTCACGACCGCCCGCGTGCCGGGTGAGGAGCTCGCGGGCGGGATCCTCGCCGTGGACGTCGGGCGCAGCGCCGCGCCCACTCCCGCTTTCGCGGCGACGATCGCCGGCGGCGCCGGCGTTGAAGGGACGAACACGTGACCACGACAATCCGTTCCGTCGAGACATTCCGCTTGCGGGTGCCACGCGACAACGGCGCGCCGACGGAACGCTTTCGAGCTGCGCCCCGTGTGCGCAGCATCTATCCCACCGCAGACGAACTCCTGCTCGTGCGCATCGCCACCGATGATCACGTCGGATGGGGCGAGGCTCTCGCCCCCGCTTCCCCCGAGGCGCCGGGTGCTCTCATCGACGAGGTGTTCGCGCCGTTCCTGGTGGGCGTCGACATCGCCGCCGGCGCTCGGCCGCTGACGCGCCGGTTGCAGCAGACGGGGCGTGAGCGTGGACACCTGTCGGGCATCCAGGCCGACGCGATCGCCGCAGTGGACATCGCGCTGTGGGACCTGTTCGGCCAGGTGACCGCGTTGCCCGTGAAGACACTGCTCGGTGGGGCGAACGTCGACGCCGTTCCCGTCTACATGAGCGAAGTGAACGGCGCCTCGGCGCACGCCAAGGCGGCAACTGCCGCGTTGCTCTACGAGCGAGGGATGGAGCGGTTCAAAGTCCATCTCGTCGGACCGCCGGAGATCGCGCTCGCCGAGTACGACGTCGTACGCTCCGAAGTCGGAACGTCGCGCCTCGCCTTGGATGCGCACTGGGTGCACGGCGCAGGGGATGCCCGCCGGCTCGCGCGCGGACTCGACGAACGGGGCGCCTGGTTCCTCGAGGCTCCCCTCGCGCCCGAGGACGTCGACGGGCATGTGCGTCTTGCGGCCTACAGCGGCACGTCGATCGCGATAGGTGAGGCGATGCGGCACCGCTTCGAGTTCGCGCAGTGGGCGGGTGCGGGAGCGATGGCCATCGCCCAACCCGACCTCGGGCGCACGGGCATCACGGAGGCGATCTCCATCGCCACCATCATGGGCGCCCACCATATTCCCCTCGCGCCACATCATTCGATGGCGTCCGGCATCGCCTATGCAGCGGCTCTTCACGTGTCGGCGGCGGTCGATGATCTGCTGGCGGTCGAGTGGGGTCCGCGTATCGCCGAGAGGTCGGACTCCTTCCTCGATGTCGCGTTCCTCGAGCCGATCGGGACGTCCGGAGCCTGGATCGAGGGCGGAGTCGTCGCGGTTCCTGCAGGCGCCGGGCTCGGCATCCACGTCGACGAAGAGGCGGTCCGCAGGCTCGCCGCAGGATGAGTTCTCGGCCTCGGAGATGAGACCCCCTCTCAGAGGAGGGGGACTCGTCGTGCACGCACGCAATTAACAGATGGTTCTTGTATCCAATATCTGGATGCGATATCGTCATCACGACGCAATGATGCTCAGAATGGAGTCGCTCATGAAGTTACGCATGCTTCTGGCTGCCGCAGCCGCCGCGACAGTCGCTATCGGCCTGATGGCCGCGCCGCCCGCGATCGCGGACGTACCGCCGGGTGAATCGCTGCAGATCGAACAGGTCCCCGGCGCCGTGGATCAATCGAACCGGGCCGGGTGGTGGCATCCGATCGCCGAATACGACGGTTCCACCTACTTCGCGTACGACGCTCCAGCAGCGACGGATCGGCGCCATCAGGTCGTGCTCGCAAAACGAGACGCGCTGGGGGCGTGGACCTCCGCGTGTCTCCCGTCGCCGGAGGGCGGCTGCGTCGAGTACCTGGACGACAACGGGCACAGCCAGCCCTCGATCGCGATCGACGGCGACGGGTATGTGCACGCCTTCGTCTCGATGCACAACAGCGGCTGGCAGTACTACCGCTCGCAGGAGCCGGGTGGCATCGCGATGGTCGACGCATCGGGCGAGATGCCCGATCAGGCGAGCGTGTTCACGTACCCGGTCCCGGCAACGGCGCCCAATGGCGATATCTACCTGCTGATCCGAGCGAATCCCGGCGAGCGGTACATGGGCAACCTCTACCGCTACGAGCTGGCGTCATCCGCATGGACGCGGGTGGCGACCGTGGCAGACCAGGAGGGCTTCACCCCGTACCCTGACGATCTCCAGGTGGACGCGAACGGACGGGTTCACCTGCTCTGGGAGTGGACCCATGTGCCGGGTGCATCCGGTGACCGCTACGACGGGACATACCTCGTCTACGACCCTGCTGCCGGCACGTTCGAGGATGTCAGCGGTGGTGAGGTGACGCTTCCGGCCACGACGACGTCCGCTCGATACGAATCCCGTCCGGGGATCATCCAGACCGCCCGGATGACGCTTGCTGACGATGGTTCGCTGTCAGGCGTGGCCTACCGCTACAACGACACCGGCCAGTTCGGCGTGCTGTGGGCGGAGTGGGACGGCGCCCAGTGGGTTCGCGAGACCTTGTTGGAGCCGACCACGGTCACCGCGTCCCTCGGGGCCACGGAAGCCGGTGGCATCACACGAGTGTTCTTCAATCAGGAGACGACGGACTGCCGCGATCTGGACATCCACTGGCGTGGAGGACTCACGGTGGTCGAGCGTCGCGGCGACGGCGACTGGGAGACGTACTGGCTCGGGGGAGAACGCAACACGGCGCAGATGGCTGCCTACATGCGCCCCGACGGCACCGACGTGCTGTACCTGAGTTCGTGGCTCGACTCGCCCATCGACCACCCCGCGCTCTACTTCGCGACACTTGACCGCGAGGGTGAGATCGTCCCCGCCGCGCCGGGCAGCGGCGTGATCCCGGACAGTGGCGACCTGCTCGCCGGTGCCACCGTGACGGCGAGCAGCACTCGGACGCCGACACATGCGGAATGCGTGGCGGATGGCAACTATTGGGGGGAGAACAGTCGCTGGGTGTCGGCGGAAGGCGACGCGGCTCCCACCCTCACGCTGACGATGGACGCCCCGCAGTCGATGTCCGAGTTCCGCGTCTACAGCGGCACTCGCGGCGAGAACATCGTCACCGACTTCACCGTTCGGGTGCGCAGCGGGGGAGTCTGGACGACCGTGGCTTCTGTCAAAGGCAGCCCGATCAGTCCGGCGGTCGTCGTCCTCGACCAGCCCGTGACCGGGGACGCCGTGCGCATCGTCTTTCCCCGCGGGACGACCCGCATCTACGAGATCGAAGCGTATGCGCAAGCCACCTCATCGGCGCTCATCGCGTACGGGGCGAGTTCCACCCCGCCTTTCATCGAGAATCCGGGCGGTGCCAGCGACACGACGTTCACGGTGTACAACCGCAGCGCGAGCGCACGGACGGGGGAGCTCTCCATCCTGTCTCCGCAGGGCTGGACGATCACCCCTGCGACACAGCCGTACAGCATCCCGGCCGGAGGGAAGCAGACTGTCACGTTCACGACCACCGCCCCCGCCGACGGCACGTTCGCGGCCGTGGAGCTGAACGTCGTCGACGCTGAGGAGGGAGAGCTTCTGGCCATTCCGATCGAGTTGCGTGACGGCATCCTCCACGCGACCGACGGTGCGCCCTGGTACACAGAGACGGGCGCATGGCTGGACAGCAGCCTGGTCGGATTCCACGACACACGCTCGCGCTACGCTCAAGCACAGTCGTGCGCCACGGCGACATGGACCCCGACGCTGCCGGCGAGCGGTGTGTACACCGTCTCGGTCTTCGCGACGACGAACTCGCAGAGTGCGACCCAAGCGGTCTACACGGTCGCTCACGCGAACGGCGTGACCCCGATCGCCGTCGATCAAGCTGCGGTGAGCGGTGAATGGATCACACTCGGCACCTTCGAGTTCGACGATACCGCGAGCGCATCGGTAACCCTCTCCGCATACGGCACCGGATATCACCGTGCGGGATCGGTGTTCTTCGAAGAGGGCGGCGAGCTCACCGCACGCCCGGCCTTCCCGGAGATCGACTCGCCCTGCGCGGGCGTGCCGGAGCCCTACACCCCGGTCGAGGTATGCGAGGACTTCGATCGCACGGACCTCACGTGGAACTGGAACCAGGAGGTCGTCGTCACGAAGGGCGAGGTGACCGTCACCAAGCCGGCGGGGGGCCACGACGCCCTCCTTGTGAACACCGGAACCTTGACGGACACCTCAGCCACGGCCCTGTCCAACGGCGCGTGGGCGGCTGCGGAGCTTCCGGGACCTCTCTCAGGCACCTATGGCTCGAACATTCAAGCGCTGACCGTGTGTGGCTGGACGAGATGAACCGACCGCTGGTCGAACAGCCCAGTGCTGCTCGACCAGCGGCTCGGTCGCCAAGACAGTGATTCATACAACGACTGGAAACTCGTACCGTGACAGGTCCCGTTCTTACTCCCGACGTTCTGTGCATAGGGGAGTCGATGCTGCTCGTGGCGCCCACCGTGCCGACTCCGCTCGCGCTCGGGGCGACACTGACCTTGCACGTTGCCGGCGCCGAGTCGAACGTCGCCATGGATCTTGCCGCGCTTGGCTTCTCCTCCGCGTGGGCGAGTCTGATCGGGCCCGATCGATTCGGCGAGATCTTGCGGGACCACATCGCCTCTTCGGGCGTGGACGTCTCGCTGGTCGGCGTGGGGACGGGCCGCACGGGCGTGTTCTTCAAGGATCCGGGCGGGGACGCGACGAGCGTCATCTATTACCGGGACGGGTCCGCGGCGAGTCTCATGGGAGTGGAGCAGGCGAGGTCGTGGGCCCAGGCATCGCGACCTCGTGTCGTGCACGTCTCGGGCATCACGTCGCAACTCGGTCCGGGCCCCCGCGCGCTCGTCGACTCGGTGGTGGTGCAGCGCGCGTTCGCTGATGCAGTGGTGAGCTTCGACGTCAACTATCGCTCCTCCCTGGCGGGAAGCGACACCGCCGATCAGCTGCTCGCACTCGCGCGGCAGTCCGATGTCGTCTTCGTCGGCGCCGACGAGGCTCGCGCCGTGTGGGGCGTCGAGAAAGCAGGTCTCGCAGACCTCTTCTCGATAGGCGAGGCCGGCCCGAGCCACCTCATCGTGAAGGATGCTGACCTCGATGCGACGGAGATCACGACCAGCGACACCGTGGTGGTGCCCGCGCTCTCGGTAGACGTGCTCGAGCCTGTGGGTGCAGGGGACGCGTTCGCCTCAGGATGGCTCGGCGGCTTCCTGGACTCGGCCGACGCAGGCGAACGGCTCACCCGCGGGCACGCTGCGGCGGCGGTCGCGCTGAGGTCGATGTCAGACACCATCACTCCCGACCTGATCGAGTCCTCAGGAGCGACACTGCGATGAGCGACTTCTTCGAGGAGATGACTTCACGCGCGCCGGTCGTGGTCATCCTGCGCCGCGAGTCCCCGGACCGCACCGTCGAGCTCTGCCACCTGGCGTGGGACCTCGGCGTGCGCCTTGTAGAGGTGCCGATCGCATCGGCGTCCGCGGTTCCCGCGTTGCAGGCCGCTACGGCCGCCGCGACCGCCCGTGGCGAATTGGTCGGTGCGGGCAGCATCCACAGCGTCGATCAGTTTCGCGTGGCCGTGGACGCCGGCGCGGCGTTCACCGTCGCGGCCGCGACCGATCGCGAGATCATTGCCCTCGCGGCATCCGCCGGAATCCCACATCTTCCGGGGGTGGGGACGGCGACCGATGTGGCGACGGCCCTCGCAGGCGGTTGCAACTTCCTGAAGGCCTTCCCCGCATCTCTGCTCACCCCGGACTGGATCAGGGCCATGCGCGGCCCATTCCCGTCAGCGAAGTTCGTCGCGACCGGAGGCGTTGATGCCGGCAACGCTCTCGCGTTCCTCGAGGCCGGGTGCTCCGCTGTCGCCTTCGGGTCTTCGTTCGCCGCCCCTGCCACGGCAGCCGTCATCTCCGCCCTCGTGGGTCATCCCAGCTGATGACGAACGGCATCGGGTGGATTGAGCAGGATGGGGCGTGGGGGAGATCCGCGGAATTCCGCGGATCTGCGATTGGACGCGGATGCCGGCGGGAGTGCTGGAACGGGGATTCTGTGGACTTTCTGCGGACTCGCGGCCGAGATCGCCTCGAACGTCTGTGGACGCCGGTGGGCGTGCAACTTCGTGAACAGCGATGACGCAGGCTCGTCCGGTGCCAGGCCGCCGAGTCCACGGCCTGATATCCGGTGCCAACGAAGATGGCCGTGACCCTCATCGGGTCACGGCCACCAATTCTTAATCCAAGTGTTGCCTAGCTTCGAATCGAAGCCAGAGGACTGAGTTCGCCACTGGAACGTGACTATTATGCCACGTGTCCGCCTTGAGGGCATCAGCGCTATCAATAGGATCTAGTCCGTGCCCGATGCCACCCTCGACTCAGCGACTTCGGAGAAGTTCCTGTCCGCGGGACGGCTAGGAGTGTACCTGGCCGCAGCCGAGAACGATCAAGGGCGAGCGCTCCGGCTGTACGAGTGGAACGCAAGCATCACCGCCGTTCTGCTGCACGACGCAGGGCATCTCGAGGTCTTGCTCCGAAATCGGTACGACCTTGCGCTGAGTGCTGCCTTCCCAGGTTGGACCTCACCAACCGATTCTCTGTGGAAGATCGAGCGGGGTCTTGAGGCTGCCCGGATCAAGCAGCGACGGACGAACCAGAAGTCGCGGACCGCGATTGAGATGGCGCGTAGGGGTACCCGCACCCACGGGCACGTGGTTGCGAACCTCACGTTCGGGTTTTGGTGCGCGCTTACCCGGGCCGAGCGGGAATCGACGATCTGGACGCCAGTACTGAGCCCGATATTCGCTCCCCGCGCCCGCGGGCAGATTCACGATGAGGTCGAGAAGCTGAACGCTTTTCGCAACCGTCTCGCTCACTGGGAGCCGGTATTCAGCCGAACGACGGGGCTGGTGCGACAACTTCAACGAGTCGACTCGATGTTCCGCTTGCTCGACAGCGACGTGGCGGCGTGGGTTGGTGAACGGTCGACCGCTCTCGAGATGCTCCACGACGCGCCGGAACCGCTGTTCGCACCGTGGACCGGAACGTATCTCGGGCGCACTGCTGCGGTGGGCCGGTCCTGATCGCAGACACCCGGCACCCTGCGCCAAGAATCCGCGCTCGCCCTTGCAGCGACGCACGCAGTTCGAAATGAAGGTAGGAGTGTCACGAAAGTCGTGTCACTGGATACACGTGCAACTAGGCCACGATGAGATCATGAGTGACAGCACGGAGATCCGGCGGTGGGAGCCAGGCGCTCCTGACGCCGAATCGCAGCTACGGCTCGTGATCCACCTCGCCAAGCAGCACCGACAAACATTGGGATTTCTCCCGGACGCCGTCTTCAGGGACGCCGGGAACAAGGGCCAGTTGCTGATTGCGCTTGAGGACACCGTGGTCCTCGGCTATGTCCTGTACCGCGTCACGCGGTCTGTTATTCGGCTGACACACGTGTGTGTGTCGGGAGCGGCGCGCGGACGTGGGCTTGGTCGTGAGCTTATCGATCAGGCGATCGCTGACAATCCGTCCGCGACGGGAATCATTGCGCGTTGTCGACGCGACTACGGGCTCAACCGGTTCTGGGCAGAAGCTGGCCTGTCGCCCTCCTCGGAGGCAGCCGGAAGAAACGCGCAAGGACTGCCCCTTACGCTCTGGACCCGCCCTCTTGGAGCCCCGGATCTCCTGTTGTCGAGCGCCCTGGAGTCGACTAAGCCGCTGGCAGTGCTTGACTCGAACATCGTTATCGACCTCTACTCCTCTGCTGAGGTTCAGCGGCCTGATCGGGCCGCGTCGCAGGGGCTCATGGCGGACTGGGTCGCCGAGGAGGTGACGTTTGCCGTGTCGGTTCAACTCGACCACGAACTCAACGACAACGAAGACGCCAGTGAGAGGGTGCGTCAGATTGCGGGGGCACAGGGCTGGGTTCGCCTACCCACTACCCGACCCCACGACACATCGATCGAACGCGAGCTTGTCGCCTCGTTCGGCGGGAGAGCGGTAGCGCGCGATCCCAGTCTGGAAAATGACGCCAAGCACCTCGCCGACGCCGTCCGGGCCGACGCGCAGTACTTCATAACAAACGACGAAGGAGTGCTTGCAGCGCGCGGCTCCATCAAGGATCGGTTCGGGGTCGCGATAGTCCGGCCGCATGAGTTGATTGCCGATGTTCTCGAGTCGTCCGGCGTCCTGCAAACCTACGCTCCCGGGGTATTCGAGCACATCGATCTGCGTTGGCATGATGCTCGGGACTTCTCAGACGAGCAGTTGGAGCAGGCGTTCCTGTGCTTCGCGGAAGGCGAGCGAGCGAAGGAATTCCGCCCCTCGCTGAGGGCTGCACTGGCCGCCGGCGAGGCGAAGGTGCTGATCGAAGACCGCGGAGCTGTTGCCTTGCTCGCGGTGCGACCCCGAAATGATGAGTTGCAAGTTCCGATCATGCGCGTCGCTTCCTCTGCTCACGATTCCTCGATCGCCCTTCAGCTCGCGCGTCAACTCAGACTGGACGCATTGGAGCTGGGGCTCCAACGCGTAGCGATCACTGACAAGCGGCTTCCTCGAAAGATTGTCGGAGCGCTGCGCGAGGACGGGTTCTTTCGAGACGAGGACGGCTTGTACTCGGCCCGCCCCATAGGCCGGCACGTCACTGCCGGCGAGCTTCCGCATGATTCGGAGTTGCAAGTGTTGCTGGATCGCGTGGGATCTACGCAGGCTGGCGAGTCGGTGTCTCGCGCGCTCGAGTGGCGACATTGGCCGATCAAGATCTGGGACGAAAGCATGGCTTGCTACGTCGTTCCGATCAGGCCGTCGGCGGCGATGGAATTGTTCGGTTACCCGCCCAACCTGCTGCAACAACGCAGAGCGCTCGGCTTGTCTCGGCGCCATGTGTACTACCGCAGTGGCCGAAGCAACCCGTTCCGATCGCTGCCGGGGCGAATTCTCTGGTACGCCTCAACTGAGGGAACCAATATCGTTCAGAAGTTCTTCGCGATCTCCGTCGCTGTCGCAAGCCAGACCATGAGTGCCGAAGAAGCGCACCGCAAGTTCAGCGGGATGGGCGTCTACAAGCGATCGCAGGTGGAGGCGGCAGCGGATGGTCGTGGACGCGTGACTGTCCTCGAGATCGAGGACACGGAGGTTCTTCAGCGGCCGGTGTCGCTGGCATCCTTTCGCCAGTACGCGAAGCCGCACAGGGTCGCGGCAGAATTTGTCTCGCCGAGGCCCATCCCATCGGAACTATTTCGGTCACTCATGAACGCGCATCATCAGCCTCTGGAGACCCGATGACGGGTGCCATCCTCATGTCGATCCGGCCACGGTACGCGGAAGCGATACTCGCGGGTCAGAAGTCGCACGAGCTTAGGCGCCGATTCTCGGCTCGGCCGGCCGGCAGCAAGGTTTTCGTCTATGCGTCGAGCCCTGTTTGCCAGTTGGTCGGGTCCTTCTCGATTGGCTCGGTCGACACCATGCCAGCGTGGCTCGTTGCGCGCCGACGGCGGCGGGCAACCACACTGTCATCTGCGGAGATACTTGACTACCTTCGCGGCCAGCGGCACGGCACCCTCATCGAGGTCGCCGAGCCGCATCGATTCCCGGCGCCGATCGGTTTGGCGCAACTGCGGGCGTGGGGTCTAGAGCCGCCTCAGAGCTATCGCTTGTTGAGCGACGCCATCTCGCACCTAATCGAGGATCAAATCGCAGCGTCACACGAAGTGAGTGCGATAGATGAATCGCCAATTGATCGACCGCACGCTCGTAGCCCACAGCGGCGAATCGAGCTTCTGAGCGCCTGACCGCGCGACACGGCTCACCAACTCGCTACCGCGACCCGGAACCTACCCGCACCGAGCACTCGATCTCGACCTACGCTCGATCGAGACAGCGATGCACGCAGGCACTTTCTGTGGAACTCGTTTCGAGTTAAGCAGTTTGCCGATACGCTGGGCTTGTGCGCGGAGGTCTGGAGCGCTGGAAACGGGGTGTCGGAGCTCAGGGGGTTCGACAGGCGATCGGCTACGCGTTCCAGGGATCCTGTGACTCGCATCTTCGGTCGGCGGGTACTGACGCGCTCGCCGCATACGGTGGTGTCGGGCTCGCCGGCGTGCCCCGATTCATCGTCGATGCCGGCGTCATCTCGACGGACACCCTGGACGAGGTCGCGCTGCGGCGCTGGATCGACGGTCGGGATCCGGAGACGGATGAGAGGCGCGGTCGTGACCTGAGCTCGGCGGACGCGGACCTGATCTTGGACGGCACGATCAACGCGCCGAAGTCGTACAGCATCGCCGCCCTGATCCACCCCGAGCTGGCGTGCGAGTTCGAAGCGCTGCAGGACCGACTGAGGGATCGAATCATCACGACGTGGCAGCGCGAACTCAACGCCCGCCGCGGTGCCGGTGGCCGCATCCGTGAATCGCTGCAGCGGATCGAGGTCGTCGAACTTCGGCACCGCCGGTCCCGGGCGCTGGACCCGCACGTCCATCGGCACCTGTGGCTGAACGTGAAGGTGCAGGGGGAGGACGGGAACTGGTCCAACGTGGACTCCCGGGTGGCAATGAAGATGCACACTCTGGTCAACGCGGAGGGGGATCTCGCCGCCCGCACCGACCCGTGGTGGCGGCGGGCGTTGGCGAGACATGGGTTCACCCTGAACGCCGAGGGGGAGATTGCGGAACTTGCGCACGCGGTGCGGCCGCTGTCACGCCGGTCGACGCAGATCGAAGCGAACCGGGCGATGCTGCTCGCGGCATGGCGAGCCGAGCATCCGGGGCAGGAGCCGAGCCCTGACCAGCTGCATCAAATCGACCGGCTGGCGTGGGCGAAAGCGCGCCCCGACAAGCCCGGCGAGGTCGATGAGACCGCGTGGGAACAGCTCATCGCCGAGGAGCTCGCGGCCATCGACCCCGCTGTGCTGCGGCCTCGATCCGTGGTGCCGGTGCACGGGCCGGCCATCGCGGATCTTGACTTCGAGTTTCTGGCGGCACGGGCGACCGTGGAAGCGGATGCCCGATCGGCATGCTGCGGGGGCCGTTTCAGCGTGTTCGATATCCGGGCCGGCGCGACGCGCGCGGTCGCCGACTCCGGGGTCGTCGCTCCGCGGGCCGACTTGGAACCGGTGATTGCCGAGGTCACCCATCGGGCGCTCGAGCTGACGGTGGATCTGCTGCCCGACGAGGCCGAGCGGCCCGCCCACGTGAAGGCGTACATGGCATCGTCGACGGCGGCGCTGAAGCTCGAGCTTGCGGCGCGGTTCGACGCCCTCGCCTACGCCGGCGAGCCGGTCGACGCCGCGACGGTCGTGGCAGCCTGCGACGAGGTTCTCGCCGAAACGGTCGAGCTGGACGAACGGCAGGTGGCTGCGGCGGCGGCGATCGCGGGTACCGATCGGCTGGTGTCGGTGACGGGCCCGGCGGGAGCGGGCAAGACGACGATGCTGCGGGTTGCGAGGAGCGCCCTGTTCCGGCGGGGGCAGCGGATGGTCGTGGTCGCCCCGACGAAGAAGGCGGCGTCGGTCGCGGGGCGTGAGCTCGGCGCCGCGGCATCCAGCCTGCATGCCCTGCTCGCTGACCACGGGTTCCGGTGGACCCGCGACGTCGCCGGCGCTGAGACCTGGTCTCGCCTGGCGCCGGGCGATCTCGATCACGCCACCGGAAGGATCTACGAGGGGCCGCGCCGATTCCCGCTGACCGCCGGCGACCGAGTGGTGGTGGACGAGGCCGGAATGGTTGACCTGCACACCGCGAACGCGCTGGCGACCGTCGCCAGCGAGACCGGTGCCGGCATCGCAATGATCGGCGACCATCTCCAGGCCCGCCCGGTTGGACACTCCGGCGCCATGGCGGCCATGACCCGGCGAGCCACCGCCGTCATCGAACTGACCGCGGTGCACCGCTTCCACGACCCCGACTACGCCGCGTTAACGCTGCGAATGCGCGAACCCGGCTCCAAGGAAGCCGCGCTGGCGGTGGCGGAGGAGCTGCACGGCCGTGGGTTGATTCACCAGGTCGCCGATCACACCCAGGCTCGCGAAGTGATGGTTGAGGCCTACTTCCGATGGACCGCCGGCCACGGCCGAGTCGCGCTGGTGACCAGCACCAACGAAGAGGCTGACGCGATCAACGAGGCCATCCAGCAGCGCCGGGTCGACGACGGCCACCTCGCCCTCACTCGGATCGCCGTCGGGCAGGACGAGCAGCGCCTCCTCGAGGGCGATATTGTCCAGACCCGCCGCAACGACACGCACGCGGATGTCGAGAACCGTGCCCTCTGGACAATCCGCCGCATCACCCCGACCGGTGTCGAACTGGCCAGCCTCAGCGACAGTGGCGACCATCGCACCGTGAACCACGAGTATGCCGTCCAGCACGTGCACCTCGCCTACGCGTCCACGGTCCACGGCATCCAGGGCGAGACTACCGATGCGTCGATCGTCGGACCCGGCGTGGATGCATCCGGGTTGTATGTCGGGATGACCCGCGGCCGGATGCACAACGAGGTCATCGCCATCGCCCAGACTGACGCCGCCGCGAGGGACCGGATCGCGGACAGCATGCTCCGTGGCATCCCCGAGGTGAGCATCGACGACGCCGCCCGCGCCGCCCGCACCGAACTCGGCCGAGCCGCGCGCACCCCGGAACGGGGGAGCGCGCCACCGGCACCCTGGACCGACAGGACCCGCCGACCGCTCGGCCACGAACTCGACATCGACCGCGTCGCCCGCGTGCGGCGAGAACGCGAACGCGAACTTCACCAGCAGCTCGAGAACACCCGCGAGTGGCTCCACCGCACCCGAAACACCCTCCTCGAGCTGGACGCTCGCATCGCCGCTAGTAACGCCAGCGACCACGCCCGCGTCGAACGCCGCGCCGACACCCTCGCTGCCTCTCGCCGCCAGCTCATTGGTCAGTACGACGCGCGCTCAGCGGACTACGCGGATCTGATCGCCATCCATCGTCAGCACACACAGTTGGTCGCGGCGGCCGAAACGGAACGGCGGGTCCGGCTGGCACTGACAGCGGATGCCCGACGAGCGGAGGACGCGGCGCGTCAAGGCGCTGCTAGGCCCGCGTTGGCGAGCCCTCTGCCGACGCGAGCTGGCCCGACGAGATAAACAGCTCAGCTCACGGGCATCACCGCGTTGGCCAACCCCCAGCACCGCAAGGCTTCTCACCAACGGTGAATCCGATGCCGCAGGCCATCGGAGAAGGAGGCGAGCGCGTGGTATCTGCCATACCAGAACCTATAATGAGATGATTCATCTGCCGGAAACGTCCGCAATACATCGGCGTACAACTCGGCATCTAGTATCCCAGACAAAGCTGTCCTAAGGAGCCCCATGGTAACCGCGACCTCCACATCCCCTGCTGGCGCCGACATCCGTCTGGCCGAGCGCATGTACATCGACGGCGAATGGGTGGAGGCGCTGGACGGCTCCACTTTTCCTGTCTACGATCCCGCCGACGGCACCGTCATCGCTCGCGTGCCCGCGGGCGGCGCGGCCGACGTCGACCGGGCTGTTGCGGCAGCACGGCGAGCGTTCGATCCCACAGGCGTGTGGCGCACCATGACTCCGCAGGCGCGCGGCAAGGTGATCTGGAAGCTCGCCGATCTGGTTGAGGAGAATGCCGAGAGGTTCGCGCTCGTCGACTCCATCGACAGCGGCAAGCCGATTAACGAGATGCGGTTCTTCGACATCCCCTTCTCCGTGGACGTGCTGCGCTATTACGCCGGGTGGACGACGAAGATCACCGGTGACACGATCCCGATCTCGTACCCCGCAAGCTTCGGCGGGAAGTTCCACGCGTACACGCTGCGTGAGCCGGTCGGGGTCGTGGCCGCGATCGTGCCCTGGAACCTCCCCCTGCTGATGGCGGTCAAGAAGCTCGCGCCAGCGCTGGCGACCGGATGCACGATCGTGCTTAAGCCCGCCGAGCAGACTCCGCTCTCGATCGCGCTCCTGGCCGAGCTCGCCGAGCAGGCAGGCATCCCGCGGGGCGTCGTCAATTACGTCACGGGCCTGGGTGAGAGCGCCGGCGCCGCACTCGTTGACCACCGCGACGTCGACAAGGTGACCTTCACCGGCTCCGTCGCGACCGGCAAGGCGATCGTGCGCGCCGCGGCCGACAACCTCAAGCGGGTGTCGCTCGAGTTGGGCGGGAAGTCCCCCAACATCGTGTTCGACGACGCCGACCTGGATGCGGTCGTCGCGGGCGCCGCCGCGGCCGCGTTCGCCACGCAGGGCGAGAGCTGCATCGCCGGGTCGCGCCTGTACGTGCAGCGCGGCGTGTTTGACGAGGTTGTGCGCCGCCTCTCCGACCATGCCGCCGGCATCAAGCTGGGCCGTGGCACCGACCCCGAGACGCAGATGGGCCCGCTCATCTCCGCAGAGCATCTGGCGCGGGTGCTGTCATACATCCAGATCGGCCGCGACGAGGGCGCGCAGGTCGTGACCGGCGGTGCCGGCTGGGGAGATTCCGGATACTTCGCGCAGCCCACCGTGATGGTCGGCGCGCGGAGCGACGCCCGCATCATGCACGAGGAGATCTTCGGGCCTGTCGTCTCCGCGGTACCGTTCGACACCGAGGAGGAGGTCGTCGCGCTCGCCAACAACACCCGCTTCGGGCTTGGCGCCGGCGTCTGGACCCGCGACATCTCCCGCGGGCACCGCATGGCCTCCGCCATTGAGTCCGGCCAGGTCTGGATCAACTGCTACCAGGCCGCCGACTCGGCCATGCCGTTCGGCGGCGTGAAAGAGTCCGGCTGGGGACGCGAGACCGCCCGTGAGACGCTCGACGAGTATCTCGAGACAAAGTCGGTGGTGGTGGCCCTGTGAGCAAGGGCTCACCGGTACCAGCTCCCGACGGTCGCCGCAGCGCGGATATCGTGATCGTCGGCGCTGGCACCGCGGGCAGCGTTCTGGCGGCGCGCCTTACCGAGGACCCGGAGGTGCGGGTCATCCTCCTGGAGGCGGGTCCGGATGAGCGCAGCGAACGCATCGACACCACATGGACATGGCCGGCGCTGCAGAAGACCGACGTCGACTGGGACTACGAGACCGTCGTGCAGGCTGGCACGGGGCATGCGCACGCCGTGCCCCGGGGTCGGGCGGTCGGGGGGACCGGCACCACCAATGCGATGGCGTTCCTGCGCGGTGTGCCTGAGGACTTCGACACCTGGGCGTACCTCGGATGCACGGGATGGGACTATGCCTCCGTGCTGCCCTACTTCCGACGCTCTGAGGATGCCCCGCACGGCGACGCGCGTTGGCGGGGTCGCGGCGGGCCGCTGCATCCGCGTCCGTCGCAGAACCTGCACCCGTTGTCGCAGGCCTACCTTGCGGCGGCGGCTGAGCTGGGGTACCCCTCCGGCGGAGATCTCAACGGGCCCGCCCCCCGCGGTGCCGCCGCGCACGACCTCATGATCCACGACGGCGTGAGGGAGAGTACCGCTGGCGCCTACTTAGCGCCCGCGCGGAAGCGGCCCAACCTCACGGTGATCGCCGATGCCGAGGTCCAGCGCCTCCTGTTCGACGCGAACCGCTGCACGGGTGTCCGCGCGCGCATCGACGGGGAGACGGTCACGATCTCGGCGACGCGGGAGGTCGTGCTCGCTGCCGGCGCGATCGGCACCCCGCTGCTCCTGCTGCGCTCGGGGATCGGCCCCGCCGAAGACCTCGAGGCCGCGGGGGTGCCGGTCATGCGCAATGTGCCAGGCGTGGGCCGCGATCTCCAGGACCACATCATCCTGGCGGGGTTGACGATGCATGCGGACGAGGAGATCGCCCCAGCCCAGGCGAACCTCGGTGAAGTTACCATGTTGCTGCACAGTGAGCCCGGGCGCGCCTCAATCGACCTGCAGATCGTGTTCATCCATGTCCCGTTCGCTAACCCCTGGCAGACGGTGCCGAAGCACGGCTACACCTTCGGGATCGGGCATATGCGCCCGCACAGCCGGGGCACGGTCACCCTCGGGGCCGACGGGCAGGCGATCATCGACTTCCGCTACCTGGATGACGAAGAGGATCTGCGGGCGCTTGTGGCGGGGGTTCGCGTCGCACTCGCCCTCAGCGAGACCGAAGCGTTCGCACCCTATCGGTCCGCGTCGCATCCGCTGGTCGGTACGTCCGACGCGCAGATCGCGGCCTTCGTCCGGGGGGCTGTGCAGTCGTACGGCCACGCCAGCGGGTCGTGCCGAATGGGTTCGGACGCCGCCGCGGTGGTGGATCCGCGTCTACGCGTGAGGGGGGTCGCCGGCCTGCGGATCGCGGATGCCTCGGTCATGCCCGCGATCGTGTCGACCAACACTAACGCCGCCACCGTCATGATCGCGGAGAAGGCGGCCGACCTGATCCGCTTCGGCTGAGCCGCTGGCACACAACGAAGCGGGGCGCCCTTGGCGAGGGCGCCCCGCTTCGTGCCGGGCAGTGGGCGCTCAGCGTCCGGGGGCGATGCGCACGCTGATGCTCTTCAGGTGGGAGTAGTGGGCGAGCGCCTCGATCCCCTTCTCCCGCCCGTATCCGCTCGCCTTGTGACCGCCGAACGGCATCTGCACCGACTGCGTCGACCACGAGTTGATATACACCTGCCCCGCCTCGATTGCCTCGGCGACCCGGAAGGCGCGGGAGATGTCGGCGGTGAAGACCCCGCCGACGAGACCGAAGTCCGAGTCGTTGGCCAAGGCGACCGCTTCCTCCTCGGTATCGAACGGGATGATCACCAGCACCGGTCCGAAGATCTCCTCGCGTGCGATCCGCATATCGTTGGTGACCCCTGAGTAGACGGTCGGCTCGATGTAGAAGCCGTCCGCGTCGACGACGGCGCCGCCCGTGCGCAGCACGGCGCCCTCCTGCTCCGCTACCTCGAAGTACTCCTGCACCGTCTCGTACTGGCCGCGCGTGATCATCGGCCCGAGGGTGTCGCCCGGGCGGTATTGGCGCGTCGCTTCGATCACCGCCCGGGTGAGATCGGTCTCGATGCCTCGCTGCACGAGCAGCCGGGTCCCGGACGAGCAGACCTGCCCGGCGTTCGTCGCGAATGCTCGCACCGCCTCCGACGCGGCGAACGCAAGGTCGGCGTCGTCGAACACGATGTTTGCCGACTTGCCACCCAGTTCGAGCGTGAGCGGCAGGATGCGCTCGGACGCGATGCGCCCGATCTCCTGCCCGGTCGGCACCGAGCCGGTGAAGGCGACCTTGCGTACCAGCGGATGCCGCACGATGGCGGTTCCCACCTCGGCACCGCGTCCGAGCACCACGTTGAAGACACCGTCCGGGACACCCGCCTCCGTGGCGATGCGCGCAAGCGCGACAGTCGCGCGCGATGTGGTCTCGGCGGGCTTGGCGACGACGGTGTTGCCGGCGGCCAGTGCCGGGGCGCAGGCGCGTGCGGCCTGGTTCAGTGGAAGGTTCCATGGGGTGATGACGCCGATGACGCCGAGCGGTTCGCGCAACGTGTATACGTGCAAGTCCGGGCGGATGTCCAGGACGTCGCCGGCGGGCAGATGCACCAGCGAAGCGTAGAACTCGAAGTAGTCCGCCGCGCCCTGGATCTCAGCGCGCGCGAGCGCGTCCGGCTTGCCAGTGTCGGCGATCTCCGCCGCAGCCAGCTCGTCCATCGCGGCGACGATGCCGTCAGCCACACGTGCGAGGATCCGCCCGCGCTCCGTCGAGGCGATGTGCCGCCAGCCGTGTTTCGCGGCATCCGCGGCGCGCACAGCGTGATCGACGTCTGCCGCCGTGCCGAGCGTCACAGTGGCGCCCTCTGCCCCGGTGGCGGGCGCGGTCCCCACCCGGGTCGTCCCGTCCACGGTCGGCGTGGACCGGCCATCGATCCAGTGCTCCAGAACACTCACGATCGAGCACTCCTCTCCTCGGAGCCGGAAGCCCCAATCAGTCGGTACATCTCGGTGTGGTCCGCGTCGCGTGCGGCAAACGAGGCGATGCCACGCCACTGCTGCGCGACGGCGTCGGATACGTCACCCGGCGTTCCGATGCGATGCGCGAGGTCCACCGCGATGCTCACGTCCTTGGACATCAGCGGCAGAGTGAACCCGGAGTCGAAGGTGCCGCTCAGCATGAACGCGGCCACCTTGCGCTCGCTTGTGTTGGTGCGCCCGGAGGAGCTGTTGAGTACCTCGGTCATCATGGCCGGGTCGATCCCGAACCGCGCCGCCGTCTGCAGCGCCTCCACGGTCACCGACACCGTCGTGGCCGAGACGAGGTTGTTGAGCGCCTTCGCAGCATGGCCGCTGCCCACCTCGCCGACATGGATGACGGTGGCGGCGAGATGCTCCAGCACCGGGCGCGCCTCGTCAAGATCGGCACCGGCGCCGCCGACCATCGTCGAGAGCGTGCCGGCGATCGCGCCGCGCACGCCGCCGGACACCGGCGCATCGATCAGCCGCAAGCCCAGCCCGCCCAGCCGTTGGGCGAGCGAGGTGGTACGCAGAGGCTCGGAGGAGCTCATATCGATGACGAGCGCGCCGCGCCGCAGGCGCCCCGCCAGTCCACCCTCCTCCAGCACCGCCTCCACGATGTTCGAGTCCGGGAGCATCACGATGAGGATGTCCAGCTCGTCCAGCGGATCTTGCTCCGACAGGTCCAGGAGCGCGGCACCGGGCTGGGCGACGAGGAATGCCGCCACCGCGGCGGGAACGGCATCGGCCACCTGCAGCGCGTAACCGGCGGCCGCCAGACGTGTCGCCATTGGGGTGCCCATTCGGCCGAGACCGACGAACCCGATCGCGGGAACGCTCATGCCTGCCCCGCGCTCTGCTCCGCATCCATCGCCGACAACACCTCTGCGGCGAGGCGGAATGCATCAAGGGCGGCGGGGGCGCCACAGTAGACGGACACCTGCAGGAGCACCTCCTTGATCTCGTCGCGAGTGACGCCGTTGTTGATCGCGCCGCGCACGTGCGTCTTAAACTCGTGCGGACGGTTCAGGGCGCTGATCATGCCGAGGTTCAGAAGGCTGCGATCCCGTCGGCTCAGTCCTGGCCGGTTCCAGACGTCGCCCCAGCAGTACTGCGTGACGAGCTGCTGCATGTCCATCGAGAAGTCGGTGGCAGCAGCGAGCGAGGCGTCGACGTAGGCGTCGCCGAGCACAGCACGGCGAGTACGCAGCCCCGCTTCGAAAAGCTCGTTGTTCATGATGGTGTCCTCTCATACACGGGCGAGATCCGCCCAGTCGTTGACGATGAACGCGCGCGCGTTCGAAGGGTCGGGGGGCGCGCCATCCGGCGAGCCGTGCCCGATGGTGCAGGCCGAGTGGCCACCGAAGTGGCCGGGGACGATCACGAGATGACGGTCGGCCGCCTCGCCGAGTAGCCGGCGACGCGTCGCGCGCGCCCCCGCCGGGTCTTCGCAGAAACAGCTGTTCACATCCGGTGCGGCCAGCTGCACAGGAGAGTGGAGGATGTCGCCCAGGAACAGGGCGCCGGAGCCTCCCGATTCGACCCGCAGGACGGACGATCCCGGCGTGTGCCCGGGAGCAGCCTCCAGCTGAAGATCGGAATCGATGCGGTGAGCGCCGTCCCATAAACGCAGCTGACCAGCGCGGTGGACTGGAGCGACACTGTCCTCGAACACGTTCTGGTTGCCGTCGCCCTGCGGCCGGGGCACTAACTTCGGGTCCCAGAAGCGGAAGTCGGCCTCGGTGGCCAGGTACTCAGCGTGCGGGAATGTCGGCACCCACTCGCGGCCCTCCAGGCGCGTGTTCCATCCCACGTGGTCGACGTGCAAATGCGTGTTAATCACGATGTCGATGTCCTCAGGTTCCACGCCGGCGGCTCGCAGATTCGCGAGATACGCGGTGTTGTGGTGGGCGTACGCGGGTGCGTATGGGCGCTCTTTGCCGTTGCCCGCTCCGGTGTCGACCAGGATCAACCGCCCCTGACTACGGATCAGCCAGCTATTCAGCACCGAACGCAGCGTTCCGGTGGCGGCGTCGAGGAAGTCCGGCGCGAGCTCGTCGACGTGACGTGTCCAGAACTCTGGGTCGCTGTCCGGGAACAGGGACGACGGCTGGGCAGCGCTCGGACCCGCGTACTCCTGGATGCGCGTGATCTCCACGTCACCGACACCGAACGACGCGGGTGCGCTCACCACGAGCGGTTCACCTCCGGCACCGGATACTGCGCCTCGATCTCCGGGCTGATGGCGACGGAGACGAAGTTGGCGGTCTCCATCACCTCGGGGGTGAAGCCGGCCCCCTTGGCGAGCGTGCGCGTCTCCGCCATGTAGGCGGAGCGCGCCTGCGCCGCATCCGTCATCGCCCGCTCGCGAGACTCCCACGTCCGCAGGCCCTCGGAGAGGTCATCGAACTCGTCGAGGGTGTGCGCGAGCGCGACCGCGTTGACGATTCCGACGCTCGCGCCCTGCCCGAGGGCCGGGCACATCGCGTGCGCCGAATCGCCCACCAGCACGACGCGGTCCGTCGACCAGGGAGCGACCCTGTTGGTCTGGTAGCCGTCGTGCCGCGGGCCAACCGCGTGCTCGGCCGACACGATGAGCGGCGCGAGATGCGGGAACCGCTCGGACCACACCACGGGGTCGATCGGGATGCGCGACGCGCGTTCGTTCGTGGTCTCGGCCATCATGCCCATGTAGACCGTCTCCGGACCGCACGGCACGTACAGGATTCGCATCGCGTCCGGTTCGAGCGTCCAGTAGTCGATGACGCTGTCCCACTCGGCTCCGGCGAATTCCGGTGACCGCGGAACGAGCACGCGTACGACACCGTCTTTGTACTTCTTTCTCTCCTGAACGAACGCCGGCAGCGAGTTTCGCACCAGTGATCCGGCACCGTCCGCGCCGACCACCAGGTCCGCGCGATAAGAGGATCCGTCCTCGAGGCGGAGCACCCCGTCGGGGTCGGCGCCGACCGCTCGCGATGAAGTGACGATCTTGACGCCCGCGTCACGGGCGGCGTGGGCCATGATCGCGTGCAGTCGCGGCCGGGTGATCGCCCAGTACGGGTAGCCACCCAGCTCAGTGGTCGGCTCGGCACCGTTCAGGCTCGTTGCGTAGTACGTCGGTTCTGTCGCGTGTGCGCGGATCTGGTCGGCGAGGCCGATCGCGTCCAGCGACATCATGGCGTTGCGCCAGATGAGGATCCCCGCACCGAAGTCGCGGACCTCGTCGGACTGCTCGTGTACGCGCACGGACCAGCCGCGCCGGGCGAGGGCGATCGCGACGGTGAGCCCGGCGAAGCCGGCGCCGGCCACTTCGGCGTGTCGTTGTGTGGTCGTCATGAGGGTCTCCGTTCAGATGCGGGTCACGCGGTGGCGTCGACCCACACGGTCAGCACCGCGCGGGCGAGAGTGTGGAAGTGCAAGTTGAAGCCCAGCACCGTGGGGGTCAGATCGGGATCGATGTCCAACCGGGGCACGTCGACGGCGTGCACGATGAACACGTAGCGGTGACGGCCGGATCCGGCCGGCGGGTTGGCGCCCACATAGCCGCGGACCCGCACGTCATTGGGTAGCGTGAGCGTGCCTTCCGGCATGCCACCATCGGGCGAGCCGGCGCCGGTGGCCACGGAGGTGACCGACGCCGGGATGTTCGCGGTCGCCCAGTGCATGAAACCGATGCCGGTCGGGGCGTCAGGGTCATAACAGGTGATCGCGAAGCTCTGCGTCTCAGGCGGGAAGCCCGACCACGTGAGGTGTGGAGAGGCATCCTTCCCGCCGAGGTGCGGATCGCGCATAGCGAGCGGCTTCTCCCCGCCGTCGACCAGGTCGTCGCTGCGCAGGGTGAAGGACGGCGCAGGGGTGACGAGGGCGTAGGGGTCGTTCGTGTTCATGGGTGTCCGATCGGGTCAGTGGCCGACCGGAGACCGGTCAGCCGTCGAGGTTGGTCTGCATCATCTGCTGGGCAAGCTCCTGCCGGCCCTGGGTCACGTGGTGCCGCATGGCACGCTCCGCGGAGTCCGCATCGCGCATCCGCACGGCTTCGACGACGATCTGATGTTCGCTCATCGAACGGGAGAGCCTGCCGGGTCGCCGGGTCACGACGGTCGACAGGTAATTGCGGTGAAGGTGATCCGAGAGCAGACGGTACTGATCCATCAGGCGTGAGTTCGCGCTGCCCTCGAAGATGAGGCCGTGCATCTGCTCGTCCGCCTCGATGTAAGCCGCGGAGTCGTCGGCGGCCACAGCGGAGGCCATCCGCTGCATCAGCATGTCGAGCCGGTCCAGCAGCTCCTCGGAAGCTCGCGTCGCGCACAGCCGCGCGGCCATTCCTTCCAGGGCCTCGCGCACCTCGTACAGGTCCACGATCTCGCGCTGCGACACCCCGCGCACGAACGTGCCCCTGCGCTGCTCCACGATGACGAAGTCCGCGCGGGCGAGCATCTGCAGTGCCTCGCGCACCGGCATCCGACTCGTCCCGAACCGCTCGGCGAGGCGCCCTTCGGACAGCTTCGTTCCAGGCGCGAGAGTGCCTTGGACGATCTCCATCCGGAGCACGTCTGCGATCGACTCGCGCATCGAGGTTGCACCGTGCTCGGAGGTCAATTCGCCACGCGTCGTCATTGAGGAACCCTATCGAATCAGGTGCGTCCGGCTGCTTCGCGCGCATCTGTCATGCTCCGAGTGCCGGGAAGGTGTGCACGTAGAACTTGCGGATCGTCTCGGTGATGTTCCATGTGCCCACCCACCCGTACGGGAGGCCGAGGGCGCTTCCGGCCGTGAGCTCGTGGACGGTGCCGTCCTGATCGGTGATCGTGCCGGCGCCGGAGATGATGTACATGAAAGAGCCGCGGTGATCCTTCACCCGCGGGTAGATGCCCGGCTCGCACTCCCACATCGCGGCCAGCCCGTCGGGCCCGTCGAACACTGTGAGCTCGTTGGCGGTGCGCGCACCCGACACGATCGGGTCCATTGGCACGATCTCTGGCCATTCCCCACGCAGCACCGTCTCGGCATCGAGGAACACCGACGGCTGCACGTCCTCTCGGAGCGGCGCCACCGGCGTCGAGTGCAGATAGACCTTGCGGATCGTCTCGGTGATGGTCCAGGTGCCGACCCACCCAAAAGGCAGCAGCAGCACGGTGTCAGCGGTCAGCTGGTGGACGGTCCCCTCCTGATCGGTGATCGTGCCGGCACCCGACAAGATGTACATGAAGGAACCGCGGCGGTCCTTCACCCGCGGGTAGACGCCTGGGCCGCACTCCCACACGGCGAAGAAGCCGTCGACGCTATCCAGGAGCACGCGCTCGGTTGCGAACGGCGTCCCTTCTACGATCGGCTCCATCGAGATGCGGTCCGGGAGCCCGCCGCGCAGAACCTCCTCCGCGGAGAGGTAGACGGACGGGACGACGGGGGTGGGGGCGGTCATGACGCGGACTCCTTGATGGTGGTGTGGAACGGTGCAGAAACGGCGGGTCCTGGGTCGGGCAGACCCAGCAACTCGAAGGTCGGCCGGTGCAGGATGTCGTGCAGCTCGGTGTCGGTCACCGTCGTCAGCGATATGCGGCCGAGGTCGGCG
>NZ_DATCVK010000247.1:0-5609 GCF_036566905.1 Microbacterium sp. | reverse complement strand
GCTCTTCCGATCTCTTCGGCCAGCGCACGGAGGGCGAGGCCCCGGCCGCGCAGCAGGCTCCGCTCAACCGCGCCCAGCGCCGCGCCGCCGAGCAGCGCAAGAAGTAGCGGCGTCGCGGCCGGCGTCCCACGCCCGGTCGCGGCATCCGCTCGCCCGGAACAGGCGTTCTGGCGCACCCAGGACGATCTCACGCGGATCCTCCTGTGCTCGCCGGAACGCCTGTTCTCGGTCACGGACGCGGCGGCCGAGCCGGCCGGGCCACGCGGAGTCCATTGGCCCTCGCCGGCCGCGGATATCCTGAAGCGATGAGTCCCCTCCGTACCCTCGATCAGTCGAGCAAGCTCCAGAACGTTCTCTACGAGATCCGTGGGCAGGCACTGGCCGAGGCAGACCGGCTGGAGGACGAGGGATACACGATCCTCAAGCTGAACACCGGCAACCCGGCGGTGTTCGGCTTCGAGGCGCCGTTCCAGATCGTCCGCGACATGATCGAGGCGGTCCCGCACGCGCACGGCTACAGCGACAGCAAGGGCATCATGTCGGCCCGGCGCGCCGTGGTGTCGCGGTACGAGCAGGTGCCGGGCTTCCCGCAGTTCGACCCCGATGACGTCTACCTCGGCAACGGCGTCTCGGAGCTCATCACGATGACGATGCAGGCGCTGCTCGACGAGGGCGACGAAGTACTCATCCCGGCGCCGGACTATCCGCTCTGGACCGCGATGACGAGTCTCGCGGGCGGCACCCCCGTGCATTACCGCTGCGATCCCGACGACGACTGGCAGCCGGATCTCGAAGACATCCGCGCGAAGGTGACGCCGCGCACCAAGGCGATCGTCGTCATCAACCCCAACAACCCGACGGGGGCGGTGTACACCCGCGAGGTGCTCCAGGGCATCATCGAGATCGCGCGCGAGAACTCGCTGCTGCTGCTGTCCGACGAGATCTACGACCGCATCCTCTTCGATGACGCCCAGCACATCCCGCTCGCGACGCTCGCGCCCGACCTGCTGTGCCTCACCTTCAACGGCCTGTCCAAGACCTATCGGGTTGCAGGCTACCGGTCGGGCTGGCTCGTGATCACGGGGCCCAAGCGCCACGCTGCCGGCTTCCTCGAGGGCATCCAGCTGCTCGCCTCGACGCGGCTGTGCCCCAACGTCCCCGCGCAGCACGCGGTGCAGGCGGCGCTGTCGGGGGTGCAGTCGATCGACGCGCTCATCGCCCCCGAGGGCCGGCTCCACGAACAGCGGGATGCCGCGTGGGAGGGGCTCGAGCGCATCCCCGGCGTGACGTGCTCCAAGCCGAAGGGCGCCCTCTACGCGTTCCCGCGGCTCGACCCGAACGTGTACGAGATCCGCGACGATGCCAAGCTCGTCTACGACTTCCTCGTCGCCGAGCACGTGCTGCTGGTGCAGGGGACGGGCTTCAACTGGCCGACCCCCGACCACCTGCGCATCGTCACGCTGCCGGAGGCCCGCGTCCTGTCGGAGGCGATCGAGCGTCTCGGCAACTTCCTGTCGTCGTACAAGCAGTGAGGCGTAGGGTGCCGCCGGCCGCGGCATCCGTCAAGACCCTCGCCGGCGGACAGCGCGCGACGTAGCGTCGCGGCATGTCCATCGAACTGAACCAGCCGGCGCTGCGCCACGCGCGAGCGCTCATCCGGGACGGCAAGGTCGTGCGCGATGAACGCGACGACTGGTCGGAAGCGGCCCCCACCGCCGATGAGGAGAACTCGTTCATCGAGCGAGAAGGATGGACCGAGTACTCGCACTGGCATCTCGGCGTCGACCGGGGGGAGAACGGGGAGACGAAGCAGGCGTACTCGTTCCCGTTCGGCGATTTCACACGCGTGCACCGGTCGGGCGTGATCTCGGCGGAGAGCCGGGCCGGCCAGCACGACCACTACGAGATCCGCGACGCCCTGCGGGCCCTCCTCGACCTCATCGACAAGGACGAGAAGGGCGACAAGGACTGACGGGGCCGGCCGCATCGTCGGGACCGGCTCCGTCGTCAGGTGCGCCCCGGTCGGGGCGCGGCTGGGAGTGCGCGCGCCTCAGAGGAGCGCGAGGGAGGTGGCGCGCCAGCGCCCGTCCATGCCCTCGATCCGCACCGCGAGTGCGCGCGTGCGCGCAGGCCCGCGGACCACGACGACCGCTTCGACGATGCCGTCGGCGGGCGAGGACTCGTGCACCGACAGGATCGTGTGCACCGGGCGCTTCGCTGCGACACCGCGTGCGCTGCGCGCGCGTGTCGCGAGGTTCGCGCGCGTGACGAGCTTGCGGTAGGCGTCTTCGGTGAGCCATCGGGCCAGCTGGTCGACCTCGCGGACTCCGGCGAAGACCTCGAGCACGCCGAGCGTGAGGTTGCGCAGGAACGGCTCCGGAAGGGGGAGGTCGGTGGAAGGCGTCCGCTGCGGCGCGAAGAACTCTGCGAGCTGCGTGCTGCGGAACGCGTGTGGTGCGCGGGCGGTGCCCGCGGGCGTCGTTGCCATGGGTGCCTATCTCGACAGGGGGATGTCTTCCGGACAGTAGAACACACGGCGAACTCACAGCGAAAATCGAGCGGCACCGCTTGTGGATAACTCGCGGGCCGATCGCCTGCGGTGCCCTACTCTCACTGAGTGCGCTGGGACCGCTTCTTCGACGACCTCGAGGATCAGCTCGCCTCCGAATGGGAGGCGGAACGGGCCGCGCTCGACACCGAGGCCGAGCGCCTGCGGCTCTCGCGGGTCCAGTTGGCGGAGCGGCTGACCCTCCTGACCTCGCGCGACCCCGCCGCGCCGGCGGTCGTATCGCTCGACCTCGCCGACGGCGCCACCGTGCGGGCGAGCGTCACCGGCGTGGGTGCCGACTGGGTCTCGCTCGCACTCGCCGAAGGCCCGGGCGGGGCGGTGATCGTGCCGTTCGCAGCGATCTCCTCGATCGGGATGCCGCACGCCGACCTGCTGCGCACCGCCCGCCCTGCGCCGCCGCGGTCGCCGCTCGCCGACCGCCTGACCTTCGGGTTCGTGCTCCGCGACCTCGTGCGGCGCAGGGCGGGAGTCGCGGTGCACCTCGTGTCGGGGCGCGTGCTCACCGGGACGATCGACCGCGCGGGCGCGGACCACCTCGACCTCGCGCTGCATGAACCCGGTGCACCACGGCGCGCCGACGCCGTCGCGGGCTACCGTCTGGTGCCGTTCGTCGCGATCGCGTGGCTGCGTGCCGACGAGGCGCCCGCGCTGCCCTGAACCGTCTGTGTACGGCGCCGACGCGCCGGGCCGTCGGCGCGGCCCGGCCCACCGCGGGGTCGGGCCCGGCTGAACGCGACAGCTGGCGTTTCAGTCCGGGCGGCGGACGATTCCGCTGCCCCACAGCTCGGGGAAGCTCGCGGTCTGCGACTGGCGCCAGAGCGCCATCCGCCGTGCCTCCTCGGCCTGGTCGTCGAGGTACTCGTCGACACTCGCCGCATCCACCCGCCAGCGCGCCGGAGATCCGACCCGCAGACCGCGCAGCCGCCCCTCGTGCACGAGTGCCATGACCTCGTCGACGGAGACGCCGAGCACCTCGCCCACCTGGGCAGGGGCGAGCAGACGCACGTTCGACGTCGGGTCATCGGACATGCCCCCCATTATGGACCCGCCCCCGGGGTACGGGCCGGGGCCCGAGAGCCCTGTGGATAACGCCCGACGTCGTTCGGCCGAGTCGGCGACGATGGTGCCATGACGGCCCACAGCGACCCTGTCCGCACCCCGCGACGAGCCTTCTGGGGCGACGCGCGGTTCTTCCTCGGTGTGCTGCTCGTCGTGGCATCCGTCGTCGGCGTGTGGCTGGTCGTCTCGGCCGCACGGCAGACCGTGCCGGTCTACGCCGCGGCCCACACGATCGTGCCCGGCGAGGCGATCGGCACCGGCGACCTCAAGGTGGTCGACGTCGCGCTCGGGTCGCTGGCGGGCACCTACCTCACTGCCGACGATCTGGATGGGACTCCGGTCGCGACCCGCACGATCGAGGCGGGCGAACTCGTGCCCGCGGCATCCGTCGGCGACCCGGCCGCCGCGCGCACCACCAGCGTCGTCGTCCGCAGCGCCGTCGACGTGCCGGCCTCGGTCGAGGCGGGCACCGTCGTCGAACTGTGGTCCGCCCCGCTCCTCGAGCAGGGCGCGTACGACGAGCCGCGCATCCTCGTCGCCGACGCCACCGTCGTCTCGGTCACGCGCGACGACTCGATGATCGGCGGCGGCGCGGCTGCCCTCGAGCTCGTCATCCCACGCGCCGATGTCGCGGCGACGCTGGCCGCGATGGCCGACGAGTCCGCACTCTCGATCGTGCCGACGACGGGCACCGGCTCGTGAGGGTCGTGGTGGCCGTCGACGACGCCGTGCTCCTCGTCGAGGGACTGCGTCGCGAGGGGATCGACGTCATCGTCGAGGTCGCGGCCGCGGCTCCCGCGCTCGCCGCGTCGGATGGGATGCTCGGCGACGACGGCGAGACGCTGCTGCGGGCGCTCGCCGACGCGGATGCCCTGGTCGTCTCGGTGTCCCGCGCCACGATGTCGCCCACCGTGGTCGCGCTGTGCGACCGCGCGGGGACGCGTGTCGTGCCGCTCGTCGAGGACGCCGCGGGGGAGCGCGTGGCCGCGGCGTGCGGGCTGGAGGCTCCGTTGAGCCGCCACACCGAGCCATGGCGCATCGCCGAGGCGCTCTCGATCGGTCCGACGACCGCAGCTCCGCGGCCGCTGGAATCGCGCCCGCAGCCGAGAGTGATCGTCGTCTGGGGGCCGGCCGGGGCGCCCGGACGCTCCACGGTCGCCACCGAACTGGCTGTCGAGCTCGCGCGCGGCGGCCGTCACGTCGGACTGGTCGACGCCGACACGCACGCGGCGTCCCTCGCTCTCACCCTCGGCCTCGCCGATGAGGGGCCGGGCTTCGCCGCGGCCTGTCGGCAGGCCGAGCTCGGCGGACTCGACGTCAGCGAGCTCACCCGCATCGCCGTGCCGCTCGGCCGCACCGGTGTCGACGTGCTCACCGGCATCAACCGCCCGTCGCGCTGGCCAGAGCTGAGCGAGCGGCGGGTCGTCGCCGCGCTCGCCGCCTGCCGCGAATGGGCCGACTACACGGTCGTCGACGTGGCGTCATCGCTCGAGCGCGACGAGGAGATCGTGAGCGACCTCGACGGTCCGCGGCGGAACGCCGCCACCCTCGCCGCGCTGCGCAGCGCCGACCTCGTCATTGCCGTGGTCGCCGCCGACCCCGTCGGCATCGCGCGCTTCCTCCGCGGGCACGCCGACCTGCGCGCGACCATCGGGGCGACACCGGTGGCGGTCATCGCGAACCGGCTGCGGCCCGGCACCCTCGGCATCGATGCCCGCGGGCAGGTGCGACGCACCCTCGACCGGTTCGGCGGCATCGAGGACGTGTGGTTCCTGCCGCAGGACCCGCGATCGACGGATGCCGCGATCCTCGCGTCCCTGCCCATCGCAGAGGTCGCTCCGCGCTCTCCGCTCACCCTGGCGTTGCGCCGATTCGTGGGCGAGGCGGTCGTGCCCGCGCCGGAGCCGCAGCGCCCGGCCGCCGGACGACGTCGTGGCATCGGGACGGGTCGCGGCCGTCGGGCCGCACGGGCGGGTGCCGA
>NZ_DATCVK010000246.1:0-1718 GCF_036566905.1 Microbacterium sp. | reverse complement strand
TCGTAAGGGAAAGGGCTTGTCGCCTGAGCGACCCTGACGGGACTTGAACCCGCGACCTCCGCCGTGACAGGGCGGCACGCTAACCAACTGCGCTACAGGGCCTCGTGATGCCTTTCGGCACCGAGTTATTCAATTATACGTGCTGGTCGTGCAGTGACCCCAACGGGATTCGAACCCGTGCTGCCGCCGTGAAAGGGCGGTGTCCTAGGCCACTAAACGATGGGGCCGGAGGGCGTTCCCTAGGTCACGCCCGCCGACAGCCAAGCATACGTGCAGACGGCGCAGATGGCAAAACGAGGGTCGCGGATGCCTCGGCGCCCGCCGCGAGGCATCCGCGGACATGCGCTCGAAATGCCCGGAATGCGCTGATCTCCCGCTTATCGTGGGGCTGCCAGTGCCCGAACCGAGAGTCGAGGAGCGCGGGGACCCGAGCCCGCGTGGACGGGGAATGATGTACCGCACCACAGAACGAACACCGTCGGACCGCGCTCGAACGAGCCCGGTTCCCGGGGGAGTCCGGGGCGCCGGCCGACCGCGAACGATGCAGCGTCTCGTCGCCGTCGTCGCGATCCTCGCCGCGGCGCTCGTCGTTCCGATCGTCGCGCCGCCCCAGTCCGCGTTCGCCGCGACCTATCCCAGCTGGGACGAGCTGCAGGCGGCGAAGGCCAACACCGCGGCAGGCGCCGCGGCCGTCGAGCAGGTCACCGCGTTGATCGCGGAGCTCGAGGTCAACGTCGAGGTCACGCGGGCGGAGGCCGAGCGTCGCACCGACGAGCTCTTCGTGGCGCAGCAGAAGTACGACGAGGCCGTGACGCGGGCCGATCAGATCCAGGCGCAGGCCGACGCATCGGCGGCAGAAGCACAGACCGCCGAGACGAATGCCGGCCAGGTCGCGGCGCAGCTCTATCGCTCGGGTGGCAGCGACGTCGGCGTCAATCTCTTCCTCGATGCCGGCGACGCGCGGGCGACCGACGAGCTGCTCTCGAAGCTCGGCAACATGGAGAAGATGGTCGAGCGCACCTCGAGCATCTACGACCGTGCGCAGGAGAAGAAGAACACGGCCGAGGCGCTGAGCGGTCAGGCCGAGGTCGCCCAGGCCGAGCGCGAGCAGCTCCGCATCGCGGCAGAGGCCGCCCTCGTCGCGGCGCAGGAGGCGCAGGCCGCGGCTGAAGCCGCGCTCGCCGAGTCGCAGGCGAAGAAGATCGAGCTCGACGCACAGCTCGCCTTCCTCAAGGACACCGAGGCGCAGACCGCCGCCGCCTACCAGGAGGGCGAGCGGATCCGACAGGAGGAGGAGCGGAAGCGCCGCGAGGAGGCAGCCCGCACCGGTTCGCCCGGGGCGGTCTCGTCGTCAGGCTGGGCCAAGCCCGCCTCCGGCCGGATCACGGGCGACTACGGGCCACGCGCGCCGATCTGCGGCGACGGCTGCTCGGGCAGCTTCCACTACGCCGTCGACCTCGGAACGGGCTGCGGTGCGCCGATCTACGCTGCGAACAGCGGTGTGGTGTCCTTCTCAGGACGCTCGGGCACGTATGGCAACTACATCAAGATCGACCACGGCGGGGGAGTGTCCACCGGATACGCCCACATCGTCGACGGCGGCCGTCTCGTCGGTGGGGGCGAGTGGGTCGAAGCGGGTCAGCACATCGCGTGGAGCGGTACGACCGGGGCATCCGACGGCTGCCATCTGCACTACGAGGTCTGGATCGGCGGCAGTC
>NZ_DATCVK010000245.1:0-5345 GCF_036566905.1 Microbacterium sp. | reverse complement strand
AGCGACCTCACCGGCCTGTACCAGGAGCTCATCCTCGACCACTCCCGGCGACGACTCGGCGACGGCGAACTCGCGGAGCCGCACGCGACGCACCACGAGCTGAACCCCACGTGCGGCGACGAGATCACGATGGGCATCCGCATCGACGCATCCGGCACCGTGCTCGAAGCGATCGGCTGGACCGGCGACGGCTGCAGCATCTCGATGGCCTCGGCCTCGGCGCTCACCGAGCTCGCCGCGGGCGCGGAGATCGACCGGGTGCGGGAGCTCATCGACGGGTTCCGCACGATGATGCGTTCGCAGGGCGCGGGCGACGCCGACGAAGAGCTGCTCGGCGACGCGATCGCCTTCCACGGCGTCTCGAAGTACGTCATGCGGGTGAAGTGCGCCATGCTCGCGTGGGTCGCGCTCGAGGCGTGCCTCGCCACCGCGAGCGCCGACGCCTCGCGCTCCTGACCGCCACGCTCGACGCGCGTGCCGCGAGCGAAACGAGCAGGCTCCGCTCACGGCGCATCCTCTGGGACCGGCCAAGCCGCCTGCGCTTCTCCCCCTGATCAACGGATATTTCTGCGCGCTTCCGCGCTCCATTCCCGCCTCCCGACCCCATGACATCGTCGTTGCGACACGCAGCCCAATTGATCACTCGTGATTGAATAACGCAATCTTCGATCAACTCTTGACACGAAACGATCAGGCCAGCAGGGTATGGGTTATCGAGCTTCACCGAGTTCCCTGACCGACTTGGAGAGTGTCATGACGCGTTTTCTCACCGCCCCTCGCCCCACGGAGGATCCGATCACCGCTGATCGGGACTCGGGGGCATTCGGCTTCAGCCGGCGAAACCTCCTCGGCGGACTCCTCGCCGGCGTCGCCGTCACAGCCGTGGTCCCCTCGGTCGCCAACGCGGCGATCATCCCAGCCCGGAAGGGCGGCGCGACCTCGATGGCGAACGAGCCCTTCGAGGCCGTCGACGTCGTCAAGATCGGCCTCATCGGCCTCGGCAACCGCGGCATGGGCATGCTGAACGGATGGGTCGACGTGCCCGGCACCGCCGTCACGGCGGTGTGCGACATCCGGGCCGACCGCGCCACGACCGCGGCCAACCGGGTCGCCGGCAAGGGCAAGCCGCGACCGCGCGAATACGGCGGCAGCGACGAGTCCTTCCAGAAGATGCTCGACACCGAAGAGCTCGACCTGGTCTACGTCGCGACGCCGTGGGAGTTCCATCACGCGCACGGCAAAGCCGCCCTGCTCGCGGGGGCCCATGCGGCGATCGAGTTGCCGATCGCGACCGAGCTCGACGAGCTCTGGGACCTCGTCGACACGTCCGAACGCACACGCAAGCACCTGTTCCTCGCCGAGAACTGCTCGTACGGGCGCAACGAGCTCGCGATGCTGAAGATGGCCCACGAGGGCGTCTTCGGCGACGTCACGAGCGGGCACGGCGGCTACCTGCACGACCTCCGCGCCCTGCTGTTCGCCGACGGCTACTACACCGACGACTGGCGTCGCCTCTGGCACACCCGCAGCACCGCGAGCTTCTACCCCATGCACGGGCTCGCCCCCATCGCCGCCGCCATGGACATCAACCGGGGCGACCGCCTCGAGACGTTGACCGCGACGGCGACCGCGGCGCGCGGCCTCGCCGACTACCGCGAGCGCTTCGTTCCGCGCGACCACCGCTCGTGGAAGGAGGAGTACATCAACGGCGACCTCGTCACGTGCATGATCACGACGGCGAACGGCCGCACGATCCGCGCCGAGCACAACGTCAGCCAGGCCCGGCCGTACAGCCGCATCAACACGCTCGAGGGCAGCCGCGGCATCTTCGAGGACTACGTCGGCGCCGATTCGACGGGCGCCCGCATCTACGCGGAGCCGTACCACGGCGGCGACACCTGGCGCGGGGCGAGCGCGATGCGCACGGAGTTCGACCACTGGCTCTGGAAGGACCTCGAGGGTCCGGCTGCCGGCGGTGGCCACGGCGGCATGGACTACATCCTGCAGTGGCGGATCGTGCAGCAGATGCGCGCCGGCCTCGTACCCGACATCGACGTCTACGACTCCGCCGCCTGGTGCGCACCGGTGCCCCTGAGCGTGGCGTCGCTCGAGAAGGGCGGCAAGCCGGTCGAGGTGCCCGACTTCACGCGCGGCGAGTGGAAGAAGCTGCGCCTCGGGCTCGATTCCGCGCGATCCGCCATGCCCGCCGTCGTCTGATCGATCAGCTGAGAGGAAGAACATGTCCATGAAGTTCCTTCGCCGCGCCGCCGTCGCCGGCGTGCTCGTGCTCGCGGCATCCACCTGGTCGACCGCGGCGGGCGCATTCGCCGAGGAGTCGCCGGCGACGACGCAGTCACCCTCGTCCACCGAAGCTCCATCGACGGCGGCGCCCGAGGTCGAGGCGCCCGAAACGGATGCCCCGGCCACCGAGTCACCCGAGACGGACGCGCCGGCGGTCGAAACACCGGAGACGGCCTCCCCCGCACCGGAGTCGTCGAAGCCGAGCGACACCGCGCCCGAGGCATCCGACGCCGCCGAGCCCGCACCCGAGATCACCGTCACGGTGCCCGAGATCGGTCTCGACGGCCCGGCGATCGCCGACGTCGAGATCACGGTGTCGAACGATTCGGCGCAGAAGATGAGCTCGGTCGCCGTCTCCTTCGCCGGCCCGGTCGGCTGGCAGGTCGTGCCCGCGAGCCAGAAGCTCGACGCGATCAAGCCCGGCCGCGACCAGACCGCGACCTTCCAGATCCGCATTCCCGAGAAACGCCCCGGCTTCGCCCTGCGCGTCTTCACGGCCACGGTCACCTACAAGGGCGGCGACGGCGCGGGAAGCGCGACGGGAGTGCGAGCGATGCCGACCACCCCGCCCACCGACTCGCTCGCCGCGCTCTTCAACAACGTGGGCATCACGGCCCTGTCGCAGACGACCGCCGGCAACTTCGACGGCGAGGGCAACACGTTCTCGGCGGAGCAGCTCGCAGCGGTCGGCGCGGCGCCGGGTGCCACGCTGGAGGCGCTCGGAGCCACGCTCACGATGCCGACGTCGCAGCCGGGCACCGCCGACAACGTCACGGCCGCGGGGCAGGCGCTCCGCATCGGCGCGCAGGGGCAGCGTCTCGTCTTCCTCGGCTCCGGCTCCAGTCTGAGCGCGACCGGCACCGCGACGGTCTTCTACACCGACGGCACGACCAGCTCGGGCGCGATCGGATTCCCGAACTGGTCGTTCCACGACGAGAACGCGCACGGCGCCGAACTCGCGATCTCGACGAACGGCCGGAACCGGCCGAGCGGGTACGGAGACGCCGCCTACCAGTACCGCATGTTCGCGCACTCGGTGCCGCTGACGGCGGGCAAGACGGTCGACTTCGTCGTGCTGCCGACCAACGCGACGATGCACATCTTCTCGATCGCGGTCGCGCCCTGACCCGTTCGAGCTGATCGATTCGCGCCCGGCCGATGCACATCGGCCGGGCGCGGTCGTCTGGGTCCCGGAACCGGGGACCAGAACTCGTGCACCGCAAGCAGATATTGGTCTCCAACAGCAACCCGTAGAGGCGTCGTTTCCGGCGTCAGTACGATCAGGCATGAGCTACCTGAGTCGCACCGAGGCCAAGGACATGGCTCGGGCGGTTCACGCCGTCGGCCGGTTGTTCGATGACTGCCAGGTCTCGAGGATCACGCTGCCGTGCCACATTCCCCTCGAGGCGCATGAGGGATTCTTCGTCTGGAAGGTCGACGAATGGGCGTTCGGCGCGTACCGGTGTCAACGGCATTGGTGGGGTGTCGGGTTGCAGCCGCATCACTTGGTGCGGTTGCGATCGCCGTGCCCTGAAAACGCGCGGGCAGAGCTCGAAGGCGTGCCGCGAGCGGATCTGGGGCCGATGACGACCTCGCCGGAAGCTCTCGCGATACGGCTCTACCTCCAGCGTCGGAGCCTGGCGTGAGTTCCAGTGCATCCGTTCACTGAGAAAGATCCAGCGCAGGAGAGCGGGCTCAGTGGGTCACGGCGTCCACCACGGCCGCAGCGGCAGGTCGCCGTTTCCGCCGCGTTCGTCGGGTCGCACGGCGAGCACCTGGTGCAGCTGGATGCCGCCCGTCTCGAAGGCGAGTCGGGAGCCGGCCATGTAGAGGCCCCACACCTTCGCGGTCGGCAGCCCGACCTCGGCGACCGCCTCATCCCAGTGCGCGACGAGGTTCGCGCACCAGTCGCGGAGCGTCATCGCGTAGTGCAGTCGCAGGTTCTCCTCGTGCATCACCTCGAGGCCGACATCTTGCGCCTCGGTGATGATGCGGCCAGAGCCGGTGAGCTCCCCGTCGGGGAACACGTAACGATCGATGAAGCCCTTCGCCGCGGGCTCCGAGCGGTTGTCGGGGCGCGTGATGCAGTGGTTCAGCAGCAGTCCGCCCGTGCGCAGCCGCGACTGCAGGAACGTGAAGTACGACGCGTAGTTGCGCACGCCGATGTGCTCGAGCAGGCCGATCGAGGAGACCGCGTCGAACCCGGACTCGGTGATGTCGCGGTAGTCGCCGTACCGCACCTCGGCGAGGTCGCTCAGGCCTTCGTCGACGATGGCCTGCTGCGCCCACGCCGTCTGCTCCGCCGACAGCGTCACGCCGAGCGCCCGCACACCCCGGCGTGCGGCGTAGCGCACCATGCCGCCCCACCCGCAGCCGACGTCGAGCAACCGGTCGCCCGGTTGCAGGCGCAGCTTCTCGAACACCAGCCGGTACTTGTTCTCCTGCGCCTCGTCGAGCGAGGCCGCGTCGCCGGGGTAGCACGCGCACGTGTAGGTCATCGAGGGCCCGAGCACCCACTCGTAGAAGGTGTTCGAGACGTCGTAGTGGTGGTGGATCGCCTCGGCGTCGCGGCTCTTGCTGTGCCGCAGCCCCTCGGCGACGCGCCGCCATCGGGGCGGCGCCTCCTGCGGCGGCGGCGCGATCGGCCGCAGGTGCTCGAGTCCGATGGACCGGATGACGTGGGCCATCGTGCGCGGCGGCGGCAGCTTGAAGACGAGCTCGTCGGCCAGCGCCTTCAGCAGCTCGTACGGGTCGCCGGGATGCACGCCGTGGATGTCGATGTCACCGGCGATGTACGCGCGGGCGAGGCCGAGGTCGCCGCGGCCGGTGGCGAGGTAGGTCGTGCCCCTCGGGCTCTTCAGTTCGATGCCGAGCGCCGCGTCGGCCGGCCCGGCCGAGCTGCCGTCGTAGGCGGTGAAGCGCAGCGGCAGCCTGCCGCCCGCGAAGATCTCGAGGATCTCGGCGAGGGTGAGCTTGCCCGAGGCATCCGTCGCCTCATGGTGGTCGCCGGTCGCCGTGGTCTCCGCCGCCGTGCCCTTGGTCGT
>NZ_DATCVK010000244.1:0-1568 GCF_036566905.1 Microbacterium sp. | reverse complement strand
CAGAACACCCATCACGACGAAGACGATGGAGACGACGCGGGGTGCCCACGTATGGGCAAGCACCCGCTGACGCACGAGGGCGCTGAGGTCGCGATGCACATACATCGCGAACGTCGTCACGAATGCACCGGCGATGACGAGTGCGATGTTGAAGAGACCGCTCGACACATCGTTCGAGGTGCCGAGCTGACTGAAGTGGATCTGCCACCACTGCGGATCTTGCGACGTGGCCATGCTCGTGAGCACCGTCAGTGACATGAAGACCACGAGCAGGGCGGCAAGCTTCGGCGTCGTGAGCGACGTGACCGACAGGTAGATCCAGTACGCGGCGAGTCCGGATGCCACGGCGGATGCGCCTGCGCCGATCCACGGGTCCACCACGAGCCCCTCGAAGCTGCGCTGCAGCAGCACGAAGACCATGACCGTGACGAGAGCGCCGATAACCGCGTGGACCGCCGCTACTGTCGCGACATCCAGCGAGAACTTCCACGCCCCGAGTTCGTGCCGCCACTCCTGGCCCGGCAGGTCCCGCGCGCGCCAGTAGCCCGTCGCGGCAGCCCCGACTCCGGAGACCATCACGGCGATGGCGGCGAACGCGCCGACGGACCAGCCACCCCAGAGTGACCATTCAGCTCCGGCGAAGACGAGCACACCCACAGCGGCCGTTCCGCTCGCGGCGACGACGCCGGCGGCGACGGACTCAGTCTCGATGGCGACGCGTCGTCGCCGGCTGGTGACTCCCGCCGCTGGCGGGAACGGACGTGTTTCGACGGCCCGGGCCGTGCCTGCTGCGCTCATGGGCGCATCGTAAGCTCGTGCGAGTTGCGGGGAGGGGGACGAACGTCCTGCTTGATGTCCTCGAGACGCCCGAGATGGATCGACTCCTTGGACAGCTGCCGATCTCACGCACGTTCATCGACGCTGAGATGGTCCCCAAGCCCGATTCCAAATGAGAAAGCCCCCGAAGAACCTGAGTTCTTCGGGAGCTATTGGTGGATCTGAGGGGACTCGAACCCCTGACCCCCTGCATGCCATGCAGGTGCGCTACCAGCTGCGCCACAGACCCGTTCTGCCTCGTTCGAGGCAACGAATTGAGCTTACACCAGCCTCCGCCCGCAGACGAAATCGAGGGACCCTCGACCGGTGGAGCCCGATCCGATCAGCTGCTCGCGGCGAGCAACGGCGCCACGGGAAGCGCCGGGCAGTCTGCCCAGAGCCGCTCGAGGCCGTAGTACAGCCGCTCCTCCTGGTGGAAGACGTGCACGACGAGGTCGCCGAAGTCGAGCAGGATCCAGCGGCCGACCTGGTGCCCTTCACGTCGCTTCGTCGGCGTGCCTGCGCGGCCAAGCACGTCTTCGATCTCATCTGCGATCGCGATGACGTTGCGCTCGGAGTTGCCGGTGACGATGAGGAACACGTCGGCGAACGGGATCTGGCGCGACACGTCGAGGGCGACGAGGTCGTCGCCGCCCTTCGAATCAGCCGCACGCGCTGCCAGCGCGAGCGTCTCGAGGGCCTGGTCGGATGCAGTCATGCGCTCACTTCCGGTGCGTTGTGGTTGTCTCGGA
>NZ_DATCVK010000243.1:0-4213 GCF_036566905.1 Microbacterium sp. | reverse complement strand
GGTTCCGTCGCGGAGGTCGGCGGCGAACTGGGCGTAGAGGCGGGCGACCCCTGCTGCGGGTGCGTCGAGTTGCAGGTCGGGAGCCGCATAAGCGGGGGGGACCTGTAGCACCTGGACAGGCTCGCTGCCGCGGAGCAGCGTGATGGTGAAATCGGTGAAATGGATGTAGCCCGATGCCGACTCCACACGCACACTGCCCTCGGTGCCCTGGATCTCCCATACCATCGCCGAGCCGGCAGACTGCCCGGCACTGTAGTGCAGCGAAGTGACGATCCCGCCTTCGAGAACGCCGGCGACGACGATCTCATCCGGCGCGTCCTTCGGCAGCGACGCGCCATCGGAGAGGCGGACGCCGTCACCGCGCTGATTGGCGACGACGGCGGACAGACTCTCGAACGTGCCGAGCACGCGCGCAAGCGGTTCGAGCCCGTGGCCGAGCATGATGCTCAGAAGCGTGGCGCCATGCTTTGCGTGAGCCATGTACTCGACCGCCGGGTCATATCGGCCGACCCACATGTCGTCGGTCAAATGCGCTCGGATGCTCGTGCTGAGCGGCTTGCCAATCACGCCTTGCGCGATGAGGTCGCGAAGGAAGAGGATCGGCGGGTGCAGGCCGCCCTGCAGCCCGACAACCGTCTGCAGTCGGCGCTCGCGGGCAAACCCCTCCAGTGCTTCGGCCTCCGATAGGTTTCTTGCGAGCGGCCATTCGCAATAAACCATCTTGCCCGCGGCCAGCGCGTCGGAAACAATCTGCTTGTGCTCCGGCACCTTGACCGCAACCACCACCAGGTCGACCTCCGGTCGCACGACCAGAGCCTCATGTGTGTCGAAGGCGAGATCGGCGCCCAGCCGACGAGCGGTCGCGTTCGCGCTCTCCATACGAGTCGTACTGACGGCGCGGATCTGGAACGCGTCGAGCGCCTGCAGCGCCGGGACGTGAGCAATTCCGCCCCAACCCCGATCGGCGCTAGCCCCGATAAGGCCGACGCCGATCCGGGTATTTGCTGAATTCGTCATCAGGATGCTCCTGCCTTGTGCAGCCCCGGCAACGCTCTCCGGGCTGCGTCACGATGATTCGTTTCCGGACATGCGTGGGCACTCGGGCTCACCGTGGCGAGCGAGCAACTATTGCCGTTCGCGTAGCGGGCGGGGGGTTGAGCCCGAGTGACCCAATCGCAGGTTTACGTGTGAGCCCAGTGGGCCTCGAGTTCGCGCGCGACATCGGCCGGACGCTCTATCATCGGCCAGTGCGAGCTGCGCAGCTTGAAGACGGCACGTGCGCGTGTGGCATTACCGAGCTCGTCGGCGAAGCGGTGAGGAAGAAACGGATCGTCCAGGCCCCAGATCACCAGCGCTGGTGCGGTCACGTTGCTCAAACCTGGCTTCCACTCCGCCCCGACCTCGATCGCCGAACGGTAAAGGGCGAGAATGCTTGCCCTCATAGTGGCATCGAGATGCCGGACCGATTCGTTTGCCGCGTCGCGCGGCATCTGCGCCTCGTTGAGGCTTGCTGCGAACGCCTCGAGGTCGAGGTCCGCCATCCATTGCTCGCCCTCGCCTGGCGTTTGCCAGATCTTGGCGAGATAGTGCCACGGATACTCCGGATCGATTGGCCCGCTGATGCCTGTCCATGTCCGCACCAGATCTGGTCGGATAGACGCGAGACGGCCCGTCAGCAGAGACCCCCAGTCATGACCGACCAGGTCGACGGGTTCGCCGATTTCTTCGATCTTCTTAATAAGCCAATCGAGATACTCCTCCTTCGTCGACGTGAATCCCGCTGGTACGGGTACGCCAAACCCGGGGAGATCGATCGTCACAATATCTTCGCGTCGAAGATAGGAACGGACGGTGTCCCAAAGCCGGTGGGTATCAGGTACACCATGGACGAGGACTGCAGGCATTTCGGATTCTCCAATTGATTGTTGTCGTGGTGGAATGGCCGGTCGGCCGAGTCAGGGAAGAAGGATGACTTTGCCGTGGGTGTGGCCCGTGGCGACGAGGCGATGGGCGTCCGCGGCCTCGTCGAGTGGGAAGCTCCGGCCGATGCGTGCGGTCCATGCGCCGGCGGCGATCAGATTCAGGGCTTCCTGGACAGGGCCGCGGTCGCGATTCCCGCTGCCTCCCGGGCTGAATGCGACGCCGTATCGTGCGGCATCGCGGTCGGCGAGCGTCACGATCCGGTCCGGGCCGCCGAGGAGGTCGACGAGGGCGGGAAGGAGTCCCTTGCCGGCGGTGTCGAGCGCGGCATCGATACCGTCGGGAGCGGCGGCACGGATGCGGTCGACCAGGCCCGGGCCGTGGGCGACAGGGATCGCACCGAGACTCCTGACGAAGTCGGCGTTGGCAGTCCCGGCGACGCCGATCACCGCCACACCGCGCTGTCGCGCGAACTGCACGGCGGCGCCGCCCAATGCACCGCTCGCGCCGGTGACCACGAGCGTGTCACCCGGGCGAAGGTTCAGAAGCCCGAGCGCCCTTGCGGCGTTGTCGGCGCCGATGACGGTGGCCGCGGCCTCCTCGAAGGAAACGCCGTCGGGGATCGTCGCGAAGTTGCTGCTGACCGTGTATTCGGCGTAGGAGCCCTGGGTGGCGGAGTCCGGCCACCCGGCGACGCGGTCGCCGACCATGCCCTCGTCGACACCCGGGCCGACCGCCTCGACGACGCCGGCGAACTCGAATCCGATGATGGCGGGAGCACGCAGGCGGAACGCTCCGGCGCGTGCCAGGATCTCCGCCGGGTTCACCCCGGCGGCGTGAACCCGCGCCAGTACCTGACCCGGACCCGGCACCGGTCGCGGAGCCTCCGCAACCCTCAACACAGAGGGTTCGCCGAACGAGGTGAGGACGGCGGCTTTCATGATGATCCTTCTCCTTCTCATATCGAGCCGGCGGCACTTCCGCTGCGGCGTGCTTCGGCCTGCTCGCTCACGGAGGCCCGGTAGCGAGGTCACGCCCGTAGGTCCAGTACATCACTTCAGGACCGATCGGTACATAAGTAACGTACACGGGCAGAGATCTATTCACAAGCCCTCAATCGTGCGGGCAGGCGGCACGGCTCGGGGCGTCAGGCCTGGGTGTTCGCGCCGTCCTCGGCCGGTGCGAGCTCGATCGCCCGCGTCATGACATCGCGCTGCGCGGGGTTGTACACCCGGCGCTCCGGGTGGAAGCGGCCAGTTACTCCACGATGACCGCATCCTGAACCGGGGCGTCCCCCGTCGCTCTCGTCGCGGGCGCCTCGGCGGCGTCCATCACCGGAGCTGTGCTCACCATCGACGGCGGCCTGAACGCCTGATCCTTCGCGCTATCTGGACTGCCTGGTCCGTAAGGGGGCACAATGGCTGCCATGCCCGTATCGCAGACCACGCTGGGGCGACCCCGCGAGTTCGATCCCGACCACGCCCTCGAACAAGCCATGAGAGTGTTCTGGGCCAAAGGATACGAAGGGGCGAGCCTGACGGACCTGACCGAGGCGATGGGCATCACCCGCAGCAGCATGTATGCGGCGTTCGGGAACAAGGACGAGCTGTTCCGCCGAGCGGTCGAGCGGTACACGGAAGGCCCAGCCTCCTACGGAATCCGTGCACTGTCCGAGCCGACCGCACGCGAAGTGGCCGAGTCCATTCTTCGCGGCGCAGCCGCTGCCAGCACGAGTCGCGAGGCACCCCACGGGTGCCTTGGCGTCCAGGCTGCGCTGTCCGCCGGCGACAACGGGCTCACTGCCCAGAAGGTCCTCGTCGACTGGCGCCAGGATGGCGCTGCGCGCCTCGAGTCCCGATTTCTGCGTGCGCGGGCCGAGGGTGATCTGCCGGAGACCGAGGATCCGCGCACGCTGGCGGCCTACATCACGACGGTCGCGTACGGCATCGCCGTTCAGGCGGCGACGGGCAGGAGCGAGGCGGAACTGCGCCGGGTTGCTGATGTGGCGATGAACGCGGTGTCCTGGTCCCACGGCTGAGACAGCGAACTCTGCGATCGTCTTCATCGACGCCTTGGGCGTCACCGCCGAGTCCGCTCGACAGCAGGGTGCGGGCCGCCGCCGTGGCCGCCCGCACCCTGCTGAGGTGTTCTACTGTCGCTGCCCGCTGCGAGCGGCTTCCTCCACTCGCGCGACGAGCTGACTGTTGTGCAGCGCGTGAGCGAAGCCCGGCGTCGCAAAGGTGTTCTCGTCGATGTCGCGCGCGAGGCTCGCGTACACCTCGCCCACGTTGAT
>NZ_DATCVK010000242.1:0-22404 GCF_036566905.1 Microbacterium sp. | reverse complement strand
CTGGGTCGCGATCGCCGCGATGGCGCCGCCACTGGGCCTCGCCGAACCGCCTGCGGCGGCGGCATCCGGCGGCGTCATCGGCTCCGCCGTCTCGCGCACCGTCGCCGCGCTCGAGACGAGGGCGGCGGTCGCCCGGGCGATCGCCGACGATCCGTTCGCCGACGTGGACGAGGACGATCTGCTCACGGCGCTGCGCGGCAAGGACGTCGTCTTCGCCTTCATCGAGAGCTACGGCCGGGTCGCGCTGGAGGACGACGAGATCTCGGACGGCGTCGACGAGGTGCTCGGCCGCGGCGAGGAGACCCTGATGGCCGAGGGGTACTCGGCCGAGAGCGCCTGGCTCACCTCGCCCACCTACGGCGGAGCGAGCTGGCTCGCGCATGCGACGCTGCAGACGGGTGTGTGGATCGACTCGCAGACGGTCTACAGCGAAGTGGTGCGCAGCGAGCGGCTGACGCTGACCGCGGCGTTCGCGGCGGCCGGCTGGCGGACGGTCAGCGACGTACCGTCCAACACGCAGGACTGGCCGGTCGGGCGGGAGTTCTACCGCTTCGGCACGCTGCTCGACGCGACGAATGTCGGCTACCGCGGCCCGTCGTTCGGCTATGCGCGGATTCCCGATCAGTACACGTGGAAGCACTTCGCCGATCATCAGCTCGCGGATCCGGGTGATCTGCAGCGACCGGTGATGGCCGAGATCGACCTCGTGTCATCTCACACCCCGTGGGCGCCCCTTCCTGAGTTCGTGCCGTGGTCACAGATCGGCGACGGATCGGTCTACGACGGGCAGCCCGAGCGCAGCCGGCCCGCGAGCGACGTCTGGGAGGCCCCGCAGACCGTCCAGCGCTTCTACGGACTGTCGATCGAGTACGCGCTCGGCGCGATGTTCTCGTTCCTCGAGAACGTCGACGATCCGGATCTCGTCGTGGTCGCACTCGGCGACCACCAGCCCGCTGCGATCGTGAGCGGAGAGGATGCCGATCGCGACGTGCCGATCACCATCATCGCGAAGGACCCGGGCGTCTTCGCGGCGATCGCCGGGTGGGGCTGGGAGCCGGGCCTGCGACCGGGCGCGGGGTCGCCGGTATGGCGGATGGACGCGTTCCGCGACCGCTTCTTCACCGCGTTCGGGACTCCGCACTGAGCCCGGGCTGGGAGGATGGCGGGATGACGTTCATCGTGCGCGTTCCTGAGCTCAGCGAGGCGGCGGAGATCGCCGATCTCCACGTCGTGACGTGGCGCGAGACCTACACGCACCTCCTGCCTGAGGGGTTCTTCGACGAGGAGTACGTGCGAGGTCGCCACCGGTTGTGGCGTCGGCTTCTCGAGAATCCGCGAGAGGAATGGCGCATCCGCGTCGCCGAGCGGGACGGGCGGATCATCGGCCTGGCGACATCCGGGGCCAGCACGGTGACCGAGGGACAGGACGCGCCGCGCGATCGCCAGCTCTACATGCTCTACGTGCTCGCGGCGGAGCACGGCGGGGGAGTCGGGCAGGCGCTGCTCGACGAGGTCGTCGGCGACGAGCCGGCGGTGCTGTGGGTGGCCAAGGAGAACCCCCGGGCGATCGCCTTCTACCGTCGCAACGGCTTCGCGTTCGATGGGGTCGAGGAGGCCGATCCGGGCGTTCCCACGCTCGTCGACGCGCGCATGGTGCGCTGACGGCAAGCACCGCCCGCATGCAGGAGTTCCTCAGCCGGCGAAGTCGGAGTCGTCGGTCCACGCGGCGATGTCGACGCCGTGGTTGTCGGGAGAGGTGAGCGTCCACCACTCGGGAGCGTGGGAGTCGTCGGCCAGACGGCCCCCGGCGGCGAGGGCAGCGGCGACACGGGCATTCACCTGGTCGCGGGGCACCGAGATGTCGATGTGCGTCCGGCCCCGGCCCGACTTCGCCGGCTCGAGGGGATGGAACCACACGTGAGGGTTCCGGCGCAGCGGGTCGATGGCGTCTTCGGCGCCGAGCGGGTCGTACCCGAGCGCGGCGCTCCAGAACGGCCGCACGTGGGCATCGGGGCCCTGTGCGACGGCGATGCCGACGACGGTGAGCGCGGACGGGTCGGGCTCGAGACCGAGTTCGCGGGCGGCGCGCGAGACCGCGGCCGCGAGCTCGGCGTCCGCTCTGCTCAAGGCGCCGTCGCGGCGACTGAACGTCTTGACGAACACCCCTTCGGGACGCAGATCGACGTCGGGGTAGTGATCGAGCGCCTCGGCGATCGGGACGATCGCGGCGACCAAGCGGGCGCCCTGTGCGAGCGAGTCGGCCCGGAAGAACGCGTGCGCACCCCAGTACAGGACGCGCCAGTCCTCCACCCCTTCGGAAGCGTGGAAGGCGCGTGGGCTGATCGTCTCGAGCTCGGGCTCGATGGTGCCGTCGCCGAGTGGCGGCTGCGCGAGGATGATGCGTGCGAGCTGCTGCGGACGCGTCAGCTGGGGCCAGTGCCCCGTCGGCAGGTCGATGAAGGTGACGTCCTCGAGACTCGTGAACTCCTGTACCGGCGGTGCACCCGCGTCGATCCAGGAGCGCAGGTCGGCGACGCTGTACTCGGTGGCGATCGCCGTCACGGGGATGCTGCGTCGGCGGTCGTCGTGGAGGTGCTGGATGCCGGTGACCACGCGCGCCGGCGAGGGGACCGCGTAGGCGCGGAACGCCGTCATGCCGCCCTCGCCCAGATCGCGCAGGTCGGCCTCGTCGAAGTCGCTCCAGTCGGGAAGCGGAAGATCGGCGCCCACCGGCTCGTACCCCGAGAGGAGCGGCGCGCCGTCGGGCGTCGGGAACCCGCCGATGAGGATCAGGCGGGCCACGCGGCCCGGGCGTGCGTCGGCGGCCGCGTACACGATGCCGGCACCGGCCGAGTGCCCGACCAGCACGACCTCCTCACCCGGCGCGGCGTCGATCGCCGCCACGACGGCCGCGACGTGGTCGTCCAAGGTGATCGCCGAGCGATCGGCGTCCGCCGATTCCATGCCCGGCAGAGTGAGGGCGACCGGTCGGTGACCGGCGCGCTCGAGGGCGGGCGCGACTTCGTACCACGCCCATCCGCCCATCCACAGGCCCGCGACCAGGATGATGTCCACTTCGGCTCCTCTGCGTCATGACAGATGCAGCCAGTGTGGCCCGATCCACCGACATCCGCGACGGGGGAATACGCCGTCGCTGTCCACGATTGACTCTGATACCCCTAGGGGGTATGAAGGAACTCGCACCGATGAGGAGAATGCCGTGACCGATCCGAATCGCGACCGCGACCTGGGCGGCGTCGCGCACGCCGACGAACCGACCACGGGGCACGATGACGCCGCCCACTCCGGGCACGACCACGCCGTGATGGCGCAGGACATCCACGACGCCGGCCATGACCACGCCGCGATGGGCCACGCCGCCCACGACCATGCGGCGATGGATCACGGCGGCCACGCGGGTCACGGCGCGGACCACGTCGCGCGTTTCCGCCGGCTCTTCTGGATCAACCTCGCGCTCGCGGTCCCGGTGGTCGCGTTCTCGGGCATGTTCGCGATGGTGCTCGGCTACACGCTTCCCGACGTGCCGCTCGTGCGCTGGATCTCGCCGGTGCTCGGCACCGTCATGTACCTCTGGGGCGGCTGGCCGTTCCTGACCGGCGCCGTGTCGGAGCTGCGTGCCCGCCGTCCCGGCATGATGCTCCTCATCGCCCTCGCGATCACGGTTGCATTCTTCGCCTCGTGGGGCGCGAGCCTCGGCCTGCTCCACCACGAGCTCGAGTTCTGGTGGGAGCTCGCCCTCCTCATCGTGATCATGCTGCTCGGCCACTGGATCGAGATGCGCTCGCTCGCGCAGACGACATCGGCGCTCGACTCCCTCGCTGCGCTGCTTCCCGACGAGGCGGAGCGCGTCGAGGGCGACCGCATCGTCACGGTGGCCCCTTCCGAGCTGCGCGTCGGCGATGTCGTCGTCGTGCGCCCGGGCGGCAGCGTGCCCGCCGACGGACGCATCGTCGATGGCCGTGCCGACATGGACGAGTCCATGGTGACCGGCGAATCCCGGGCTGTCTCGCGCACCGCGGGGGACCAGGTCACCGCCGGCACCGTCGCCACCGACTCCGGACTCCGGATCGCGGTCACGGCGACCGGCGACGACACCGCGCTCGCCGGCATCCAGCGGCTCGTCGCCGAAGCGCAGAACTCCACGTCGCGGGCGCAGCGCCTCGCGGACCGTGCGGCCGGCTGGCTGTTCTGGTTCGCCCTCGGCGCGGCCGCGCTCACGGCAGTGGTATGGAGCGCCCTGGGGATGCCGGATGAAGCGGTCGTGCGCACCATCACGGTTCTCGTGATCGCCTGCCCGCACGCCCTGGGGCTTGCGATTCCGCTCGTGGTCTCCATCGCGACCGAGCGCGCCGCCCGCGGCGGGGTGCTCATCAAGGACCGGCTCGCGCTCGAGAGCATGCGCACCATCGGCGCGGTGCTCTTCGACAAGACAGGCACCCTCACCAAGGGCGAGCCGAGCGTCGTGGATGTCGCAGCCGTGGCCGACATCGACGCCGACGCCGTGCTGGCACTGGCCGCGTCGGCCGAGGCCGAGAGTGAGCACCCGCTTGCGAAGGCCATCGTCCGCGCCGCGCGGGCGCGCGGGCTGGCGCTCGCCGGAGCCACGGGGTTCCAGTCGTCGCCGGCGGTCGGTGTGACCGCGACCGTCGACGGGCAGGTCGTCCGGGTGGGCGGTCCGCGCTTGCTCGAAGAGGTCGGCGCGAACCCGATCGCGGCCGTGGCCGAGTGGCGCGATCAGGGCTCGATCGTCCTCCATGTGGTGCGCGACGGCGAGGTGGTCGGCGGGCTGGCGCTCGCCGACGAGATCCGTCCCGAGTCGCGTGAGGCCGTCGACGCGCTGCAGAAGCTCGGCGTCGAGGTCGTCATGATCACCGGTGATGCCGAATCCGTCGCCCGCTCCGTCGCCGAAGCCCTCGGCATCCGTCGCGTGTTCGCCGGCGTCCGCCCCGAAGACAAGGAGCGGAAGGTCGCCGAGCTGCAGGAAGAGGGGCTGAAGGTGGCGATGGTGGGCGACGGCGTCAACGACGCGCCGGCGCTGGCCCGAGCCGACGTCGGCATCGCGATCGGCGCCGGCACCGACGTCGCGATCGGATCGGCAGGGGTCATCCTCGCGTCGAGCGACCCGCGTTCGGTGCTGTCGGTCATCGAGCTGTCACGCGCGAGCTACCGCAAGATGACGCAGAACCTGTGGTGGGCGGCCGGGTACAACCTCATCTCGGTGCCGCTCGCGGCCGGTGTCCTGGCGCCCGTCGGCTTCGTGCTGCCGATGTCGGTCGGTGCGATCCTGATGTCGCTGTCGACCGTCGTCGTGGCCCTCAACGCCCAGCTCCTGCGGCGGCTCGACCTCCGACCCGAGCGCAGCGCGCGCGCCGTGCTCGAGCGCTGATCCGCGGCGTTCCCACCCCGCCTCCCCGCAGCGCCGGCGCGCTGCGGGGAGGTCGCGTGCGGCGGTAGCTGCACGGGCTGGCCGCGTCGGCCGCGGCATCCGTCGTCCTGGCGCCCTCGCGAGGCGGCGATAGGGTTTGACAATGACGACGACTCCTCCCGGCTGGTACGACGACGGTCACGGCGCACTGCGCTGGTGGGACGGGCAGCAGTGGACGGAGCACGTCGCCCAGCCCGACGCCGAGTCGTCGCCGGCCCCGACCGAGGCCGAGATCGTCGCCGGCCGGCTCGGGTTCGAGCACGAGACGGCGCCGGCCGTCGAGTCCGCGGCACCCGCTCAGGCCGACCCCTTCGCACAGCCCGGCCCGACCGGGCAGCCGGGACTGTCCGCGCAGCCGGGTTACGCCGCCGCCCCGTACACCGCCGACGCCCAGGGCTACCCGCAGGGCGCGTACCCCGGCGCCCCCGCGGGCGGCGCCTTCGCCGCCGCCACCGAGCCGCGCAAGAGCTCGAAGCTGTGGATCGTGTGGGTCGTGCTCGGTGTGGTGCTGCTCGGAATCGTGATCGCCGCGGCCGTGCTGATCCCGCTGCTGATGCTGTCGGCCGCGACGGCGGGGAGCACCGGCGACACCGACGACGAGCGCGCTGCGGTCTCCGCGGTCGAGCTCTACGACGACGCCTGGCAGGACGGCGACTGCGACGCGCTCACCCGCGCGACGACGGAGAACTTCCGCGTCGAGAACGGGTTCACCGACTGCGCCACCTTCGAGGACCAGGCGGCTGCATTCAATGCAGGGCTGGACGATTACGACATCCGGGTGACCGACGTCGAGACGCTCGGCGAAGAGATCGTCGTCACCACCGAGGAGACGTACACCGAGATCAGTGACGGCGACGACGCCGAGTCGACGCAGGGCTCGGCCGTCTATGAGTACACACTGGTCGAATCCGGCGACGCCTGGCTCATCGACAGCGCTGTCCAGGAATGACCTCGTCCGAGACGCCGCGTCCCGCTCACGACACCCGGTTCTTCCTCGCCTGTGCAGGCATCGGTCTGCTCGCGGGGCTGCTTTCCGGTCTGTTCGGCGTGGGCGGCGGCACGGTCATCGTGCCGTTCCTCGTGCTGCTGCTCCGCTTCGACCAGCGCCTCGCCGCCGGCACGTCCCTGGCAGCCATCGTGCCGACGGCGACGGTGGGCGTGATCTCGTACGCGGTGCACGGCTCGGTCGCGTGGATCCCCGCGCTGCTGCTCGCGGCCGGCGCGGTCGTCGGCGCCCAGATCGGCACGTGGCTGCTGCCGCGGCTGTCGCTCACCGTGCTCCGCTGGGCGTTCGTCGGCTTCCTGGCGGCGGTCATCGTGAGCCTCTTCGTCGTGATCCCCTCCCGGGACGCCGAGCTCGTCCTCACCTGGTTCAGCGGAGCGGCGCTGGTGGTGCTGGGCGTGGTGACCGGCATCCTGTCGGGACTCATCGGCGTGGGCGGTGGCATCATCGTCGTCCCGGCGCTGATGGTGCTCTTCGGCACGAGTGATCTGGTCGCCAAGGGCACCTCGCTGCTCATGATGATCCCGACGGCCGTCTCGGGCACTTTCGGCAACGTCCGCCGACGCAACGTCGACCTCGCCGCCGCCGCGGTCGTGGGCATCGCGGCCTGCACCACGACCGCGCTCGGCGCGTGGGCCGCGACCCTCATCGACCCCTTCGTCGGCAACATGCTGTTCGCCGCGTACCTCGCGGTCATCGCGGTCCAGATGGCGCTGCGGGCATGGCGCGGACGCCCCCGCCCGGCCGGCCCGGCGGAAGCCGCTCGGTAGGATGGCCTGGTGCCAGTGAACCCCGAGCTCGTCGGCCGCGACTTCCCGCCGACGACCCCCTACCTCGTGGGTCGCGAGAAGGTGCGCGAGTTCGCGCGTGCCGTCTTCGCCGATGACCCGCAGCACAGCGATCCCGCCGCCGCGCAGGCGCTCGGCTATGCGGATGTCGTCGCGCCGCCGACCTTCGCGATCGTCGTCGCCGAGTCCACGCTGAAGCAGCTGCTCGGCGAGCCGGACTCGGGGATCGTGCTGCAGAACGTGCTGCACGCCGAGCAGAAGTTCCGCTACTCGCGGCCGATCGTCGCCGGCGACGAGTTGACCGCCAGGCTGTCGGTCACCGGCATCCGCGCGATGGGCGCGGCCGCGATGGTGACGAGCGAGTCCGAGATCACGGATGCCGGGGGCGACCACGTCGTGACCGCGACGTCCATCCTGCTCGTGGGGGAGGGTGACCAGTGAGCGCGCTGACAGGCTCAGGGACCGGCGCGCTGACCGTCGGAGACGTCGTCGCCGAGCGCACCGTGCACCTCACCCGGGAGTCGCTCGTGCGCTACGCGGGCGCCTCCGGCGACTTCAACCCGATCCACTACCGCGACGACGTCGCCGCCGCCGTGGGTCTTCCCGGTGTTCTCGCCCACGGCATGCTCACCATGGGCCTCGCCGTCGGCACCATCGAGTCGTGGATCGGCGACACCGGCCGGATCCTCGAGTACGGTGTGCGGTTCACCAAGCCGGTGGTGGTCGCCCCCGAGACCGGCGCCGACGTGACCGTCGTCGCGAAGGTCGGCGCCGTCGACGACGAATCGGCCCGCATCGACCTCACCGTCTCGTTCAACGATGCGACCGTGCTGGTCAAGGCGCAGGTGCGCGTCCGGACCGTCTGACGCATGCCCGAGGTCACCCCCATTCCGCTGTCGCGGCTGACGACCCTGCGCACCGGCGGCGAACCCGCGCGGATGATCGACGCGCCGACGACCGACGAGCTGGTCACCGCACTCCGCGACGTCTGGGCCTCCGGTGACGACTGGCTCGTGCTCGGCGGCGGCTCGAACCTGTTCGTCGGTGACGAGCCGTTCGACGGCACGGTCGTGCGCGTGCTCACCAAGGGCATCGAACGGATGCCGTCCTCGCTCCCCGGACGCGTGCGCCTGCAGGTGCAGGCGGGCCACGACTGGGACGCCCTCGTCGCGTACGCCGTCGAAGCCGGCCTCGGCGGTCTCGAGGCGATGTCGGGGATCCCGGGGACCGTCGGTGCCGCGCCGGTGCAGAACATCGGCGCCTACGGTCAGGAGATCGTGCAGACGCTCACCGAGGTCGAACTCCTCGACGAGTCCACCGGCGAGGTGTCTACCGTACCCGCCGCCGAACTAGGGCTCGGCTTCCGCACCTCGGTGCTCAAGCACCACTACGGCTCGGTGCCCGCCCGCCGTGCGGTGATCCTCTCGGTGACCCTCGACCTCCCCGAGATCGGCCAGGGCGCCCGCCGCATCGGCGGCGACCAGCTGTGCACCGCCCTGCGACTCGGTCCCGACGACGAGGTGACCCTCGCGTGGGTGCGCGACCGCATCCTCGAGACACGCCGCAGCAAGGGCATGGTGCTCGACGCCGACGATCCCGACACCTACAGCGCAGGCTCGTTCTTCCAGAACGCGGTGGTCTCGGCATCCTTCGCGCGCACGCTTCCCGACGCGTGCCCCCGTTGGCCCGTGCACCCCGACCTCGACCCGGTGCTCGTGATCCCGCTCGCGAACTTCGACGGCTACGTGCCGCCGACGGCGACCGTCGAATCCGACGTCAAGGTGAGCGCCGGGTGGCTGATCGAGCACGCCGGCGTGCGTAAGGGATTCAAGCTGCCGCGCTCGCGCGCCGGCCTGTCGACCAAGCACGCGCTGGCGCTCACCAACCGCGGCAGCGCCACCGCCGCCGAGCTCGCCGAGCTCGCCCGCTTCATCCAGGGCCGCGTGCAGTCCGAGTTCGGCCTGGTGCTGCAGCCCGAGCCCGTGCTCCTGAACGTCGAGCTCTAGTCCCTCGACTCGCCGTCGTCCTCTCGGGACCCCTCCTCGAGGCCATCGAGAAGGCTCGAGCGGTGCGCGGGCGCCAGATTCGCCATCGCCGCCGCCAGCTCCGTCAGCATCGTCAGTCGTCGTCCCATGGTCGTCCCTTTCGTGGTCCTCATGAGGGACGACGAACGAACGGGCGTCGGGTCGACGGTTCGTGGCAGATCTTCTGACACGGCTGCCGAGGCTCCGAATCTCGGAGCCTGAACACCGAACGCGGATGCCTCTCACCGAGGCATCCGCGTTCCGTGTCGGCGTCGGCTAGGACGCGAAGAGGCGCTGCAGGCGCTGCACGCCCTCGAGGAGCGCGTCGTCGCCGAGTGCGTAGGAGAGACGCAGGTAGCCCGACGGGCCGAAGGCCTCGCCGGGTACGACGGCGACCTCGGCCTCTTCGAGGATGAGGTCGGCGAGCTCGAGCGAGGTGGTGGGCGTCTTGCCCGCCCACTCGCGACCGAGCAGTCCGCGCACGTCGGGGTAGGCGTAGAACGCGCCCAGCGGGGTGGGCACCTCGACGCCGTCGATCTTCGACAGCTCGGTCACGATCGTGCGGCGACGACGGTCGAAGGCCTGCCGCATCTGCTCGACCTCGTCCTGCGGGCCGGTGAGGGCCGCGAGCGCCGCGCGCTGCGCGATGTTGTTGACGTTCGAGCACAGGTGGGACTGGAGGTTGCCGGCGATCTTGATCGCCGCCTGTGGCCCGACCATCCAGCCGAGACGCCAGCCGGTCATCGCGTAGGTCTTCGCGACGCCGTTGACGAGGATCGTCTGGGCCGCGGCCTCCGGAACCGCCTCCACGATCGAGACGGCACGCGTGCCTTCGTAGACGAGGTTCTGATAGATCTCGTCGGAGATGATCCAGATGCCGTGCTCGACGGCCCACTGGCCGATCGCCGCGGTCTCCTCGGCCGTGTACACCGAGCCGGTCGGGTTCGAGGGCGACACGAACACGAGCGCGGTCGTGCGCTCGGTGCGTGCGGCCTCGAGCTGCTCGACGGTCACCTTGTAGTCCTGGTCGGCACCGGCGAACACCTCGACGGGGATGCCGTCGGCCAGCGCGATCGCCTCGGGGTAGGTGGTCCAGTACGGGGCCGGCAGCAGCACCTCGTCGCCGGGGTTCACCACGGTCTGGAAAGCCTGGTACACGGCCTGCTTGCCGCCGTTGGTGACGATGATCTGCGACGGGTCGACCTCGAGGCCGGAGTCGCGCAGCGTCTTCGCGGCGATCGCCTCGCGGAGCGCGGGAAGGCCCGCGGCCGGGGTGTAGCGGAAGTTCGCCGGGTCGTGCAGCGCCTCGGCGGCGGCATCCACGATGAACTGCGGGGTGGCGAAGTCGGGCTCGCCTGCCGCGTACGAGATGACCGGCCGGCCGGCGGCCTGCAGGGCCTTGGCCTTGGCATCGACCTTGAGGGTCGCGGACTCGGCGATGGCGCTGAGCTTGCGGGAGAGCGTGGGCGTACGGGTGAGCGGTGCGCGTTCTGTCACGCTTCGAGCGTAGTCCGCGTGCGCGTCGCGGTCAGCGGCCAATCGCCCTCGACCGGCCCGTCTTTGTGTGCGATGCCGGGCGGGCGCGACGGAACGTCCGACGGCGGGCTTCCGGGCACCACGGGCGCACGGTACCCTGTGCCTCGTGGACGCCTGGATCTGGGGAGCCGTCGTGCTCGCCATCGTGCTCGTCATCGCGGGCGGGATCGCGTGGTGGCTCGCGCGCGGGTGCATGCTCACGATGATCGGCGCCACCGGTGCGGTCGTCGGCGGCGTGCTGTCGCTCATCGCCCTGGTGATCCTGCTCGACCCCGACGCGGGTCTCCGCGCCGCGGCCGTCATCACGGTGGGATCCGGCGTCTGGCTGCTCGCGTGGGCGCTGGCGGGCGGAATCCGAGGGCAGCGACTGCTGCGCGCCGAGGAGCGGGCGGATGCCGCGGCCGGGGTCGCGCCCGTGGCCGTTCCTGCGACGGCGACCTCGGAGCGCTGAACCGCCGAGCCACGCAGCGGACCCGTCGCGGCGGACTGGTCGCCGCCGGGCGCGGTGGACTTCGGCATCCACCGAATGGGGGATGCCGGTCCCGCAGATGACCGCTGGTCGATGTCTGCCCGCACGGCGAGGCTTGGGAGCATGCAGATTCATGCGGGTGAGGATGCGGTCGCGGTACGGGTGCGCGACCTGCGGAAGACGTACGGCGATCGCGCCGTCGTCGACGGGGTGTCGTTCGACATCGCGCGGGGGGAGACGTTCGCCCTGCTCGGTCCGAACGGGGCGGGCAAGTCCACGACCGTCGAGATCCTGGAGGGCTACCGGCGGCGCACCAGCGGAGAGGTCGAGGTGCTCGGCGTGGACCCCGGCCTCGGTGGGCTCGATCTGAAGGCCCGGCTCGGCATCGTCCTGCAGTCGACCGCGCAGTCGGGGCTCGCGACGGTGCGCGAGCAGCTGCGGCAGTTCGCCGGGTTCTACCCGAACCCGCGCGACGTCGACGAGGTGATCGCGGCGGTCGGCCTTCAGCCACAGGCGAAGACGCGCATCTCGAAGCTGTCGGGCGGCCAGCAGCGGCGCGTCGACGTCGCCCTGGGGATCATCGGCCGGCCCGACCTGCTGTTCCTCGACGAGCCGACGACAGGGTTCGATCCGCACGCACGCCGGGAGTTCTGGGAGCTCATCCGGGGACTGCAGACCGAGGGCACCACCATCCTCCTCACCACCCACTACCTCGACGAGGCCGCACAGCTCGCCGACCGGGTCGCGGTGATCGCGGCCGGCCGCATGCGGGCGATCGGCCCGGTCGCGGGGTTCGGTGGGGAAGCTGCGCGCATGCCGGTCGTGAAATGGGTGGAGGGCGGGATGCCGCGGAACGAGCGCACCGCCGATCCGTTCGCGTTCGCAACGGCGCTCGCCGCGCGCCTCGGCGGCGCTCCGCCCGAGCTCGAGATCGTCCGGCCGAGCCTCGAGGACATCTACCTGGGGCTCGTCGCCGAGGCGGAGGCCGGGCCCACGCGGCCAGAGGCTCCGCGCGACGCGCCAGCGGCGCGTGGAGGGGTCGCGGGGACCGTCGACGGCCCGACGGACACGGTCGCGACGAGGGGAGCAGCACGATGAGCACGGCGACCCGCAGCGTGACGTCGAGTAAGGGGAGTCGGACGCGTCGGCGCGGAATTCTCGCCGTGGGAGTCTGGCGCGCCCGCTTCGAGCTGGTGCAGTACTTCCGCTCGGGCGACACCCTCTTCTTCACCTTCCTCTTCCCGATCTTCATGCTCGGCCTGTTCAGCGTGGCGTTCGGGTCGGATGGCGACGTGCAGCTCGCCCCGAACGTGCCGGCCATCCCGATGGCGCAGCTGTACCTGCCGGGCATGATCGCCGCCGGTCTGCTGCTGTCGGGCTTCCAGAACCTGGCGATGGACATCGCGATCGAGCGCTCCGAGGGCATGCTCAAGCGCCTCGGCGGCACGCCGCTGTCGCCGGTGAGCTACTTCATCGGCAAGATCGGCCAGGTTCTGGTGACGGGTGTGCTGCAGTCGGCGCTGCTGCTGCTGTTCGCCTCGCTCGTGCTCGGCGTGCAGCTTCCGACCGCGCCCGAGAGCTGGGCGACCTTCGCCTGGGTGTTCGTGCTCGGCATCACCACGTCGGCGCTCCTCGGCGTCGCCCTTTCCGCCGTGCCGCGCACGGGCAAGAGCGCGACCGCCGTGGTCGTGCCGATCGCGCTCGCCCTGCAGTTCATCTCGGGCGTCTACCTGACGTTCTCGCAGCTGCCGGAGTGGCTGCAGAACGTGGCCGGGCTGTTCCCGCTCAAGTGGATGGCCCAGGGGATGCGGGCTGTCTTCCTCCCCGACGAGTACGCGGTGCTCGAGCAGAACGGCGAGTGGGATCTCGCCGGTGTCGCGATCGCCCTGACCGTGTGGCTCGTCGTCGGACTCGTGCTCTCGCGCGTCACCTTCCGATGGATCCGCCGCGATGCGTGAGCGGGTCGGCGGCGTGCCGGCTGGCGCACCGCCGCGTAGCCTGACGATGCGCGGCTCGCAGCGGTGAGGCGGGGGCGGGCGGGACCCGTAGGAGGAAGGGAGGGCGGCGAAGCATGCTGAGCGAGCGCCGGTGGGACGCGATCGTGTGCATCGTGGCGGCGGTGATCGCCCTCGCGCTGGTCTTCCTGTTCGCGCCGTCGAGCGCCGCGCGCACGGTGGTCGGTCTCGCGGCGATCGGGCTCTTCGTGGCGGGGTATGCCGCGATCGGCCGCGCCGCCGTCGAACCGCCTCGAGCCGCGTGGCGGTACCCCGCGTTCCTCTCGGTGGCCGCTGTCGCCGTGGGCATCGGCGTGGGAGCGGCGCCGTTCATGGCCATGCTCCAGACGCTCGCGTACCCGCTCGTGTGGGTCATCGGCGACTCCCGACGCCGGGGGATCGGCGGGTCGGTGGTCATCGCCGGCAGCGTGTTCGTCGGCGTGGTCATCGGCTACGGAGCGGACGTCGACTCGGTCCTCGCGGGGGCGACGACCGCCGTGTTCTCGCTGGCCTTCGCGATCGCCATCGGGCTGTGGATCGCCCGCATCGCCGAGTACGGCGAGGAACGCGAGCGCCTGCTGGCCGAGCTGACGGCCGCTCAGGGGCAGGTGGAGGCGCTGAGCCGCGAGCGCGGCGCCTCGGCGGAGCGCGAGCGCCTGGCCCGCGACATCCACGACACGCTCGCGCAGACGCTCGCGGGCCTGGTGATCTTCGCGGAACGGGCGGGTCGGCAGTCGCGTGAGGGACAGACGGATGCTGCGGCCGGAACGATCGCGACCGTCGAGCAGGTCGCGCGCGACGCGCTGGCCGAGGCGCGGGCGCTCGTCGCCCGGACGGCCGCCGTGCCCCGCGAGCCCGCGTTCGCCGCCGCGGTCGAGCGTCTCGTGGAGCGCTTCCGCGCGCAGGGCCGCGCGGCGATCGAGCTCGACACGGCCGGCGTGGCGGCGGAGCTCGATCGCGAGACGCAGGTCGTGCTGCTGCGCTGCCTGCAGGAGGCGCTGTCCAATGCCGCAAAGCACGCCGACGCCGATCTGGTGCGGGTGCGCGTCCGCGTGGAGGCGGACGGCGGTGCCGCTCTCGAGGTCGCCGACGACGGTCGCGGCTTCGAGCCGACAGCGGCGGGGGCGGGGTTCGGCCTCGACGGCATGCGGGAGCGGGTGGCCCTGGCCGGCGGCGCCATCGAGGTCGCTTCGACGGCCGGCCGCGGCACGGCCCTGCGCGTGCACCTTCCGCCGGCACGGCAGAACGCCGTCGACGATGCCACAGGAGGCGCCGCATGATCCGACTGCTCATCGCCGACGACCACCCCGTGGTGCGCGCCGGGCTGTCGGGCCTGCTCTCTGACGAGCCCGGCTTCGAGGTGGTGGCAGAGGCGTCCGACGGTGACGAAGCGGTGCGCCTCGCCGTCGCCACCCGGCCCGATGTGGTCTTGATGGACCTGCGGATGCCGCGCGTCGACGGCGTCGCCGCCACGGCGCGGATCGCCGCGGGCGAGGCGGGCGACCCGCCGCCGCGCGTGCTGATCCTCACCACCTACGAGTCCGACGACCAGATCCTCGCGGCTATCGAGGCGGGGGCCTCGGGGTATCTGCTGAAGGCGGCCCCGCAGGCCGAGATCGTCGCCGGCATCCGCTCGGTCGCGGCCGGGCAGTCGGCGCTCTCGCCGCAGGTCGCCGTGCGCCTGGTGGAGCGGATGCGCCGGCCGGCGCCGGAGACCGTCCTGACCCCTCGCGAACTCGACGTGCTGCGGCTCGTCGCGAGGGGCCACAGCAACAAGCAGATCGCCGTCGCGCTCGGCATCGGCGAATCCACGGTGAAGACGCACCTGCTCAAGATCTTCGAGAAGCTCGGCGTCACCGACCGCACGCGTGCGGCGACGCTGGCGATGGAGCGCGGCCTGCTCGCCTAGCGGATGGACGGACGGATGCCTCGGACCGGCCGGTCCGAGGCATCCGTTCTCCGGGGGATCCGCGCCCGCGGCGGGAGTCCTTCATACCGCGGGACTCAGTTGAACTGGTTCATCGTGTTGTGCTGGCCGCCGGCCTTGAGGGCCGCGTCGCCGGCGAAGTACTCCTTGTGGTTGTCGCCGATGTCGCTGCCGGCCATGTTCTGGTGCTTGACCGTGGCGATGCCCTCGCGGATCTCGCGACGCTGCACGCCCTTCACGTAGGCGAGCATGCCCTCGTCGCCGAAGTAGCCCTTGGCGAGGTCGTCGGTCGACAGGGCCGCGGTGTGGTAGGTCGGGAGCGTGATGAGGTGGTGGAAGATCCCGGCGCGAGCGGAACCCTCACGCTGGAACGTGCGGATCTTCTCGTCGGCCAGCCGCGCCAGCTCGGTGTCGTCGTACTGGACGTTCATCAGGTCGCCGCGCTCGTAGGCAGAGACGTCCTCGCCCTGCTCCGCGAGCAGGTCGTACGCCTGCTGGCGGAAGCTGAGCGTCCAGTTGAACGACGGGCTGTTGTTGTAGACGAGCTTCGCGTTCGGGATCTCCTCGCGGATCGCGTCGACCATGCCCGCGATCTGCTCCACGTGCGGCTTCTCGGTCTCGATCCACAGCAGGTCGGCACCGTTGCGCAGCGACGTGATGCAGTCCAGCACGACGCGCTCCTCACCCGTTCCGGAGCGGAACTGGTACAGGTTGCTAGCGAGACGCTTGGGGCGCAGCAGCCTGCCGTCGCGCTTGATGACGACGTCGCCGTTGCCCAGGTCGCCCTCCACGATCTCTTCGACGTCGAGGAAGGAGTTGTACTGGTCGCCGAGGTCGCCCGGCCGGTGCGTCACCGCGAGCTTCTGAGTGAGGCCGGCGCCGAGCGAGTCGGTGCGGGCGACGATGATGCCGTTGTCGATGCCGAGCTCGAGGAACGCGTAGCGGACCGCAGTGAGCTTCGCGATGAAGTCCTCGTGCGGGACGGTGACCTTGCCGTCCTGGTGGCCGCACTGCTTCTCATCCGACACCTGATTCTCGATCTGGATGGCGCACGCGCCCGCCTCGATCATCTTCTTGGCGAGGAGATAGGTGGCCTCGGGATTGCCGAAGCCGGCGTCGATGTCGGCGATGATCGGCACGACGTGGGTCTCGTAGTTGTCGATCTGCGACTGGACGAACTCGACGGCGGTGTCGTCGCCGGCGCCACGCGCCGTGTCGAGCTGCGTGAAGAGCAGGTCGAGCTCGCGGGCGTCGGCCTGGCGGAGGAAGGTGTAGAGCTCCTCGATGAGGGCCGGCACCGACGTCTTCTCGTGCATCGACTGGTCGGGAAGGGGTCCGAACTCCGAGCGCAGTGCGGCGACCATCCAGCCCGACAGGTAGAGGTAGCGCTTGTTCGTGCTCTTCAGGTGCTTCTTGATCGAGATGAGCTTCTGCTGCCCGATGAAGCCGTGCCACACGCCGAGCGACTGGGTGTAGACCGACGAGTCGGCGTCGTACTCGGCCATGTCGCGGCGCATGATGTCGGCGGTGTACTGGGCGATCTCGAGTCCCGTCCGGAAGCGGTTCTGCGCCCGCATGCGGGCGGCGGACTCGGGGTCGATGGCATCCCAGCTGGAGCCGTGCTGCTCCTTGAGCGCCCGGATGGCTTCGATGTCGTCGTTGTAGGCGGTCATGGTGTGTCCTTTGCGGTAGGTGTGGTCGTGTCCCGAGAGCCGGTCTTCGTGTCCCGATCTCCACCGGCAGAGCGGTCGTGTGCGGTGGAGATCGGGACACGGATGACGCGTCAGTCGGTCTCGATCAGGAAGCGCGAGTAGGCCGGCAGGGTCAGGAACGCGGGGAAGTCCTGACCGAGGGCGACGTCACGGAAGATCTCCGCCGCGTCGTCGAAGCGGTCGCCCTCGCGCCGCTCGACCTCGCCCAGCACCCGTGTGATCAGGCCCTCCACGTACTCGCGGGTGATCGCGGTGCCGTCCTCGGTCGTGCGGTCCTGGTGGATCCACTGCCACACCTGGCTGCGGCTGATCTCGGCGGTCGCGGCATCCTCCATGAGGTTGTCGATCGCCACCGCGCCCAGTCCGCGCAGCCACGCCTCGAGGTAGCGGATCGCCACGGACACGTTCGCGTGCACACCCGCCGAAGTGATCGGACGCCCGATGTGCACGTCGATCAGGTCGGCCGCGATCACGGCAACCTCGGGACGCTGACGGTCGAGCTGGTTCGGGCGATCGCCCAGCACCGCATCGAACTCGGCCCGCGCAACCGGGATCAGGTCGGGATGGGCCACCCACGTGCCGTCGAATCCGTCGCCGGCCTCGCGCTTCTTGTCGGCGGCGACCTTCTCGAAGGCCGTCGCCGTCACCTCGGGGTCGCGACGGTTCGGGATGAACGCGCTCATGCCGCCGATCGCGAAGGCGCCGCGTTTGTGGCACGTCTGCACGAGCAGCTCGGTGTACGAGCGCATGAACGGCACCGTCATCGTGACCTCGCTGCGGTCGGGCAGCACGAACCGTGCGCCCCGGCCGCGGTAGTTCTTGATGATCGAGAAGATGTAGTCCCAGCGGCCGGCGTTGAGGCCCGCGCAGTGATCGCGCAGCTCGAACAGGATCTCCTCCATCTCGAACGCCGCGGGCAGCGTCTCGATGAGCACGGTCGCGCGGATCGTGCCGTGCGGGATCCCGATGTAGCGCTCGCTGAAGGTGAAGACGTCGTCCCACAGCTTCGCCTCTTCGCTCGATTCGAGCTTGGCGATGTAGAAGTACGGCCCGCGGCCGTTCGCGATCAGCCGCTCGGCGTTGTGGAAGAAGTAGAGCCCGAAGTCCACGAGCGAGCCCGACGCGGCCATCGTGCGGCCGGTGCGGTCGGTGAAGCGGATGTGCTGCTCCGGCAGGTGCCATCCGCGGGGGCGCATCACGATCGTCGGCGTCTCTGTCGCGGTGACCTCGTAGCGCTTGCCCTCGGGGCTCGTGAACGCGAGCTCGCCGCGGATCGCGTCGCGCAGACTCAGCTGGCCCTCGATGACGTTCTTCCAGGTGGGGCTGGTGGCGTCCTCCTGGTCGGCGAGCCACACCTTCGCGCCGGAATTGAGCGCGTTGATCGTCATCTTCGGGTCGGTGGGGCCGGTGATCTCGACGCGGCGGTCCTCGAGGCCCGGGCCGGCGCCCGCGACCTGCCACTCGGCATCCTTGCGGATGTGCCGGGTGTCGTCGCGGAACTGCGGGTCGTGGCCGTTGCCGATCTCGAAGCGACGGCGCATGCGGTCGGCGAGCCGGTCGTGCCGGCGGGCGCCGAAGCGCTGGTGCAGCTCGGTGAGGAAGGCGATGGCCTCGGGGGTGAGGATCTCGTCGTACCGGGCGGGCATGCGGCCGGCGATCTCGATCGAGGGCTCGTGGGTCGTGGTGGGGATGGGGCCGGTGCGCGTACGCATGGGGGTGGCGGTTGCAGGTGTCATGTCCCTGTCTTCCTGTGAACGAATGTGCTGGAGGTGGGAGGATGCTCCACCCGGCGTGTGGGCCGGGCCGCGCATCCCGTGATCCGCGTTCTGGATCAACCGTCGGTCTGTCGTGTGACCACTCTGCGGTGAAGTTCGGCCCTCGAACCGACGATTCATGGTGTGAAGTTTTCGAGTATTTCTGCTTTCGTGACAGAATCGGCCCATGACGACGACGTTGACCACCGATCGGCGCGGTGAACTCCCCGACGATGATGAGGTGGACCCGCTCACCATCGGCCGCCGGATCCGGCAGCTGCGCACCGACCGCGGCATGACGCTCGAAGATCTCGCCGCAGCGGTGGAGCGCGCGCCCAGTCAGCTGTCGATGATCGAGAACGGTCGCCGGGAGCCCAAGCTCACGCTGCTCCAGGCGATCGCGCGGGCGCTCGGCTCGTCGATCGACGCGATCCTCGAGTCCGAGCCGCTCGACGAGCGTGCGACGCTCGAGATCTCGCTCGAGCGCGCCATGCGCGGCCAGACGTTCCAGGCGCTCGGCATCCCGCCGTTCCGCATCGGCAAGACGGTGCCCACCGAGGCGCTCAAGGCGATGCTGGCGCTGCAGGGCGAGATCGAGCGGCTGCGCGACGAGCGCGCCGCCACCCCCGAGGAGGCGCGTCGCGCGAATGTGGCGCTGCGCAAGCTCATGCGCACGCAGAACAACTACTTCGCCGAGCTGGAGCAGCAGGCGAGGGCCCTCCTCGACGCCGTCGACCACCCGGGCGGTCCGCTGACCCAGCGCACGGCATCCGATATCGCGGCTCATCTGGGCTTCACGCTGCACTACGTGCCCGACCTGCCGCAGACGACCCGGTCGGTGGCCGACATCAAGAACGGGCGCCTCTACCTGTCGAGCCGCCTCACCACCAAGGGCGATCCGCGCACCGCCGTGCTGCAGGCGCTGTCGAGCCGGATCCTCGGTCACCGCGAGCCCACGTCGTACGCCGACTTCCTGCGCCAGCGCGTGGAGACCAACTACCTCACCGGCGCCCTGCTCATCCCCGAGGCGCACGCGGTGCCGTTCCTGCAGGAGGCCAAGAAGGACCGGTCGATCTCGATCGAAGACCTGCGCGACGCCTATTCGGTCTCGTACGAGACCGCGGCGCACCGCTTCACGAACCTCGCGACCGTGCACCTGGGCCTGCCCGTGCACTTCCTCAAGGTGCACGAGTCGGGAGTCATCACGAAGGTCTACGAGAACGACGACGTCAACTTCCCGACCGACCGCCTGGGCGCGATCGAGGGGCAGATGTGCTGCCGCAAGTGGACCTCGCGCGTCGTCTTCGACGTGGACGACCACTTCAACCCGTACTACCAGTACACCGACACCGGGAACGGCACCTACTGGTGCACCGCTCGCGTGGAGCTGTCGAGCGAGGGGGCGCACTCGGTGAGCGTCGGCGTGCGATTCGACGACACGAAGTGGTTCCTCGGCCGCGACACCCCCAACCGCGGCGTCTCGACCCACTCGGTGGAGGCGTGCTGCCGCCGCGCCCCCGCCGACCTGGAGTCCTCCTGGCGCGAGCACTCCTGGCCGAACGTGCGCACGCCGCGCACCCTGCTGGCGACACTGCCCACGGGAGCCTTCCCCGGCGTCGACACCACCGACGTGTACGAGTTCCTCGAGGCGCACGCCCCCCGCTGATCCGCCCCTTGGTGTCGCCGAGAACAGGCGTTCTGGCGAGCACAGGTGTTCTGGCGAGCACAGGCGACTTCACGGCGTTCGTCCTGTGTTCGCCAGATCACCTGGGTCGGGCGACGGATGCCGAGGCCGCGCGCGGTCGGCGGGGCGTCAGTGGCGGCCGGCGACCCAGTCGGCGACGTGAGCGGGCCAGGCGGTGCGGGCGGAGGAGCCCGACGCCTCGGACCGATCGGCCATGCGGTAGGCGGTGTAGATGGCGTTCACCGCGATCCAGCGGAGCGGCTCGATCTCCCAGCGCCTCGCGCGGTGGCCGACCCACGGCAGGCGGGTGAGGTCGGTGTCGCGCTCCAGCACGAGGTCGGCGAGGGTGCGGCCGACGAGGTTCGTCGCGGTCACGCCGGTGCCGACATAGCCGCCCGCCCAGCCGAGCCCGGTGGAGCGGTCGTGTACCACGGTCGCCGCCCAGTCGCGTGGCACCCCGAGCACGCCGGCCCAGGCGTGGGCGATGGGGGTGGCCGCGGTATCCGGGAAGAAGCCGTGAAGCAGGCGCGCCAGCGAGCGGATCGTGCGCTCCTGCGTCGCGCCGTCGGTGTCGACGCGCGAGCCGTAGCGGTAGGGCACGCCGCGCCCGCCGAAGGCGATGCGGTCGTCGGCGGTGCGCTGCGCGTACATGTACACGTGCGCGAAGTCGCCCAGCGTGTCGCGGCCGTCCCAGCCCACCGCGTCCCAGAAATCCGCCGGCAGGGGGTCGGTCACGATCATCGACGAGTTCATGGGCAGCCACGTGCGGTGATCGCCGCGCAGATCGGCCGTGAAGCCCTCGGTCGCGCGCAGCACCTGGGCGGCCCGGACCGTGCCGCGGTCGGTGACCGCCCGCCCGGCGGAGATCTCGCGCACGTGGGTCTGCTCGTAGATCGTCACGCCCAGCCGCTCGACCGCTTCGGCGAGGCCGCGCACGAGCTTCGCCGGGTGGATGCGCGCGCAGTGCGGGTGCCACACGGCCCCCAGCGCGCCGGCGATCCGGATACGGGATGCCGCGGCCGCGGCATCCCACACCTCCACGTCGGTATGGGGCCAGGACTGCTCGGCCTCCGCGCTCGCCCGAAGGCGCGCGAGCTGCGCCGACGTGCGGGCGACGCCGAACTCGCCGCCCTTGACGATGTCGGCGTCGATGCCCTCGCGGGCCGCGACGGCGATCACCTCGTCGACGGTCTCGTTGAGCGCCCGCTGCTGCGCGATCGCGGCGTTGCGGCCGTGCGTCTCGGCGTAGCGCTCGCGGCCGCCGGTGACGGTGTTCGTGAGCCACCCGCCGTTGCGGCCGGATGCGCCGAACCCGGCGAACCGCTGCTCGAGCACGACCACCCGGAGGTCGGGTTGTTCCCGCTTGAGGTAGTACGCGGTCCACAGGCCGGTGTAGCCGGCCCCCACGATGGCGACGTCGGCGTCGAGGTCGCCCGGCAGCGGGGCGCGGGCGGCGGGCGTGCCGCCGAGGCTGCGCCACCACCACGACACGTCGCCGTTGGGAACGCTGGGCTCGGTCATGCGACCATCCTCCCGCTCCGCCGCCGCCCGACCACGGTGCGATGTGTCGCGAACATCGTCTCAGCCGCGACAGATGTGACGGACCGCGGCGCGTCCCAGCCCGGGCGTGCCGAGTCCAGCCGGCAGCTCGCATCGGACGCCGAGAACGCACGTTCTCGCCGCGAACGCACGCTGTCGACGAGCAGACGTGCGATCTCGGCGAGAACGTGCGCTCTCGACGGCGGGACGAGCGGGCGCGATCCGGCGAGCGCTCAGTCGAGGGCGCGCAGCGCTGCCCACAGCTCGGCGCGGGTCGCGAACGACGCCAGGTCGCGGCCGAGGACGCGCTCGATGAGCGCGAGCCGGGTGCGCACGGTGTGTCGGTGCACGCCGAGCGACTGGGCCGTCGCCTCGTGCGAGCAGTCGGCGTCGAGCCAGACCTGCAGCGTCTCGAGGAGGTGCGTGCCCTGCGCGGCGTCGTGGTCGTACAGCGGCGCCAGCTCGGCCCGCGCGAGCGCCCGCGCGTCGTCGGTGAGCGCCGACAGCACGCCGCCGCGCGAGACCTCG
>NZ_DATCVK010000241.1:0-21570 GCF_036566905.1 Microbacterium sp. | reverse complement strand
AGCGCGCGAGCCGCGGCATCCGCTCGCTCCACCGCGACCGGTGCACCCGACACGACCAGGCCGTACAGCTTCGCGCCCCGCAAGGGCAGCCCCGCCGCCTCGAGGCGCGCGGCCGCACCGCCGACGCCCGCGAAGCGCCCGGCGAGCAGTCCGTCGACCAGGCGCCGACGCCCGATGCGGACCCACTCATCGGCGTCTCCGTCCGCGAGACGGCCGACCGCGAGGGCGATGGCTCCCTGCTCGAGCACCGCCATGCGGCCCGCCGCGTGCTCCGGGCCGGGCAGCGCGATGAGATTGCCCCAGCGGATGCCGCGAGCCTCGACCGGAATGATGAGCCAGTCGTCCGCGCCCGCCGCCGCACCGCGCTGACGACGCTGCTCGGAGCGCCGGTGGGCCGAACGGGAGCGCAGCTCCCACTCGGTGAAGAGCTCCTCCTCCATCGCGAGCGGCACCTCGGCCGCCACGACCTCGAAGCCCAGGTTCTCGAGCACGATCGGCGCACCCAGCGTCTGCGCCAGCTGATGCACGATGAAGTCGGCGGGCGAGCCGCGCAGCACGAGCGCCGTGAAGCGCTCGCGCACCTCGTCACGCGCGCGCAGCGCGTCGGTCTGCCCCGTGATGATGCGGCTGTGCACGGCTTCGGTGAGGGTGACGAACTTGACCTCGCGGTGCAGCACGATGAGCGCGAGGCCGCGAGCCGCCGCCGCCTCGACGACCACGGCAGGCACGTAGCGGTAGTGGGTGCCGAGCTCGAGCACGAGGCCCGAGAGTCCGGCGTCGGCGAGCTCGTCGATGAACCTCCGCAGGTCTGCGGGCTCGACGGGCCACGAGGAGCCGGTCGACAGCAGCAGCTCGCCGCCATCGAGCAGGCGCGCGACACCCGCACTGTCCGAGACGTGGAGCCAGCGCACGCGCGCGTCGAGCGCGTCGTCGCCGACGAGCACCTCGGGGACACCCTGGGCGACTGCATCCAGCGCCATCACCTCGCGCACGGTCGGGAGGGTCACATCTGCGGATCGATCTGCCGGACGATCCGTTTGGATCGTCCGATCTTCGCGACGGTCGGGCACCGTAACCGCCTCTTCTTCTCTGACAGGCTGGGACGCGTCAAGCCTAAGGGATCGCCACACGATCTGTCCGACGCCGAAAGGGACCACCCATGAGCATTGCCGAGATCGCTGTCGCCACGGCGACCACAGAGGCCGATGTGCGGGTGATCCCGCACTGGATCGATGGCGGCGAGCGGGCGTCGACGTCCGGCCGCACGGCCCCCGTCTACAACCCGGCGACCGGCGCCGTGTCGGCACAGGTCGCGCTGGCGGACGAGGCCGAGATCGACGCTGCGATCGCGTCGGCCCTGCGCGGATACGAGGTGTGGTCGCAGTTCTCCATCGCCCGACGGCAGTCGGTGCTGTTCAGCTTCCGCGAGCTGCTGAACGCCCGCAAGCGGGAGCTGGCCGAGATCATCACGGCCGAGCACGGCAAGGTCGTCTCCGACGCCATGGGCGAGATCCTGCGTGGCCAGGAGGTCGTGGAGCTGGCGACCGGTTTCCCGCACTTCCTCAAGGGCGCGTTCAGCGAGAACGCCTCGAGCGGCATCGACGTCTACTCGCTGAAGCAGCCGCTCGGGGTCGTCGGCATCATCAGCCCGTTCAACTTCCCGGCGATGGTGCCGATGTGGTTCTTCCCGATCGCCATCGCGGCCGGCAACGCCGTCGTGCTCAAGCCGTCCGAGAAGGATCCGTCGGCGGCGCTGTGGCTCGCGGCGCTGTGGCGTGAAGCCGGACTGCCGGACGGCGTGTTCACGGTGCTGCAGGGCGACAAGCTCGCTGTCGACGGTCTTCTCGAGAGCCCCGACGTGGCCTCCATCTCGTTCGTCGGGTCCACCCCGATCGCGCAGTACATCTACGAGACGGCGTCGAAGCACGGCAAGCGCGTGCAGGCGCTCGGCGGCGCCAAGAACCACATGCTGGTGCTTCCGGATGCCGACCTCGACCTCGTGGCCGACCAGGCCGTCAATGCGGGCTACGGCGCCGCCGGCGAACGCTGCATGGCGATCTCGGTCGTGCTGGCCGTCGAGCCGGTCGCCGACGACCTCATCGCCAAGATCCAGGAGCGGATCGCGAAGCTGCGCATCGGCAACGGCGCGGGCGTTGACGGCGTCGAGCCCGACATGGGGCCGTTGATCACCGACGTGCACCGCGACAAGGTCTCGAGCTACGTCGACATCGCCGAGGCGGACGGCGCGAAGATCGTCGTCGATGGCCGGGGCTTCACCGTCGAGGGGCACGAGGATGGGTTCTTCTTCGGCCCCACCCTGATCGACGACATCCCCACCACCAGCCACGCGTACCAGGAGGAGATCTTCGGACCGGTCCTCTCCGTCGTGCGCGTGCAGTCGTACGACGAGGGTCTCGAGCTGATCAACTCGGGCCGGTTCGGCAACGGCACCGCGATCTTCACCAACGACGGAGGAGCCGCCCGCCGCTTCCAGAACGAGGTGCAGGTCGGCATGATCGGCATCAACGTTCCCATCCCGGTTCCGGTCGCGTACCACTCCTTCGGCGGCTGGAAGCAGTCGCTGTTCGGCGACGCCAAGGCGTACGGCGTGCACGGCTTCGACTTCTTCACCCGCGAGAAGGCCATCACCAGCCGCTGGCTCGACCCCGCCACGCGCAGCCAGTCCGGCCACACCGGCATAAACCTCGGCTTCCCCCAGAACAACTGACGCGCATTCGGTCGTTGGGCGAGCGAAGCGAGACGAAACGCGCCTGACGTTGCTCGCGATCAACACGCGTTTCGTCTCGCTCGTTCCTCGCTCGCTCAACGACCGCAACAGGAGAGGACTCCCCATGACCGATACGCTCGCCGCTGCCGTCTACACCGACCCGGCAGGTGATCGCCGCACGCTCCCCGACCCCGAGGCCGAGGCACGCGTGCGCGCCGACGACCGCGGACACGTGTTCCACTCCTGGAGCGCACAGGCGCTCATCGACCCGCTGCCGATCGCAGCGGGCGCAGGCTCGACGTTCTGGGACTACAGCGGCAACGCCTACCTGGACTTCAGCTCGCAGCTCGTGAACCTCAACCTGGGACACCAGCATCCCGATCTCGTCGAGGCCATCCAGCGACAGGCTGGCCGCCTCGCGACGATCCAGCCGTCGATGGCGAACGACGTCCGCGGCGAGCTCGCCCGTCGCATCGCGGAGGTGGCGGGCGACGGCTTCGAGAAGGTGTTCTTCACCAACGGCGGCGCCGACGCGAACGAGAACGCCGTGCGCATGGCGCGTCTCGTGACCGGTCGCCGCAAGGTGCTGTCGATGTACCGCAGCTACCACGGCAACACCACGACCGCGATCTCGCTGACCGGCGACCCGCGCCGCTGGCCGAACGAGCCGGCGGACGGCTCGACGGCGAAGTTCTTCGGGCCTTACCCCTATCGCTCGGCGTTCCACTCGTCCAGCCCCGAGGAGGAGACGCAGCGCGCGCTCGAGCACCTCGAGCAGACGATCGTGCTGGAGGGTGCGTCGACGATCGCCGCCATCCTCATCGAGACGATCGTCGGCACGAACGGCGTGCTGGTCCCGCCGCCCGGCTATCTCGCGGGCGTCCGTGAGCTGTGCACCCGCTTCGGCATCGTCTACATCGCCGACGAGGTGATGGTCGGCTTCGGCCGTGTGGGCGAGTGGTTCGCGTTCCAGGCGTTCGACGTGCAGCCCGACCTCATCACCTTCGCGAAGGGCGTGAACTCGGGCTACGTGCCGCTGGGCGGCGTCGTCATCTCCGATCGCATCGCGGCGCACTTCGACACGGTCTCGTTTCCCGGCGGCCTCACCTACTCCGGGCACCCCCTCGCGTGCGCCGCGGGTGTGGCGACGTTCGAGGTCTTCGAGCGCGACGGCATCCTCGAGCGCGTGCGCGACCTCGGCTCGCGCGTGGTCGAGCCTCGCCTGCGCGACATCGCGTCGCGGCATCCGTCCGTCGGCGATGTGCGGGGAATGGGCCTCTTCTGGGCGATCGAGCTCGTCAAGGACCGCGAGACGCGCGAGCAGCTCGTGCCGTTCAACGCGAGCGGGGCGGATGCTGCACCCGTCGTCGCCGTCGCCGCGGCGTGCAAGCGGGAGGGCGTGTGGCCCTTCACCCACTTCAACCGCGTGCACGTCGCTCCGCCGCTCGTGATCAGCGAGGACGAACTGGTGCGCGGTCTGGACGTGATCGACCGCGCTCTGTCGGCCGCTGACGAGTACGTCGGACGCTGATCCGACCCGGCTTCCTGCCCCGCATCCTTCGGGATGCGGGGCCTTCTGCCGCCGTGACCGGATCGTTCCGATGCGCGGGAATGAATCACCGCTGTCCTCGGTTATTTCTGTACTCAGCACTATGTGCTGCTCAGGAGGGGATTGTGGGCAAGAACTACATCGACATCGAGAACGACCGGGGCGAGACGCTGCGCTACCGCAAGCACGTCAACGGTCGTGGCCTCATCGCGCATGGAGCGAAGGTGCACCCGAGCGCCATCGTCGAAGCGGGGGCGTATGTCGAACCGGGGGTTCAGATCGCCGCGGGCGCGCACGTCGGCCGTGGCGTGTGGGTCGAGACGGATGCCGTGATCGGCCCTGACGTCGAGATCGCCCCGCACGCCCACATCGGTCCGCGGGCCGCCATCGGCCCGCGCGCGAAGATCGGCGTGCGCACGCAGGTCGGCCACGACGCTCGTGTCGCCGGGGGCTCGCTCATCGGCGACGACCAGACGATCGCCGACGGCGAGCGCGTCGCCACCGACAAGCGGGGTCTCCGCCTGGCGGCCTGAGCCGCGATCGCGAAGCGTCGCGAGCACCCCCTAGGCTCGCGACGTGGTCAGACGCGTCCTCATCGGCACCCTCGTCCTCGTCCTCGCGGGCATGGCCCTGTGGTGGTTCGGGGGGCGCGACCACGATGAAGCCGAGGTCGCCGTCGCGACCCCCGCCGGCGCTCCGACGATGCCGGCCATTCCCGCCGACGCGTTCGAGATGACCGTCGAGAGCGTGCACGACGGCGACACCCTGCGCGCTCGCGTCGCGACGCCGAACGCCGTCGTCGGCGATCTCGAGTCGACGCGTGTCCGCCTGCTCGGCATCGACACCCCCGAGATCTCTCCTGCCCTCGACTGCTGGGGCTCGGAGGCGACCGCGAAGCTCGCGGCACTCGTGCCGGCGGGGTCGACGATCTGGGTGGCGCCCGACGCCGAGGTGCACGACCAGTACGGCCGAACGCTGCTCTACGTCTGGACGCCCGACGGCCGCTTCGTCAACGGCGAGCTCGTGGCGCAGGGCGACGCGCGCGTCGAGGTCTACTCGCCCAATCGCAGCCAGGAGGCGCTGCTGCGCTCCCTCGAGACGACGGCTGTCGCCTCCGGAGCCGGCCGCTGGGGCGCGTGCGACTGAGCGGTCAGGCGAACAGGAACAGCACGAAGCCGATGAGCGGCAGCGTTCCCTGGATGAGCGCGGGCCGCAGATACTTCATGCCTGTGGTCAGCAGCACGAGGGCGGCAGCCACCATCGAGCCGAGGCTGAACAGCACGAGCGCGAGCCCGGCGGCGCGCACGGGTGCGGCATCCGATCCCGCGAAGATCAGCACGAGGCCGATCACCACGCCGATCGCGAGGAACAGGTTGTAGAACCCCTGGTTGTACGCCATCGGCTTCGTCGTGTCGGCCGCGGCCTGGTCGGCGACGCCGAAGCGCTTCCAGACCTTCGGCTGCGTCCACTGCACGCTCTCCATCACGAAGATGTACACGTGCAGCAGCGCTGCCAGCGCTGCGAAGACCGTCGCGAGGATCGTCACCATGAGCGAACGATAGCGCCCCGGCTACGCTGAACGGTATGGCGAAGGGCGGGCCGCGCGCAGGCGGAGGACGACGGAGTGTCCCGGGCAAGCGTCCGGGCGCCGGATCCGGTTCCGCGGCCAAGGCGAAGCCGACGAAGGCACGCCGGCCGCAGCCGTCGCCGGGCCCTTCGCCGACACCTCCCGCCGAGCCGCCCATGCCGACGACGTTCCTCCTCGGAGCGATCCCCGGTGCGACGCCTGGGAAGTGGATCGACACCTGGAAGGAGCGGATGCCGCGCACGAGCCTCGAGCTCGTGGCGCTGGCCGTCGCCGACCAGCGTCGGGCCCTCCGCGACGGCGAGGTCGACGCGGCCCTGGTCCGGCTGCCGATAGACAAGGACGGGCTCCACGTCATCCCGCTCTACGACGAGGTGCCGGTCGTCGTCTGTGCGAAGGAGTCGCACCTGACGGCCGCCGATGAGCTGGACACGGCCGACCTCGTCGGAGAGGTGCTGATCGTTCCGGAGGACGACGTGCTCGGCGTCCGGGTGCCCGGCGCCGTCGAGCCGCGGTTCGCTCCCCCGGCAGACACCGCCGAGGCGATCGCGACCGTCGCCGCGGGGGTCGGGGTCGTCGTGGTGCCGATGTCGCTCGCGCGGCTTCACCAGCGGAAGGATGTCGAGTATCGGCCGCTCCTGGACGGCCCCGCGTCGACGGTCGCGCTGGCGTGGGCTGCGGACCGCACGTCGCCCGCCGTCGACGCGTTCGTCGGCATCGTGCGCGGCCGCACCGCGAACTCCTCACGCGGCTGATCCCGCCACGGCGTAAGGATGAGGGGCGCCGCCCCAGTCCCCGGTGCGGCACCCCTCGAAGATCGGCACCGAAGACCCGCTCCCGAGCAGCGTTCCCCAGGAGGCCTTCTGTCCCGCTTCCCTGCCCCAGGTCGGGCAGCGGGAGCCCATCCAATGAGCAGGAGTCGCCGGCATCCGTGTTGATACACGTGCCGGCGAGAATCTCAGAAGCCCGCGCCGTGCACCTGGAACGGGGCGACGATGCCGGTGCGCTCCGACGCCTCCGCCAGTGCTACCGAAGGTGCGATACCGGCGGCGAGCCCCTCGTGCATCGCTGCGAGGAGTTCGCACGCCTCGTCGTCGGCGACGATCACAGGAGCGGCCACTACCGACCTGGCGCCCGCGTGGAGCCAGGTCCGAGTCATCCCGACCGCCTCCTCGCCCCACCGCACCGAGGATCGACCGACCTCGCACGCCGACAGCACGACGGTTCCGGGCACCGACTCTACGAGGTCGATGTCGTATCCGAACAGCGTCCCGTCGTAGAGCTCGAGGCCCGAGAACATCGGATTGTCCACGGCATGCCGTCCATGCGCAGCGATATGCAGGACATCCGCGCTCTCGGCCAGCGAAGTCACTCCCGACACGGTTGCTTCGGCGCCGGAGCGCATGACGACGTCATGCCACGCCGTCGCGGCCCGCGCGATCTCCTCCTCGCCACGCGCGACCCTCGGACCCGACGCGAAGCCGGCGATGCGCGGGCGCTGACGGTGCAGTCCACGGCGCCGGATCCACCCGGTGGCCGACCCCGCGAGCGAGATCGCGGACCCGCGCAGTCCTGGAAGCATGGCCCACGGCACGACCGTGAGGACGCCCGGGGCTGCGATGGCCAGATGGGATACCGGCCCCGTGACGCCTAGCCACGGCTCGATCAGCTCTTTCGACAGCACCGCGAGGCGATCGGCGAGCGCATCTCGCACGACACCGGCCATCGGTCCGGACGTCACGGCCGCCGACACATCCAAATCGGCGCGGAGCCCGCGCAGCGCGTGTCGGCAGGCGGACCAGTCGAGCGGGATCACGGCCGTGCGATGCGGAGTGACAACGAGAACCGCGAGGCGCTCACCGTCGAACACGAAGCACGCCAACGCTCCGCCGTCGCGCAGCTCGCCTCGCGCTTGCTCGAGGGTCGCACGCTGATGCACGCCGGCGACGCCCACCGTCGACCATTGCCGCTGGCGCGCGCGGTCTCTCAGCATGCGCGCGCGGGGACCCGAGAGCCAATCCGCGTCGGAATTCGCCATTCGCAGTACCCGCAACTCCGCCAGATCGGCTGCCTGCTCCGGGTCCGGCGACGGACGGACCGGCACGATCCGCTCACTGTCCAGTCGTGCGTACTCCGACCACTCGAACACTCGCGCCGGATCGCGCGAACGCAGTGCCGATGCCAGTCCCGTCGTGATCAGGCCCGCGCCGCGCATAGCGGACGAACTGAGCAGATCGAGGCTGCCGCCGTCGCCGAACGCGGCGTCCAGGAGCGTGAGCCCCCGGGCGGCGTGACGCTGGGCGTCACGCTCGCTGCCGTTCAGCGCCGCGTGCACGGCGCGCAGCTCCTGCGCGAGCAGCGCTGACTCCAGCGGCATGTGCCTATCGACGCGCAGCCGTGGAAGCTCCGCTGCACTGTTGCGGCGCACGCGCGCGAGAGTGTGCGCGAGCCTGAGAGCCTCGGCCTCGCCCCGGAAGCCCAGGGCGTCGAGTTCCTGAACGACCGCCTCCACAGAGGCGCGCGAGGGCAGACGGCCCGGCAGCCGCACGGGATCACCGGCACGGTCGATCCTGCCTACCGCGAGGCGAGCCCGGAGCCGGATCGCGTCCGCGCGCGCCGCCCACCCCGGACTGCCGACCCGCCGGAAACGCCGCGCGGCACGGTCGGCCGCGGTCGATGCGGCGACGGGATCGTGGCTCAGGAGCGACCGGGCCAGCTGATACTCGGCGGTCGCATGTTCCCGTGGCGCGTGGTGCCGTTCGAGCGCGACCGCGACCTCGCCCAGGCTGCGTTCCGCCTCTGTGACCAGTCCGGCCTCGCGAAGCACCTCCGCTCGGTCGAGCTCGTTGATCGCGGCCCAGAGCTCGGACTCCTCATCCAACCGTTCGCGCACCGACTGCATCGTCTGCAGCGCGGCGACCAGATCCCCGGCGAGCATCTTGACGTACCCGCGGTTGTGCACCGTCAGGTTCGACTCCATGATCATGTCCGCTGCTCGGTACGACTGCTCGGCCGCCTCGAGGTCGGCCAGCGCCTCGTCGAGCATGCCCCTCTGCATGAAGACGAGGCTGCGATTCAACCGCGTATTCGCCTGCCGAACCGGTTGATCCGCCAGTCCTTCGATGCTCTTGCCGAGCCATTCCGCGGCGTCATCCAGCAGTCCGCGTTCGATCGCGAGGGCTCCGAGCTGCCCGTGGAGCTGCGCGATCGTGGTTGCGGAAAGTCCTTCCCGAGCGAGTGCGTCCAAGCACAGTCGCTCGCCGGCGCCGACGCTTCCGAGGCGAGCGAGTACATATGCCTGCGTCCCTGCGACACGGGCTTCGAGCTCCACATCGCCGTCTGCCGCCGCACGGGCGATCGCAGAACTCAGGACCCGTCGAGCCTCGCGGTACCTTCCGCGTGTCGCCAGGTGCCTCCCGCGCTCGTAGAGCTCTTCCCCAGAGACCACAGTGCAATGATGGCCGATCGGCGGGCGGGGGGCGAGATGCCGCGCTCCGGCCGCCGATCGACACAGCAGGCTACTTCGGCGTCCTCGCCCCCTGAGCCGTCTGCCCTTCCGGCTTCTTCTTCGACCGGTCGCGCGACGCCACCCGTCGCAGGGCGGCCGCGACCGCCGTCTGGGGTGTGCTCGCCGCGGTCACCTGCGGCTCGTCCGGCGGACTCGCTTTGCCGCCTCGTTCGGCTGCGAGTTCGGCTGCGATCATCCCCGCCACGTACGGGGCGGCGAACGATGTGCCGCTCCAGATCGCGAAGCCGCCCGAGTGGTCATCGGGATCGAGGCTCCAGCGGTAGCGATCGGCCGTGTCGGCGCGCGACCCGGGCTGGATTCCCCCCTGCAGGAGCGGGAACGTGCTGACAACAGAGGTCCCGGGGGCGAAAGTCTTCACCCACGTGCCGACGTTGCTGTACAGCGCCACCGATGTCAGCGCCGGATTCAGCGCGCCGACAGCGATGTGGCTGTCTTCCTTCAGGTCGCTCTCGTCCGGGAGGTTCAGCGCCGAGTCACCGCTGTTCCACAGCGCCGCGGGAAAGGTGGGACGCGCGGTCGCATCGTTTCCGGCAGAGCAGACGACCACGCATCCTCTCTCCCGCAGGCTGACCAGGGCACGGTACAGGCGCAGGCTGAAGAGTCGGTCCTCGGGCGTCTCGTGGTAGTACCCGAGCGACAGGTTCACGACATCGATTCGGTTCGTCGGCTTCTCGGGGGGTCCGATCCAGTCGGCCAGCTCTTCGAGAGCCTCGATGAGCTCGTGCTCCAGGACCGTTCCATTGCTGTCCGCGACGCGGATGGCGATGATCTCCGCGTCCGGGCACACCTGATGGACGATTCCGCAGACAAAGGTGCCATGACCGGCTGCTCCGTCGAGGAAGCCGTCGAGAGGACCGGACTGGTCTCCGTGCACCTCCGGATCGGTGAGCGGATCCTCGACACCGATCACCTTCCCGGGCCGGGTCGGGGAGGGGATGTTGCGCCGGACGATCGCTTCACCGCCGACCGGCTCGTCGAACCACGGATGCGACCCGCATCCGGTGTCGACCACGGCAACGACGGGCCTGCTGCCGTTCGAGAACTCCAGTGTTCGAGCGGGCGCAGCACCGACGTAGGACACGACTTCCAGGCCACCCGTTCCCGGGTACGCGTATCCCGCCGTACCTGAAGGGTTGGTCGTCCCGTGCGGGTTGGTCGTCCCGTGCGGGTTCGTGGTTCCGTGCGGGTTGGTGGTTCCGTGGGGGTTCAAGCCGATCGGATCGACGGTGAGGAGGTGGTCCAAGCCGACGTCCTCCAGGACGCGCATCGCCTCCAGATCTGCGGGCGTGACCGCAATCGGCGGTGCCGACGTGGTCGCTTCCGACTGTTTCGCATCGATGTCGACCCCTCGTGCGACGGGCTCACCGGCCCCCGCAACGCTCTCGGGTGCCCTCCCGGGATCACCCTCGGCCCATCGAGCGGCCTCCAGGGCGACCGCTCGACGCGCGCGGTGCCGAATCGATCGTCGCTGCTCCTCATTGAGCTCGGTCGGGGCCACGCTGCGAGAAGTCTCAGCATCAGCATTCTGGTCCCCGGACCGCAGTGGAGCCTTCTGCGCTGCTACCCACTCGTCCTCCACCCGGCGAACGACGGCATTGACGACCTCGAGACGCCGCGCGTGCTGCAGAAGCCGCCAGGCGTCGATGACGGGCACCGGCTCGTCGTCGCGCGACTCGCTGGGTACCTGAACGATGTTCGCCGTCGCAACGGGTTCGGATCCGCCTCCTTCGCGCGAAGGCTCCCGGACGTCGATCTCCCATCCGAGCTCGCTTCCTGCGGCCTCCAGCGATCGCTGCGCGCGCGTTCGATCCCCTCCGAAGATCAGCAAATGACCCGGGGCATACGCGGTCGGAAACGCCTCGACCCCCGGCACGACATGCCACCGAGGATCCATCGCCACTGCCCGCGGTGCCCCCGCTTTCGCACGGTCACGCCACGAACCTCGCGTTGCTGCGGTGTCGTCGGCCCGCTGGGCGTCGTCTTCAGCCATGTCTTCTCCTCACACACAGCGGATCCGCGGCCCCCAGGCCGCGGCATCCGTCTCTCGTACTTCGAACTGCCTGTCAGACCTCGAACTGAGGCGTCTGGAAGTCGCGCAGCGCGCCGTCGGCGTCGCGCACGACGAGACGGAGCCGCGCCACCCCTGGCGTGACCTCGTCGAACGCGAACCGTCCGTGCTCGCCCGGCTCGGCCGACCATTCGCGGTCGCCCTGCACCAGCCGGATGGCGAGGGCGGCGGCATCCACCCATCCGTCCACACGCCGATCGCCGCTCTCGGTGGCGGTCACGTGCAGCAGCACGCTGGTGGTGCCGTCGCTGAACTGCAGCGTCGCGGTGTCGGTCTCGCCGCGGACGGCGGCGAGAGTCCCCTCGACGAGTGTCAGCAGCGCGTACTCGCGCGAGAGGTCCTCGACCGCGACCGCGGCCACCATGCGGTCGACCAGGTCGGCCGGCACGGGGTCGACCTCCTCCCACATCCGGCGCATGCGTGCGAAGAGCGCGGCGTCGGCCGCGAAGTCCTCAGTTTCCATCGTCGTCACCTCTCCATCCGTCGCCCTCGAGGACGGCGCGAAGCTTTGCGAGGCAGCGCTGGCGGGTCGGTCCGATCGATCCGATGGGCATCGCGAGGTCCTCTGCGATGCGGGCATAGTCGGGGCGGTCCTCGAACGCGACGATCCGCAGCAGGCGCTGGCATCGATCGTTGAGCGTGGCGACCGCTGTCCACAGGCGACGGGTCTCGTCGTCCTGCGCCGCGGTCTGCTCGGCGGATTCGTGGACAGGAAGGTGCGGTTCGAGCGACTCGGCCTCGGTGGCATCGGCGCGCCGATGCTGCTTGCCGACCCGCCACGCCTCGCGGCGCGCGCACATCGTGAGCCATCCCGACACCGCGAGCGGGTCGTTGATGGTCTCGTGACGGCGTACGAGCGTCAGCCAGGTCGTCTGCACGACGTCCTGTGCCAGCGCAGGGTCGACTCCGTACGCCCGCACGACGTGCCACAGCGGCGGCGTCATCAGGCGGACGAGCTCGTCCATCGCACGGCTGTCACCTTCACGCCACCGCACGAAGAGTGCGGCGGCGCGCTCCCATCGCGCCGGCTCCGCGGAGTCGACGGATGGCTCGGCGCCGGCCTGCGTCATAGCGCCCATTCTGTCCACACCATGCCCGAGCGCGATAGTGCGTGTTTGATACACGAATACCGGCCGAAGACGGCGGATGTCGCCTCTTTCGCGCGCGCTCGGACCGGAGACCTAGAATTCCTGCATGACGACCGCGCCGCTGCTCTATGTCTGCGTGCGCCCGCAGCTGGGCGCGGCAGCCGCCGAGTACGAGTCGTTCCGGGCCGCGATGCGTGTCGACGAGAGCCGGCTCGCGCGTCACGACCTCGTTCGCGAGCCGCTCCCCGACGACGTCTTCGAGCGATACGCCGGTTTTCTGATCGGCGGCAGCCCTTTCAACGTCACCGACCCGGAGTCGACGAAGACCGACGCGCAGCGCCGCCTCGAGGCCGACCTGGCGCGCATCGCCGAAGCCACGGCCGACGGCGCCGGACCCGCGTCGCTGTTCACCTGCTACGGCATCGGCATCGCGACGCGCACGCTCGGCGGCACCGTCAGCCGTGCGTTCCCCGAAGACACCGGGCCGGTGGCCGTGCAACTCACCCCGGGTGCCGCGACCGACCCGCTGTTCGGAGCCCTGGCGCACCGTTTCACAGCGCTCACCGCCCACAAGGAGGGCACGGAGTCGCTCCCGCCGGGCGCGGTCCTGCTGGCGCGGAACGACGGATGCCCCATCCAGGCGTATCGCGTGGGCGACAGGCTCTATGCGACCCAGTTTCACCCCGAGCCGACCACCAAGGCGTTCACCGAGCGCATGGCGGTGTACCGCGACGACGGCTACTTCGACTCCGCGGACTACGACGCGATCGCGGGCCGCGTGCTCGCGGCATCCGTCAGTCAGCCGGCTCGTCTGCTGCGCGCGTTCGCCGAGCGGTTCGGTCCCGCCTGACCTCACGCCTCGGCGTTGCGGACCGCCGTCGCCTCGCGAAGGACCGTGCCCACGACCGCGGCGCCGAGGATCAGGACGGCGACGACGAGGGCCGTCCAGCCGATCGCCGCGCTGGACGGCTCGCCCGTGAGGCGGCCCACCGCCAGCCAGGTCAGCCCCCAGGCGAGGGCGAGCGCGGGACCGAGGCGCCATCGGCTCGCCGCCTCGATGCCGAGCCCGATGACGGCGACCACGATGAGCACGACGACGCCCCACAGCTCGGCGGCGTCCCCCCATTCCGGCGGCGCGATGGACGTCAGCCACGCGGCGATGTTGGCGACGGTCGCCAGCGTCACCCACCCGAGATGCAGGCCGGTGACGCCGTCGACGAGCAGCCGGTCGGCCCAGCCGTCGGCCGGTTCGATGACCGTGCGGTGGAAGGTGACGCCGAGGAGGGCCAGCAGAACGATGATCGCGAGCACGGTGAGCGCCAGCGAGCCGAACTGGGCGGTGACCAGCCACAGGCCGTTGAGCGCCATCGTGCCGGCGATGAGCCAGCCGAGCGCGCGCTGTCGTTCACTGCCCCGCTGCCGCGGCAGCGCCTGCCAGATCGTGTACGCGAAGAGGCCGAGGTAGATCGCCGACCAGATCGAGAACGCGGGTCGCGCGGGTGCGAGGTAGGAGCCGTCCTGGTCGAGGGCGCCGTCCTGCAGATCCTGCACGGCGGTGCCGCCGAACAGGCCGGTGCCGACCATGGCGGCGATGATCATGAAGCAGAACGCGCTGATGACGACGATCTGTCGTGTGAGATCCCGTGCGGCCATGCTCACACGCTACGGCGCACCCCCACCCCGGACGAGCGCATTGACAGGCCGCGCTCCGGCCGATATCGCACCGCCGTCAGGCGCCGCGTGGCGGATCGAGCAGCAGCGCCACCCGCTCGGCGAGGTACGCCTCCAAGGGCATGAGTCCTCCGGCCGCGCTCCACTTCACACTCGTGACGCCGTCGCTCGCGACGAGGGGGCCGGACTCTCCGCCGGCATCGACGACGTCGGGCTGCAGCACCGACCATCCGAGATGCACGGTCTCCCCCTCCGCGAACCCGCCGCGGCGTGCGGCTGCGGCGAGCTCGGCGCGCTGCCGCTGGGACTCGGCGGTGTAGCCGCGCCGGGCCTCCTGGCGCGCGCGGACGATGTCTCCGGTCGCGAGCACGGCGTCGTCGGTGAGCAGGAGCACGCCCAGGTGCCACGCGGCACCGCGGCGCTCGACGCGCGGGGCGCGCGCGACCCCAAGGATGCGCCGCGGCACGACGAGTTCGCCGAGCGCCTCACGCGGCGCCTCGGCCAGCCGCGCGCGGGCGGCGGCGAAGAGCTCGAGGGTGCTCACGCCATGTCGTCCTCGAGAGCAGGCGTGGCCTTCACCCGCTCACCGCGGAGCGCCATGCCGATGAGCGGGAACAGGAGGACCGACAGCATGCCGCCGGCGATGAGCACGGTCTGGTGCGAGGTCGTCAGGATGTCCTCGTCGACGCCGATCTGCGTGACCGCGACGATGATGGGCAGCCCGGTCGCGCCGAGCAGCGCGATGGACAGCCGATCGCGCCGCGATGATCCCACGGGTGCGGCGAGGGTCGACGGCAGCCCGCGAACCAGCAGCAGCGCCACGAGCACGACCGGCACCAGCAGGAACGTGGACGGCTGCTCGAGGAGCGCTTCGAGGTCGAAGGTGACCCCGGTGTAGATGAAGAAGATCGGCACGAGGAAGCCGAACGCGACGCCCTCGATCTTGCTCTCGACCGCCTCGCGGTCGGGCTCGGACGCGTCGCGCATGAGAAGGCGCCAGATGATGCCGGCGGTGAAGGCGCCGAGCAGCATGTCGAGATCCAGGACGATGCTGAGCGCGACGAGCGCCGCGAGGATGACGAAGACCACGCGGATCGCGAACTGCCCGGACGTGTGCAGCGTCGAGCTCACGAAGGCGTGCATCGCACCCCGCGGGACTCTGAACGCGAGCCAGATGGCGAGCGCCGCGAACCCGGCGAAGACGGCGAGCACCACGGTCGAGATACCCGGTTCACGGCCGCCGAGGAAGATCGAGATCGCGATGAGCGGACCGAACTCACCGACCGCGCCGATCGCCGCGACGGCCTTCCCGAACGGCGTGGGCAGCTCACCGGCGTCGCGGAGGATGGGCAGGAGGGTGCCGAGCGCCGTCGAGCACAGCGCGACGCCGATCACGATCGCCGCCTCGCCGGACGCGAGCACGAAGCCCGCGGCGATGCCAGCGGCGAGGCTGATGAGCCAGCCGAGAGACGCGCGCCGGCCGAGGCGACCGCGGAAGGAGCCGAACTCGATCTCGGTGCCCGCCACGAAGAAGAGCATCGCGAGCCCGAACTCCGAGAGCGCGTCGATGAACTCGCTCGGCACCGCCCAGCCGAGCACGGCGGGACCGACCAGGATGCCGAGCACCAGCTCGAACACCACGACGGGGACGCGTATCCAGCGGCCGATCCCCCGCGCCAGCAGCGGCGCGAGGACCGCCAGGATCGGAATCACCAGCAGCGTCGGTTCGAGGTCGTCCACGCGAACAGACTAGCCAGCGCGGGTCGCGCGGATGCGCGCGATCGGCGCAGGTCTCCCGCGCGTCCGGTGGCGCGACGGGTCAGCGCGCGAGCGGTTCGGCCGGTTCGAGGGGCACCGCCGACGTCGCCGGCTCCGCAGGCTCCGCAGGCTCGAGCTGACGCTCCGGCGGCGTGAGCTCGGCGCGCGTGCGCTGGTGTCCGATGAGCGCGAGCACGACACCGCCCACGAGCCAGGCGCCCAGGATGATCCACTGCGCCGCGGTGGCGGCATCCGGGAAGTACATCACCGACCGCAGCAGCGTCGCCGACGCGCCCGGCACGAAGAACTGGCCGACCGCACCCCACGGCTCCGGCAGGAACTGCGGTGGCATCGCGGCACCGGCGATCGGATTGGCGATGAACATCGTGATGATCGCGCCGACGGCGATGCCGGGAGGACCCATCAGCGCCGCGAGGCCGATGATGAGCGCCGACGTGGCGCTCACGCCGAGCCCGATGACGGTGGCGTTCAGCAGCCAGTCGCCCGTCAGCATCCCGAACCAGGTCTGCATCACGAGCGTGATGAGGGCGCCCGCGGCGACGCCGAAGACGACGAGCCCGATGAGCCGCCGCACGACGCCCTGCACGAGCAGCGTCAGCAGGATGCCGCCGAGCATGCCGCCCAGCACGAGCGGGAAGACGGATGCCGCAAGACCCGCTCCCGTGCTGTCGCCCTCGGCGAGCGGCACGACGTCGGTGACGGTCACCGTCGGGATCTCGGGGGCGGATCCGGTCGCCCCCTCGGGCAGCTGCGGCATCTGACCGGACTTCAGCGCGCCGACGATCGCGGTCAGCTGCTCGGTCAGCGCCGCCTGAGCGGTGGTGTCGATCTGCGCCTGGAGCTGGGTCGCCACTGCGCGCAGCGCCGCGGCGGCGACCGGGCTCGCAGCGGTCGCGATCAGCACCTCGGGCTCGTCGCCCAGCAGGATGGCGCCGTAGAGCTCACGGGATTCGATCTGCGACACGGCGTCGTCGCGTGAGCCGACCTCGCTGAGGTCGAAGGGCGCGGGGTCCTGCTCGGCGAGCTTGTCCTCGACGGCGCTCACGGCCTCGGTCGGCCCGGAGATGCCGACGGGCAGGTTCTGCGGCTGCGACGTGGCGGCCGGCCAGACGAAGGCCATCACGATGACCGCGACGATGACGGATCCGAGGAGCCCGAACGCCGCAGCGACGGGCCAGCGGGTGGGGCGTGCCGGGTTCGCCCGGCTCTCGCGATGAAGGGACATCGCGACCTCCTTAAAAAGAATGGCTGTTCTGTTTGTCACCATAACAGAATTGCTATTCTGTTTCCATGCCGAAAGTCTCGGACGCCTACCGCGAAGCCCGCCGCGACGAGATCGCCCGCGCCGCCCTGCGGGTCCTCGAGCGCAACGGCGTGCGCGACACCTCCATCGCCGACATCGTCGAAGAGTCCGGTCTGTCCACCGGCGCGATCTACTCCCACTTCTCCAACAAGGCCGAGCTCGCCCGCTACGTCGTGGGGCGCTTCCTGCTGCCGCGCATCGACGCCCTCGAGGCGGCGGGCGACCGCGGCGAGATCGTCACGCCGCGCCAGGCGCTGCGCGGCATGCTCTCGACCTTCAGCGAGGCCGGGCTGTCGACCCCGCTCGTCCTGCAGTTCTGGGGTGAGGCGATGGTCGAGCCGGCACTACACGAAGAGATGCTCCGCACCGCCGGGCGCCTCCGCGCGTCGCTCTCGCTCGCCATCGGACCGTGGGCTCGCACGCAGACGACGGATGAGGCGGATGCCGAAGCCCTCGCGGCCGACACCGCACGGTCGATCGCGGCCCTGGCACAGGGCTACGTCGCCAACACGGCGGTGTTCGGCCCGCGCACCGTCGAGGACTACCTCGCCAGCGCCGGCGCCGTCCTCGCGAGCTGACCGCGCCCGCCGGTCCGTCGAGCGGCGTCAGATCGGGCGGGCCTCGTCGTCTCCGCCGTCCGGGGCCGTGGGCGCGGGGGCCGGAGCGATGCGGTCGGTGATCTCGCGGACGGCCAGCGGAGCCGTCTGGCCGGCGCTGCCGCCGCGGATCTGCCGATGCAGGCGCTCCATGCGGGCATCGAGCTCGGCGGCGGTGTCGGCGGCGTCCTTGAGGCTCGCCAGCAGCTCGTCGGGCACGCGTGTGGCGTACTTGTAGTAGATCTTGTGCTCGAGGCTCGCCCAGAAGTCCATGGCGATGGTGCGGAACTGCACCTCGACGGGCACCTCGATGCGCCCCGTCGAGAGGAACACCGGCACCTCGAGGATCGCGTGCAGGCTCTTGTAGCCGTTCGACTTGGGCGAGGCGATGTAGTCCTTGACCTGAAGCACACGCACGTCGTCCTGGGCGGTCAGCAGGTCGAAGAGGCGATACACGTCGGCGGTGAAGCTGCACGTGATGCGGATGCCCGCGATGTCGGTGATGCGCCGGCGGATCGATGCGAAGTCGCCGTCGATGCCCTTGCGCTGCACCTTCTCGACGAGGCTGTCGGGCGACTTCACGCGACTCGAGACGTGCTCGATCGGGTTGTAGTCGTGCGTGAGCAGGAACTCGTCGCGCAGGATCCCGATCTTCGTCTCGACCTCCTGCAGCCCGAAGCGGTACTCCATCATGAAGCGCTGCAGTTCGTCGCGCAGCTCCCTGAGCTCGCTCGGGGAGACCGTGATCTCACCCTCGTCGGACGCCGTCGCGGGCACCAGAGGTGCGGGAGTCGCCATGCGATTCACGCTAGGCGGCGGCCCTACGAGAGTCCTGTGAAAGACGGATGCCGCCACCCGGCGCCGCGGGAGCTCACTCGTCGTCGAGGGCGCGCTGCGCGCGCTCGGATTCCTTCGCCGCATCGCGCGCCTTCGCCGCCGCCGCGGCGTGCTCGCGCTCGACGGCGTCGAGCTTCTCCCCTGCGGCCTGCTCGTCCTTCTCCAGCGCGGCGAGGTCGCGGCGGAGGTCGTCGATGCGCTCACGTATGTGGTCGACCCGCTCCTGCGCCTTCGCGCGGCGCGCGTCGACGCGGGCGAGCTCACGCTCCGCCTCGTTCGCCAGGCGCTCCGCCTCTCGCGCGGCCTTCTCCGCCGCCTTACGTGCCCGGCGCTCCGCGAGGTCGTCGCGCGGCGGCGGCGTGACGACGCCGGGCACCGACCCACCGACCGCGTCGGCGAGCGTGTCGGGCTCGATGTCGCCCGCCTCCAGCGGCGTGACGAGGCGGGCCGTCAGGACGGCTGCGGCGGCTGCGGCATCCATCACCGCCGCATTGATGGTCTTCTCGACGTCCTCGCGCGCGGCGGCGCTCAGCGTGCCGCCGGCGTCCTCGGCGAGGCCGACCGCCTGCTTCGCGAGCGCGGCGACGAGCTGGCGCCGCTGCTTGCCGAGGCGCGCCAGTTCAGCGCCGTCGAGGTCGTCCTGCGCCTCGCGCAATGCCGTCGACAGCTCGATCGCGTCGGCGAGCTGCCCCTCGCGGGCGAGCAGGTTCACCGCCCACGCCGCGATCGTCGGCTTGCGCAGCGCCTTGATCCGCTTGGCGACGGCGCCGGCCGCCATACCCGCGCGCGCATTGCGGGTGGCCGTGAACTCCGACGGCGGCAGGGCGTAGAGCTCGGCCGCGACCGCGTCGAGCTCTGCGTCTGCGTCGGCCTCCGGCATCCGCCCATTCTTGCGCGTGAGGCCGCGCTCGCGCGCCCCCGTGCCCGCGCGCCGGTGTTCAGGCGGAGAGGACGGATGCCGCCTGCCGCGCGGCGCCGAGGGCGACGTACTCCCCCGGCTCGGGCACCTCGACGGGAAGACCCAGCACCAGCGGCGCGATCTCGCGCACCGCGGCCGACTGCGCGCCGCCGCCGATGAGCAGTGCGCGCTCCAGCGGAACGCCCAGGCCGCGCAGCGCCGCGAGTCCGGCGGCGAGCCCCGACAGCATGCCCTCGACCGCGGCACGGGCGAGGTTTTCGCGCGTCGTCGAGGCGAGCGTCATGCCGGTGAGCGACGCCGTCGCGTCGGGCAGGTTCGGCGTGCGCTCGCCCTCGAAGTACGGCACCAGCTGCAGGCCGGCCGCGCCCGGCTGGGCGGCCAGGGCCAGGCGCGAGAGCTCGGCGTGGTCGACGCCCAGCACGCGCGCGATCGCGTCGAGCACGCGCGCGGCATTGAGCGTTGCGACCAGCGGCAGGAAGCGCCCGGTGCAGTCCGCGAACCCGGCGACCGTGCCGGTCGGGTCGATCGTGCGCTCCTCGCTCACCGCGAAGACGGTGCCGCTCGTTCCGATCGAGACGACCACGTCGCCCGGCCGGGCGGCGAGGCCGAGCGCTGCGCCCGCGTTGTCGCCGGCACCGCCGCCGACGCGGCGGCCCGCGGCATCCGTCACCCACTCGTCGGGACCGAGCACCCGTGGCAGCACCGCATCGTGGCCGAGCGCCGCGACCAGGAGCTCGTGGTCGTACCCGCCGGTCGCGGGATCCCAGTAGCCGGTGCCCGACGCGTCCGACCGGTCGGTGACGAGCTCGTCGAGCACCGGTCCGCGTGGCGACTCGCCCTCGGGGCCGAAGCCGCGCAGGCGCCAGGTGAGCCAGTCATGCGGCAGGGCGACGGCGGCGACACGAGCGGCGTTCTCAGGCTCGTGGCCGCGCAGCCATCGCAGCTTCGTGATCGTGAAGGATGCCACCGGCACGAGGCCCGTCCGCCGCGCGAGCTCATCGGCGCCGAACTCCGCCGTGAGGTCGGCCGCCGCCTGCGCCGAGCGGGTGTCGTTCCACAACAGCGCATCGCGGATCACGCGGCCGTCGGCATCGAGCGCGACCATGCCGTGCTGCTGCCCGCCGACCGCCCACGCCGCGACATCGTCGATGCCTCCAGCGTCTGCGATCGCGGTCCGCAGCGCCGTCCACCACGCCTCGGGATCGACCGAGGTGCCGTCCGGGTGCGAGGCACGGCCCTGCCGCACGACGGCGCCCGTAGCGGCATCCGTGATCACGACCTTGCACGACTGCGTCGACGAGTCGACGCCCATGACCAGCGTCATCGCGCCCGCCCTTCCTTCATGTCCCGGTTTCCGTCCTTCATGTCCCGAATTGTGCCGGTGAGGGCGTTGTGTCCGACAGAAAGTGGGACACGCTCAACCCGCGGGCGGGACGACGGATGCTGTGGCCGACGCGGCCGGCCACAGCATCCGTTTCGCGACTCAGCCGCGGGCGCCGAGCAGGTGCTCGGTCGCGAGCTGCTGCAGGCGGACGAAGCCGAAGCCCTTGCCACCGAGGTACGCGTCGGCGTCGAACTCCTCGTACGCCGAGCGGTCGGCGAGGAAGTCGTCGTACGACTCGCCCTCGTTGAGCGTCGGGATCGACAGCTCGGCGACGCGCGCGGTCTCGAGCGCCTCCTGCACCTCGGGGTCGGCGCGGAAGGCCGCGGCGCGCTCCTTCAGCAGCAGGTAGGTGCGCATGTTCGCGGCAGCCGAGTCCCAGACGCCGGTCTCGTCCTCGGTGCGCGACGGCTTGTAGTCGAAGTGGCGCGGGCCGTCGTACGCGGGGACGCCGCCGGGGCCGCCGTTCTCGAGCAGGTCGACGAGCGCGAACGCGTTGTGCAGGTCGCCGTGGCCGAACACGAGGTCCTGGTCGTA
>NZ_DATCVK010000240.1:0-11525 GCF_036566905.1 Microbacterium sp. | reverse complement strand
CCGCAGGACTCACCGCGGCGGCCGCGGTCATCGCCGAGATCGCCGACCGGCTGCCGACGCTGATCGCACGGATGCCGCCTCCGCGCGCCGCCGATCCGCGCGCTGACAGGGTGCCCTGAGCCCGACACAGCGGCGTACCGGGCGGTTAGCATGACAGAGTGCAGCCGATCTTCGATTTTCTCGGCGACTTCTGGTGGCTGGTCTTTCCCTTGATGGGCGTTGCCGGCATGGTCGGCAACGCCTGGGAGCGTGGTGCCCGCCGGCGGCACCAGCGCCGCATCGAAGTCATGCACGCGAAGGCCGAGCTCAAGGCCGCACAGGCAGCGGCGCGCGGCAAGGCCGTGGCCGCGGCATCCCTCCCGCCGATCACCGGCCAGACGGCGGTGCCCGAGCCCACAGCGGCTCCGCGCGAGACGCAGGTCACCCAGCTCGAACGCCTGTTCGCGACCCACGACGCCGTCACCGCACGCTGGCTCGAGTACGAGCTCGACGTCGCGAAGATCATCGCCTTCCCGGCGATGAGCGACGGCCGCCAGCCCCTCACCGCAGCGTTCCTCCGCGCCAAGCGCATCGCCGACGGCCTGCGCCCGGCGTCACCGAAGGCGCGCCTGTCGAGGGAGCAGCTGGCCGAGTACCGCAACGCGGTCGCGGACTTCGAGGTCGCCTTCGACGTCGCCGAGCGTGATGCCCGGCGCCTGCGCGACTCGAGCTTCACCGAGGTGGAGCGCAAACGGCTCGACACCGCGAAGAAGCTCCTCACCGTCGCGATCGACGAGGCGGCCACGCCGGCGGAGCGCCAGCTCGCGTACCGGCGCGTGCGCGAGGAACTCGACGGTCTCATCTCGATATCGGACGAGGCGATCGAGGTTCTCGAGAACAAGGTGATGCTCGAGCTCGGACCGACGACCTCCACGACGACGGACGTTCCCTCCGTCGCCACGCCGACGGCGGGACCGGCATCCGCGCCCGCAGCATCGCCGGCATCCGCGCCCGCAGCATCGCCGGAGCCGGTCGCCGAGCCGCTGCCCGCACCGAAGCGCCCGAGCACGACCCCGCCGGCGGCCGCCCAGTGGCCCGTGCCGTCACGCGGCAGCGGTGACGCGCCCGGCCGGGTGACGCACCCCAAACCCCACCGCTGACGGCCCGATCGCCGCGGCCGCGCCCGCTGTCAGGCGCTGACTTCGGGGTGCGCGTCGATCCAGGCGTCGATGCGGGCGAACCAGTCGAACAGCCACGCGGCGCGGGCATCGAGGTCTTCGGGCACGTCCGCACGGGGGACGCGCCAGGCGCGCATGGTGATGCCCTTGTCCATCGGCAGCTCGCGCCAGATATCGCGGAGCGTCACGAGGCGGTCGAGGCCGGTGTGCGCGATGAACACCACGTCGGCGTCGGGCGCGGCATCCAGCGCGGCGTGCATACCGCCCGGCTGCGGCGCCATGACGTGCCGCAGCGCCTCGGCCCGCTCGGCCATCGCCTCGCGCCCGGCGTCGCGCAGTCGCTGGATCCGAGAGCGGCGACGAGCGGGGCTGACGTTGCCGCCCTCCGGGAAGATGACGAACGCGTCGTCGGGGCCGAGTCCCGTGGCGAGCTCGCCCAGCGCTTCCTCCACCCGCAGGCCACCCCCCGCGTGCCCGTGCCCGAAGCCCGACGGCACGATGAACCGCGACGGCACGCGGTGCAGCAGGATGTCGATCGCGGGATCCCACTGCAGCGTGTACTTCAGCACGATGCGCGGCCGGCGGGCGACCTCGTTCAGCAGCGTATGGATCAGGATGAACGAGTCGCCCGGTCCGCCGTGACGGCTCGCGACGATCAGCGGCGTGCCGGAAGTGAAGAGCCGGTCGAACGCGGCCCGATCCGCCGCGGCCTCGCCTTCATCGGAGCCGCTCGTGGTGATCGTGAGCCGCAGCACGCCGCCGAAGATCCAGAACAGCACACGCAGGCCCCAGCCGCCGAGGCGATAGTGGGCGGTCACGAAGCCCGGGCGCCGGAGCGCGTATCCGAAGCCCGAGCCGATCCACAGCCCGAACATCGCGACGACGAGCATGGCGTCCCAGAGCAGATAGACGGTCACGAGCCAGAGCAGGCGGGGCAGCCGGAACCGTCCGGGCACCAGCGACGTCAGCGCGAGCGCGACGATCAGCCACACCGGCGTGAGCACCAGCATGACGACCGCCGCGACGATCATGAGCGGCGCCAAGAGGATGCGGCGCACCCAGGTGGGCGGCACGCCCATCAGTCCTCACCCTCGCCGCGGGCGGCGTCCTCGTCCCGCGAAGCCTGGTCGCCGGCGGCGTCCTCGTCCCGCGCAGTCCCGTCGCGCGCAGCCTCGTCGCCGCCGGCCGGCGGCCGGTCGCCGAGGCCCCGCTCCGCGAGGAACGACAGGCTGGCGTCGTAGGCGGCGTCGATGCGCCGGTGCACGGTGTCCATGCGGCGGTACGACATCAGCGCATCGTCGCCGTCGAGCCCACCGCCGCTGGGCAGCACGTGGAGGGCGACGCCCTCGGGCAGCGTCGCGACGTCGCGCGCGTACCGGTGGCGACGGGCGATCTCGAAGGCCACCCGCGCGGTGTCCACCGCCGACTTGGGTGCGACGAGCGGCGTCTCGATGCGGCCGACCTGCAGCACGAAGACGGTGCGGGCTCCGGCATCCACCGCCTGAGCGATGGGGATCGAGTTCACGATGCCGCCGTCGATGAAATGCTCGTCGCCGATGCGCGTCGGGGGCAGGAGGCCCGGCACAGACGCCGACGCGAGGATCGCCTCGATCAGGGAGCCCGACTCGAACACGTGCTCGGCGGCGCGCTCGATGCTCGCGGCGACCACCCGCAGCCGCACCGGCAGGTCTTCGAAGCGGGTGTCGGCGCCGAGCGACCGCTCGAGCAGATGCCGCAACGGCGCCGGAGAGTTCAGGTGCGTCCTGGTCTTCACGAGCCGGGTGAACTGCGCGAACAGCGAGTCGCCGTAGACGGCGTTCGCCGCCGGCGAGGTCCACGCGTCGAGCAGGCGATCGATCACGGCGGGCGTCGGGTCGCTTGCCACGAGCGCGCCGTTGATGGCGCCGATCGAGGTGCCCACGACGAGATCGGGACGGATGCCGGACTCGAGGAGCGCCCGCAGCATGCCGATCTCGACGGCGCCGCGGACGCCCCCGCCGCCGAGAACGAACGCCACCGTCATGCCCACACCCTATTTCGGGTGCGGGGCCGCGGCAGGGATTCGGGTCAGCGGGTGAGGCCGTCGACCCAGTCCCGGTTGTCGGCGATCCACTCATCCACGACGGGGCCGTAGTCGTCGCCGTCGTACGCGCCGAACATGGCGTCCTCGAGCGAGTACAGCAGCTCGTTATCCATCCGGAAGTCCTCGAGCCAGCGCGACACCTCGGGCTGCTCCTCGGCGAACGCGGTCGAGGTGACCGTGTGGATGCCCTCGGCGTCGCCGAGCAGGCCGTCGGGGTCTTCGAGGTCCTTGATCGGGAACGCGTTGTAGGCCCAGTGCGGGCGCCACAAGGTGACGGCGACGTCGCGTCCGGCATCCGTCGCCGCCTGCAGCTCGGTGAGCATCGCGGGGGTCGACGCGGTCACGAAGTCCATGCCCTCCAGGCCGTACCCGGGGATCACGTCGTCCTGTGTCACGGTGACGAGGCCCGAGCCCGCCTCGATGCCGACCAGCCGGTTGCCGAACAGGTCGGCGTTGGCGGCGAGCTCGGTCAGCGAGTCGATGGGGGCGTCCTCGTTCACCGCGATGGTGAGCTTCGCCTCGTCGTTCCAGGCGCCCAGGTCGACGAGGTCGTCGCCGTAGGTGTCCATGTAGTCGGCGTGCGTGAGCGGCAGCCACGTGTCGAGCGTCAGGTCGTAGTCGCCCTGCGCGATGCCCGTGTAGGCGGCCGCCGGGTCGGCGTACGCGAGGTCGACGGTGTACCCCTCCTCCTCGAGCACGGCCTTCCACAGCTCGGACGCGGCGATGCCCTCGTCCCAGCCGTTGAAGACGGCGATGGTCAGATGCCCCTTGCCGGCGTCGCCCGCGCCGGTCTGCGCGAGGGCGCCGGTGACGAGCAGTCCGGCGGTGCCCGCCAGAGCGATGCCGGCGGCGATGATGCGTCGCGTGGTCATGTCAGTCCTCTCGGGTCGGGTCAGACGTGGGCGGGCTCGGGTCGCGCGGACGGCGCGTCGTCAGGGACGGATGTCGTGGCCGCCGTTGCCGGGCCCGGTGTCGCCGGGACCCCGGCGTCGACGGATCCCCGGCGTGCGGCATCCGTCTCCCCGTCCTGCGTGCCCACCGCGCCGGCCCGGCGAACCGTCCGGGAACGCGGCGTGGAGAAGCCGGACGTGACGCGGTCGAGGATCATCGCGAGGATCACGACCGACAGGCCGGCCTCGACCCCGAGGCCGATGTCGATGCGGCTGAGGCTCTGCACCACTTGGCCGCCCAGGCCGCCCGCGCCCACCATGCCGGCGATGACGACCATCGACAGGCTCAGCATGATGACCTGGTTGACGCCCGCCATGATGCTCGGCAGGGCGAGCGGCAGCTGGATCTGACGCAGGATGCGCCCGGGCGATGCGCCGAACGCGTGACCGGCCTCGACGATCTCGGGGTCGACGCCGCGGATGCCGAGCTCGGTCAGACGCACGCCGGGTGCCAGGGCGAACACGATGGTCGCGACCATGCCGGGCACGGGGCCGACGCCGAAGATCAGCATCGCCGGGATGAGGTAGACGAACGCGGGCATCGTCTGAAGGAAGTCGAGGACGGGGCGCAGGGCCGACGACACGCGGTCGTTGCGCGCCGCCCAGATGCCGAGCGGCACGGCGATGGCGATCGCCACCGCGGCGGCGAGGATCACCAGGGCGAGCGAGTCCATCGCATTCGCCCACTGCCCGACCGCGACGATCACGAGCAGTCCGATGGCGCTGCCGATGGCGAGCAGCATGCCCCTCGACCAGTACGCGAACGCGGCGATCACGAGGATCACGACCCAGAACGGCGGCGTAGACAGGGACGCGTCGAGCCAGCCGTAGAGGCCGTTGAAGACGAGGGCGACGACGTCGAAGAAGCCGCCGAGCACGTCGATCATCCAGCGGACGGCGGTCTCGACCACATCGCCCAGCGGAAGGCGGAAGACATCGTTCATCGTGCTGCTCCCTCGGTCGTGGTGCGGGCGTCGCCGGTCGCTGCGCGGCCTCCGGCTGTGGGGCGGCCCAACGGTGCGGGGCGGCCTCCGGGTCCGGCGAGCGCCGTGGGCGCGGCCGATCGGGACGCCAGTGCCGCGGCCGCGGGCTGCTCGACCGCCGCGAGCGTCTGCGTGATCTCGCTCGCCGGCACCGTGGCGGGCAGGTCGATGACCGGGTTCTCACGGGTGACCGGCGGCACGTTGCCGAGGGCTGCGAGCAGGGTGACGCGGGGGATGGCGCCCACGAGGCGGCCGGCGTCGTCGACGACGGCGACCGGCACCGGGCGCTCCACGGCGCGTTCGACCACATCCGTCAGCGGGTCGTCGACGTGCACCGCCGCGTGCGCGGTGTGCACGATCGCGCGAAGGTCGGTGCGACCGTCCTTGACGGCCCGGATGACCGCGCGGTCGGTCACCGTGCCGAGGAACCTGCGGTTCTCGATGACCGACACCGATCCGACCTGCAGGTCGCGCATCACCCGCAGCGCTCCGCGCACGCCGGCGCTCACCGGCGTGGTCGCGGCGGGCGGCGCCATCACGGACCCGGCGGTGAGCACACGGGCGCGGTCGACATCCTGCACGAACTGCGCGACGTAGTCGTTCGCCGGGTCGGTGAGGATCTCCTCGGGCGTCCCGTTCTGCACGATGCGGCCGTCGCGCATCACCGCGATGCGGTCGCCGAGGAACATCGCCTCGTTGAGATCGTGCGTGATGAACACGATGGTGCGGCCGAGCTCGCGCTGCAGCTCGATGAGCTGCTCCTGCATCTCACGCCGGATGAGCGGGTCGAGCGCCGAGAACGCCTCGTCCATGAGCAGGATGTCGGTGCCCGCGGTGAGCGCCCGGGCCAGGCCCACGCGCTGACGCATGCCCCCCGAGAGCTCATCGGGCATCGCGTCGGCGCGATCGCCGAGCCCGACCTTGCCGAGGATCTCGCGCGCCCGCTCGCGTCGCTCGTCGCGCCCGACGCCCTGGATCTCGAGTGCGTAGGCGGCGTTGTCGAGCACCGTCAGGTGAGGCAGCAGCGCGAAGTGCTGGAAGACCATCGAGACCGAGCGCTGACGGATGCCGCGCAGGGCCTTGGCCGAGCCCTTCGTGACGCTCTGCCCCTGCACGAGCACGTCGCCCGCCGTGGGCGGGAGCAGTCCGTTGAGCATGCGCAGCACGGTGGACTTGCCGGAGCCGGACAGCCCCATGATGACGAAGATCTCCCCCGGCTGGACCGTGAAGCTCGCGTCGATCACGGCGGCCGAGCCGGCGTCCGCGACCTCGGCGCGCGTCGCGCCGGCGCGGAGACGGCGGACGGCGTCCTTGGGGTTTCGTCCGAAGACTTTGAAGAGGCCCTTCGCCTCGATGGCAGGAAGCGTCACTGTGTGCACCTCGGCAGCTTCCGTGCAGAAGCTGCAGCGGTTGCGCCCGGGTGGCGGCCGGGAACGCAGCGGATGTCGGATCCGCGCTTCGGCCGCCGACCATACGCTCACCGGTCTGGCGCCCCGTGAGGACGTCACCCGTGACCGCGGACTGGTCGGGAACAGCCCCATGAGGGGCCTGATCCACCGTTTCACGACCGCCCGCGAACGGGCAAATTGGACAGCCATCGGCGCTCTAGGTAGGTCGCGCACGCGTGATATCACGGCCTCGGCGGTGGCGGGCCGCCCCCCGACCGCCGGCGATGATCCGCGCAGCGCTTGACAAGTGTCGCGCTTCAGTGGTTAGTTACTCAAGTAAGTAACCAACCTACTCAGGAGTGACGTGATCGAAGAAGGCCGGGCCCTGTTCCTGCAGATCGCGGAGAGGGTCGAGGACTCGATCATCGACGGATCCCTCGCCGAGGAGGCCCAGGCCCCGTCGACGAACGAGCTCGCCGCCTTCTACCGGATCAACCCCGCCACCGCCGCGAAGGGAATCGCCATGCTGACCGACAAGGGCGTGCTGTACAAGCGCCGCGGCATCGGGATGTTCGTGGCGCCGGGCGCGCGCGACCTGCTGCTCGCCGAGCGGCGGAACGCCTTCGCCGACCGCTTCGTCGATCCGCTGCTGGCCGAGGCCCGCAAGCTCGGGCTCGGGCCCGACGACCTCGCACTGCTCATCCGCGACCGCGCCTCGGGACGCGGCGCGACCACCACAGAAGGGAATCCGCGATGACGACCGGGACGCACGTCATCGAGGTGAAGAATCTCACCAAGAGATACCGCGACACCGTCGCGGTGGACGACGTGAGCTTCACCATCGAGAAGAACACGATCTACGGCCTGCTCGGCCGCAACGGAGCCGGCAAGACGACCGTCATGTCGATCCTCACCGCGCAGAACTTCGCCACCAGCGGCGAGGTGCGCATCTTCGGCGAGCAGCCGTACGAGAACGCGCGCATCCTCAGCCGGATGTGCTTCGTGCGCGAGAGCCAGAAATACCCGGACGACGCGCTTGCGAAGCACGCCTTCGGCACCGCACGCCTGTTCTTCCCGAACTGGGACGAAGAGCTCGCCCAGCGATTGATCGAGGACTTCCAGGTGCCGCCGAAGACGCGGATCAAGAAGATGTCCCGCGGGCAGATCTCCGCTGTCGGCGTGATCATCGGTCTCGCCGCCCGCGCGGAGATCACGTTCTTCGACGAGCCGTATCTGGGCCTCGACGCGGTCGCTCGCCAGATCTTCTACGACCGGCTGCTGGAGGACTACACCGAGCACCCCCGCACGGTGATCCTCTCGAGCCACCTGATCGACGAGGTGTCCAACCTCATCGAGCGCGTGCTCGTGATCGACCGCGGCCGCATCCTGATGGACGAGGAGACGGATGCCGTGCGCGAGCGTGCCGCCAACATCGTCGGCGACACGGCCGCCGTCGACGCGTTCGTCGCCGGGCGCGAGGTCATCCACCGCGAATCCCTCGGTCACGTGGCCTCGGCCACCGTGCTCGGCCCGCTCACCGCGGACGACCACGCCAGGCTCGTCGCTGCGGGCCTCGACATGGCGCCGGTCTCGCTGCAGCAGCTGATCGTGCGGACCACCCAGCGAGCGGCCGCGGAAGCCGCCGCCGCCGATGAAGGAGCTCTGCGATGAACCGCACCGTCAGTGTCGTGCGCATGCAGCTGATCAACAAGCAGACGTTCGTCTGGGTCCCGCTGATCGTGCTCGGCGCCTCGTTCGCGATGTCGATCGCGATCTACGCGATCCTCTACAGCTCGGGCATTCCCGGGCCGTTCTACGGCGGCGGCTCGCAGGCGCCGCTGTGGGTGCTGCTGTTCGTGGGGATCTCGTCGCTGACGCTGACGTTCCCGTTCTCACAGGCGATGAGCGTGACCCGCAGGGAGTTCTTCCTCGGCACGATGCTCGCCGCGTCGATGTGCGCGGTGCTGCTGGCCGCCGTCTTCGCCGTCGGCGGCATGATCGAGGAGGCGACCGGCGGCTGGGGCGTCAACGGGTACTTCTTCGCCCTGGACTGGGTGGTGGCGGACGGCCCCCTCGTGGCGGCGTTCTTCTACTTCGTCCTGGCGCTGCTCATCTTCATGCTCGGCTTCTGGTCCGCCACCGTCTACAAGCGTTTCGGCGCGGCGGTGCTGTCGATCATCTGGGCGGGCGTCGGCCTGATCCTCGTGGTCGCCGTCTGGGCGATCACCCGCTTCGAGATGTGGACCGACGTGATCTCGACGATCGTCGTGCAGGGGCCGGCCGGGTTCGCCACCTGGGGCCTTCTGGCCACCGTGCTGCTCGGCGGGATCTCGTATCTGACGCTGCGGCGCACCGTGCCCTGATCGGCGGAGACGCCGAAGTACGGATGCCGTCGCTCCGGCGCCGTGCGCGGTTCAGCGGCTGTCAGCGGCCTCGGTGTGGTGACGGATGACCTCGGCGACGATGAAGTTGAACCACTTCTCGGCGAAGGCGGGGTCGAGGTCGGCCTGCTCGGCCAGGCTGCGGAGTCGCGCGACCTGCTGCTCCTCGCGGGCCGGGTCGGACGCGGGCATGCCGTGGTCGGCCTTCAGATGACCGACCTGCTTCGTCGCCTTGAAACGCTCGGCGAGCAGATACACCAGCGCGGCGTCGATGTTGTCGATGCTGCTGCGCAGCCGCGTCAGCGTCGTCGTGGGATCTTCGGTCATGGCGGTCCTCCTCGCCTCGACGATACCCGAGCGGTACGGCCCGGCACGCCGCCCGGTGGGCATCGCACGATGCGGGTGAAATCGCGACTCCTGCGTGTCTGGGCGGTCGCCCGGCTCTAGAGTGTGACCCATGACCGACCCCTCGCCCTCACCCCGTGCCGGCGGCACCGACGACAGCATGCCACTCGCCGCCGACCCTGCAGCCGGCACGGACGCTGCCGCGGTCGTCGTGAGTGATCATCCCGCAACGTTCACCCTCGCCGACAACCAGCAAGGTCGGCCCTTCTGGGCGAGACTCGACAACCCTTTCGCCGCAGGGCTGCTGCTGACACTCGGCGGATTGGTCGCGCTCCTTCTCGGCATCGCCCTCACCAATATCTCGACCATCCTCGTCTACATCGGACTGGCGATGTTCGCCGCCCTGGGCCTGGATCCGGTGGTCAAGTGGCTGGGCAGGCACGGGGTCAAGCGCGGATGGGCGATCGCCATCATCTTCCTGACCGGCGCCATCCTCGGCATCGGTCTCATGCTGCTCGTCGTGCCGACCCTCGTCGCCCAGATCGGCCAGTTCGTCACCGGCATCCCCGACACCATCGACAACTTCCAGAAGTCCGACTTCTTCAAGTGGCTCGAGGGGATCTTCGGCACCGGGCTGAACTCGCTGGTGACCGACGCTGAGAAGTGGGTCACCGACCCGGCGAACATCGCGGCGATCTCCGGCGGTCTGCTGAAGGTCGGCGCCGGCATCGCCACGGCGATCTCCGGTGGCCTGATCATCGTCGTCCTGACCCTGTACTTCGTCGCCTCGCTGCCTGGCATCAAGGACTCGCTGATGCAGTTCGCGCCGGCACGCCGGCGCCCGGGCGTGCGGGCCATGACCGACCAGATCACCGACTCCGTCGGCGGATACCTCATGGGAATGGTCATCCTGGCGTTCTTCAACTCCGTGGTCGCGACCCTCCTCCACCTGGTGCTGGGGCTGCCGTATCCGCTGCTGATGGGCGTGCTCGCCTTCTCGATCACGATCATCCCGCTGATCGGACCCGTGCTGTACTGGATCGTCGCGACCGTCATCGCCCTGTTCACGAGCCCGCTCGCGGCGCTGATCTTCGCCATCTGCTACTTGATCTACATCCAGATCGAGGCCTACGTGCTCACCCCGAAGGTCATGAACAAGGCCATCGAGATCCCCGGCTCGCTCGTGGTGATCGGCGCGCTCATCGGTGGCACTCTGCTCGGCTTCATCGGGGCGCTCGTCGCGATCCCGGTGACGGCCTCGATCCTGCTGATCATCAAACAGGTCTTCTTCAAGAAGCAGGACGCGAAGGTCTGACACCGGTGGCTGGGCGGACCGCCTGGCGAGGGTGCGCCTTGTCCGGGTGACAAGGCGCGCCCATACTGTGCGCATGGCGATCCGCGACGCCGGCGTCGTCGACTGGACGGGCCGGTTCGAGCAGCTCGTCGCCCACGAGGCCGCCCTCACCGGCGACGAGCTCGACGAACTGGGGCAGGCCGCCTGGTTCGTGGGGCGCGACGACGTCTCGGTGCGCGCGTGGGAGCGGGCGCAGCTGCGCTACCTCGACCAGGGTGACCTCGAGTCGGCGGTGCGCTGCGTGTTCTGGCTGGGCTTCACGCTGAGCGAGCACGGCGACGCCGTGCGCGGCGGGGCGTGGATGGGCCGCCTCATGGAGTTGTGCGGTCGCGCCGACGCGACTGTCGCCACCGACGCGCTCCGAGCCTTGTGCGCGGCGGCCGGAGCATACGCACGGGGCGAGGCCGAGGCATCCGTCCCGCTCTTTCGCGCGGCCATGCAGACTGCGGATGCCGCCTCCGACGCCGACGCCCTGACGCTCGCGACGATGGGTCTGGGCCGCGCACTGCTCGCGCTGGGGCGGATCGAAGAGGCATTCGCGGAGCTGGACCGGGTCATGCTGCTCATCGCGGACGGGAGGGTGAGTGATCGGGCGGCGGGGCCGGCGTACTGCGCCGTGATCGCCAGCCTTCTCGGCCGCGGCGACGTCGAACGGGCGCGGGTGTGGACACGCGAGCTCGGCGACTGGTGCGACGCCCAGCACGGCCTCGCGCCGTTCCGCGGCGAGTGCACGCTCCACCGAGCGAGCGTGCTGCAGCTGGGTGGCGAATGGCAGGCGGCGACGGCCGCGACCGAGCTGGTCTGCGCGACCGAGAAGCGCACCGAGACTCTCGCGAACGCGTGGTACCGCGCCGCAGACCTCCACCGCGTGGCGGGACGCGCGG
>NZ_DATCVK010000239.1:0-36072 GCF_036566905.1 Microbacterium sp. | reverse complement strand
CGAGTCGGCCGGTGCCGGGTCGGCCGGGGCCGGCTGGAGCAGCCGGATCAGCAGCCGGAGCACGGTGGCGCCCACGGCACCTGCCACGAGCGCGGGCAGCCAGGCGAGGGGTTCGGCGCCGGGTCGCGTCGCCGCGACGATCGCGCCGGTGATGCCGAAGGCGGCGATCACGACGACGCCCCACGGCGGACGGCGGGCCTGGAGCCAACCGGCGAGCGCGGCGAGGATCAGCATCGCGAGGGCGATGCCGACGACGAGGGCGATCTTGTCGGCCGTGCCGAACAGGGCGATCGCGGTGTCTTTCGCCCACGGCGGTGCGACGTCGATGAGCGCGGCGCCGATCGCCGCCACCGGGCTGGACGCGGGGCTGACGACCATGGCCACCAACTCGCCGAGCCCCGCCGCGAGCAGCACGGCGGCCACGCCTGCGGTCCACGTCAGCGGGGCCGGGGCGCGTCCGGCCGATCGGATCGCAGCCATGGTGCCAGCGTATGGTTCGCGGGCGTCCACGGGGCGGTGTCGCGGATTACGGGGTTCTTACGGCGCATCTTCCACGGCGTGGTGAGGCAGGACGTGAGCGGGCCGGGCACCGGTTCCGCGGGTGTCCTCCGGTCGCGGGCGATCGCGCTCACGGTGCCGCCGGCATCCGTCGAAACACCGCGGCAACACGGCCCGCATTAGGCTGTCCGGATGGGTGATCTGTTCGACGGCTACGGCTCCACGCTCGCGCCGCGCAAGACGCCCTCGGGGGTTCCCGCGTTCGACGAGATGTTCGGAAACCCGGCTCACCCGGGTGCGCCGGCCGAGTCGCGCGAGGCCTATCGAGAGCTGTACCAGGCGCTCGCGCAGATGACTCAGGAGGAGCTGCGCGGGCGCACCGATTCCCTCGCGAGCTCGTATCTCGCGCAGGGTGTGACGTTCGACTTCGCGGGGGAGGAGCGTCCCTTCCCGCTGGATGCCGTGCCCCGCGTGATCACGTTCGACGAGTGGTCGCGCATCGAGGCAGGCGTGAAGCAGCGCGTGCGCGCGCTCGAGGCGTTCCTCGACGACGCCTACGGACACCAGTACTGCGTGCGCGACGAGGTGCTTCCCGCCGGACTGATCGCGAGCTCGCAGTACTTCTACCGCCAGGCCGCAGGCATCCATTCCGCCAACGGCGTGCGCATCCAGGTGTCGGGCATCGACCTCATCCGCGACGAGCACGGCGAGATGCGCGTGCTCGAAGACAACGTGCGCGTGCCGTCGGGCGTCAGCTACGTCATATCGAACCGGCGCGTCATGGCCCAGACCCTCCCCGAGCTCTTCGTCTCGATGCGGGTGCGCCCCGTCGGCGACTACCCGAACAAGCTGCTCGCGGCGCTGCGCGCCTCCGCGCCGGCCGGCATCGAGGACCCCAACGTCGTCGTGCTCACGCCCGGCGTCTACAACTCCGCCTACTTCGAGCACACGCTGCTCGCGCGACTCATGGGCGTCGAGCTCGTCGAGGGCCGCGACCTGCTGTGCATCGGCGGCAAGGTGTTCATGCGGACCACCCGCGGCCCCAAGCGCGTGGACGTGATCTACCGTCGCGTCGACGATGAGTTCCTCGATCCGCTGCAGTTCCGCGCCGACTCGATGCTCGGTGCGCCCGGCCTCATGCTCGCCGCGCGGCTCGGCAACGTCACCATCGCGAACGCGGTGGGCAACGGCGTCGCCGACGACAAGCTGCTGTACACGTACGTGCCCGAGCTCATCCGCTACTACCTGGCGGAGGAGCCGATCCTCAAGAACGTCGACACGTGGCGGCTCGAAGACCCGAACGCCCTCGAAGAGGTGCTCGACAGGCTCGATGAGCTCGTCGTGAAGCCAGTCGACGGCTCGGGCGGCAAGGGCCTGGTCGTCGGACCGGATGCCTCGCCCGCCGAGCTCGAGAAGCTCCGCCAGCGTCTGCTCGCCGACCCGCGCGGCTGGATCGCGCAGCCCGTGGTCATGCTGTCGACGATCCCGACGCTCGTGGAGGACGGCATGCGCCCGCGCCACGCGGACCTCCGGCCGTTCGCGGTCAACGACGGCGAGGACGTCTGGGTGCTCCCGGGCGGCCTCACCCGCGTCGCGCTTCCGGAGGGCCAGCTCGTGGTCAACTCCAGCCAGGGCGGCGGCTCGAAGGACACCTGGATCGTCGGCGGCTCCGCACCCGCGGGCGGCGAGTACGGCCCCGGCAAGGTGCCGGAGCTCGTCGCCGATCAGGCGGCCGTCACTGCCGCGATCCCGATCATCTACGACGCGCAGAGCGAGCCCGCCCACTCCCCGCGGGATCCGGTGCGCGGCAACCGCGAGCAGCAGGAGCAGCAGCAGCAGGCCCGCGACAACGCATCCGCCCACTGCCGCGATGTCCCGGTCTCCGCCCATCGTGTCCCGGAATCCGCCGCTCCGGCGGGCCCGATGCGGTCGAATACGGGACACACGTCGGGTGAGAACGAAGGGGGTGCGTCATGCTGAGTCGTATCGCCGAGAGCCTGTTCTGGATCGGGCGCTACATCGAGCGGTCCGACGGCACCGCGCGCATCCTCGACGTGCACCTCCAGCTGCTGCTCGAGGACCCGTGGATCGACGAAGACACCGCGTGCCGCTCCCTCCTCAGCGTCATGGGCTCTGTTCCGCCCGACGGCATCGACCTGGTGCGCCGCGAGGACGTGCTGGCACGCCTCGCGGTCGACCGCATGAACCCGTCGAGCATCGCCTACGCGCTGACCGCCGCCCGCGAGAACGCGCGCCGGGCGCGCGAGATCGTCTCGACGGAGCTGTGGGAGACGCTGAACACCACGAGTGCACGGATGCCGCGCCGCCTGCAGAACGACCGGGTGCACGAGTTCTTCCAGTGGGTGCGCGAGCGTGCGGCGCTGGCCATCGGCATCGTCGACTCCTCGACGAGCCGCGACGAGGCGTGGCAGTTCTTCACGCTCGGACGCAGCATCGAGCGCACCGACATGACCGCGCGCCTGCTGGCGACGCGGTCGCTCACCGAGGCATCCGGTCCGTCGTGGACGACGATCCTGCGCTCGTGCGGCGCCTACGAGGCATACCTGCGCACCTACCGCGGCATGCCGAGTGCCCGCAACGCCGCCGAGTTCCTGCTCCTGGATCGGCTCTTCCCGCGCTCGATCATCTACTCCATCCAGCGAGCCGAGGAGTGCATGAGCGCGATCGATCCGCGCGCCGATCGGGTCGGGCACTCCAACACCGTGCTGCGGGCCCTCGGGCAGATCCGCAACGACCTGGAGTACCGGCCGATCTCCGAGATCCTCGGCGAGCTGCCCACCCACATGGACCGCGTGCAGAAGGTCACGCGGGAGGCATCTGAAGCGATCCGCGGCCGGTTCTTCCCGACGCAGGCAGAGCCGAGCTGGATCGGAGAGATCTCATGAAACGCCTGCGCATCGAGCACCAGACCGGGTTCAGCTATCTGGGCGACGTGACCGCCTCGTACAACGAGGCGCGCATGCTGCCCGGCTCGACCGACAGCCAGTTCGTGCTGAACTCGTCGCTCGACATCGAGCCCTCGACATCCGTCAACCAGTACGTCGACTACTTCGGCACGCGGGTCGCGGCGTTCGACGTGCTGTCACCCCACTCGTCGCTGACGATCACCGCGCGCTCGCTGGTCGAGGTGCGTCCGCGCCCGCTCGAGCACGTCGACCTCACGTGGGACGAGCTCGCCCGCGAGTCGGCCCGCTCGATCGAGACGGTCGAGCAGTTGACGCAGACCGTGCGCACGCGGCCGCACGCCGAGGTGGCCCAGCTCGCGCGCGCCATCGCCGCGGAGCACGAGCACCCCGGCCGCGCCGCGCACGCGATCTCGGTCGCGGTGGGCGACGCCGTCGAGTACATGCACGGCATCACCGGCGTGCACTCGACCGCGAGCGAGGCGTGGGAGGCGCGCAAGGGCGTCTGCCAGGACATCGCGCACGTCACCCTCGGGGCGCTCCGCGAGGTCGGCATCCCGGCGCGCTACGTGTCGGGCTACCTCCACCCCCGGCCGTCGGCGGAGGTCGGCGTCGCGGTGACCGGCGAGTCCCATGCATGGATCGAGTGGTTCGCGGGGGAGTGGCAGGGCTTCGACCCGACGAACAACATCGAGATCGGCGACCGGCACGTGCTCGTCGGCCGTGGCCGCGACTACGGCGACGTGCCGCCGCTGCGCGGCGTCTATGCCGGCCCGTTCAAGAGCAACCTGCACGTCAAGGTGACGATCACGCGCGAGGCGTAGGCCAGGCTCCGTCGTCCCGACGCCGACTCGGCCGCGCCGTCAGGCCGGCGGGTTGTCGGGGTCGAGGGTCTCCAGCGTGTCCGCTTCGACGGGGTTGTCTGCCTCGAGCTGCTCCTCGGTGATCTCGTCCCCGCCGACCGGGCTCCCGTCGCCGCCACGCGGGCTCTCGTCGCCCGGGGTGCCGTTGCGAGGCGTCTCGTCTTCACTTCGCCGTTCGTCCATGTGCACACGCTAACGCTGGACGGATGCCGCGCGCCGGGGCCTTGACGTGCGCGGATGCCACGTGTCACCGTAGAGCGGTCTACAAATGTAGAGCGGTCTACGGATCGCTCCTCGACGGAGAGGAACGACGATGACGTTGTCCGAGAACGACCGACAGCCGCGCAGAACGGGCAGGCGTCGACGTGCGATCGCGGTGCTGCTGGGTGCCACGCTGGTCAGCACGGGGACGGTGATCGCGGTCGCCGCGCCCGCCGCCGCGGTGGACTGCAGCACCGTGGCGTGGATGGATGCCTCGAAGTCTGCGGACGAACGCGCTCAGGCGCTGCTCGACGCCAGCTCGCAGCATCAGAAGTATCGCTGGCTGGTCGAGCAGCCGGCGAACGACCCCACGCGCACGACGTGGAACCCCGGGTTCACCGGTGAGGCGCCGGTCGTGTACCCCGCACAGGTGGCCTGTACGCCGGTCGTCATCTACGCCAACGGACCCGACGGCGTCTATCAGTCGGCGGGGACGACCGCGTGGCCGGGGCCGATCGCGGTCGCGGCGACATGGAACCTCGAGCTCGGCGAGCAGAAGGCCAGTGCGCACGGCAGCGAGTCCTTCGACAAGCGCAGTGCGGTCGTCCTCGGACCGGGCATCGCCTCGGGCCGCACACCGCTGTCCGGCCGGGGCTCGGAGTACTTCGGCGAGGATCCGGTGCTCTCCGGTCTCATGGCGGCCGCGAACGTGCGCGGTCTGGAGGACGGGAACCCGGACAAGCCGGTGATCGCGAACCTGAAGCACTACGTGGCCAACGAGCAGGAGCTCGCCCGGCAGTCCAGCTCGTCGAACATGGACGAGCGCACGTTCAAGCAGATCTACGACCTGCCGTACGAGATCGCGGTGCGCAAGAGCGATCCGGGCAGCCTCATGTGCTCGTACAACCAGGTCAACGGCGCCTGGGCGTGCGAGAACGAGATCCTCACGACGAGCCTGCGCGAGGACTACCCGTTCGAGGGCTACGTGATGAGCGACTTCGGATCGGTGCACTCGACCGCTCCGTCGCTGAACGCCGGCCTCGATCAGGAACTGAACCGGCCGCGCTGGTTCACGCCGGCACGTCTGGACACCGCGCTCGCCGCCGGTGAGATCACGCAGGGGCGGATCGACGAAGCCGCCTTCCGCGTGGTGCGCTCCTACATCGCGGGGGGCCTGTTCGACCACCCGGTGCCCACGGCGCCGGTTGCGAACGTCTCCACGCCCGAGCACAAGGCGCTCGCGCGCGAGATCGCGGAGCAGAGCACGGTGCTGCTCAAGAACGACGGTGTGCTGCCTCTCGCCGAGGGGGATCTCACCGTCGCCGTCATCGGACAGACGGCGTCGAGCGTCCCCACCGGCGACGTCAGCGCTCAGACCGGCTGCGGCTGGGACTTCCCGTTCGGTCCGGGCGGGCCGGTCCTGAACTGCGCGGCGCTCGTCGACCCGCTCACCGCTCTCACCGAACGCGTGACGCAGGCGGGCGGGGAGGTCCTGTACGACAACGGGGCCGACGTGGCGCAGGCTGCGGCCGTGGCATCGGCCGCCGATGTCGCGATCGTGTTCGGCCACTACACGATGGGCGAGAGTCAGGACCTGCCCGACCTCCGGCTGGACGGCAACGGCGATCAGCTGATCGAGGCGGTCGCGGCATCCGCTCCCTCCACGGTGGCGGTGCTCAACGCGGGCTCCGCCGTCGAGATGCCGTGGATCGACGACGTCGACGCGGTGTTCCACGCGTGGCACTCGGGAGAGCAGTTCGGCCCGGCGCTCGCGGCGCTCGTGTACGGCGATGCGAACCCGTCGGGCAAGCTGCCGATGACGTTCCCCGTCTCGCTCGCCGACACGCCGACCGCCGGTTCCGAGGCGCAGTATCCGGGTGTGCTGGATGCATCGGGCATCCGGCAGGTCGACTACAGCGAGGGGCTGGAGGTCGGCTACCGCTGGTACGAGGCCGAAGGCATCGAGCCGCTGTTCGAGTTCGGTCACGGCCTGAGCTACACGGACTTCGCCTACGACAAGGTCACGGTGACGCCGAAGTCCACCACCGGCGACAAGGAGGTCCGGGTGCGGTTCAAGCTCACCAACACCGGCGATGTCGCCGGCACCGAGGTCGCACAGGTCTACCTCGAGCTGCCGGATGTCTCGGGTGAGCCCTCGAAGCGACTGATCGGCTGGGAGCGCGTGACGCTCGAGCCCGGGGAGCACCGCAACGTGCAGGTGACGCTGTCGGCCGAGGACCTCGCCGACATGCACCTGCTCGAGTACTGGGACACCGCGTCCTCGGCATGGACGACCGCGACCGGCACCTACACGGTGACGGTCGGCGGGTCGATCAGCGCCGACGCCGCGGCGTCCTTCTCGGTCAAGTAGCCCATGGCGCCGGATGGGGCGGTGACGGCACGTGCCGTCCCATCCGGCGTCGCTGCGCCGCCCGCCACTAGCCTCGTGTCATGAGTGTCCAGCGGCCGCGTGCGGCGACCATCGAAGACGTCGCGCAAGCGGCCGGCGTCTCACGTGCGGCGGTGTCAAAGGTGCTGCGCGACGCATACGGTGTGAGCGACGCCATGCGCGAGCGCGTGACGGCCGCGATGACGCAGCTGAACTACCGCCCGCGGATCGCGGCGCGTGCCATGCGCGGACGCACCTACACGCTGGGCATCGAGCTTCCGGATCTGGCCAACCACTTCTTCGCCCGCATCGCGCGCGGAGCGACCGGTGCTCTCGAGGGCACGCCGTACCAGCTCATCATCGCCCCCGCCGAAGCCGGCTCGCGGGAGGGCCTGCGCGCACTGGAGGCGCTCGTCGACCGCCAGGTCGACGGCGTCATCGCGGTGTCGCCCCGCGTGGACGAGGCGGGCCTGGAGCGCATCTCCACCTCCGTCCCGGTCGTCATGTTCGGGCGGCACGACACCTCCGACCGATACGACGTCGTCGCGGGCGACGACGCGTCAGGGACGAAGGCCGCGATGAGGCATCTGCTCGGGCTGGGGCATCAGCACATCGCCCATCTGACCCTTCAGGAGTCCGGTGCGCACGAGCCCTTCCCGCACGGCGTGCGGCTGCACGGGTACGAGGCGGCCATGGCGGCAGAGGGGCTCGGGGGAAACGCCGTGGTCTGGCGCACCGACGAGGGCGAGAGCCCCTCGTACGCCGTCGTGCGTCGCATGCTCGAAGCGGGCACCCCGGTGACCGCCGTCTTCGCCGCCCACGACGAGCTCGCGTTCGGTGCCATGCGCGCCGCCGCGGAGGTGGGTGTTCCGCTCGCCGTCGTCGGCTACGACGACGTGCCGATGGCGTCGCACCCCGCCCTGGGCCTCACGACGGTGCACCAGCCCGGTGAGGCGATGGGCGCGCGAGCGGTGCAGATGCTGCTCGAGCGCATCGCCGGACGCACGGAGGCTGCGCGTGAGATCTTCGACGTCGAACTGAAGGTGCGCACCTCGGCGGGCGCTCCGCCGGCCTGACGCCTTCGCGTCGGGTCCGGCGCGGTCAGGCGCCGTCCCGCCGGTCCCGGACGCCGTCACCCGGCGCCGTCAGACGCCCGTGACCACCGCGTTGTCGAGCTCGTCGACATCGACGCCGGGGCGTTCGGCCGCGTTCGTGAGCAGCACGTAGGCGACACCCGCGGTCGGATGCACCCAGAACTCGGTGCCCGCCCAGCCGGCGTGACCGAACACGTCGCGGTCGATGAGGCCGGGTGCGCGCGTGCGGAGGTTGAACGTGAAGCCCCAGTCCTGCCCGCGCTCGGCGGGATACGGCTCGAGCCGCGGGATGTCACCGGTGAGAGGGCGGTGCATCATCGCAAGCGTCGCCGGCTGCACGACGCCCCCGGTCTCGCCCTCGCCGATGCGCAGCAGGGCGGACCCGACGGCGAGGAGGTCGGCGGCCGCGCCGATCATGCCGGCGCCGGGATTGCGGTGGCTCGCGAACCCGCGCATGTCGAGCCCGAGGCGCTCGGCGTCGACCACGGTGTGCGGGTCGGCGGAGGGATCCAGCGTGAACCCGTCCGCGCCGAGTGCGGGAGCCCACGCCGCGATGTCGGCATCCCAGTCCTGACCGGTCGCGTGCCGCACCAGTTCGGCGATCCCCTGGAACGCCACGGTCGAATACCGCGAGGCGGTGCCCGCGGCGAAGTCGCGGCCCGGCGCGCGCAGCGCGGCGTGCAGGCCCTCGACGGGGTCGAGTGTCGGCTCCCGGATGCCGGACGTGTGGCTCACGAGGTGGCGCAGGCGCACCACGTCGTCACGCCCGCTCGTGAACTCGGGAACAGCGGCGGCGAGCGGCGTCTCGGTGGTGAGCAGCCCGCGCTCGATCGCGCGCGCAGCCGTCAGGCCCGTCAGCACCTTCGTGATCGAGAACAGCCAGTACGGATCATCGACCCGGGCGGGGCGGCCGTCGGTCGCCCCGAACGCGTCGAGCGCGACGACACCGTCGGTCGTCGCGACGCCGAGCACCGCCGTCGGCAGACGCCCCGCCTCGACGTGCCGTCGCGCCCAGTCGAACGCCGCGCCGTAGTCGCTCACGAGCGCGGCTCGTACCGCTCGGGAGACACGGATGCCGCGACCACGCGCCGCAGATCCTCCAGGGAGGCGTCGGGCCCGAACCAGCCGTGCGCGCGGGCCTGCACGAGGACGTTGCCGAGCGCGGTCGCCTCGACCGGTCCCGCGAGGACGGAAAGCCCCGAGCGGTCGGCGGTCGCCTGGCAGAGCAGCCGGTTGAGGGCCCCGCCGCCCACGATGTGGATGACATCGATGACGCGGCCGGTGAGTCTGCCGGCGGTGGTGACGGCGTCGGCGAACGCCTGCGCGATGCTCTCCACGATCGTCCGCGCGAACGCCTCGCGGGTCGCCGGCACCGTTGCGCCCGCCTCGTCGAGGACGGCGGCGATGCGGGCCGGCATGTCGCCCGGCGCCGACAGGCGCGGATCGTCGGCGTCGAACAGCGGGATGTCACCGGTGACGGCGGCCGCGGCATCCAGCAATGCCGGAAGATCGATCGTCGCGCCGTCTTCGGCCTCCCACGTGCGGACGGCCTCGCTCAGCAGCCACAGCCCGGTCACGTTGTGCAGGAACCGGACGCGCCCGTCGACGCCGCCCTCGTTCGTGAAGTTCGCCTCGCGCGCCGCGTCGCTCACGACGGGCTCGTGGAGTTCGACGCCGACCAGGCCCCACGTGCCGCACGAGATGTAGGCGGCGTCGGGGGTGCTCAGCGGCACCGCGACGACCGCGGAGGCCGTGTCGTGCGAGCCCACCGCGATGACCTCGAGCGGGGCGCCGATGCGCTCGCGGGCTTCGCCGTGGAGTGTGCCCAGCGTCGCACCCGGATCCACGAGGGGTGGGAGGACGGATGCCGGAATGCCGAGTCGTGCGGCGAGCTCGAGGTCCCACTCGCCGGTGCGGACGTCGACCAGGCCGGTCGTGGAGGCGTTGGTGCGCTCCGCGAACCGCGCGCCCGTCAAGAGGAACGCGACGAGGTCGGGGATGAGCAGCGCCACGTCGGCGTCGGCGAGGCGCGCCTCGACCGCGTACTGGTACAGCGTGTTGAACGGAAGGAACTGCAGGCCGTTGCGACGGTACAGCTCCTCGAACGGCGCCTCGCCGTGCACGGACTCGACGCCGCGCGCGGTGCGCTCGTCGCGGTAGTGGAACGGTTCGCCGAGCAGTTCGCCACCGTGGACGAGCCCGTAGTCCACGGCCCACGAGTCGATGCCGATGCTCGCGATGCCGGGCTCACGCCGCAGCGCCTCGGTGAGGCCTTCGACGATGTGGCGGTACAGCGCCGAGAAGTCCCAGTGCAGGCCGTCCGGCCCCGGCACGGGGCCGTTAGGGAACCGCGCGACCTGCTCGAGGCGCAGCACGCTGTCGCCGACGTAGCCGAGCATGACGCGCCCGCTGGTCGCACCGAGGTCGACTGCCGCGACGATGCCGCCGGTCACCGCGGGCTCCCGCATGTGCGACCGCTGCACTTCGCTGCGAGCGCGGCGTCGGCCGAAGCCGCGGTCGCAGGAAAGTGGCGCGTTCGCGCTCTTGCGCCGGCTGCGGCGGTCATCGCAGGAACGCGGCGGCGACGCCGGAGTCGACCGGGATGTGCAGGCCCGTCGTGCGGCTCAGCTCGGGGCCGGTGAGCACGAAGACCGCGTCGGCGACGTTCTCGGGCACGACCTCGCGCTTGAGGATCGTGCGGTTCGCGTAGAACTGGCCGAGGTCCTCTTCCTTCACGCCGTAGGTCGCGGCGCGGTTGGCGCCCCAGCCCGACGCGAAGATGCCCGAGCCGCGGACGACGCCGTCGGGGTTGATGCCGTTGACGCGCACACCGTGCTCGCCGAGCTCGACCGCGAGCAGGCGCACCTGGTGCGCCTGGTCGGCCTTGGTCGCCGAGTACGCGATGTTGTTCGGGCCGGCGAAGACCGAGTTCTTCGACGAGATGTAGATCACGTCGCCGCCGAGCTTCTGCTCGATGAGGATCTTGGCGGCGGCCTTCGAGACGAGGAACGAGCCCTTCGCCATCACGTCGTGCTGCAGGTCCCAGTCCTTCTCGGTGGTCTCCAGCAGGGGCTTCGACAGCGACAGCCCGGCGTTGTTGACGACGAGGTCGACGCCCCCGAACGCGAGCACGGCGGCGTCGAACGCGGCCTGGATCGCGTCGGCATCGGCCACGTTCGCGGCGACGCCGATGGCGACATCCGTGTTTCCGAGCTCTGCCGCAGCGGCCTGCGCCTTCTCGAGGTCGAGATCGGCGATCACGACGCAGGCGCCCTCGGCGGCGAGGCGGGTGGCGATGGCCTTGCCGATGCCGGATGCCGCGCCCGTGACGAGTGCGATCCGACCCTGGTGGGTCTTGGGCTTGGGCATGCGCTGCAGCTTCGCCTCTTCGAGCGCCCAGTACTCGATGCGGAACTTCTCGGCGTCGGAGATGGGGGAGTAGGTCGACAGCGCCTCGGCGCCGCGCATCACGTTGATGGCGTTGACGTAGAACTCGCCGGCCACGCGGGCGGTCTGCTTGTTCGCGCCGTACGAGAACATGCCCACGCCCGGGATCAGCACGATGAGCGGGTCGGCGCCGCGGATCGCGGGGCTTTCGGCGGTCGCGTGCGCGTCGTAGTACGCCTGGTAGTCGGCGCGGTACGCCTCGTGCAGCTCCGAGAGGCGTGCGATGGAGTCCTCGACGCTCGCGTCGGCCGGCAGGTCGAGGATGAGCGGCTTCACCTTGGTGCGCAGGAAGTGGTCGGGGCAGCTGGTGCCGAGTGCGGCGAGAGCCGGGGCCTTCTCGGACGCGAGGAAGTCCAGGACCTCGGGCACATCGGTGAAGTGGCCGACCATCGGCTTGTCCGTCGACGCGAGCCCGCGGATCGTCGGTGCGAGCGCGGCGGCCTTGGCCCGGCGCTCGGTCTCGGGCAGCGCCTCGAAGCCGGCGCGGACGCCGCCGAAGGGGTCGGCCTTGCCGTGCTCGGCGATGTACGCGGCGGCGGTCTCGATGATCCAGAGCGAGTTCTGCTCGGCCTCGTCGGAGGTGTCGCCCCACGCCGTGATGCCGTGGCCGCCGAGGATACAGCCGATCGCCTGCGGGTTCTTCGCCTTGATGTCGGCGATGTCCAGGCCCAGCTGGAAGCCGGGGCGGCGCCACGGCACCCACACCACCTTCTCGCCGAAGACCTTCGCGGTGAGCTCCTCGCCGTCGGCCGCGGTCGCGATGGCGATGCCCGAGTCGGGGTGCAGGTGGTCGACGTGCGCGGCGTCGACGAGGCCGTGCATGGCGGTGTCGATCGACGGCGCTGCGCCGCCCTTGCCGTGCAGGCAGTAGTCGAACGCGGCGACCATCTCGTCTTCGCGGTCGACGCCGGGGTAGACGTTCACGAGCGCGCGCATGCGGTCGAGGCGCAGCACCGCGAGCCCCGACTCCTTCAGCGTGCCGAGGTCGCCGCCCGAGCCCTTGACCCACAGCAGCTCGACGGGCTCGCCGGTGACCGGGTCGGTCTCGGTCCCCTTCGCCGACGTGTTGCCACCGGCGTAGTTCGTGTTCTTCGGGTCGGCGCCGAGGCGATTGGACCGGGTGATGAGGTCGGAGACGGCCGGGTTGGTCATGTCGGGATTCCTTCTGAGGTGGCTGGTGGGCTCAGGCGAGTGAGGCCGGAGCGGAGGCGGGTGCCGCCGTAAGGCGGGCACCGGCGACGGACAGGGAGGCGAGGCGGGTCGCGAAGCGGTCGAGGGTGACGGATGCCGCGGGCTCCTGCGGTCGGTTCAGATGACCGTGATCGGTGCCCGGCTCGGTGACGACCTCGATCGGGCGCCCGGCGGCGTGCAGTGACGCGGCGAACGCCTCACCCGACACGCGGAGCTCGTCGATGTCGCCGTTGACCATCAGCGTGGGCGGGAACTCCACGAGGTCGTCGGGGCGTGCGTTTCCTGGTATCGCCGCGAGGGGGGCGTCGTCGATCGGACCGCCCAGGAAGTTCTCGTACATCGCGCGGATCATCTCCGGGCGGAACCGGTCGGCCTCGGGCTGCGCGTCCAGCGCGGCGCGGAGGGCTCCGTCCGGCGCCGGCTGCACGGCCAGCAGCGTGGGGTAGGCGAGCAGCACGAGCGCAGGACGCGTGGTCGTCTGCTGCTCGATCAGTCGGAGCGTCGCCCCGGCGGCGAGGTTGCCGCCGGCGCTGGTGCCGCCGATCGCCAGGCGCTCGCGGTCGATGCGCAGGCGGCCGGCATTGGCGACGACCCACCCCCATGCCGTGAGCATGTCGTCGGATGCCGCGGGGTAGTGGTCGCCGCCGCCCGTCCGGCCGGCGGCATCCCACCCTTCCGGAACGGGGGCGAGGCGGTAGTCGACCGAGACGACCGTCGTGCCGCGGGCCGCGAGCTGCTCGGCGACCCAGTCGGACTCGGGCATGTCGAGGTCGCCGAACGCGAACGCACCGCCGTGCGCCCACACCAGGCCGGTGCCGTTGGGCTCGCGCGCAGGGTAGACGCGCACGAGGCCGTCGGCGGCGGAGTAGGGCTCGCTCATCTGGATCCTTCGGGTCCGGACCCGGCGGCTGTGCCGGGATCGAGGTGGTGCACCGGGGGTGCGGGGGGTTCCGCGTCCGCGGCCGGGGGTTTGGGGCGAAGCCCCATCCGGTACGGCATCCCGCACCCCCGGTGGGTCTGTGCGGGGCTTACGCGCCCCAGCCGGCCTGCGTGCCGCCGACGCGGTCCGCGGCGATCTGCTGCTGGTAGCCGGATGCCGCGTACGCGGCCATCGGGTCGGCCGCGAGTCCGCGCGACTCGCGCCACTCGGCGAGGGCGGGCCGGACGTCGGTGTAGAAGGCGTCCATGAACACGGCGTTGGCACCGAGCACGTCGTTCGCCTGCTGTGCCGCGGCCAGGGCGTCGCGGTCGACGAGGAGGGCGCGGGCGGTCATCTCCTGCACGTTCAGCACCGAGCGGATCTGGCCGGGGATCTTGTCCTCGACGTTGTGGCACTGGTCGAGCATGAACGCCACGTCGGGGTTGTTGAGCCCGCCGCCGCGCACCACCTCGAAGATGATGCGGAACAACTGGAACGGGTCGGCCGCGCCCACGATGAGGTCGTCGTCGGCGTAGAAGCGCGAGTTGAAGTCGAACGAGCCGAGCTTTCCGAGGCGCAGCAGCTGCATGACGATGAACTCGATGTTGGTGCCCGGCGCGTGGTGGCCGGTGTCGAGGCAGACCATCGCCTTGTCGCCGAGCGACGCGACCTGCGCGTACGAGGTGCCCCAGTCCGGAACGTCGGTGTGGTAGAACGCCGGCTCGAAGAACTTGTACTCGAGCACCAGCCGCTGCTCGTCCGAGAGGCGGTCGTAGATCTTCTGCAGTGAGTCCTGCAGGCGGTCCTGACGCGCACGGATGTCGGCCTGCCCTGGGTAGTTCGACCCCTCGGCGAGCCAGATCTTCAGATCGCGCGAGCCGGTGGCATCCATGATGTCGATGCACTCGAGATGGTGGTCGATCGCCTTGCTGCGGATGCGGTCGTCGTGGTGCGTGAGCGCCCCGAACTTGTAGTCCTCGTCCTGGAAGGTGTTCGAGTTGATGGTGCCGAGGCTCACGCCGAGGTCCTCGGCGTGGCGACGCAGGTCGGCGTAGTCGTCGACCTTGTCCCACGGGATGTGCAGGGCGACGCTCGGGGCGAGCTTCGTGTAGGCGTTCACCTGCGCGGCGTCCGCGATCTTCTCGTACGGGTCGCGCGGCGTGCCGGCTGTGGTGAAGACACGGAAGCGCGTGCCGGAGTTGCCGAACGCCCAGCTGGGCAGCTCGATGCCCTGGCCTTCGAGGGTGGACAGGGTGTCAGGTGACAGCGTCGTCATGATGCGGTGCCTTCTTCGTGGACGGGGTCGATGTGGACAGTGGGCTCGGTCGCCGCGCGCCGTGCGGCGGTGAGCTGATCGTGGAGGTTGAAGATCTCGGCAAGAGGCGCGGCCGCCTGGTCGGGCCGGCCGTCGAGCCCGACGAAGAAGCGGCCCATCTCGGCCTCCCAGCGCGCGGCGACCTCCGAGCCGGCGAGATAGGCCTGTGCGGCCGCGTCGTCATCGGTCTCGTAGTAGCCGATCAGCTGCCCGCCCTCACCGAGGAAGAGCGAGTAGTTGCGGCGGCCGGCCGCGGCGATCTCGGCGAGCATCTCCGGCCACACGGGAGTGTGCCGGGCGATGTACTCGTCCAGGAGCTCAGGACGGATCCGCAGCTGGAAGCAGACACGCGTCGTCGCGGTGGTGCTCGTCATGCGCGGTGCACTCCTCTACGGCTGGGGAAGGGACGGGTCCGATTCGAGCGATCGATGAATCGTTTCAACGATAAACGGTCGATGCGGATTCCGCAACACGGAAAACGCTTCCCGTCGCATGGTACGCGTCGGAGGATCGGGTGTCGATAGCGTGGGAGTCGATTCGACGCGAAGGAGCACGGATGCTGCAGCAGGAACGGGCGCTGGCCGCCTACCTGGACTCGGTGAAGGACCAGCCCGGTGCGCTGGGCGTCGTTCTCGTCGGCTCGGTCGCGCAGGGGAGGGAGCGCGAGGACTCCGACGTCGACGTGTACCTCGTCGTGGACGACGACCGCTTCGCCGCCGAGACCGCGCGTGGCCGCTTCGCCTGGGTCGAGCGCCAGGACCTCGACTACCCCGGCTCGTACATCGACATCAAGCTCGCGAGCCCGTCGTACCTCGCCACGGCCGTCGAAAAGGCCGACGACCCGACCCGTGCGTCGTTCCTCGGCGCACGCATCGCGTGGAGCGCGGTGCCGGGCCTCGACCAGACGGTGGCCCGGATCGCGACGCTGCCCGACCGCGTGTGGGACGAGCGGGTGCGATCGCACGTCGCGCAGGCGCGACTGTACGGCGGCTACTTCCTTCGTCAGGCGGTCGAGCGCGGCGACGGATTCCTCCGCCGCCACGCCGGACTGCACCTCGCCCTGGCCGCGGCGCGGGCGGCTCTCGCTGCGAACCACGTCATGCTTCCCGGCCCGAAGTACATCTCGAAGCTCGTGCACTCGGTGCCCACGCCCGACGGGTTCGTCGACAGCTGGAGTCAGGTGGTGGACGAGCCCGACATCGAGTCGGGCCGCGAGCTGCTGCGCATCCTCGACGAGTGGCTGGGCGACGGTCTCACCCCCGACGAGGCGCTGTCGACGTTCATCCGCGACAACGAACTCGCCTGGCTCCGCGGGACCGTCCCCGCGGAGTTCTGGTGAACGCACGGCGCATCACCCCTTGACCGCTCCGCTGGTCATGCCCGCGACGATCTGCCGGTTGAAGAAGATGTACATGATCAGCGGCGGGACGGTGGTGAGCAGGATGTACATGAACAGCAGGTTGAACTGGCTCACGGTCTGGCTCTGGAAGTTGTACAGGCCGAGCTGAACGGTGGGGTAGTCATTGCCGGGCAGGAAGTACAGCGGGTTCTGGAAATCGCTGAACACGAAGACGGCCTGCACGACGATGACGGTGACGATGACGGGCTTCAGCAGCGGCAGCACGACCGCGAAGAACAGCCGCATGGACCCTGCGCCGTCGATGATCGCGGCTTCATCGAGTTCCCGGGGGATGGTGGCGACGAAGGCGCGGAACAGCAGGATGCAGAACGCCAGGCCGAAGGTCGCCTCGATCAGGATCATGCCGGGGATCGTCTTGAAGAGCCCGACGCCCTGCAGCACCCAGATCGTGGGGACGACCGCGGGCGGCACGATGAGGGCCGCGAGCACCATGAAGTTGATGTAGGGGTTCAGCTTGGTGCGCTTGCGCTGCAGCACGTACCCCACCATTGCGGCGAAGACGACCATGATGGCGCAGCTGAAGACGGTGATGATCGTGGTCCACAGGAAGGCCCACAGCACCTGGTAGTCGTTCTTCTGCAGCACCTCGATGAGGTTCGGCCAGAACTGCCACTCGGTCGGCAGGCTGAATTCGACGAGTCCGGCCTCCTGCGAGGTCTTCGCGGACTGCAGGAACACGAACACGAAGGGGACGAGGAAGACCACGACGGACACGATGATCGCGATGATCCCGACGAGGTACTTCCGCATCCAGCGGCGCACCGTCATCGGGCGTCGGTCCTCCTTGGGGCGACGGCCGCCACGGAGCTTGCGGGCATCGGCGGTCGTGAGGGTCTCGGTGACGGTCACAGCTCCGCCTCCCTTCTGTTCAGGAACCACGACACCGGCACCATCACCGCAGTCACGACGAGGAAGAGGATCACATTGCCGGCGGTGGACAGGCCGAAGAAGCCGGCCTGGTACTGCTTGTAGATCACGGACGCGATCACGTCACTGGTGAACCCGGGACCGCCCTTGGTCATCGCCCAGATCATCGCGAACTCACGCAGGCCGCCGATCAGCGAGAGGATGATCACCGTCGCGGTGGCGGGGCGCACCAGCGGCAGGGTGATGTTGCGGAACACCGACCATGCCCCGGCGCCGTCCATCCGCGCCGCCTCGAAGTACTCGTGCGGGATGGCGACGATGCCGGCCATGAAGATGAGGGTGGCGATGCCGACGCCCTTCCAGACGTCGACCCCGGCGACCGTGAGGAGTGCGAGGTTGGGGTCGGTGTACCAGCCGGGCTCCGGCAGATTGAAGAAGCCGAGCACGTTGTTCACCATGCCGTGGAACGGGTCGAGGAGCGCCTTGAACGTCAGGCCGACGCCGACCGTGGAGACGAGCACGGGGAAGAACACGACGGCGCGCAGGTAACCCCTGCCGAGGATCGGTCCGGTCAGCAGCAGCGCCAGCGCGAGGCCGAGCACGACCTTGGCGGCCGAGGTGGTGAAGCCGTAGATGAAGGTGTTGACGAAGCCCTGAACGAGCTGGGGCTCCTGGAAGAATTGGACGAAGTTGTCGAAGCCGATGAACTGGACGTCGAACAGGGTCCAGCGCGTCAGTGAGAAATAGAACGACGCGAACGTGGGCACCGCGAAGAACACGATGAACAGCACGGCTGCGGGGATGTAGAACCAGGTCGGATAGGGGCTGCGAATGCCCTTGCGCTTGGGCTCCGCCTTGCCGGCAGTGGCGGGTGGGGCCGCTCCCGTCGGCGCGACTGCGGTCGTCATGTTCACTCCTTCGTGAAGGGGGCCGGCGGCGTGCGGCCGCCGGCCCCGTGATGTCTGATCTCAGCGGATCCGGCGGTGGATCACCAGCCCTCGAGTCCGAGCTGCTGAGCCTGCTTCTTCACGTCCTCGTCGTACTGCGCGGCACCCTCCTCGGCGGGAGTGATGCCCGAGCCGACGGCGACGGTGATGTTCTCGAGGTTCGGTCCCTTGATCGGGGAGAGGAACTCGAGCGCAGAGCCGGTCGCACCGGAGTCGAAGTACGCCTGGATGTCGCCGACGAGGTCGGGCACGTCATCGGGCAGCGTGCACGCGCTGGTCACGTACGGTCCCGCGATGGAGCCGCCCTCGTTCTGCACCTGGCAGCCCTCGTCCGAGTTGGCGAACGCCACGAACTTCTTGGCGGCGTCGAGCTTGTCGCCCTCGGTGCTCTTCGCGATGTAGATGCCGTTCGGCTGCCACATCGTGATCGCGGTGTCGGCGGCGTCGGCGGCGGGAAGGGCGAACACGCCGATGTCGTTGACGTTGTCGGGGTAGTCCTGCTGCACCTGCGAGATCGTCGCCGAGAGCATCGGGTACTGCGCTCCGGCACCGGTCGCCAGCGCGCCCATCGCCTGTGCGTTCGTCATCGACGCGAAGTCCTCGTTGAGCAGGCCCTTCTCGAAGACCTCCGCGCCGTGCGCGAACCCGGCGAATGCCGGCTCCTCGACGTACTTGGCGTTCGGGTCGTTGGCGGTGTACTCCTCGGCCCAGTCCGGGTTCTGCGCCGACACGTTCGCGAAGTCGCCGAGCACGAACAGCTGGCTGGTCCACGTGTCGCCGAACGACTGCAGGATCGGAGCGATACCGCTGCCCTCGGCCTTGATCTTCTCGCTGTTGGCGATGAACTCGTCCCATGTCGTCGGGACCTCGAGGCCGAGCTGCTCGTAGACCTTCTTGTTGTAGAGCACCGCACCCGCGAACGAGGTGCCCCACGGGGCGCCGTACAGGCCGTTGTCGGTCGACACGACCGCCTTGAAGTCGTCGGTGAGTCCGTCGACCCAGTCCTCATCGCTGAGGTTGACGAGCGTCTGGTCGGGGTTGAGCGCCTGCAGCAGCGATCCCGTGTTGTAGTGGAAGACGTCGTTCATCGAGTCGGTCGACAGCTTCGTCTTCATCAGGTTGTCGCCCTCGGTGCCGCCGGGCTGCGTCTCGAGCTTGACCGTGATGTCGGGGTTGGCCTTCTCGAAGGCCGCGATGAGCGCCTTCGCCTGGTTGGTGTTGGCGTCGTCACTCTGGGTGAGATAGCTGATCTCGACGTTGCCGTCATCGGAGCCGCCACCACCGCTGCATGCGGCCAGCGGCACGGCGAGTGCCACGATGCCCGCACTCGCGAGGAGCACTCTCCGGGTCGAAGAGCTCTTCATCTTTACCTCCTTGTAAAGCCGAGCGGATGGTCCGCCCACGCTGCCGGATTCCCTGGTGCTTCGTTGATCGGCTGGCTTGACCTCTGGCCATTGAAACCATTCAACCCTCGTAAGGTACGTCCGTTCGGGGGCGGGGTCAACAGGGGATTCGGAACTGATCCGTCACGATCGTATAACGGTCTACACTTCGATTGACAAGATCCATGAATCGTTTCACGATGGTCGAGTGGATCGGCGACGCGGCCGACCGCCGAAAGGACCCAGCCATGACGGCTCTTCCCTCTCCCACCGCAGTCGACTCCGCAGTGCGGGTTGTCGGCCTGCGCACCCAGCACGGGAGCGGACTGCTCGGCGTGCCCCGTAGCGGTCTGCGCCTGAGCTGGCGCGCCGAGACCGACGACCCCGCCGCTCGCCTCGTCGGCTACCAGCTCGCGGAGCGGGCGGAAGGGACGACGCTGACGCCGTCGGAGCCGGTCGCATCCACCCGGACGACGGGCGTCGCGATCCCCGGATCGCCGGCTCCGCGCGAGCGCCGCGCCTTCGCGGTGCGGGTCGCGACGACGACCGGCTGGAGTGGATGGAGCGAGCCGCTCGTGGTCGAGGCCGGCCTCGACGGGCCTGAGCTCGAGGCAGCCGTCATCGGCACCGACACCCCCGCCGACGGACCCGTCCCGCTGCTGCGCACCGAGTTCACCCTCGATCGCGTACCCGCGTCGGCGCGCCTGCGCCTCAGCGCCCTCGGCCTCGTCGACGCGTGGATCAACGGCGCGCGCGCCACCGATGCGCTTCTCACCCCGGGCTGGACCTCGTACCAGGAACGCATCCTGATCGACACGATCGACGTCACCCCGCTGCTGCGTGAGGGGGCGAACGTCATCGTGCTCGCCGTCGCGGACGGCTGGTACCGCGGCAGCTTCGGGTTCGCCAGGCGCCAGGCCATCTACGGCGATCGCACCGGCGCGCTCGCGCAGCTCGAGGCGGACGGCGAGATCGTCGCGAAGACGGATGCTTCGTGGCAGGTGGGATTCGGACCGCTCCGCAGCGCGAGCATCTACGACGGCACCGTGACCGACCTGCGCCTCGACGACTCTGCGGTTCACGAGCCCGGTTTCGCCGCGGACGGCTGGCGCGCGGCATCCGTCGTCGACATCGACCCGGCCCGGTTCGAGCCGCGGTCCGCACCGCCGGTGCGTGTCGTCGCCGAGCTGCCCATGGACGCGACCGCGCATGACGCGCGCACGCGCCTCGACGGCGGCCAGAACCTTTCGGGCTGGGTGCGACTGACGGTGCGCGGGCACGCCGGCGACGTCGTCACCGTGCGCCACGCGGAGGTGCTCGAACCATCGGGCGACCTGCACGTGAAGGCGCTGCGGTCGGCGAAGGCCACCGACGTGTACACGCTGGATCGCGACGGCGAGCACACCCTCGAGCCGGCCTTCACGTTCCACGGCTTCCGCTACGCCGACGTCGAGGGCGCTGAGGTCGTCTCGGCGACCGCCGTCGCCATCTCGAGCGACCTCGCCCCGCGCAGCACCTTCTCGTCGTCGCACGAGGCGCTCGACCGCTTCCACTCGAACGTCTTCTGGTCGCAGCGCGACAACTTCGTCTCGGTGCCGACCGACTGCCCGCAGCGCGATGAGCGCCTCGGCTGGACCGGCGACGCGCAGGCCTTCGCGGCCACGGCGAACACGCTCATGGATACCGAGGCGTTCTGGATGTCGTGGCTGCGAGACCTCGAGATCGACCAGACCGACGAGGGCGGCGTGCCGGCGGTCGTGCCCGACATCATCCGTCCGCAGGACATGCTGATGGGCGGCGGGCCGACCGAGAACATGGGTCGTGCCGGATGGGCGGATGCCGCGACCATCGTGCCGCTCGCGGTGTACGAGTCGTACGGATCGACGCAGGTGCTCGCGCGCCAGCGGAGCAGCATGCGGCGCTGGGTCGAGCACCTCCGCCGCCGGGCCGGCGACGGCGTCGTGCTGCCGACCGGCGAGTTCCAGTTCGGCGACTGGCTCGACCCCGACGCGCCCGGCGACCGGCCGTGGGAGGCGAAGGTCTCGAGCGACTTCGTGTCGAACGCGTTCTACGCGCACTCCGCACGTCTGCTCGCCCGCGCCGAGCGGATCCTCGGAGACGCGGACAGCGCCGCGGAGTACGACGCGCTGGCCGGCCGCGTGGGTGCGGCGACATTCGAACGGTGGGGTGAGGAGGCGGTCCTCACGCAGAGCGGTGCAGCGATCGCCCTCGAGTTCGGCCTCGCTCCGACCGCGCGCCGCGCCGAGATCGCCGATGGTCTCGCCGAGAACGTGCGCCGCGAGAACGGCCGCATCGCCACGGGCTTCCTCGGCACCCCGCTCGTGCTCTTCGCGCTCTCGCGCAGCGGCCACCTCGACGAGGCGTACCTCATGCTGCTCCGGCGCGAGGCGCCGTCATGGCTGTACCAGGTCGACCGCGGTGCGACGACGGTGTGGGAGCGCTGGGACGCGATCCTGCCGGACGGCAGCATCCACTCCGGCGCGATGGACGCCCTGCCGACCGAGGACGCGTCCGAGGACGACACCGGCATGCTCTCGTTCAATCACTACGCCTACGGGGCGATGATCGACTGGGTGTACCGGACGGTGGCGGGGCTCGCTCCCGATGCAGAGGACCCCGGGTATCGCACCGTGCACGTCGCTCCGCGGCCCGCCGTCGGGCTGTCGCACGCATCGGCCTCGATCGACACGCCGCAGGGTCGCCTGGCGATCGACTGGCGCGTCGACGGCGGGGTGTTCGAAGCCACGCTCGAGGTGCCGTTCGGCGCGCGTGCGCTGCTCGATCTCCCCGTCACCGCGGAGTCGACCGCCACCGTCGGCGATGCCCCGGTGCCCGCCGAGCTCCACCACGGCACGCACCGCATCGTCGTCACCGCCCCCGCGGTCGCGGCACCCGGCGCCGTCGTGCCCGCCTGATCGCGGCATCCGTCCATCCAGACAATCCCCACCACACCGACCATCCTCAGAGGAGTGCCATGAGCAGCCCCGTTCCGCACATCGTCATCGACGCACCGCACGGCAGCGACGTCGTCGCGTCGCCCGCGCCCGAGCTCGGCTGGCGCACCGAGACCACGACGCCGGACTGGCTGCAGGCCGGCGCCGACATCGAGATCACGCGCGACGGCGAGCTGTCGACGCACCACATCGACGGCCGTGCGTCCACCCGCATCGCCTGGCCCTTCGCTCCGCTGACGCCGCGCGAGCAGGTGTCGCTGCGGGTGCGGGTGACCGGCGAAGACGGCGCGGAAGGTGCGTGGAGCGCGCCCCGCGGCGTCGTCGCCGGCTTCCTCGGCGACGACGAGTGGCAGGCCGCGACCATCGGACTCGCATCGCCGTCCGAGACGGCGCAGCCCGCGTACTTCCGCACCGAGTTCGAGGCGACCGGCGCGGTCACCCGCGCCACGCTCTACGCGACCGCCGTCGGCGTGTACCAGGTGGCGATCGGCGGGGTCGACGTCGACGACCAGGTGATGAAGCCGGGCTGGACGCCGTACGAGCAGCGGACGATCCACGAGACGACCGACGTCACCGCTCTCATCGCCGAGGGGCGCAACGCGATCGGCGTGCGGCTGGCCGGGGCGTGGGCGACCGAACGCTTCGGCTTCCGCGACGGGGCACGTCCGCTGTACGGCGACCAGCCGCGGTTCGCCGCGCAGCTGCTCGTCGAATACGCCGACGGATCGAGCGAGTGGGTGGCGACGGATGCCTCATGGCGGGCGTCGACCGGACCTATCACCGCCAGCGGGCTCTACGCGGGCGAGGACTACGACGCCCGGCTGGCGCTCGTCGACGCCGAGGGCCGTGGCTTCGCCGAGGCCGGGTACACCGCAGACGGCTGGGTGGCGGCCGCCGAACGCGAGCCGATCCACACGCCCGAAGCGCGGGTCTCGCCGTTCGTGCGGCGCCTCGAGGAGCTGAGTGTGCAGGAGGTCATCACGACGCCGGGCGGCAGGACGGTTCTGGACTTCGGACAGAACCTGGTCGGCCGGCTGCGGCTGCGGGTAGCCGGCGCGGAGGGCACCGAGATCACGCTGCGGCATGCCGAGGTGCTCGAGCACGGCGAGCTCGGCACCCGACCGCTGCGGGCCGCCGCGGCGACCGACCACTACACGCTGTCGGGCGAAGGCGTCGAGGAGTGGGAGCCCGAGTTCACGTTCCACGGGTTCCGCTACGCCGAGGTCGAGGGCTGGCCGGGTGAGTTCGACCCGTCGGCGATCGTCGCCGTCGTGATCCACAGCGACATGGAGCGCACCGGCTGGTTCGAGGCATCGCATCCGCTCGTCAACCAGCTGCACGAGAACATCGTCTGGGGCCTGCGCGGCAACTTCCTGTATCTGCCGACCGACTGCCCGCAGCGCGACGAGCGCCTGGGCTGGACGGGCGACATCCAGGTGTTCGCGCCCACCGCGTCGTTCCTGTACGACGTGCGCGGGTTCCTCGACTCGTGGCTGCGCGATCTCGCGATCGAGCAGGTCGACGGCGTCGTGCCCTTCGTCGTGCCGAATGCGCTCGGCATCGCCCGCCCCGCCGCCGCCTGGGGGGACGCGGCCACCGTGGTCCCGTGGGTGCTCCACGAGCGCTACGCCGACGTCGCGACCGTCGAGCGCCAGTACCCGAGCATGAAGGGCTGGGCCGACGTGCTCATCGACCTCGCCGGCCCGCGCCGCCTGTGGGAGGGCATGTTCCAATTCGGTGACTGGCTCGACCCCGACGCGCCGCCCCACCTCCCCGCCAACGCCAAGACGGATGCCGACATCGTGGCCTCCGCGTACCTCTTCCGGTCGGCCGATGCCGTCGCCCGTGCCGCGGCGCTCCTCGGCAAGGACGACGAGGCACGGCAGTACGCGGAGATCGCCGAAGAGGTCCGCACCGCCTTCCTGGCCGAGTACGTGACGCCCGCGGGACGCATGATGTCGGACGCCCAGACCGCGTACGCGATGGCGATCGTGTTCGACATCGCGCCCGCCGACCAGCAGGAGACGCTCGGCGGCCGGCTCGCCGAGCTCACGCGACTGTCGGGGTACCGCATCGGCACGGGATTCGTCGGCACGCCGATCATCCAGGACGCGCTCACCCGCACCGGCCACCTCGAGACGGCCCGCCGCCTGCTCACGCAGACCGAGAACCCGTCGTGGCTGTACCCGGTGACGATGGGCGCGACCACGATCTGGGAGCGCTGGGACTCCATGCTCCCGGACGGCTCGATCAACCCGGGTGAGATGACGTCGTTCAACCACTACGCGCTGGGCGCGATCGGCGACTGGCTGCACCGCGTCGTCGCCGGGCTCGCCCCCGATGCTCCCGGATACGCCCGGCTGCGCATCCAGCCGCACCCGCTCGCGGAGTTCGACCATGCGTGGGCCGAGCACCTCACCCCGTACGGCACCGCGCGTGCCGGCTGGAGCCGCGTCGACGGCGTCATCCGCATCGAGGCGGTCGTCCCGCCCAACACGACGGCCGCCGTCGTGCTGCCCGACGGGCGTGAGCTCGAGGTCGGTTCGGGAACCCACGAATGGGAGGTGGAGGATGCCGTGCAGCCGTCCGCTGCATCCCGCATCGGTCTCGACTCGACCCTGGCCGCCGTCATCGACGACCGCGACGCCTACCGTGCCATCGGTGAGGTGCTCGAGGCGGCCGACCCCGAGTCGGCTCACGCGTTCCGCACGAACACGAAGTGGTCGGAGCGCCGCGAACTCGGTGAGGCGCTGTTCATGCACGCGGGCCCCGACACGCAGCGCGACATCGCCGAGCGCCTCGCCGAGCTGTCGGCGCAGCGCGAGGGAGCGACGGTCGATGCCTGAATGCGGACCGGGGAGGCGGGCGACCGCTTCCCCGGGCACGGGGGCTTCACCCCAGCCCCGTCGTCGCTGCCGCGTGCCCGTGCCCTACACTCGCGGACAGCAGAGTCTCGTCAGGGGGGTGCCATGGTGGTGAGTGTGCGGGATGTCGCGGCCGCGGCATCCGTGTCGGTCGGCACGGTCTCGAACGTGCTCAACCGCCCCGAGAAGGTGTCGCCGGCGACCGTCGAACGCGTCACGCAGGCGATCGAGGAGCTCGGCTTCGTCCGCAACGACGCCGCGCGCCAGCTCCGCGCCGGACGCAGCCGCAGCGTCGCGCTCATCGTCCTCGACGCGGGCAACCCGTTCTTCGCCGAGGTGGCCCGCGGCGCCGAGGATCGCGCCGCCGAGTCGGGCATGAGCGTGCTGCTCGGCAACAGCGACGAGCGTTCGGACCGTGAGGACGCCTACCTCGAGCTCTTCCGCGAGCAGCGGGTGAACGGCGTGCTGGTCACGCCCGTGGACCGCGATCTCGAACGGCTCGCGCGCCTGCAGAGCGGTGGCGTGCCGGTGGTGCTTGTCGACCACGAGGACTCGGAGCGGGCGTTCGGATCGGTCTCGGTCGACGACGTCGAGGGCGGCTACCTCGCGGTGTCGCACCTGCTGTCGACCGGTCGCCGGCGCATCGCGTATATCGGCGGCCCGCGTTCGCTCCGCCAGGTCGCCGACCGGCTCGAAGGCGCTCGCCGCGCGGTCGCCGAGGTGCCGGGTGCGACGCTCGAGGTCATCGAGATGTCGGCGCTGTCGGTGCTGCAGGGGCGCGAGGCGGGCGAGCTGCTGCGAGGACGTGCCGCGGCCGACCGGCCCGACGCGGTGTTCGCGGCGAACGATCTGCTCGCGGTCGGTGCGTTGCAGGCCTTCACGCTGATGGCCGACCTGCAGGTGCCGCGCGACATCGCGCTCATCGGGTACGACGACATCGACTTCGCGTCGGCGACCGTCGTGCCGCTCAGTTCGATCCGCCAGCCCGCGCACCTCATCGGCTACACGGCGGTCGACCTGCTCCTCAAGGACATCGAGGACCCCGACGGCGACCACGACCGCACCGTGCGGTTCCAGCCCGAGCTCGTCGTGCGCGAGTCCACCGCCGGCTGAGCGGACCCGCGCCGGCGACGGGGCGTCGCTGTCCCGCGCGCTCGCTGAGCGCGCGCCGATGAGACGAACCGCCCAGACGCGCCCACTACGGGCGCGTCGCCTCCTCCAGCAGCTCGAGCACGTGGCGGTAATCAGACCCGGTCGCGCGGGTCATGCCCAGTTCGCACGTGCGGTTGCACGACGCGTGCGCATCGGCGTCGAGCGCTCGCACCTCGGCCGCCTCGGCCGCCGTGGCCGACGCGGTCAGCTCGGGATGCAGCATCCCGCGGTCGCCGGCGAAGCCGCAGCACGACCACGCGTCCGCCACGACGACCTCGACCGCGACGATGCGGGCGACCCGGCGCAGCGACGGGTCGAGCCCGAGCTGGGTCGACGAGCACGTCGGGTGCAGGGCGAGCGTGCCGACGTGCGGCGTCACGGTGCCCAGACGAGGCAGCAGCACGCGCTCGGCGAAGGACACGGCGTCCTCGACGCGCGCGTCGACGCCGGCGTCGGCCAGCAGGTGGACGAAGCCCTCGGTGCAGCTCGAGGCGTCCGTCACGATCGTCAGCTCGCCGCCGCGTGACGCCTCGGCGATCGACGCGGCCACCCGCCGGGCGATGACCTCGCGTCCCCCTGCGTACCCCTTCGACGTCCACGGCGTGCTGCAGCACAGGGAGTCGACGTGCTCCGGCACTGCGAGCCGCACCCCGGCGCGCTCCGCCAGGCGGCGGAACGCCTCGGTCACGCCGATGCCGTCGCCCGCCGCGCCGAACATCGTGTTGACGCACGCGGGCAGGTACACGGCGACGGGTGCGCCCTCGCCCGAGCCGACGCTGCCGCCGAGGCGTGAGCGGGGCCGGCCACCGCCGGGGAGGTCGCCGGAGTACCGCGGCACGGTGTCGGCGCCCAGCACGGCGCGGCCGAGGTCCGTCGCAGCGGTGACGATCCCGGCGGGCAGGTGGTCGGCGAGCGTCAGCCCGACGCTCGCGACGCGTGTGGCGGCGCCCCATGCGTGCGCGGCGCCCTTCCAGGCGGCGCTCGCCGCGGGTGCGGCATCCTCGCGCCGCAGCCGCTTGACGAGGCTTCCGGTGTTGATCAGCACCGGGCAGGCCGTCTGGCACATGCCGTCCACGGCGCACGTGTCGATCCCGGCGTAGTCGTAATCGTGCTCGAGTTCCCGCACGAGTGCGTGATCTCCCGATGCCTCGGCGCGGGCGATCGCGCGGCGCGTGACGATGCGCTGCCGTGGCGTGAGGGTCAGATCCTTGCTGGGGCAGACGGGCTCGCAGTAGCCGCACTCGACGCAGCGGTCGGCCTCGGGCTCGATCGGGTCGGCGAGCTTGATGTCGCGCAGGTGCGCCTCGGGGTCGTCGCCGATGATGACGCCCGGGTTGAGGATGCCGCTCGGGTCGCACAGCGTCTTCAGCTCGCGCATGACGTCGTACAGCTCGTCGCCGTACTGGCGGCGCACGTACGGCGCCATGACGCGGCCTGTGCCGTGCTCGGCCTTGAGGTTGCCGCCGGCGTCGAGCACGAGGTCGACCATGTCTTCGGTGAACGCCGAGTAGCGGGCGAGCTGATCCGGCGACTCGAAGCGGTCGGTCAGCATGAAGTGGATGTTGCCGTCCTTGGCATGGCCGAAGATCACGCTGTCGCGATAGGCGTACCGGTCGAACAGCGTCTGCAGGCTCTCGCAGGTGGCGGCGAGGCGCTCGACAGGCACCACGACGTCTTCGAGCAGGGCGGTGGTGCCGCTCGGACGCGCCCCCGCGACGGAGGCGTACAGGCCCTTGCGCAGCTTCCACGCGGCGGCGCGCTCCACGGCGTCGGACGAGAAGACGGCCGCCGCCTCGAGCGGCTGCGCGGCCAGGGCCTGGGAGCCGCGGTCGACGAGAGCGGCGAGCTCGCCCTCATCCTGTGCGTGGTACTCCACGAGCAGCGCGGCCTGCTCGCGCACGGTCAGGCCGGCGATCTGGCGCGGTGCGCCGGCGAGCGACTGGCCGACGCGGAGGGACGTCGCGTCCATCAGCTCGAGCGTGGCCGCGCCGGTCGCGACGAGCTCCGGCAGAGCCTGCGTCGCCGCGTCGAGGTCGGGGAACACGGTGAGCGCGGTCGCCATCCGGGGCAGGTTCGGAACCGTGCGGTACGTCGCCTCGGCGACGAACGCGAGCGTGCCCTCGCTGCCGACGATGAGGTGTGCGAGCAGCTGTGCCGGCGTCTCGAAGTCGAGGAAGGCGTTGACGGCGTACCCCATGGTGTTCTTCATCGCGAACCGGCGCCGGATGATCTCGACCGACGCCGGATTCGACACGACCCGGCGGCGCAGTCGCATGAGCCGCTCGACGAGCTCCGGTTCGGCCGCTCGCAGCGCGGCATCGGCGTCGGGCGCTCCGGAGTCGACCACGGTGCCCGAGGGGAGCACGAAGACGAGCGACTCGAGCGTGCGATACGTGTTCTCGGTGATGCCGCACGCCATGCCGCTGGAGTTGTTGCTCACCACGCCGCCGATCGTGCAGGCGATCTCGCTCGCGGGGTCGGGCCCGAGCCGGAAGCCGTGGCGCGCGAGGCGGGCGTTGACCTGGCGCACCGTGGCGCCGGGCTGGACGCGGACGCGCTGCCCGCCGCTCTCCACATCGATGCGGCGGAATCGCTGACGCACGTCGACCAGGATCCCGTCCGTCGACGCCTGGCCCGACAGGCTCGTGCCGCCGGAGCGGAACGTCAGCCGCGATCGGCTCTCGGTGGCCGCACGCATGACGGCGCCGACCTCCGCCGCGTCGGCCGCGACCACCACCGCCTGCGGAGTGAGCAGGAAATGAGACGCGTCGGAGGCGTACGCCACGCGGTCGATCGCGCGGGTCTTGATGCGGGATGCCTCGGCGACCGTGCGAGCGATGGCTCCCGGGACCACCGCCGGCGCAAGGGTCGCAGACGCCGAGGTCGACGCTCGTGTCGACCACGAGCGCGGGATCATTCTTGCCACGGTGACTCCTCGCTGAGCTAGACTGCAATCGCATTCGACCGAGAATGGATATGCAAACTCCTATGGATATGCAGGATAGCGGACTCTCTGCCGGGGCGGGCTCCGATCGGTATTGGGAGAGCACCGCGCCGGGTGAGGGACGACGGATGCCACGGGCCGACGCCCTGAGTGATGCCCGCGTGCTGAGTCTCAACGGCACCTGGCGATTCCGGCTCGCACCGACCGCAGCGGGGACGGGTGAGGACTTCCTGGCGGACGACTTCGACGATGCCGCGTGGGATGAGATGCGCGTCCCCGCGCACTGGGTGCTGGAGGAGTTCACGCCGCTCGCCGGCGGTCCGCCGCGGCGCATGCTGGGCACCGAAGAGGGTCCGCTGTACACGAACACGGCGTATCCGATCCCGCTGGATCCGCCGCACGTCTCCACCGAGAACCCCACGGGCGACTACCGGCTCGTCTTCGACGTGCCCGCGGACTTCGGCCCGGCGGTGCTGCGCTTCCAGGGTGTCGACTCGTGCGCCAAGGTGTGGCTGAACGGCCACGAGCTCGGCTGGTCGGCGGGCAGCCGCCTGCCGTTCGAGTTCGACGCGCCGGTGCGCCCCGGCCGGAACGTGCTGTGCGTGCGCGTGCACCGCTGGTCGGCCGGCACGTACCTGGAAGACCAGGACATGTGGTGGCTCCCGGGCATCTTCCGCGATGTCGAGCTGCTCTCGCGCCCGGAGGGAGCCATCGACGACCACTTCGTGCACGCCGACTTCGATGCCGACACAGGGCTCGGAGCGCTGCGGGTGGACGCCTCGACGGCGGCGATCGTCGAGATCCCCGAGCTCGGCATCCGGATTCCGGCGGGGGAGACCGCTACCGTTCCGGTCGAGCCGTGGAGCGCGGACAGCCCACGCCTGTACCGGGGGACGCTGCGCTCGAGTGGCGAGGTGGTCGAACTGGCGGTCGGGTTCCGCCGGGTGGAGCTCCGGGACGGCGTGTTCACGGTGAACGGCCGCCCGGCGACGTTCCGCGGTGTGAACCGGCACGAGCATCACCCCGACACGGGCCGGACGCTCGATCGCGACACGATGATCCAGGACATCGTGATGATGAAGCGCGCGAATATCGACGCCGTGCGCACGAGCCACTACCCGCCGCATCCCGAGTTCCTGCGGCTGTGCGACGAGTACGGCCTGTGGGTCGTGGTCGAGGTCGACCTCGAGACGCACGGGTTCATCTACGAGGGGTGGGAGCGCAACCCGCCCGCATTGCCGGAGTGGCGCGACGCGCTGATGGATCGCCTGCGGCGCACCGTCGAGCGTGACAAGAACCGCCCCAGCGTGGTGGTGTGGTCGCTCGCGAACGAAAGCATGACCGGCGACGGCTTCGGCCGGATGCGGCGCTGGCTCGACGAGCGGGATCCCTCGCGGGCGGTGCTGTACGAGCGCGATCCGAGTTATCGCGACTCCGACTTCTACTCGCTGATGTATCCGTCGCTCGAGCTGCTGGAGCAGATCGGCCGCCGCGAGGAGCCGCGCGGGGGCCGCCTCAGCATGCACGGCATGGTGCTCGGGGAAGCGGGAGCCACCGCCCCCTTGCCCGACGGTGTCACAGAGGCGGACGAGGAGCGCCGGCGTGCGCTGCCGTTCCTGCTGGTCGAGTACGCGCACGCGATGGGCAACGGCCCGGGTTCGCTGCAGGACTACTGGCGCATCATCCGTGCGCACGACCGTCTGTGCGGGGCCTTCGTGTGGGAGTGGATCGACCACGGCTTCCACTCGGTGAGCGACGACGGCGTGCCCTTCGTGATGCACGGCGAGGACGTGGACTACGAGCCCCGGGGCGGGCGCTTCAGCCTGCACGGCCTCGTGTTCAGCGATCGCACGCCGACTCCCGGCCTGGTGGAGCTCGCCAAGGCCCACGAGCCCGTCACCGTCGAGGTGGGTCCGCGCTCGGTGAACCTGATGAACAACCGGCATTGTGGAGATACGTCGGATCTGGTGTTCCGCTGGTCGGTGGAGGTCGGCGGCGCGGTGGTTGCAGACGGGGTGCTGGATGCCGCGCCGGCGGGCGCGGGCGAGTCGCTCGAGATCGCGATTCCGGATGCCGCCACGCGCAGCCTCGCCGCCTCGGCGTCGGACGCGGCATCCGGTGCCGTCGATGCCGTTCTGACGGTCGAGGCCGCGCTCGGGGCCGACCGTCTGTGGGCGCCGGCGGGCCATGTGGTCGCGTGGGGTCAGCGCGTGTGGGACGCGCAGCCCGCTGCGGGTGGACGCGGCACGGTCGAGCCGTCCGGCGCGACGCGCGAGATCACGCGGAGTGCGGCCTCCCCGGCTCGTCCGCGCGCCGGGAGTTCGACGGTGGACGTGGGCCCCGGTGCCTTCGATGCGGTGACGGGCCGGCTCATCCGGCTCGGCGAGCTCGAGATCGACGGACCGGTGCTCGACCTCTATCGAGCGCCGACCGAGAACGACCACGGACAGGGCGACCTCAATGACCTGGCGTCGGTGTGGCGCAAGACACAGCTGCATCGGCTGCTGCACCGGGTCGACGAGCTCGACGGTGGCGAGGGATGGCTGCGGGTGTCGGGGCGCACCGCCCCGCGGACCCACCCGCACGGCGTCGAGTGGGCGATGACGTGGACCGCCGACGGTGACGGGCTGCTGCTCGATGTCGAGGCCGATTTCGTCGGACCGTGGACGGACACCCCGTACATGCACCGCGACATCCTCGTGCCCCGGCTCGGTCTGCTCTTCGGCCTTCCCGGGGCTGCGGAGCGCGCCGCGTGGTTCGGCCGTGGACCCGGGGAGACGTACGTCGACTCGTTCGAAGGGTCGCGCGTGGGGCGGTTCGAGCGGGCGATCGACGACCTGCAGGTGCCGTACCCGGTTCCGCAGGAGAACGGCAACCACGTGCAGACGCGCTGGCTGGAGGTCGGCGGTCGCGGCATCCCGACCCTGCGGGTCGACGGGCGTCCGCGGTTCGACTTCACCGCCCGCCGCTGGACGTCGCACGACCTGGATCGGGCGACCAAGCCGCATGAGCTCGTGGACTCGGGCCGCGTGTGGCTCAACATCGATCATGCGCAGCAGGGGCTGGGCTCGGCATCCGTGGGCCCCGCGCTGCCCGAGCAGTACCGCGTGCCGCGCGAGCACACAGTGTGGAGCGTGCGGCTGGCGTCGCGCTGAGTCGCGGGGGCCGGTCGCCGAGATCGAGGGACGCCGGGCGTCAATCCGGGGCGCGTGGGCGGCCGACCAATTCGGCGGGAGGCGCGGGGAAAGCGCCGCCGGGATAGAGCTGGTTGGCCGTGGCCTGGATGTCGCGGCTCATCGGCAGCCGGATCGTCGACAGCACACGGCCGTTGTACGAGGCCCGGAAGACGTCGCCTTCTCCGTTGGCGTTGCCCACCCAGACGGCGGTGGTCACCCGCGTGTTGGACTGGACCAGCCACGTCTGGATCTGCTCGTGCGTGCCGGTCTTGCCCATCATCGGCGTGCCGTCGTTCGGGTTGGCGCCCGACCCGGTGCCGCCGGGCCGCATGACACCCTGCAGTGCGAACGCCGCCGCGGCGGCCACTTCAGGGCTGATCGCCCGCGTGCACCGGTCGCCCGGCACGGGAAGCTCCTCACCGTCCGCATTGACCACACGCTCGATCGCGCGCGGCACGCACGAGACACCGTTGTTGGCGACCGCGGCGAACGCCGAGGCCAGCGCGACCGGTGCGATGTTGTTCGTTCCGATGATCGCCGCGGAGCCGTCGATGTCCACGGGCTCGCCGGTCCCGCGTGTCACGCCCAGACGTGCCGTGACGTCCTCGATGTCGCAGAGGTCGAGTTTCTCCGCCATGGCGAGGAAGCCGCTGTTCAACGATTGCGCGGTGAACTGCATCGGAGTGCCGGTGTAGCCCGGGACGCCCCCGAAATTTCGCACGACATGGTTCTCACGGTTGATCCACGTGCCCTCGCATCGGTCCTGGAGGCGCGGGATCGCGCGCAGGGTTCCGTTCACCGTCTCGGAGAGAGAATGCCCCTTCTCGAGCCAGTCGACGAGGGTGAACAGCTTGAACGTCGATCCGGTCGGGAATCCTTTGGAGACCCCGTGCACGAGATCGCCGGCGTAGACGAGCGACGTGTAGGCGGGATCCGTGGCGGCGAGGTCGGCGTCCTCGGTGAACCGGTTGTTCTGGCTGATCGCCAGGATGCGCCCGGTGCCGGCTTCGATGCTGACCGACGCCGACCCGAAGTCCATGCCTGCCACGGTCTCGGGCGCGTACCGCCGCATCGCGTCCTGCGATGCGTTCTGCAAGCGCCAGTCCAGCGTCGTGTAGATGTTCAGGCCCTCGCGAGTCAGCGACTGCTGCCGCTCCTGCGCGGTCGCGCCGAACGCCGCCGCGTAGTCCGGGTCGGAGCGCACGGTGTTCACGACGTACTGGCAGAAGAAGGGTGCGGACGTCGCCACGCACCCGACGTGCGCGGGCTGCAGCGCGGGCGCGATCGGCTCCACCGCCGCCGCGACGTACTGTTCGGCCGTGATGCGCCCGTCCTCGCGCATCCGGTCGAGCACGTAGAGCTGGCGTCCTTTGGTCGCGCTGTAGGCATCGCCTGCCGCGAGATGCTGCCCCGGCGTGATGGTGCCGTCGGCGAGGAGCGAGTCGAGTCCCGCGAGCGTGCCGGGCGTCACATCGTCGATCGCGCCGTCGGCGGCCTTGTTGTAGGTGGTCCCGTCAGCGCCGGTGATGGACCCCGTGGGTCGGTCGATGCGGAATGTGTTGGGATTCTGCACGATGCCCGCGAGCGTCGCGGCCTGGGTCAGCGTGAGCCCTGCCGCCGTGGTGCTGAAGTAGTAGCGGGCTGCCGCTTCGATGCCGTACGTCGTGCCGCCGAAGTTCGCGATGTTCAGATAGCCCAGGAGGATGTCGTTCTTGGAGTACTGCTGCTCGACCTGGATGGCGTAGCGGATCTCCTGGAGTTTGCGCTGGTAGCCCTCGACCCCGCTCGCCTGGGTCGCGTCGAGCCAGCAAGCCCGCAGCATGTCATCGCGAGACTGCGTCTCCGTGGCCACGGCGTCGCGCTCGCAGCGTTGCACCAGCACGTTCTTGACGTACTGCTGGCTGATCGATGAGCCGCCCTGGGTCGCACCGCCCTGTGCGTTCTTGATGAGAGCGCGGGTCGTGCCGACGATGTCGACGCCGCCGTGCTCGTAGTAGCGCGGATCCTCAGAGGCCAGAATCGCGTCGTACATCACGGGCGCGACCTGATCGAAGGTGACGGGAACGCGATTCTGGTCGTAGAACGAGGTCAGCTCGACGTCCTGCCCGCTCGCCGGGTCTCGGGCGTAGATCGTCGTCGGCAGCATGAGCCGATCGATCGCGAGATAGCTCGGCATGCCGTCGAACAGCGACACCGCCGTACTCGCCGCATGCCCTGAGATCGCGAGTACCGGCGCAAGGGGAGCGACCACCAGGAGGCCCGCTATCGCGCTGAGCACCACGAGCCCCACGAGACCACCGAGAACGCCGGCGAATGTGCGCGTGTAAGGCGGCGCCGGCGCCTTCGCCGAGTCCTTCGATGACCGCTTCATGACGACTTCCAATGTGCGGTGGGAGACAGCATGACAGACCGCCCCGGATTCCGAAACGGGTGCTTTGCGTGACTCTTGCGTCGTCCACCCGGCGGCAGTGTCGGAAAATCATCCGATCACCGGGTCGGCCGTCAGTCGACCGCTCCTCCGAAGTACACCTCGGCGGACGTCACCTGCCCGTCGCGGACCTCGAGCGCCTCCGTGTTCCGCCAGCGGCGGCCGTCGACGCGGTACTCGTATCGATGCAGGACGACTCCGTCCACCTCGACGATCTGCAGGGTCTCTGATGGCGCGTCGAAGTGGTCCGCCGTCGGGAAGCACCGTTCCAGCCATGACTGCTTGTCGATGTGGTCGTCCTGCGGGCTGGTGAAGACGAACCCCTCCGCCATGAGCGCCTCTGCCGTCGCCCGATCCTGCTCCTGGAATGCGCGCATGAACCGCTGGACCACGTCCACGCTGTCTGGTGTGACCATGTCGCGATCGTAGGAGAGCCGATGCCGCCGCGACAGGGGGTCACCGGTGCCGACCGGTCCCGTCCCGCGTCGTGGATTCCGTCGCGACGGTCGCGTCGCCGTGCACGGAACGTCCGGCTGCTACGACCCGTTCACGGGTGACGAGAAGCCACGGCTCAGCAGGGTCGCGGCGGCACCGTCGCGAAGGGCGACGAGCGCCTCCCGCTCGTAGTCCGGCATCCGCTCCGGCGGGTCAGGAGCCCAGCGCCGCCACGTCGATGAAGAGAGAGTCCGACCCGACCTGGCCGCCCTTGAGCAGCAGCTCGAGCCCGTCGATCGCAGGGTCCTCGGCGTGGGCGCGCAACAGCACGACGTTGCCCCACGGGTTCGCGGCGATCGACAGAGACTCGACCCCGAGCAGGCGGGTCACGCGGCTCGACGTGTCGCCGCCGCAGACGATCACGCGTCGTGCCGCGCCGTCGCGCGCGACCGTGGAGATGACGGATGCCGCGGCTTCGGCGATCGCCTCCAGCACCGGCCGCGCGCCCGACGTCGCGGTGTCGGCATCGTCGGAGGTCAGCACCACCCCGTGGCCCGACCGCAGCGCCTCGACGACCTCGGCCGCCGGCACGGCGCCGTCGAGCGGGAGCGGCCGGACCAGCCAGCCCGCGGCGGCTGCGG
>NZ_DATCVK010000238.1:0-20612 GCF_036566905.1 Microbacterium sp. | reverse complement strand
CGATGATGGCCGCGGCCGCCGCGACGAGAGCAGCTGCCGGCGCGCCGCCGATCGCCGCCGCGACGACACCGTAGGCGTCGCCGAGCTGCAGCCAGTCCAGCGGCACGAAATGGATGCCGAGCGCCGCCTCATAGCCGAGGTCGATGGCCGCGAGCGCCACCGCCAGGCAGACGAAGAGCCCGAACGCGGTGGCGAGCGCGACGCGCAGCGGGCGCCATGGCGTCACGGCCAGGACGAGCAGGATCACGATCGACTCGGCCGGGATCCGCACGAGAGCCAGCGCCGACCCCGTCGCGAGGACGCCGGGCACGAGCGGCAGGATGACGAGCAGGACGACGGATGCCGCGATAGCGACGCGCCCCCGCCATGCCCGGCGCGCCCGGCCGCCCGGCGAGGTCCTCACGGAATCTCGGCGGCGACGGATTCTCGTCCGGCTTCAGTGCTCTGATCCTCGAGCATGCCGAACCGATCGGAGAGGGCGTAGCGAAGCAGGACGACGTCGCCGATCTGGCACGTGTCGGCCAGCCGGGCGCGGCGCGAGGCCGTCCACGGAAAGGCCGCAGGCCCCACGACACGCGGCGCCCGCGCCTCGCCGACGAAGAAAGGGGCGATGACGAGATGGAGCTCGTCGACGAGATCCGCGCCGAGGAACTGCGTCAGCACAGTGCCGCCGCCTTCCACCATGAGGCTCCGCACTCCCCGGTGAGCAGCGAGATCATCGAGCAGTGCGGCCATCATGACGCAGTCGTCGCCGATTCCGACGACGGTCGCACGATCCCCCAGCCGTCGCCGCAGCTCCGCTACCCGGTCCTGCGGGCAGTAGACGATGCGAGGCCCCTCCCCCGTCGTGAAGAACGCGGCGTCCGGGGCCAGGTCGCCACTCGCCGTCACGGTGACCTTCGCCGGGGACTCCCGACGGCCGGAGGCCAGGCGTCGCGCGCGGCGGGCGGCATCCCGCACCAGCAGGCGGGGGTTGTCCCGGCGCACCGTCGACGCGCCCACCATGATCGCGTCATGGAGGGCACGCACGTCGTCGACACGGTCCAGGTCGGCCGCGTTCGACATCGCCAGCCGGTGGGGCTCGGCGCTGTCGAGGTAGCCGTCGATCGACATCGCGCAACTGAGGGTCACGTAGGGTCGCTCGCTCATACGGATCTCCTCCTCCCGATGATGCCCCTCCGCCGCGGGGAACGGAAGCGGTCCGCCAGCAGGGCAATGGCGCCGGGGACGACCGCGACGACCGTCAGCACGCCGAACGCCGTCGAGACGGCCACGCCTGCCGCAGCACCGAGCCCCGCGAGGGCGAAGGCGGCGGCGGCGACCGCCTCGCGCGGCCCCCATCCCCCGATGCTGAGCGGGATCGCCGCCCCACCGAGCACGATCAGCGCCACGAGCGCGAGCTCGGCGACTCCGGCGTGGACCCCCGCCGCCAGACCCGCGACGACGAAGGTGGCCGCATGCGCGGCGACGACGACGACCGACGCACCGGTGATCGCGAGCAGCGTCAGCGGCCGGGACACCACAGGCCGCAGCAGGCGGTACTCGCGGCCGAGCAGCGAGCGCCCCCGCCGGCTGAACGCCACCGCGGCGACGGCGACGAGCGCGAGCACGACGATGCCTCCACTGAGCCACGCCAGCGGCGCCAGCGGCGAGGTCAGCCCGAGCGGGAGCAGGATCGCGAGGGTCAGCACGATCTGCACGAGCTGACCGGCGATGCGTTCGGCCGCCACCGCGCGCGCGGCGAGGTCCAGCCGGTCGTGGTCGCTCCCGTGCACGTACGCGCGCTGCACATCGCCCAGCACGCCGCCGGGGAGCACGGTGTTGACGAACTGGGAGCGGTAGTACGCGGTGAACGCGTCGCCCCACGCCAGCGGCAGACCGAACCCCGTCGAGACCATCCGCCACCGCCAGGCGGCAGCGGCTGTCGCGACCGCCGCGAGCGCGACCGCGGCGAGGATCGTCCACGGCGAGATGGAGGCGAGTCCTTCGACGAACGGTGCGGCGCCGACCACGGCGGCCGTCGCGACCACGACCGCGACCGCCGCCGCGATCCGCGCCGCCGTCCGCAGTCGCGGGGGCATGCTCCTCAGCCGGGCCACGCCAGCAGGTCCTCATGCGACACGCTGACCCGCAGCCGGCCCGCCGCGGCCTGCGCCTGACGACGACGGCGGTACCCCTCCGCGTCCTCGGCGAGCTCCGGCCGCCATTCGACGGCGGCATCGACCCACCCGTCCAGCCACTCGGCGACGAGGGCGCTGTCCCGCCGCTTCAGGCGCCACGGTGTCGCCGCTCGGCGCACGTGCCAGCCCGCGTCGGCGAAAAGACCCGCGGTCACGGCGACCGCGTCGGGCCCCAGCATCCGCCGCCCGTCGACGTCGCGGCGCTGATGGTCGTCGAAGGCGGCGCCGAGGTCACGCTCGACCGCATCGTGCGCCTCGGACGGCCGCACCCGCACCGCCCCGGTGACGGTGAGGCTGAAAAGAGCGGGCGTGCCGGCGGCGACGCACGCCGCGACGACGTGGGCGGCCTCTGCCCGTGTGATCACATCGAGGAGAGCGGATGCCGTCACCGCCGATGCGCCGTGGAAGGCGTCGATCGGGAGCTCGGCGAGGTCCTCGACGACGACCTGCGCGTCGATGGGACGGCCGGCGGCGTCGGCGACCGCACTGAGGTCGAGGTGCTCGACGATGTCGGCGTCCCCGTCGCGGAGCACCCACCGCTGCGGGCCCGGAAGCCGCGGCGCGAGCCAGCGGGTCATCGATCCGGTCCCCGCCCCGAGGTCGTGCAGCACCACGGGCGGAGAGGCCGCGGTCAGCATGCGGGCGAGCTCGTGTGCGAGCTCCCGAGAGCGCGCGGCATCGTCGGCCGGCGCCCGCAGCGCGAGCCAGCCGGCGGTCGCCGTCGAGATCGAGGTCATGCCGCCTCCAGAGCCCGGGCGACGTGTGCGACGGTGTCGGACCACGTCGGCAGTGAGGCGCGGGCCGTGACGGCCTCGCGCCGGAGTCGTGCCCGCAGCGCCGGGTCCGACATCCATGCCTCCAAGGCGTCGGCCAGCGCAGCCGGGTCGTCGGGACGGACGAGGACGCCGCCCCCACCGGCGAGCGCGTCGGGTATGCCGCCGGCCTCGGAGCCGACCACCGGGATCGCCCTCGCTCGCGCGTCGGCGATCGCCATGCCCCAGCTCTCGACCCGCGACGGCGCGACGAGCAATGCGCTCCGGCCGTACGCCGCGGCGAGGCCGTCCTCGTCGAGGACACCGGTCAATTGCACGCGGCCGTCGAAGGCAGCCGCACGCTCGGCGATGTCCGCGGCGAACCCCGGGAACGGCTCGGACGACCCGACGATCGCGCACGTCCAGTCCGGCGTTCGCAGCCGTGCGAGCGCGTCGAGCAGTATGTCCTGCCCTTTGTGCGGCGCCAGCACGCCCACGCACAGCAGGTCCTTGTCGGACCCCGGCGCGCCGGCAGGGACGGGCTGCACACCGGGGACGGCGACAGTGATCAGCGACGGATCGGTCAGTCCGCGCCGGGCCAGCTCGCCGGCGGTCCAGCGACTCGTCACGATCACCGCGCGGGCGGCCGCCAGCGCGCGGCGCTCGGCATCCACTGCGGCATCCGTGGCATCGGGGAATTCCGCCACCACCATGTGCGCCAGCACCACCAGCCGCAGGCGCGACGCCTCCTCTTCGAGAACCGCCGGCACCCAGCCCGCCGCGAGTCCGTCCACGAGCACCAACGCGTCGTCGGGTGCACCGCGGAGAGCGGATGCCGCTCCCCCGGCGTCCGCCACCTCGAGAGCCTCCACCGTCCAGCCGCGGGCGGGCAGCCCGTCGCGGATGTGCCGGTCGTAGACATTGCCGCCGCTCACGCGCCGCGGATCGTCGACCCCTTCCGGGACGAGGAAGCGGACCGAGGGGCCGCTCGTCACAACGGCACCTCGTATGACGCCCAGGCCACGTGCGACTCGTGGAGGGTGACCGCGATGCCTGTCAGCCGCGCCGCTCCGACCGCCCCGTCGCGCACGCGCGCCGCCAGCCGGTCGCCCACGATCTGGCACAACCGCTCCGTTGTGGTGTTGACGCCGCGGAGGTCCGGCTCGTCATCGAGGTTTCGGTAGGTCAGCGCGCCGACGATGTCGCGCACCAGGTCGCCTGCGCGGCCGATGTCGACCACCACCCCGTCGGCGTCGAGCTCGTCGGCGCGGAACGTGGCATCGACCAGGTAGGTCGCGCCGTGCAGCTGCTGCGCCGGTCCGAAGACGTCGCCGTGCAGGCTGTGGGCGATCATCAGGTGGTCGCGGACGGTGACGCTGAACGTCATGCGGTGCTCCAATCGATCGTGTGGCAGAGTTCCCCGGCCGTGCCCGCGGCGAGCGCGGCGGTGATCTCGGGCAGCTGTCGCCAGGACGATGTGCCGCCCAGCAGCAGGTCGAACGCCGGATCCTCCAGCAGCCGCAGGGCGACGGCCAGGCGATCGCGTGTCGTGCGAGTGGACCGCCGACGCGCTGACACCGCACCGACCTGGCTGGAGCGCATCGTGAGTCGCCGCGAGTGGAAGTCCGCGCCCAGAGTGATCGGCACCGGCTGGCTGCCGTACCAGCTGGCGACGATCACCTCGCCGTCGGTGGGCGCCAGTCGCAGGGCGAGCTCGAGCGCCGCTCCGCTGCCGCTCGCCTCGATGACGACATCCGCCTCGGGCTGCGGCTCGGGCGGGGCGAGTGCGAACTCCGCACCGAGCGCTCGAGCGAGCTGCTCCTTCGCCGGGTCGACGTCGACGAGGGTCACCTCGACGCCCGGGATGCCGCACGCCACGCGCGCGATGGCGCAGCCGATCATGCCTGCGCCGACAACGACCACGCGGTCACCGATCAGCGGAGTCGCATCCCACAGCACGTTGACCGCGGTCTCGACCGCGCCCGCCAGGACGGCCCGGCGGGGCGGAACGCCTTCGGGCACCGGGACGAGCACGTCGAGGGGAACGACGTAGCGCGACTGGTGCGGGACCAGGGCGAAGACCGTGCGGCCCACGAGCTGCGCCGGGCCGTCATCGACCGTGCCGACGTTGAGGTAGCCGTACTTCACCGGGAACGGGAAGTCCCCGCCTTGGAACGGCGCCCGCATGCGATCCCGCTCGGATGCCGGCACCTCGCCGCGCGCGACGAGCCCCTCCGTGCCGCGGCTCACGCCGGTCCAGAGGGTCCGCACCGAGGCCTCGTTGTCGGATGCGCCGGGCAGCGACTCCGACCGGAACTCGCCCTGCCCGGGGCCGATCGTCCACCATGCGCGCGCGGCATCCGCGGGATCGGGATGAACCGCCGCGGGTATCTGCGTCGTGTCCCCCGTGACCGCCATAGGGAGTACACGGAGCACACATGGGAAAAGTTCAGTGGGTCCCCTGGTGGTGGGTCGCAGCAGGCGCAGGAGGACTGGTCGCCATCGGCGCCGCCGTCCCGCTGTCTCCGACGGCGAGGGCGCTCGGACTCGCCTACCTGGTGGTGTCCACCGTGCTGCTGACGGTCGGGCTCCGCCGTCGGGGCGCTCTCCGGTTCGGGCCCGCGAACGCGGTCACCGCGACCCGCTCGATGTTCGTCGGCCTCGTCACGGCGCTGACCGTCGCAGCGCTCGAGGGCGCGGCATCCACCGTGCTGTTCGTCACGCTCGTCGCCTGCGCTCTCGTGCTCGACGGTGTCGACGGATACGTCGCCCGCCGGACGGCGAGCGAGAGCGAGCTCGGCGCCCGGTTCGACATGGAGGTCGACGCGTTCCTGCTGCTCGTGCTGTGCGTGTACGACGTGAGGCACGTCGGCTGGTGGGTGCTCTCGATCGGCCTGATGCGGTACGCATTCGTGGTCGCCGGCGTGGTGCTGCCGTGGATGCGCCACACGCTGCCGCCGCGGTACTGGCGCAAGGTCGTCACCGCCGTCTGCGGCATCGCCCTGACCGTCGTCGCGGCGCAGGTGCTGCCGCCGGAGGCGAATCTGGCCGTCGCGGCTGCGGCGCTGCTGCTGATGCTCGAGTCGTTCGGTCGCGACGTCACGTGGCTCGTCCGGTTGAACCTCAGCGGTCGCGCGCTCGTTTCCCTCGAGAAGGCCTCGACGACCTCACCTCCACCGGAGAGCAGGTAGCACCATGACCACCGCATCCACCGAGACCGCCGGGCGCGTGCTCTGGACCATGCGCATCCTCAGCGCGATCGCCCTCCTCGCGGCGGGCGCCATCCATCTGTTCCTGGTCTTCAACGGCGTCGGCGGCATCCTGGGCGTGATGTTCGTCCTCAATGCCCTCGCGGCGCTGGTGCTCGCGATCGCGATCCTGGTGCTCCGCGGCCGGCTGCTGCAGCTGGCGACGGTGCTGAGCCTGCTGTTCCTCATCGCCACGCTGCTCTCCCTGATCCTCGCGCTGACGGTGGGACTCTTCGGCATCACCGAGACGTGGGACTTCATGCTCGTGCCCGAGACGGTCATCGTGGAGTCGATCGGCATCGTGATCCTGGCGATCACGACGGTGCTGGTGTTCCGCAGGGCGCCGGCGATGGCCCCGACAAGACGCCAGGGCGTCTGAATCCCTGCGGCTCGATCGCCGAGGACGGCGAACGCCCCGCCACGAGTGGCGGGGCGTTCCTGGTCTCGGACCGGTCAGGCGTCGGCGGTCACCTTCTCGGCGGCCAGCTTCTCCTCGTCGAGGCGGTCGAGTTCGTGCAGCGACGAACCCTTCGTCTCGCGCAGCGACACGGCAGCCACGAGCGTGATCGCCGCCGCGATCGCCAGGTAGACGGCGACGGGCACGTACGAGCCGGTGCTCGCCAGGAGGGCGGTCGCGATGATCGGTGCGAGCGAGCCGGCGACGATCGACGTCACCTGGTACCCGAGCGAGACGCCCGAGTACCTCATGCGCGTCGGGAACATCTCCGACATGATCGCGGGCTGCGGTGCGTACATGAAGGCGTGGATGAACAGCCCGAGGCTGATCGCCGCGACGATGATCACCGGGTTGCGGGTGTCGAACATCGGGAAGGCCACGAAGCCCCAGGCCGCCGCGCCGATCGTGCCGATGATGTACACCGGCTTGCGCCCGAGCCGGTCGGTCAGGCCGCCGATGAGCGGGATGACGATCATGTGGACGATGTGCGCGATGACGAGCAGTCCGAGGATCTCGGAGGTGTCGACCTCGAGTGCCACCGCCAGGTAGGTGATCGAGAACGTGACGACGAGGTAGTACATGATGTTCTCGGCGAAGCGCAGGCCCATGGCGGTCAGCACCCCGCGCGGGTACCGCTTGATCACCTCGAGCACGCCGAACCGCACCGCCTTCGACTGCTCGACCTCCTTCTGCACCTCGAGGAAGATCGGCGCGTCGGTGACGCGGGTGCGGACGTAATAGCCGATCGCGACGATGACGACCGACAGCCAGAAGCCGATGCGCCACCCCCAGGAGAGGAACTGCGCCTCGGTCAGCGTACGGCTGAGGACGAGGAGGACCACGGTCGCCACGAGGTTGCCGATCGGCACCGCGGCCTGCGGCCACGACGCCCAGAATCCGCGCGTCCTGTCGGGCGAGTGCTCGGCGACGAGGAGGATCGCACCGCCCCACTCACCGCCGACCGCGAAGCCCTGCGCGAAGCGGAGTGCGACCAGGAGCGCCGGCGCCCAGTAGCCGATCATGTCGAACGTGGGCAGGCATCCCATCAGGAACGTCGCCACGCCCACGAGGATGATGGCGAGCTGCAGGAGCTTCTTGCGTCCGTACTTGTCGCCGAAGTGGCCGAACACGATGCCGCCGAGCGGGCGGGCGATGAAGCCGACGGCGTACGTCACGAACGCGGCGATGATCGGCGCATAGGGGTCGTCCGACGGCGGGAACATGATCTTGTTGAAGACGAGCGTCGCCGCGGTGGCGTAGAGGAAGAACTCGTACCACTCGACGACGGTGCCGGCCATCGAGGCCGTGACGACCCGCCGCAGACTCGATTGCTTCATCGGCGCGGGGGATTCCGGGGTGGATGCCATGCGCTGGTACCTCCTTGTAGAGCGCGGAAGCGGCTCGGGGGAAGCCGCTCTGCGGGACGATACCTGACGCACGATTCAGGTTTCAAGGGGCGCGGCACTCTCCGGAGTGAGAAATTCTGCCGAACTTCTCATTTCCGGCTCCGCAGAGCGGTTCGACACGCCTCGGGTCACTCCCAGGACGCGACGAGCATCCAGTGCCCGTCCACCTCTTCGACATCCATGACGCGCGTGCGGTGATCCACATCGCTGCGGGCGGTGAACCGCCAGCTCTGGAAGAGCCGCCCGCCGTCAGATCGTGTCGGCGTGTCGATGATGCGCCACCGCTCCCCCTCGACCACCAGACGCACCGGCCGCTCGCGCTCGCACCAGACCTGAACATCCTCTCGGGCAGCCATACGCATGTTGTTCTCCTTCATCGAATCTATGTTCGATTCTAGGACGCGTGAAAGCAGCACACAAGCGCAGATGGCGAGAAGTCAGGCGGACGCGGAGCCGGCGTCGGCGCCCGCCTCGACCGCAGCGAGATGAATCGCTGCCACGCCCTCGCGGAGGGCGCCGACAGGCGCTTCCACGGTCTCGTACTGGGAGGTGAATCCGTTCTCGTCGACCACCGTGATGGTCACCAGCACGTGACCTCGACGCGGCAGTCGCGACGAGGTGCGGGCGAATCTCTTCGTCTTCATGTCCCCTCCGCGTCTCACCGTAACGGCACCCGCCGACACCGGGGCGATACACGCCCGGCGCAGGCGACTCACGTCGACGATGGGACCGCTGCGACCGGCACGCGTCGGCTAGACCGCCCTGCTCCGAGCGCCCGCGGTCGCCACCTGACGATGAAGCTCGTCGTGGTCATCGGTCGTCAGCGCCTCGTCGCCGCCGAAGATGTACGGCGCCCCTGCCCCGGTCTCGATGAGCGCCTTGAGACTCCCGTTCACGAACATGCCCCATGCGTTGGCGCACACCTCGTAGCAGTCGTCGTCCGCGGTGAGGCCGTCGTGCGTGAAGGTCACCTGCGTGCGCCCGTCGACGTCGGCGATGTCGAAGCGGACTGTGGTTCCGTTCCACTCCTGCTTGTCGGCGACGAAGTCGAGGTAGCTCCCCGTCACCAGCCACGAGACCTGTCGGCCGGGTTCGAGGGCGGTCACCCGGAATCCGCTGTAGTGCAGTCCGGGAACCACGTAGACGAATTCGTCGTCGACGGCGGTGGTCGAGCCTGTGATCCGTCCCCACCAGCTCGAGACGTCGTTGATCGCGTCGTACGCCTTCTGCGGCGAGGCGTCGACCGTGATCGTCGTCGTGAAGTTCGCAGTCATGTCCGTGCTCCTCTGCTCGCGACCGGTCGGTCGACTTGCGTGATGCAAGCGATCCTAGCCGTCACCACTTGCATCACGCAAGTGCTAGATTCGACCCATGCTGGGCAAGACGTACGACTCTCAGGTGTGCTCCATCGCACGGTCGCTCGAACTCGTCGGAGAGCGGTGGAGCCTGCTCATCATCCGCGACGCCCTGTTCGCGCGCGTGACCAGGTTCAGCGACTTCCAGCACAACCTCGGGATCGCGACCAATGTGCTCACGTCGCGCCTCGAGTCCTTCGTGGCGAGCGGCATCATGGACCACCGGGGCGCAGCCGAGTACGTGCTCACGCCGAAGGGCCACGCGCTGGCGGTCGCCCTCATCGCCCTCACCGAGTGGGGCGACGAATGGGCCTCGCCGATCGACCCGCCCATCCTGTACCGGCACACCGTCTGCGACGGAGAAGTCCACGCGGCTGCAGCCTGCGAGACATGCGGCACGGTACCGGCCGACGAGATCGGCATCCGCATCGGTCCCGGGATGCCGCCGGAGTACCTCGCCGCACGGCGAGGCGGATCCCGCGCGACCGCCTGACAAGAGGGCTGGCCGCAGGGCGCCGCGCCGCGATGGCGGCGCGCCTCAGACCCGGGCTTCGTGCCGGCGGGGTTTGAGGCGTTCGGGCGCGTCGGTGGCCGGCATCCACTCGCACTCGAAGCTGCCGCGATAGCCGAACAGGAACCCGAACCAGCGGTTGTGGACTTCGAGGTCGACGTGGAACCGCTGGTCGGCGTCGTCGAAGTACTCGCGCAATCGCGCGCGCCCACTGAAGATCATCGGGAACCGGAAGCCGATCGGGCCCTCGTAGAACCGCTGCGCGCCCGATGTGAGCAGCAGCCCGCCGTCCTGGTCCACGCTCAGCTGCAGATCGACCGCGAGGTGCTGGTGGGTGCCGAGGTAGTCCACGATCCGGTCCTGATCGAGGATCATCGTGGCGTCGAATCTTCGCCGGTGCGCGCCGATGCGGTATTCGCGCACGAAGGTGACGGTCTCCCGGCCGAGCGGGTCGCGGTAGGGATAGTTCTCGATGACGAACGGGACGTCGGCACCGATGTCGGGGATCAGGATGTTCCGCAGGCGCCCGACCTGCAGGAACGGGATGGTCCACCACGGCCCCCGCCGGATGGTCGTCATCACTCCCCTGCCCACGCACGCCTCCGCGGAGTCCAGGCCCACGCCGAACCGTCGCTTCATCATGGGATGCAGGCGGCCGAAGTCGTCGCCGAGCGCCCGCTCGAAGATGGAGGTCATGCGCGTACTCCGGGGTCGGGCAGGGCGGCCAGGGTCATCGGCGCGTTCTGCAGATGGTCCGCGCGGCGCCGGCCGGACGCGGGCGCGCGGCGGCAGCGGCCGGCGCGAGGTCGATCCGGGCGCCACCACCACAGCGCGCTCCACAACGGCCATCGCTCCGGAGGGACCCCGGTCTCGAGCCAGATGCGCAGCCGGTCGAAGCTCCAGGCGGTGGCCCAGCCCAGGAAGGGACGGACCACGACGTCCAGCACTCCCCACCCCGGCGTGTAGTCGTAACCCGTGACAAAGGCGATCCCGCCGTCGTGCGGGACATAGCGCCAGTACCCGCGCCCCTCCCGGATCGGCGACAGCGGATCGTGCGTGTGGAACCGCAGCGCGGAGGTGCGGGCGCCGTCCGCGCGCTGCTTCTCGCCGATGCTCACACCGGTGCCGCTGATGCGGTGGAACGGCACACGCCGTTCGTACGAGAAGGCCGTGGCACCGGCATCCGTCAGTCCGGTCGGAGTGATCCGCGTGAACCGCACATCCCACCTGACGTGCTGCTCCGGGTCCTGCGTGGCCGCCCACACAGCCTCGAGGTCGGCGGCGATCGTCGCCTGCACGTAGATGCCGCTGCGCCTCACACCTCGACGCTACGACACCGAGGGCCCTGCTCCCCGACATGCTCGTCTTCGATCTGGCCCGATCAGGAAACTGCGGATCGTCGGTCGGCGCGGCATCATCGACGCCCTCGCCCCGTTCGAGGTGGCGAGGGCCACTCGGATGCACCGGCGTCCAGGTCAGCCCGCTGCGGGTGGGCACCCGGTCGTCGCGCGGGAGTTCTCCTTCTCTGTTTCGCGGGTCACGCTTCGGGGATCTGCCGGGTGAAGAACGCTTCGCGGGGCTCATCGGGATCGGGTCCGCCCCGGACGCCGGTGTCGAGCGCATCGATGCGGGCGATCTCCTCGCCGGCGAGGTCGAAGTCGAACACGTCGAAGTTCTCCGCGATCCGGCTCGGGTTCGTGGACTTGGGAATGACCGAGCGGCCGTGCTGGATCCCCCACCGCAGCATGATCTGCGCGGGGCTCCTGCCGTGCGCCTTCGCGATGTCGGCGATCGTGTCGTCCTGCATGACGGAGCGCCGCTCGTCGCCCCACGGCCCGGGGTAGAAGGTGATCCCGCCGATGGGCGACCACGCCTGGGTGAGGATGCCGTGCGCGGCGTCGGCGACCTGCACGTCGGGCTGGGCGAAATACGGGTGCAGCTCGACCTGATTCACCGCCGGGACGACATCCGTCTCGGCGAGGAGTCGCTCGAGGTGGTGGGGCATGAAGTTGCTCACCCCGATCGCCCGCACCTTGCCGTCAGCGAGGAGCGTCTCGAGTGCTTTGTATGCCGCGACGGTGTTGTCGAACCGGCTGGGGATCGGCTGATGCAGGATGAGCAGGTCGAGGGTATCGACGCCGAGCTTGCGCGTGGACTTCTCGAAGGCGTGCAGGGTCTGGTCGTAGCCGTAGTCGGTGACCCACACCTTGGTTTCGATGAACACCTCGTCGCGGTCGACGCCGGAGGAGCGGAGTCCTTCCCCCACCTGTCGTTCGTTGCCGTAGGCCGCGGCGGTGTCGATGTGCCGGTACCCGACGCGCAGGGCGCTCTCGACGGCGGCAGCGGTCTCCTCGGGCGGGCTCTGGAAGACACCGAGTCCGATGGGGGGCAGGGTGACGCCGTTGTTCAGGGTGAGGTCGATCATGTGGGTGCCCTTTCGTTCCTGCATCCATGCCATCACCGCGGCGGGATCGGTGGCAGTGTCGGGTGTCCCAGGTACTGGCGGAACTCCCCTCGATCACGGTGACCGTCGTGAGTTGCTGTGCACCCGCAGGACCGCATCACGCGCGCCAGGTTCACCCCTTGACGCTTCCCGTAGCAAGTCCGGACTGCCAGTACCGCTGCAGAAAGAGGAAGGCGACGATCAAGGGCAGGATCGAGACGAAGGACCCCGTGATCACAGTGGAGAACAGGGCCTGTGTGCCTCCGCCCGCCGATGCCGCCGCCTGGAGCTGTGCGAGACCGACGGTGATCGGGTACAGGTCGGACGAGTTGAGCATGATGAGCGGGAGGAAGTAGTTGTTCCACGTCGCGACGAGGGAGAACAGGAAGACCGTGACCAGCCCCGGGCCGAGCATCCTCAGGCTCACCTGCCAGAAAGTGCGGAACTCTCCCGCGCCGTCGACCCGCGCGGCCTCGATGAGCGTGTCGGGGATGGCGTCGGCGGCGTAGACCCGCATGAGGTACACCCCGAACGGACTCACCAGCGACGGGATGATGACGGCCCACGGCGTGTCTGTGAGCCCCGCCTGCGAGAACAGGAGGTAGGTGGGCAGCGCCAGGGCTGTCAGCGGGATCATGATCGCGCCGAGCGTGGAGCTGAACAGCACCTTCTTGCCGGGGAAGTCGTATTTCGCGAAGGCGTACCCTGCCATAGCCGAAAGCACGGTGGCCCCGAAGGCCGCGACCGTGGCGTAGACCACGGTGTTCAGCAGCCATCGGACGAACAGTCCGCCGCGAATCGTGAACAGCGTCTGCAGGTTCTCCCAGAGGGAGAGTTCTGGCGCGAACCACAGCCCGAAGGTGGAGAACAGTGCCGAGTTGTCCTTGGTCGCGGAGACGAACAGCCACCACAGCGGCAGGACGAAGTACAGCACGCACAGCCACAGCACGATGGTGAGCGGAAGGCTGCGTCGCCGTTCCGGTGCGAAATGGCGGTTCCCCCCGCGTCGCCCGCTGCGGGTCGCACGGCCCGTGACGATCGTGCGGGTCTCGGTGGCGGTCATGCGAGCCCCCTCCGCTCGCGACGGGCGCTTCGCTCGGTGCCCAGCTGCACGAAGTACGAGAGCACGGCGATCACGAGCCCGAGAAGGAACGCGATGGCGGCGGCGTAGTTGAGCTCCTGATTGATGAACGCCAGGTTGTACGCGTAGTAGTTCGGCGTGAAGGAGTTGGTGATCGCGTCAGGTGCGATCGCGTTGAGCAGGCTCGGCTCGGCGAAGAGCTGGAACGTGCCGATGACCGAGAAGATCACGGTCAGCAGGATCGCGGGGCGGATCGCGGGGATCTTGACGCTCCACGCGAGACGGAACTGGCCGGCACCATCGATCTCGGCCGCCTCGTACAGCTCACCGGGGATGGACCGCAGCGCCGCGTACATGATGATCATGTTGTAGCCGACGAACTCCCACGTGACGATGTTCATCATCGAACCCAGGATGTTCTCCGGCGAGAGGAAGTCGGGCGTGCCGAACCCGACGGCGCGCGCCATCTGAGCGATCGGACCGAAGTCGGGACCGTACAGGTAGCCCCACATCAGGGTGGCCACAACGGCGGGAACGGCGTAGGGCATGAAGATGAGAAGCCGGATGCCCTTCGACCCGCGAGCGCGCGCGGTGTCGAGCGCGAGCGCGAAGAACAGAGACAGGCCGAGCATGATCGGCACCTGGACGACGAAGAACAGCGCCACCCGGCCGAGGCTCGCGAGGAACTGCGAGTCGGTCAGCGCGCGGACGTAGTTGGCCAGGCCGGCGAACACGTCGCCGCCGATGAGCTTGCTCTCGAACAGGCTGAGGTAGCCCGCGTAGACCAGGGGGATCACGAGCATCGTGATGAACACGATGAAGAACGGCAAGAGGAAGAGGTATGCGGCTCGATACTGCTTCCGCTTGGCGGGGCTGACGCGCCGCTTCGGCGCGGGTGCGGGACGCGCGGCAGGCAGCGCTGATGCGTTGGCCACGGGGTCTCCTTTCGATGGATGCGGCGGGCCGGCGTCGAGCGCCGTTCACCGAACTCGGTGCCGTTCGGAGGCGGCGCCCGCCGCGCGCGGCGGGCGCCGCCGACCTCACTCGACGGTGAAGCCCTGGTCCTCTGCGTACGAGACGAGCTGGTCCTGCCAGGTGTCGAGGGCGGCGCCGATGTCGCCCTTGGCCGCGATCACCGTGCCCATGGTCTCTTCGTACGTGGAGTACACGTAGTCCATGAACGGCAGCCACTGGAACTCGGTGTCGACCGTCTGCGAGATCTCGGCGAACAGCTCGTTCACCTTCTGTCCCCCGTAGAACTCCGACTCCTGGTCGACGAACGCCGGGTCCTCGAGCACCGACACCTGCGGCGGGAACAGGAACTGCTCCGTCGCCAGCTTCATCGACGACTCCGCATCGGTGTTGATGAACTTGGCCAGCTCGTACGCGGCGATCGGGTTCTCGCTGGAGGCGAGGACCGCGTCGGACGAACCGCCCCAGTTGCCCGAGACCTGATCGCCCTCCGACCACTGCGGCAGCGGTGCCGCACGCCACAGGCCCGAGGTGTCGGCCGCCGTGCCCTGGAGGAAGATCGGCCCCCACGCCGCGGTGAGCCACCCGGCGTACTTGCCGCTGGCGAGCCCCTGGTACCAGGTGTCGTTGAAGTCCACGTCGGTGGAGATCAGATCGGCCTGGATGAGCTCGGTCCAGTAGTCGGCGACCTTCTTCGCCTCGGCGCTGTTGACATCGATCGAGACGGTCTCCTGTCCGTCATAGCCGAACGGCTTGATACCGGCCTGCCAGAAGAATCCGATCATCTGGCCGGCCTGCGTGGCGCCGAGGTTGGAGATGTACGAGCCGGTCGTGCCCTTGACTGCCTGGGCGGCGACGGCGTACTCGTCCCACGTGGCGGGCGGCTCGGTGATCCCCGCCGCGTTGAGGATGTCCTCGCGGTAGAGGTTGCCCATCGGGCCGACGTCCTGCGGGATCGCCCACACCTCGTCGCCGGGAGAGACCTGATTCCACGCCCAGCCGACGAACTCGTCCGAGAGGTCGTCACCGCCGTACGGCGCGAGGTCCAGAAGGGACTCGGGGAGGACGAACGAAGGGATGTACTGGTACTCGATCTGCGCGACATCCGGAGCACCCTCGCCCGCCTCGATCGCGCTGCGCAGCTTCTGGTAGTGCGGCAGCCCCTGGCCGACGTTCTCGACCTTCACCTTGATGTCCGGGTACTTCGCCTCGAAGAGATCGACTTCGTTCTGGATGTCGGGGACCCAGGTCCAGAACGTGAGCTCCGTCGGCGTGCTCATCGCCTCGTCGATCTGATCCTGTGTGATCGGTCCCTGCGCGGCGCCGTCATCCTCGCCCGGGGCGCACCCGGTGAGGAGCACCGCGACCGTGGCCGCGCCGACGGTCAGCGTCGCTGCTGTTCTGCGTGCCTTCTTCATGATTGCTCTTTCTTCTCGGTGGGATCGAGAGATCCCCTGGGTGCTCACCTTCCGACCAGGCAGCGTGTGGACCACGCCGGAAGGGAGATCTCGGTGCCCGCCGTCAGCTGCTCCGTCGTGACGGCGTCCTCCAGGTCGACGCGGGGAGTGAAGGCCTGCGCTTCGCCGCTCCAGTTGAAGAGGAACCACACGCGCCGGCCGTCGGGGAGCGAGCCCGAGCTCACGGTGACCGGGAGCGCGCGCGCCGTCACGATCGCGTCGGCATGGAGGGTCGGCGCGGCCCAGCGCAGGATGTCGGCCGCCAGAGCGGCAGAGGGGACGGTGCCGACGACGGTGATCCGCCCCTCGCCATGCTCCTGCGACGTGACCGCGGCGAAGTCGCCGAAGCGGGGGTGCTCGTAGCGCATGAGGGTGTCGGCGCCGCTCGGGAGGAGGCCATCCGCCCACATCGTCGCGGTCGCACCCTCGGACAGCGGCAGGGCCGCGTCCGAGGAGACGGGCAGCGCCTCCTGAAGGTTGGAGAATTCCTCGTAGCTGACGCCGGCGGCATCCGACAGCATCGCCGGCGCGACAGCCACCCGGGCGCGAGCCTCCTCGTCTCCGTATCCGGTGCGGATGCCCACGATCAGGTGGCCTCCGGCGGCCGCGTACTCGCGCAGGAGCTCGAGGTGGTCATCCGTGGCGACGTACAGACCGGCCGCGATGAGAACCGGGAACCGTTGAGCCAGTTCCTTCGCACCCCATGAGAGCGCCTGATCGGGATGCAGGACGCGCGCCTGCGCACCGCTGTCGATGACGCCGCGATGGTACGCGTCGAAGATGCGGGCGTAGGAGTCGCGATCCGGCTCCCCCGTTGCGGTGGGGAAGGTCGGGAAGAACTCCAGCGCGAAGCGCGAATCGTTCGACCAGAGGAGCGCGACGTCCGCGTCCGGTTCGTATCCGTCGAGCAGATCGCCGATCGCCGCGAGGCCCGCACCGACCTCCGCGAGCTCACGGTAGACCCGCCCTGGCTGGAGGCTGTGAGGCAGGATGCCTCCCCAGTACGTCTCGGTGCCGTACGGAAGCGAATGCCAGTGCCAGTACTCGATCATCGCCGCACCGCGTGAGACGAAGGCGAACGCCGCCTGGGCCAGCTGGCCGGGATAGGGCGGCATGTTGAAGTCCGAGCCGCCGATGGACTGCGCATCGGTCTCGGTGACGAGGAACCTGCGCTGGTTGGAGGAGAACAACCGGTCCGCTTGGCGGAACAGCGATGCGACCCCGCTGGTCGTCCACGGTGTGATCGGGGCCAGATCCTTCGTCGCGTCCAGGTGGTCCTGCATCGCGTAGTACGGGTTCCCCGCCGTGATGTCGAGCGATCGGACGAGCTTCTCGTCGTCCAGTCCCGGACGCGGGTAGGCGATGCAGGTCGTCACGAATTGCTCGGGCGTCGCGTACTCGCGCACGATGTCGGCCTGCCAGGCGATGAACTCGCTCGTCAGCTCCGCCTGGTATCGACGCCAGGCCAGGTCGTACTGCGGCAGCGAGTTGCCATCCGGCGTCCACAGGTCGGACCAGTCGGACAGCCGGTGCGACCAGTAGGTGAGGCCCCACTCGCGGTTGATCGTGTCGACGTCGCCGTACTTCGCCGCGAGTCGCCGCACGAACCGCCGGAACGTGCCGCGGTTGTGGAAGAGCACCATGCCGGGCTCGTTGTCGACCTGGAAGCCGATCACCGCGGGATGTGCGGCGTACCTGCCTACGACGGCCCGGATGACGCGCTCCGCGTGGAAGCGGAACGCGGGGTGCGAGTAGTCGACCTCCTGTCGCGCGCCCCAGGGCATCGGCCTGCCGGTGCCGACCTCGGCGGCGATCTCGGGGTAGGCGCTCTGCAGCCACGGCGGGACCGCGTAGGTCGGAGTGCCCAGCACGACCGCGATGCCGCGTGCGTGTGCAGCGTCGAGCACCGGCTGCAGCCACTCCAGATCGAACTCGCCGTCACGCGGCTCCCATGTCGACCACACCGACTCACCGACGCGGATGACGGTGAAGCCTGCGGCCTTCATCAGGTCCAGATCCAGTTCGACGCGATCCGACTGGTGGTACTCCGCGTAGTACGCGGCGCCGAAGAGGATGCCGGATCGGGCGAGCTGCATGGGTAACTCCGTTGTCGTGACGTAGGGGCATGTTTTCGGAAACATGGGTGCCGGGTCAGTATGTTTCCGATAACATCGCGATGTCAAGCGACAATCGAGGAACCGTGACTGAAGTGACCGAACCGCAACCTCCGACGCCCGTCGCGTCAGGGCGGGCAGCGACGATCTACGACGTCGCTGCGGTCGCCGGCGTCTCGCACCAGACGGTCAGCCGATTCCTGACCGGCTTCTCGGGAATCCGCCCCGAGACCAGGGCCCGCGTGGAGGCAGCGCTCGCCGAGCTCGACTACCAGCCGAACCTCTCCGCCCGGAGTCTCAAGTCGGGGCGCCCCCACCGGATCGGCGCCCTCGTCCACGACGAGACGGAGACCGGCCCCAGCCTCACCGCGCACGGCGCGACGATGGAGGCGCGGGAGTCGGGCTACCTGCTCGACCTGATCTCTCTGGACGCCCACGACCGCGACTCGATCGAGAAGACGCTCGCGTTGATCGGGCCGAACTCTTTGGCCGGAGTTCTCGCCCTCGCGTCGACGGATGAGATGGTCCGCGCCTTCGATGCCGCCCGCTTCACCACGCCGGCATTCGTCCACACCGAGGCCGACGACACCCGTCTGGCCAAGACCGATGTCTCCCGCGTCGGCATCCCCGCCCTCATCGCCCACCTGCGCGGCCTCGGCCACCGCCGGGTCGCCCATGTGAGCGGCCCGGCGAACTGGTCTGCCGGCCGCAACCGGGCGCGCGCCTTCGCAGCGGCGGTCGACGAATTGGGTCTGGCCCATGCCGGCGAGCTGGCCGGTGACTGGTCAGCACGGTCCGGCTTCGAGGCCTTGGCAGGCCTCGAGGCTCTCCCCGACGCGACCGCCTATGTGGTCGCCAACGACCAGATGGCGATCGGCACCATCCTCGCCCTGAAGAGACGAGGCCTGCGCGTTCCGGGCGACGTCAGCGTCGTCGGCATCGACGACCTCCCCGAGTCGGCGTACATCGATCCGCCGCTGACGACGCTGCGAGTCGACCACGCGGCGCGAGGGCGAGAGGCGGTCGCCTCTCTCATCGGGCAGATCGAGGGGGTTGCTCCTCGGCCCGTGCACATCGAGGTACCGCACGTGGTCGTGCGCGAGTCGTCCGGCCCCGCCCCGGCCCATCGCTGACAGGCACTCAGGAGGTGGCCTGCGACCCGACCGCACGCCAGGTGCCGCCTTCCGCCAGCGGAGCGGCCAGAACGTCATGGAAGCCAGCCAGGCATTCGAGCAAGCGCTCGCCGAGCCCTGACGCCATCGGCGCAAGAAGAAAGCCCCGGAGAATCGGCGAGATTCCGGGGCTGTCCGTAGCAGGAGCGGGGCTTGAACCCGCGACCTCACGATTATGAGTCGTGCGCTCTCACCAACTGAGCTACCCTGCCGCACGGCATCCGTGGTGAATGAAATGGATGCTGCGAGCCCCGAGTCAGGATTGAACTGACGACCCCTTCCTTACCATGGAAGTGCTCTGCCACTGAGCTATCGGGGCGTGCTGCCTGCGAGCAGGCAACTAGAAGAGGATACCAGAGGCGCGGCATCCTTCCGAACCGGTCAGCCCACCGTGTGGGTGCCGTCGGTGTACTCCTCGAGCCACGGCCAGGGGTCGATGGCGGTGGTGCCGTTCTTGAGGATCTCGAAGTGCGTGTGGGCGCCGTAGGAGCGTCCGGTGTTGCCCGTGTGGCCGATCACGGTACCCACCGTGACCTGCTGGCCGGGGGTGACCTGCAGGGACCCGTACTGCATGTGCGCGTAGTGGCTGGAGACGAGCTGACCGTCGATGATGTGGTCGATGATCACGTGCACGCCGTAGGCGCCGCCGGCCTCCGATGCGACGCGGACCGTGCCGCCCGCGATGGCCTGCACGGGCGCGCCGTTGCCCGGCGTGAAGTCGATGCCCTCGTGCATGCGACCCGAGCGCATGCCGAACCCGTACGACATCGTCACGCCGACCGCGAACGGCCACTGGATGTTCGAGTTCGGGTTGTTGTGGAACAGGTTCGAGAAGTTCTTGATCCCGGCCTCGGACGCCAGCTGAGCGGTCGTCGTGGTCGTGTAGTTCTCGGTGCGCTGGAGCGTGTCGTTCTGCGCGTCACCCGGCGCGACGTACGCCTGGATCTCGGCCTCGTCGATCACCGGCACCGTGTTGTCGCCCACGGCGACGACCGACAGCGACGCGTCGGTGCCGTTGACCGCGGCGACAGCCTCGGCCGGTGTCGTCATGCCGACGGCCATGAGGCCGACGATGCCGAAGACGCCCACCGAGAACGACGCGGTCGCGACGCGCTTGAAGGCGGCACCACGGCGGGCCGGCGAGCGGCGGGGAGCGGTGTGCCGGGCGGGCTCGGCGTGGGTTTCGGGCTCGGCCTCGTCGGCAGCTTCCGCGTTCTGCACAGGAGTCTCGCCGGTGAAGGCGAACAGGCGCGAGGCGGCCTCGAACTCGTCGACATCGGATGCCGTCGGCTGCGGAATAGGACCGGTGAGGGGTCCGACACGCTCGGGGCGGGGGTCGGCGTGCACCTGCGATGTCGACGTCGGCGTCTCGGCCGGCTTCGACTCGGGCGCGGCGGTCGGGCGCGGAGCGGTGGCCCCCGAGGCGCCGGCTGTCGGCTCAACGGTGGGGGCCTGCGACGCGGC
>NZ_DATCVK010000237.1:0-22536 GCF_036566905.1 Microbacterium sp. | reverse complement strand
CCGCGCGCCGTTCGAGCTGCGCGGCGGCCTCGTCGACGCGAGCGACTTCCCCCACGCGATGTGGAGCGCCCACGTGCGGCGCGCTCTCGCCGAGCTGCCGTCCGCCGAGTTCGGCTACCCCGACCCCGACGGCGTGCCGGCGCTGCGACGGAGCCTCACGGCGTACATCGCCCGTACCCGCGGCGCGGTCGCCGATCCGGGCGCCGTCATGGTGGGCTCCGGATTCGGCGACCTGCTCGCCCTCCTCGCCCGCACCGTCCGGGCGCGAGGTGCCCGGCGAATCGCGGTCGAGGAGTACGGGCACCAGAGGCATCGCCGCATCATCGAGGCCGCAGGCTTGGAGGTCGTGCCGCTGACCGTGGACGAGGAGGGGGCGGACGTCGCCGCGCTCGCGCGACTCGACGTCGGCGCCGTGCTCCTCACGCCCGCCCACCAGTTCCCGACCGGCGTGCCGCTGTCGGCTCCCCGGCGGCGCGCCGTCGTGGACTGGGCGAGGTCCGCGGGCGGGTTCGTGCTGGAGGACGACTACGACGGCGAGTTCCGCTACGACCGGCGCAGTGTGGGCGCCCTGCAGGCGCTCGCCCCCGACGCCGTGGTCTATCTCGGCAGTGCGAGCAAGGCGCTCGCGCCGGCGGTGGGGCTCGCGTGGGCGGTGGTGCCCGCCGGTCTCCGCGACGAGCTGCGGACCCAGCGCGAGCTGGCGGGCGGTGCGCCCGCAGGGCTGCACCAGCACGCCCTGGCCGGATTCATCGACTCCTTCGAGTACGACCGTGCCGTACGCCGGCGCCGGGCGCGGTTCCGGACGCGCCGGGAGCTGCTGGCCGCACTGCTCGCCGAGCGCGCTCCTGGGCTGCGGATCGGCGGCCTCTCCGCCGGCCTGCAGTGCGTCATCGGCCTGCCCGACCGCGGCCGCGAAGACCGCGCGCTGGCGCGGGCGCACGAGCGCGGTGTGGCGGTCGAGGGGCTGTCGGCGTTCCGCGCCGAGAGGCGAGCCGACCATGACATCGGGCCGCCGGTCGAGCCGGAGGCGGGCATCGTCGTCGGCTACGGCGCCTTGCCGCCGTCGCGCGTCGACGCGGCGCTCGAGGCGCTCGTCGACGCGATCGCGACCGCTGCCGCCGACGGGGAGGCCGACGGAATGGCCCACGCGGATGGTGTCTGATTGGCCATGTTCGACGGGACACCGACTTCTAGCCTGGGGTCATGACACTCCTGAACGACACCCTGGTCCCCGTCTCGCCGCGCCTCGACTTCGACGCCCTCGCGCCGGTGTTCTCGCGCGCCGTCAGCCGGCTCGACGATGCGGCCACCGAGCAGCTCGATCTTGCCGGGATCGACTCCGGTCTGCGTGAGCTCGTGCGGCTGCGGGCCTCGCAGCTCAACGGCTGCGCCTACTGCGTCGACCTGCACGCCCGCGCCGCACGCTCGGCCGGGGTCATGGCGCAGCGCGTGGACGCGCTGGCGGTCTGGCGCGAGTCGGGGCTGTTCACGGCGGCCGAGCGTGCGGCCTTCGCCCTCACCGAAGACGTCACGCGTCTGTCCGAGACCCACGTTCCCGAGGAGGTGCTCTCCGAAGTTGTCGACGCGTTCGGCGAGGAGGCCGCCGCCGCGCTGGTATCGCTGATCGTGACGATCAACGTCTGGAACGCGATCGGCGTGACGACCCGCGCCTGGAGCGTCAGCCCTCGATCGGCCGGCTGATGCCCGCGAGCGCTGTCACCGCACGGGCGAGAACTGGGCGACGAGCTCGCGCTTGAGTACCTTCCCGCTCGAGCCCAACGGCAGCGACCGCACCAGATGCACGACCCGCGGGTACTTGTAGGCGGCGATGCGATCGCGCACGAACGCCACGACCTCGTCGGGATCGAGCTCGACGCCGTCGTGCGCGACGACCGCGGCGTGCACCTCCTGGCCGCGGACGTCGTCGTCGACGCCGAACACGGCGGCGACGGCGATGCCGGGGTGCCGTGCGAGCACGGCCTCCACCTCGGTCGGATACACGTTGTACCCCGACCGCACGATCATGTCCTTCTTGCGGTCGACGATGGTGAGCACCCCGTCGGTGTAGGTGCCCAGGTCGCCGGTGCGGAACCACCCGTCGACGACGGCGGCGGCCGAGGCATCCGCTCGTCCGAGGTAGCCCTTGAACAGGTTGTGCCCGCGCACGACGATCTCGCCGAGGGCGTCGTGCGCGTCGACCAGCAGGACGGTCTCGTCGACGTCAGGGTCGGCGATCGCCACGTCGACGCCCCACAGGGCGCGGCCGACAGTGCCGGGCCGGATCGGCTCGCGCAGCGGGTTCGACGACACGGTGGGTGCGGTCTCGGTGAGGCCGTATCCTTCGTGCACGTCGGCGCCGAAGGCATCGCGGAAGGCCTCGAGCACGGCGACCGGCAGCGCGGCGCCGCCCGAGACGGCGTAGCGCAGCGGAGGTCGGGCGGACGAGCGACGGGCGGCCTCCAGCAACCCGACGTACATCGTGGGCACCGCCGTGAACACCGTCGCGCCCAGGTCGGCCGTGAGCGCGAGCGCCTCGTCGGCGTCGAACCGCGGCAGCATGATGACGGATGCCCCGACCCGCAGCGCGATGTTCATCACGGCCGTCTGCCCGAAGGTGTGGAAGAGCGGCAGCCCGCCGAACACGACGTCGTCGGCGCGCAGGTCGAACGCGTCGATGAGCGTCGTGTGCACCTGTTCGACGATCGACAGGTGCGAGCCGACGGCGCCCTTGGGCGTGCCGGTGGTGCCGCTCGTGTACAGGATGGTCGCCGCATCCAGCGGGCCGACGGGCTCGTGACGGGGGATGGGCTCCGCGGCGGCGGTCTCGGCTTCGAGCCGGGGGAGGTCGGCGCCGGCATCGGCCGGCAGCAGCACGGTGACCAGCGGCACGCCGGCCGCGGCCGCGGCCGGCACCGCTTCGCCCAGCAGCGGGGCGGCGACCACGAGCAGGTCCGCGCTCGCGTCGCGGAGCACGTAGGCGATCTCGTCGGCCTTGAAGAGCAGGTGCACCGGCACCACGATCGCGCCGAGCGACAGTGCGGCGTAGTAGACGCGGGCGAAGTCCGGCACGTTCGGCACCAGCATCGCGACCCGGTCGCCACGGCCGATGCCGCGCGCGCGCAGCGCTCCGGCGTAGGCGCGGGTCTGGTCCCACAGCTCGCGGTACGTCGTGGTCGTGCCGGCGAAGTGGAAGACCGTGCGGTCCGCATGGCGGACGGCCGACTCCGCGAGGATGCTCGCGACCGACAGGGTGGCGTAGCCCGCGCCGTCGATGGCCGGGTCGAGAGGATGGGTGGTCATGTCGGGCCTTCCGTCGTCGTTGATCGGTGGGGGAGTGACCGGATGCCGTCGGTCTCGCGGCTCAGTCGCGCAGCTGTGCGCGGCCCAGGCTCGCCAGGTGCACCTCGTCGGGGCCGTCCGCGATGCGGAGCGACCGGACCCCGGCGTACAGCTCGGCCAGCGGGGTGTCGGACGAGACGCCCGCGCCACCGTGGAGCTGGATGGCGCGGTCGACGATCTGCTGCACCGCGCGCGGAACGGCGATCTTGATCGCCTGGATCTCGGTCATCGCGTGCCGGTTGCCCACGGTGTCCATGAGCCAGGCGGTCTTGAGCACCAGCAGGCGCAGGGCCTCGAGCTGGATGCGGGCCTCGGCGATCCACTCGCGCACCACGCCCTGGTCGGCGAGCGGGCGGCCGAAGGCGTGCCTCGCGGACGCCCGTTCGATCATGAGCGCGAGGGCGCGCTCGCCTATGCCGAGAGCACGCATGCAATGGTGGATGCGGCCGGGGCCGAGCCGCGCCTGCGCGATGGCGAACCCGTCCCCCTCGCCCGCGATGAGGTTCTCGACCGGCACGCGCACGTCGTCGAAGGCCACCTCGGCATGACCGCCATGGTCGCGGTCGTCGTAGCCGAACACGGTGAGCGGGCGCACGATGCGCACCCCCGCGGCGTGGCGCGGCACCAGGATCATGGACTGCTGACGGTGGCGCGCGGCATCCGGATCCGTCTTGCCCATGACGATGAAGACGGCGGCGTCGGGGTTCATCGCGCCGGTCGACCACCACTTGCGGCCGGTGATCACGTAGTGGTCGCCGTCGCGGCGGATGCGGGTGCCGATGTTCGTCGCATCGGACGACGCGACCTCGGGCTCGGTCATGCAGAACGCGGAACGGATGCGGGCATCCAGGAGCGGCTCGAGCCACCGCTCCTTCTGCGCGGGCGTGCCGAAGTCGTTGAGCACCTCCATGTTGCCGGTGTCGGGCGCGGCGCAGTTGAAGGCGGGCGGCGCGAGGCGCGGGCTCCACCCCGTGATCTCGGCGACGGGCGCGTACTGCAGGTTCGTGAGCCCGGCTCCGCCGTGGTCGCCGGGGAGGAAGAGGTTCCAGAGGCCCTGTGCGCGGGCCTTCGCCTGGAGCTCGCGCACCACCGGACGCACCGTCCAGTCGTCGGGGGTCGCGGCCAGCTGCTCGTCGAGGAGCGGCTCGGCGGGGAGCACCTGCTCCTCGAGGAAGGCTCGTGCCCGTTCGGTGTAGTCGCGGGTGGTCGCATCGGGGGCGAAGTCCATCAGTGCACCTCCTGTGTGCCGGCCCCGGCCGCGCCGAGGCCTGTGCGGGCGAGGGGTTCGACGAGCGCGCCCATGCGATCGAAGCCTTCGCCCACGGTGTCGCCGGCCTGATACCGGAAGTGGATGCCCTCGAGGATCACGGCCAGCTTGTACGCGGCGAACGCGCGGTACCACCGCAGGTCGGGCACGGCGATGCCGGCGCGCTCGGCGTAGGCGTCGGCGAGCTCGTCGAAGCGCGGGTAGCCGGCGGTGGTGTCGACGGCGCTGGGCACCACGCCGCCGCCGCCGGGCAGCTCGCCGATGTCCCAGTACAGGGCGAAGATGCCGAGGTCGACGAGCGGGTCGCCGATGGTCGCCATCTCCCAGTCGAGGATCGCCGAGATCCGCGGGTCGTCGGGCTCGCCGACGACCAGCGCGTTGTCGAGGCGGTAGTCGCCGTGCACGATCCCGGACCGAGCGGAGACCGGGACGCCGTCGGCCAGGCTCGACTGCAGCGCGTCGAGCACCGGCGTCTCGCGGGAGCGCGAGGCATCCAGCTGGCGACGCCACGTCGCGAGCTGGCGCTCGAGGTAGCCGTCGGGCCGGCCGAAGTCGCCCAGGCCGACGGTGGCGGGATCGACGGCGTGGAGGTCGGCGAGATGGCGGGCGAGGTCGAGGCTCAGCCGCCGCACCCCGTCGGGGGTGTACGCGGCGTTCTGCTCCCGTCGAGCCAGGACGCGGCCCGGAGCACGCTCCATCACGAAGAAGACGGTGCCGGTGACCCTTTCAGGTCCGGTGTCGTCGACCACGTCGATGGCCCGCGGAACCGGCACCGCGGTGCCCGCCAGGGCGGAGATGACGCGGTGCTCGCGGCGCATGTCGTGCGCGCTGGACAATACATGCCCGAGGGGAGGACGCCGCACGATCAGCGGGATGCGCGCTCCGTCGATCGCGTACGTGAGGTTGCTGCGTCCTCCGGCGATCACCTCCGCCGTGAGCTCGCCGGCGGCGAGCTCGGGGTGCGCGTCGCCCAGCCACGCGGTCAACCCCGCGACATCCAGTCCCGGAACTCCGGTCATCGTCGACCCCTTCCCCCGTCCCCGTCGGCGGGGTGGTGCACACAGCATACCGGATGGTCGGTTTGTCCGGTGAGCTGCTGATCCGAGATGCCCGGCGCGCACCGCGACGCGTTCAGCTGGTTGCGAGAAGCCGGGACTCGATCGCCGCGCGGATGGATGCCGGCACCGGCGTCGGGCGCCGGGCGTCGGCATCCACGAAGACGTGCACGAAGCGTCCGGTCGCGATCGGCTCGTCCTGGCCGGCGCGGAGGATGCCGAGCGCCCAGGTGACGCTCGTCGTGCCGAGCCGTTCGACGCCGATGCCGACCTCGAGCGGCTCCGGGAAGCCTGCCGGCGCGAGGAACTCGCACGACGACGCCGCGCAGAGCGCGATCGTGTCGCCGCCGATGGGCTCCAGGCCGCCTTCGCGGATCATGAAGGCGTTGACTGCGGTGTCCATCGCCGCGTAGTACACGGTGTTGTTGAGGTGCCCGTACTGGTCGTTGTCGTTCCACCGGGTCGGGAACGGCTCCCGCACCGGGTAGACGGCGCTCATTCGCCTACCCGCAGCATGAGGCGGAAGGCGACGCGGGCGCGATCGGCGCTCGGGGTGTCGCCCGAGATGAGGTCGGCGTAAGTGAACGACTCGGAAAGTCGCACGAGGATGTACGCCAGCTCGGCGGGGGTGATCGCTCCGCCGAGCGGCGCCTCGCCGAGGTCGCGGCGCACGAGCCAGTCCGCGGTCGCGACGTACCGGCGCTGGATCGGGCTCTCCTTCGTGGTGAGCAGCCGCAGTGCGCGAGCCGGCTCGCGGCGCAGGAACGACCGGAAGTACTCGGCAGTGATGAGGTCGTCGACGAAGTGCGTCAGTATGCCGGCGACCCGGTCGCCGCCCGTGAGGCTGCGGCACGCGTGCTCGGCCTGCACCAGGGTCGGGATCGCCAGCGACCACAGCACCTCGCTCAGCAGCGCGTCGCGATTGCCGACCCAGCGGAACAGCGACGTGCGGTCGACTCCCAACTCGCCGGCCAGCGCGCTCATGTCGATGCGGCGTCCGCCGATCAGCGTGGCGCGTGCCGCGTCGAAGGCGCGCTGCGCGTCGGGGTGGGTGCCGTCGGCGAGGCGCTCCGACAGCCACGATGGTGCCGCATCCGTCCCCGCGCGGGAGATGGTCGCGGGTGCGGTCGTCGTCGGAACCGCGGCTGCCGGTGAGCTCATGCCGGAACTCTACCCGCCGGGTCCCCCGGATCCTGCAACGTTTCTAAAAGTGTTGTGCAACATTCTGGAAAGTGATGCATACTCGTCGGACGACCACCGAAGGAGACACGATGACGTTCACCTTGACCGAGCCGCAGGCGGACGAGACGGCCCCCGGCGCCCGCGCGGACGTGCTCGCCGCCGACTTCTACGAGTTCCAGAACCTTCTCACGGACGCCGAGCTGCAGGCCCTGCGCGAGATCCGTGAGTTCCTCGAGACCGAGGTGCGGCCGTTCGCCGACGACCACTGGGACCGTGCCGAGAGCCCTCGCCATCTCGTCCCGCGGATCGCCGAGCTCGGGCTGTACGGCAACGCGTTCCCCGAGACGCGCACCTTCGAGAACAGCAACGTCTTCCGCGGCTGGGTCGCGATGGAGATCTCGCGTGCCGACCCGTCGACGGCCACGTTCATCGGCGTGCACAGCGGTCTCGCGATGACCTCGGTCGCGGTGGGCGGGTCGGACGAGCAGCGGGCCGAATGGCTGCCCGTGCTCGCCCGCGGCGAGCAGATCGCGTGCTTCGGGCTCACCGAGCCGGGCCACGGCTCCGACACGGCGAAAGGCCTCGAGACGACGGCGGAGCGCCGCGGCGACGAGTGGGTGCTCAACGGTGCGAAGCGCTGGATCGGCAACGGGGCGTTCGCCGACGTGGTCGTGACCTGGGCGCGCGACGTCGCAGACGACCAGGTCAAGGGCTTCCTGGTGCGCACACCCTCGGTGGGCTTCGAGGCGACCAAGATCGAGCGCAAGCAGTCGCTGCGGACCGTCGAGAACGCCGACATCGTGCTGACCGACGTCGTGGTCCCCGAGAGCGACCGGCTGCAGCGCATCGACGGGTTCCGCGATCTCGCCGTCGTGCTGCGTCTCACCCGCGCGCAGGTCGCGTGGCAGGCTCTCGGCGTCGCGGTCGGCGCGTACGAGTGCGCCGTCGCCTATGCGAAGGCCCGCGTGCAGTTCGGCAAGCCCATCGCGTCGTTCCAGCTCGTCCAGCAGAAGCTCGCCGACGCGCTCGCCAACATCACCGCATGCATCGGCATGTGCGTGCGCGTCTCGCAGCTGCAGGACGAGGGCGTGCAGAAGGACCACCACTCCGCCATGGCGAAGGCCTTCGTCAGCGCGCGCGTCCGCGAGACCGTGGCGCTCTGCCGTGAGATCTGCGGCGGCAACGGGGTGCAGCTCGGCGGGCAGGAGCAGCTGGGCATCCCCGCGGGCTACGGCATCGCACGCTACTTCGCCGACGCCGAAGCGGTGTACACGTTCGAGGGGACCTACGACATGAACTCCCTCATCGTGGGCCGCGCCATCACGGGCATCGCCGCGTTCGTCTGACCTGCTCGTCCCCGGAACGGCGTCAGCGCAGCCGCGCGTTCCGAGTGCGCCGCTGCGCCGTGCCGCGGCATCCGTCCCCGAAGGAGAACCATGACCGAGGCCTACATCGTGGCCACCGCGCGCTCGCCGATCGGGCGCGCGCGCAAGGGATCGCTCGTCGACGTGCGACCCGACGACCTCGCGGCGCGCATGGTCGGCGCCGCGCTCGAGAAGCTCCCCGCACTGGATCCGGCGCGCATCGACGACCTGCTGCTCGGCTGCGGTCAGCCGGCCGGCGAGCAGGGGTTCAACCTCGCCCGCGTCGTGGCGGTGCTCTTGGGATGGGATGCCGTGCCCGGCGCGACCGTCAACCGCTACTGCTCGTCGTCGCTGCAGACGACGCGCATGGCCTTCCACGCGATCAAGGCCGGCGAGGGCGACGTCTTCGTCTCGGCCGGCGTCGAGTCGGTGTCGCGGTACGGCGCGGGCGCCTCGGATCTTCCGGATGCCGTGAACCCGGCGTTCGCGCCGTCGATCGCGCGCACCACCACGAGGTCGGCTGCCGGCGCGGCGCCGTGGACGGATCCGCGTGCCGACGGCGCGCTGCCCGACCCCTACATCGCGATGGGGCAGACGGCCGAGAACGTCGCGCAGCTGCGGGGCGTGACGCGGGAGGAGCAGGACGAGTTCGCCGCCCGCTCGCAGCAGCGGGCCGAGGCGGCGATCGCCTCCGGATTCTGGGCGCGCGACATCACGCCCGTCACGCTCGCGGACGGCACGGTCGTCGCGGCCGACGACGGCCCGCGCGCCGGGGCGACCGTCGAAGGCCTGGCCGGCCTCGAGCCGGTGTTCCGGCCCGGCGGCACGGTCACTGCGGGCAACTGCTGCCCCCTCAACGACGGCGCGGCGGCGGTCGTCGTCGTCTCGGACCGGGTCGTCGACGAGCTCGGCCTCCAGCCGATCGCGCGCATCGTGTCGACGGGGGTCTCGGGGCTCTCGCCGGAGGTGATGGGGCTCGGGCCGGTGGAGGCGTCGCGTCGCGCCTTGGCGCTCGCGGGGCTCTCGGTCGACGACATGGATCTCGTCGAGATCAACGAGGCGTTCGCGGCGCAGGTGATCCCGTCGGCGCGCGAGCTCGGCGTCGACCCGGAGCGCCTGAACGTGCACGGCGGTGCGATCGCCGTCGGGCACCCCTTCGGCATGACCGGTGCGCGCATCACCTCCACCCTCATCAACGGCCTGACCGCCACGGGAGGCAGGTACGGCCTCGAGACGATGTGCGTGGGCGGCGGTCAGGGGATGGCGATGGTGCTCGAGCGCGTCTGACGCCCTGAGTGGCCGTGGCCGGTCACTCCGCTCCGCGGCGGCGCCGGGCGATGACGATCGCGACGCCGATCAGGCCCAGGCCGACCAGCAGCACGATGGGGCCGATGGTCGCCCACAGGGACGAGCCGCTCATCACCGACCCTCCCAGCACGCCGAAGCCCTGGAGGGTCCAGATCAACCCGATCGCGCTCAGCACCACGCCGGGCACGAGATACGGCCAGATCCGCTTCACGGGACCACCCTAGTTCGCGGGCGCACCTCCCGACAGGGAGGCGGAGCGCTGTCAGTGGCGGCGGGGGAGGATGCGTCTGGCGCGGAGGGCATGCCGTGTCGGAGGCGATGCCTAGAGTGGGTCCGTGGCCACCCTCGACGACCTGCGCCGCACCGCCGACGTGCTGCCCGGAAGCGAAGAGCGGGCGACGACCGGCGGGGCCGCCTGGTTCGTGCGCGGCAAGCTCTACGCGTGGGAGTGCCATCCGTGGCCGAGCGTCCCGGCCGACATGCGCGCGATCATCGCGACCGAGCTCGTGGTGGGCGTGAAGATCGCCGACCCCATCGACGCGCTCGCACTCCGCGAGATGGCGCCCGACGTGTTCCTGGGCACCACGACGCCGTGGGGCGAGCCGAAGGTCGCCTTCCGGATGGCGGCGATCGATGACGACCACCTCGCCGAGCTGGTGACGGAGGCCTGGCGCGTGCAGGCGCCGAGATACCTGCGACGCGAATGGGATGCCGCGGGCGCGTGGTAGCCGAGCCCCGTCGCCACACGCCCTCGTTCCGGCGCGGTACGGATTCGCATACGCGGACGCAACATCCGATGCCGTTCACTGGAATCGCCCTCCTCGCCGAGAAGGGATGCTCGACGGGCTTCAGGCCCCGATCAGATCCGGAGACCGGGACGCCATGACGACCACCGCCCTGCAGCCCGACCGGGCGCCCGCCGGGAACGACCCGCCTCCGGCGCGCCTGATCGCGGCGTTCGCGCTCTACCTCGCGCTGCTGGTCTGGATCGTGCTCTGGAAGCTCGAGCTTCCGTGGGTCGGCGGGGTGGATCGTGTGATCAAGCTCGTGCCGTTCGTCGCGACCGCCGACCAAGGTTCGAGCAAGCCCGCCGAGGTCGTCATCAACTTTCTGCTGTTCATCCCGTTCGGCCTCTATCTCGGCCTTCTCGCGCAGTCATGGAGGTGGTGGAGAATCGCCGTGGTCCTCGCCGGGGCGAGTCTCCTGCTCGAGGTGACGCAGTTCATCCTGGCGATCGGAAGCACCGACATCACCGATGTCGTCGTCAACACCGCCGGCGGCCTGACGGGGCTCGCCCTCGTCGCCATCGCGCGCCTCGGCCTCGGGGGCCGGGCCCGAGCAGTGCTCGCGCGGGTCTGCGTCGTCACCACCCTGCTCGCCCTGCTCCTCGTCGCGCTCTTCATCGCCTCACCGCTCCACCTCGGGCCACCGCCCGGTGCGAGCGGCGGCCGCACGCCGGGCCACGGCCTCGACGCCGGTCCGCTCGGCGGCGAGCGTCCCTGACAGCAGCAAGCCCCGGATCCGCCGGCCGCTCAGGCCTCCGGGACGAAGAGCGCCACGGTCTCGGCCACCAGTGCGGGGCGCTCGGACCCGTCGAGCTCGACGGTCGTGCGCAGGCCCACCCGGTAGCCCTGCGGCGACGGCTCGGCCGAGGCGATCTCGGTCACGGCGCGCACGCGGGAGTCGACGACCACCGGCTGCAGGAACCGCACCTTGTCGAGCCCGTAGTTGACCACCATCGCGGCGCCGTCGACCGCGAGCAGCCCCTGGGTGAGCCGGGGGAGGAGCGACAGCGTCAGGTAGCCGTGGGCGACGGTGGCGCCGAAGGGACCGGATGCCGCACGGTCGGCGTCCAGGTGGATCCACTGCCAGTCCTCGGTGGCGTCGGCGAACGCCTGGATGCGCCGCTGATCGATCGCGAACCATTCGCCGACGGCGGTGCTGCCGACGGCGTCGGCGAGGCCTGCGGGGGAGTCGACGACGATGCTCATGCGCGCGGCCCTCCGGCGACGTACAGCACCTGGCCCGAGACGAAGCCGGCCTCCTCGGAGCAGAAGAACGAGACGGCGGCGGCGATGTCGTCGGGCTCACCCGCCCGGCCGACCGGGATCTCGGCGGCGTTGTGCGCGATGAAGTCCTCGAACGAGACGCCGATGCGCTCAGCGGTCGCCCGTGTCATGTCGGTCACGATGAAGCCGGGGGCGACGGCGTTGGCCGTGACGCCGAAGCGGCCGAGCTCGATCGCGAGCGTCTTGGTGAATCCCTGCATGCCTGCTTTCGCGGCGGCGTAGTTCGCCTGGCCGCGGTTGCCCAGCGCCGACGTGCTGGAGAGGTTCACGACGCGGCCCCAGCCGGACTTCACCTGGTGGTCCTGCACCGCCCGCGACATCAGGAACGCGCCGCGCAGGTGCACCGCGAGCACGGCGTCCCAGTCCTCCTCGGTCATCTTGAACAGCAGGTTGTCGCGGATGATCCCGGCGTTGTTGACCAGGATCGTGGGCGGGCCCAGCTCTTCGGCGATGTGCGCGACCGCGCGCTCGACCGATGCCGCGTCGGCGACGTTCGCGCCGACGGCGAGGGCGCGGCCCCCGGCATCCGTGATCGCGCCCACGGTCTCGGCGCACTGCGCCTCGTCGAGGTCGAGCACGGCGACGGCGTTGCCGTCGGCGGCAAGGCGCTTGGCGGTAGCGGCGCCGATGCCGCGCGCGGCACCGGTGACGATGGCGATTCTGGTCATGCGTGGTTCCCTTCGAAGGTGATCAACTGGCGCAGCTCGCCGCCCGCGGCGAGCCGGTCCATCGCGGCGTCGAGGTCGTCGAGGCCGATGCGGGACGAGACGAGTCGCTCGAGCGGCAGGCGTCCCGCGCGCCACAGCTCGACGTAACGGGGGATGTCACGGCTGGGCACCGCGGATCCGAGGTAGCTGCCGACGATGGTGCGCGCCTCTGCGGTGAGCACGAGGGGCGAGACGCTCGCCCGGGCGTCGGGGGCGGGAAGCCCCACCGTGACGGTGGTGCCGCCCGGTGCCGTGAGCGCCACGGCCGTCTCGAACGCGCGCACCGCTCCGGCGGCCTCGACGACGACGGGGGCACGGATGCCGCGGTCCACGGCCTCCGCCGGTGCCAGGGCTTCTGCGGCGCCGCACGAGAGCGCGTGTGCGAGCTTGCCGGGCACGTTGTCGATCCCGATCACCTCGTGCCCGAGCGCGACGGCGACGAGGAGCGCCGCCATGCCGACACCGCCGAGTCCCACCACGACGACGCGATCGCCCGGCGCGGGCCGCCCGGCATTCACGACCGCGCCGCCGCCCGTGAGCACGGCGCAGCCGAGCAGAGCTGCGATCTCGGCGGGCACGTCGGGCTCGACCGGCACGACGGATGCCCGGCTCACCACCGCGTGGGTCGCGAACGCCGAGACGCCGAGATGGTGGTGCACATCCTCCCACTCCGAGCTCTCCGCACCGCGGTGCAGCCTGATGCCGCCGCCGAGCAGCGTGCCGGCGTTGTTGGCCGCGGTGCCGGGGGCGCACGGCAGTCTGCCGTCGGTACGGCATCCGTCGCAGGCGCCGCAGCGGGGGAGGAACGTCATGACGACGCGATCGCCGACCGCGATGTCGTCGACACCGCCGCCGACCTGCTCCACGATGCCGGCGGCCTCGTGGCCGAGCAGCATCGGGACCGGCCGCACGCGGTTGCCGTCGACAACGCTGAGGTCGGAGTGGCAGACCCCGGCAGCTTCGATGCGCACGAGCAGCTCGCCGGTGCCCGGCTGATCGAGTTCGAGCTCGCCCACCGTGAAAGGGCGGCTCCGCGTGAACGGCGGCTGCGCGCCCGAGATCTCGAGTACCGCTCCGGTGATCTTCATCCGACCTCCTCGTCGTGGCGCCACCTGCATCGGCGGCGGAGCACCAGCCTCTCGCGAATCGTGCGAGGGGCGGCGAGTGATCAGCATACCGACCGCGCGGTATGTTCGCCTCCCCTGGAGAGACAGCGGGATCGGGACGTCGACCGCAGTACGGCGCGGCGCGAACGCAGGAACGCGCGCCTCCCGATGTCGGGCGGCGCGCGTTCGGATTCCTGCAGGTCAGGCGACGGCGGCGCGACGCCTGATGCGCGCGCGGCGGATCCACTTCTCGATCTCGATCAGCACCGGCACGAGCAGCGCCAGGCCGAGCGCCGTCAGCCACTCGTTGCCCGAGAGGCTTGTCGTGCCGATGAGGCGCTGCATGAAGCCGACCTCGACGGCGACGACGGTGAGGGCGAGCGGGATCGAGAGCCACTTCACCGCGGCGAGGATGGGCGCCGAGAGCCCCGACTCGGGGTCGCGGCGCATGACCAGGCCGCCGAAGATCGAGCCGAGCGCGCAGACCACGAACGCCATCGTCACCGGCACGTTGGGCTCGGTCGAACTGAGCTCGTCGGGGTAGATCAGCAGGGGCACGAGCGTCGTGACGAAGATGAGGCTGCCGTACACGAACCAGAGCGTCACCGCGCCGCGGTTGGCGATCGTCTTCTTCGGGTCGCGCGGCGGCTTCAGCATGATGCCGTCGGGCACCGGGTCGAGGAGGATCACGACCACCGGGAAGATGGCGATGAAGAAGTTCAGGAACAGCACCATGATCGGTGTGAGCGGCACACCGTCGTTGATGCCGAAGATGCTCGCGACGAGGAACAGCAGCACCAGGGAGAACAGCTGCGACATCTGGAAGCGGACGTAGCTGACGATCTTCTCGTAGATCCCGCGCCCGAGCCGGACGGCGGTGACGAGCGTGCCGAAGTTGTCGTCGACGAGGATCATCTTCCCCGCCTGCTTCGTGACGTCGCTGCCCGAGCCCATCGCGACGCCGATGTCGGCCTGCTTGAGGGCGGCCGCGTCGTTCACCGCGTCGCCGGTCATCGCGACGACGGCGCCGTCCTCCTGCATGAGCCGGGCCAGGCGCAGCTTGTCCTCGGGGGTGACACGGCCGAACATGTGGAGGCGCGGAAGCGCCGCCTTCAGCTCGTCGTCGCTCATCGCCTGGATCTCGGCGCCGCTCGCCGATCCTTCGCCGAGCCCGAGCTTCGCACCGATCGCAGCGGCGGTGATGGCGTGGTCGCCGGTGATCATGCGGACCTCGATGCCGGCATCGCGCGCGATGCGCACGGCCTCCTTCGAGGACGGGCGGAGCGGGTCGATGATGCCGACCAGGCCGACGAACGTCAGATCGGCGATGGCCGCCATCGGGTCCTGCGCCACCGGGGTATCGGGGGCGAACCGGCGGAACGCGAACGCGAGCACGCGCAATCCCTGCTCCGACAGCGTGCGGTTGGCCTCGAGGATCTCGTCGCGGCGATCCGCGATCGGCACGACGCCCTCCATCGTGGCGACGGAGCCGCAGCGGTCGAGCACGACATCCGGGCCGCCCTTGACGTAGCCGACGAGCAGCTCCGTGCCGTCGACCGGAATCCGGTGGAAGGTCCCCATGAACTTGTACGCCGAGTCGAACGGCACCTCCGCGACCCGCGGGAACGTGCTGCGCGTGAGCTCGGCATCCGCGCCCAGCTTGGCCGCGAGCACGACGAGTGCGGCTTCGGTCGGGTCGCCGATGACGACCCCGTCGTCGGACACGGTGGCGTCGCTGCAGAGCGTCAGCCCGAGTGCCAGCTGCGTGAACTGCGGCACCGGCAGTCCTGCGGTGTGACGCACCTCGCCGACCTTCTCGTAGCCGCTGCCCGCGACGGTGAACCACTCGCCGCGGTAGTACAGCGTCTCGACCGTCATCTCGTTCATCGTGAGAGTGCCGGTCTTGTCGGAGTTGATCGCGCTGGTGGCGCCCAGCGTCTCGACGTCGGTCAGATTCTTGACGACGGCCTTGTGCTCGGCGAGCTGGCGCGAGCCGTACGAGAGCATCGCCTGGACGAACGACGGCATGCCGGTCGGGATCGCCGAGATCGCCATCGAGATGCCGAGCAGGATGACCGATGCGATCTCCTGACCGCGCAGCAGGCCCGTCACGATGATGATGGCGACGGCGCCCCACGCGATCCAGCCCAGCACTCCCGTGAGCGAGTCGAGCTCGCGCTGCAGCGGCGACTTCCCCGGCTTCACGGCCGAGAGCATCGAGGCGATCTGGCCCATCTGCGTCTGCATGCCGGTGCCCGTGATGACCACCGTGGCGGTGCCGCGCGTCACCTGGGTGTTCTGGAACACCATGTCGGTGCGGTCGCCGAGCGCCGTGTCGGGATCGGCGAGGGTTCCGGCATCCTTCGGGATCGGCGCGCTCTCGCCGGTGAGCGCCGCCTCCTGCGTCTCAAGCGTCGCCGAGCGGATGATGCGCCCGTCGGCGGGCACCAGGTCGCCTGCCTCGAGGGTCACGATGTCGCCCGGCACGAGGGTGGTCGCGCCCACTTGCAGCAGGGTGCCGTCGCGGATGACCTTCGCCTGCGGGATCTGCATCTTCGCCAGGGCGTCGACGGATGCTTTCGCCTTGAGTTCCTGCCGGGTGCCCAGCACGATGTTCAGCACCACGAGCGCCCCGACGAGGATGCCGACGCTGACCTGATTGATGAACAGGCTGATGATCGCGACGGCGACCAGCATGACGTTCATCGGGTCGGCGAGCTGCTGCAGGGCGACCTGCCACGTCGACGGCGGCTTCTCGGCGGCGATCGAGTTGGGGCCGTGCTCGGCGAGCCGCTGCGCGGCGTCGGCGGCGGTCAGCCCGCGCTCGCGGTCGGTGCGGAACGCGGCGACGACGGCGTCTGGGTCCTGGCTGTACCACGCCGTCTCGGCTGGCGTTCCGGCGGTGGTCTCCACGGCGCTCATGGCTTGAACATACAGCGGTGCTGCGGCCGCAGAACAGAAGGAATCGACCGGCGCGCCGGGGCCGTCAGTCGTCGAGCTGCGCGCGCAGCCGCCGCGCCAGTTCCGCCGTCGGCATCGCGCGCGGGAAGACCGCGACGACGACCTGGTCGGCGGCAGGATCCGCCTCGCCGTCCGGCAGGACGCCGAAGCGTCGGCGTGCCTCATCCAGAGCGGTGCGCAGCACCGACACCGGCACCTTCTTGGGCCCCCGGATGAGACGCCGCAGCACGTGGTTGTGGATCGCGGTGACCAGCGCCGAGAAGCCCACCGCGTCGAGCGGATCGAGGCCCGGCAGCGAGGCGCGCAGATACTCGTCGAACAGCCGCTCGTAGCGGAACACCGTCACGATCTCCCGATCGCGGAGCGCGGGCACGCCGCGAACGACCGCATAGCGCCGGCGGGCGAGCTCGGGGTCGGCCGCGAAATGCGCGTAGACGAAGAGGGACGCCTCGCACACGGCTGCCCACGGATCGCGGTGCGGCTGCGCGAGGAACTCGCGGAGGCGGTCGAGCAGCACCTCGTGATCGGTGAAGACCACGTCGTCCTTGCCGCCGAACTGCCGGAAGAACGTCGAGCGCGAGACGCCCGCGGCCTGCGCGATCTGCTCCACGGAGGTCTGGTCGAATCCCTGCTCGGCGAACAGCTCGAGCGCGGCGGCCACGACGGCCGCGCGGGAGGCGCCCTGAGCGGCTGCGGAACTCGGGGCGGCGGAAGCGGCGGCGGTGTCGGACATCTCGGGGAGAGCCTAATGCGCGGGCCCCGCGTCAGGTGCGGCATCCGTCACGGGTTGGGCTTGTCACTGCGCCCTGTGCCTGTCAACCCGCTGGAGGATCCCGCGGCGCACGGGTTCACTGTGAAGATGACGCCGATCTGGAAGCTCGATCCGGTCCGCGTGACCGGCACGCCGTTCGAGCCTGGCCGGCACCGCGAAGTCGTCGTCGTCGGCGCCGGCCTCACCGGCCTCGCCACCGCGCTCATGCTCGCCCGGCAGGGCCGCGACGTCGCCGTCATCGAGGCGGGCGAGGTCGGCGAGCTCGCGTCGGGGGCCAACACCGGCAAGCTGTCCCTGCTGCAGGGCTCCGTGCTCTCGACGCTGCGCCGCCATCACCCGGCGCGCCTCGTGAAGGCGTACGTCGAGGCGAACGCCGACGGCGCGCAGTGGCTGACCTCCCTGGCCGACGAGCTCGGCGTGCCGTACTCCCGGCGCACGGCCTATTCCTATGCGCAGACCCCGGACGGCGCCGAGACGGTCGCGGCCGAACTGGAAGCCGCGAGGGAAGCCGGACTGCCGGTGCGCCGGGTGGAACCGGATCTGCTCGCCCAGTCGCCGTTCCCGATCGTCGACGCGGTCGCGCTCGACCGTCAGGTCGCCATCGACCCGCAGCAGCTCCTCGCCGCGATGGCGCGGGCGTACCTCGAAGCCGGAGGCGTGCTCCACACCGGGGTGCGCGTGACCCACGCGCACATCGTGCCGCATGCCGGCGTCGAGACGTCGGCCGGGTTCGCGGCCGCGGATCAGGTGGTGCTCGCCACCGCGACGCCCATCATCGACCGCGGGCTGTACTTCGCCAAGACGCGCGGGCTGCGTTCGACCTGCGTGGCGTTCGCCACGGATGCCCCGCTGCCCGAAGGGCTGTACCTCTCGGTCGACGGCGCGACCAAGTCCATCCGATCCATCACCCCCGCGGACGGACCTGCCGGCGCGGCCCAGCTCATCGTCGGCGGCAACGGCTTCCCGGTCGGCCGTGCGCCGTCTCCCCGGACGTGCCGTGACGATCTCGTCGCCTGGACGCAGGAGCACTTCCCGGGCGCCGAGCCGGTGGCGGCGTGGTCGGCACAGGACTACCAGTCGCACGACCTGATCCCCTTCGTCGGAGCGATGCCGCGCGGCCTCGGGCGGGTGCGGTTCGCCACCGGCTATGCGAAGTGGGGGCTGTCCAACGCCCCTGCGGCGGCACTCCGCATCGTGGCCGAGATCGGCAAGGTGCCCCGGCGGGAGCGACCGGACTGGATGAACGTGATCTCCACCCGCTTCACGGTCCCCGCCGACCTCGCCCGCGGCGGCGTCGAGAATGCGCGCGTGGGCTGGGAGGCGGCATCCGGCTGGCTGGGAGCGCAGGCGGTGCCGGCGCCCGTACGCCGACCCGACGAGGGCGACGGCGTGGTCGCGAACCGCGGGGGACACCCGGTCGGCATCTCGACCGTCGACGGTGTGACGCGCGCCGTGAGCGCGGTGTGCCCGCACCTGGGCGGCGTGCTGCGCTGGAACGACGCGGACCGGTCGTGGGACTGCCCGCTGCACGCGTCGCGGTTCACGGCGAGCGGGCAGCGCATCGAGGGTCCTGCGCTGTGCGATCTCACCCGGCTCCCACGCGTGCCCGGCGAGGAGATCGAGGACCTCGACCCCACGGCATCCGCTGATCAGCCGGCCTCGGCGCGCTGAGTCTCGCGGGGGACACGCCGGCTCGCTCATCCTGTGCGGAACCGGGGGCGCGTCGCTGCGGTCCGAACCGGACGGTGACCGGTAGTAGGCTGGGGGACTGGTCGATATCTCGACGTCGAGACGCTTTTCGCGTCATCCCACCCCCATTCGCCACCTGCGAAGGAATGCACTGTGGATCTGTACGAGTACCAGGCACGTGACCTTTTCGAGAAGTACGAGGTGCCGGTGCTCGCCGGCATCGTCGCGGACACGCCGGAGGAGGTGCGGGCCGCGGCCGAGAAGATCGGCGGAGTCGTCGTCGTCAAGGCCCAGGTCAAGACCGGCGGGCGCGGCAAGGCGGGCGGCGTCAAGGTCGCCAAGACCCCCGATGAGGCCTACGAGGCGGCGAAGGCCATCCTCGGCCTCGACATCAAGGGCCACGTCGTCAAGCGCGTGATGGTCGCCCAGGGCGCGCGCATCGACAAGGAGTACTACTTCTCGGTGCTGCTGGACCGCGCCAACCGCTCGTACCTGTCGCTGGCCAGCGTCGAGGGCGGCATGGAGATCGAGGAGCTCGCGGTCGAGCGTCCCGAGGCACTCGCGCGCATCGCGGTCGACCCGCTGCAGGGCATCGACAAGCAGAAGGCCGTCGAGATCGCCGAGGCCGCCGGCTTCGCTCCCGAGCTCGTCGACAAGGTGAGCGACGTCTTCGTCAAGCTCTTCGCCGTCTACACGGGCGAGGATGCGACCCTGGTCGAGGTCAACCCGCTCGTGCTCACCGAAGAGGGCGACGTCATCGCCCTCGACGGCAAGGTCTCGCTCGACGAGAACGCCGACTTCCGCCACGCAGGCCACGCGCTGCTCGAGGACAAGGCGGCGGCCGACCCGCTCGAGGCGAAGGCGAAGGCCAACGACCTCAACTACGTCAAGCTCGACGGCGAGGTGGGCGTGATCGGGAACGGCGCGGGCCTCGTGATGTCGACGCTCGACGTCGTCGCCTACGCCGGTGAGAACCACGGCGGCGTCAAGCCCGCCAACTTCCTCGACATCGGCGGCGGCGCCTCGGCCGAGGTCATGGCCGCAGGCCTGGACGTCATCCTCGGCGACCCGCAGGTCAAGAGCGTGTTCGTGAACGTCTTCGGCGGCATCACCGCGTGCGACGCGGTCGCCAAGGGCATCGTCGGCGCGCTGGCCGAGCTCGGATCCAGCGCCTCGAAGCCGCTGGTCGTGCGCCTGGACGGCAACAAGGTGGAGGAGGGGCGTGCGATCCTCCGCGACGCGAACCACCCCCTCGTGACCCTGGCCGAGACGATGGACGAGGGCGCCGACAAGGCCGCCGAGCTCGCCAACGCCTGACGCTTCGACACCGGACAAGGAAACAGAAGAGAAATGTCGATCTTCCTCAACAAGGACTCCAAGGTCATCGTCCAGGGCATCACCGGCGGCGAGGGCACCAAGCACACCGCACTCATGCTCAAGGCCGGCACGCAGGTCGTCGGCGGCGTGAACGCCCGCAAGGCCGGCACCACGGTGCTCCACACCGACGCCGACGGCAACCCCGTCGAGCTGCCCGTGTTCGCGTCGGTCGAAGAGGCCATCGCCGCCACCGGCGCCGACGTCTCGATCGCGTTCGTGCCGCCGGCGTTCACGAAGAGCGCCATGGTCGAGGCCATCGACGCCGAGATCCCCCTCCTCGTCGTGATCACCGAGGGCGTGCCCGTCGGCGACACCGCCGAGGCCTGGGCCTACGCGCAGTCGAAGGGGAACAAGACCCGCATCATCGGCCCGAACTGCCCCGGCATCATCACGCCCGGCGAGTCGCTGGTCGGCATCACGCCCGCCAACATCACCGGCAAGGGGCCGATCGGCCTCGTGTCGAAGTCGGGCACCCTGACCTACCAGATGATGTACGAGCTGCGCGAGATCGGCTTCTCGACGGCCATCGGCATCGGCGGCGACCCGATCATCGGCACCACGCACATCGACGCGCTCGCCGCGTTCGAGGCGGACCCCGAGACCAAGGCCATCGTCATGATCGGCGAGATCGGCGGCGACGCCGAGGAGCGCGCGGCCGACTTCATCCAGGCCAACGTGACCAAGCCGGTCGTCGGCTACGTCGCCGGCTTCACCGCTCCCGAGGGCAAGACCATGGGCCACGCCGGCGCCATCGTCTCGGGCTCGGCGGGCACGGCGCAGGCCAAGAAGGAGGCCCTCGAGGCCGCCGGCGTCAAGGTCGGCAAGACGCCGTCCGAGACGGCCGCGCTGATGCGCGAGATCATCGCCTCGCTCTGACCTTCCCCGGTTTCCGAGCTCGTCGGAGGAGCGGATGCGGCAGCGACAGGCTGCGGCATCCGCTCCTCGTCGTCTCAGTCGGCGGGGGCGCCGCCGAAGCGGGAGACCTGGCCGGCGCGGTCGGCGTCTTCGCTGGCGAGCACGCCGCCGTTGGCGACGAAGTCGGCGGCGACCTCCTCGAACATGATGCGGACGTCCTGCCGGCGGGCGCCGAGCGCCTCGACAGCGGCGTCGGTCACCAGCTCGGCGAAGCGGCGGCGCTGGTCGACGGTGCGCCCGGGAAGAAGTTCGACTCTCATGTTCGGCATACCTCGACGATAGGGGCCGTACGACCCGAAGCTCATCGCCACGGCTTTACGCTGGTGCCATGCCGCTGACCGGAGAGTACAAGCCGTCCACTTCCGACTGGGCCCGCAAGCAGGCCGAGGCCTACGAGGCGTCGAACGGCGAGAAGGCGAACACGCTGCGGGGTGTGCCGATCATCGTGCTGACCACGGTCGGCGCGAAGAGTGGGGCCCTGCGCAAGACCGCGCTGATGCGCGTCGAGCACGACGGCCGCTACGCCGTCGTCGCGTCGAAGGGCGGCGCGCCCGATGAGCCCAGGTGGGCCGAGAACATGCGGCGCCAGCCTCACGTCGAGCTGCAGGACGGCGATGTCCGCCGCGACTACACGGCGCGCGAGCTGTCGGGCGACGAGCGCGTCGAATGGTGGGCGCGGGCGACGGCCGTCTGGCCCGACTACGACAACTACCAGAAGCGCACCGACCGCCAGATCGCCGTCTTCGTCCTGGAGCCCGCCGGCGCGTGACCGACATCGAGCTCGCCCGCATCGCGGGCGGCACGGTGACCCTGCACGACGCCCGGCGGAGGGCCCGCTGGAGCGTCGACCTGGAGCCGTTCGAGATCGGCGTCTACGCGGTCACGCAGGAGCAGCTCACCGAGCTGCTGGGCGAGCCGGGCGCGCATCCGCGACGGCCCGCGACCGACGTGAGCTGGCTGCGGGCGATCCGGTTCTGCAACGCGGCGTCGGAGTGGGAGGGGCTGGACCCGGCGTACACGTTCGACGGCGAGGACGTCACCTGGCACGTGGACGCCGACGGGTTCCGCCTGCCGACCGAGGCCGAGTGGGAGCACGCGTGCCGCGCCGGCTCCACCGGCCCGCAGTACGGGCCGCTGGCTGAGATCGCGTGGACGAGCGCCGACGGCGTGACCGCCCCGCAGAACGTCGGCGGCAAGCTGCCGAATCTCAACGGCCTGTTCGATACGCTCGGCAACGTCTGGGAGTGGTGCTGGGATCTGCTCGATCCCGCCCGGTATGCCGACTACCGCGTGTTCCGCGGCGGCGGGTTCGCCGACGACGCGTGGAGCGTGCGCGCCTCGACCCGCCGCGGCGGCGCACCGCGCATGCACCACGACGACGTCGGGTTCCGCGTCGCGCGCGGCGGCTTCGACGGGGCGGATGCC
>NZ_DATCVK010000236.1:0-24041 GCF_036566905.1 Microbacterium sp. | reverse complement strand
GACGGGTCGCGGCCGCCGGGCCGCCTGGGCGGGTGCCGACGAGGTGAGGCCGGTCGGTGCGCCGGTCGCGTGAGCTCAGCGCCCTAGGCTAGACGGGTGTCGACCCTCAGCGATCTCGTCTACGCCCAGGGCCGCTCCAGTGAAGAGGACGTGGAGTGGCTGCACCGTCTCGCGGGGGATGGCCAGCTCCTCGCCGATCTGGCGTTCGCCGACATCGTGCTGTGGGTGCCGACATCCGATGACTCGTTCGTCGCGGTGGCCCACACGCGACCCGGCGGCGCGGCCACGCTGTTCTACCGCGACATCGTCGGCGACCGGGTGCGGCCGCAGTGGCGCACGCAGGTTCGCGAGGCGTTCCAGACCGGCGGCATCGTCGACTCCGCGTCGCCCGACTGGTTCGAAGAGACGCCGACACGCGTGCGCGCGGTGCCCGTCGCGCGCAGAGCCGGGACGACGGTCACGGTGATCGGCGTGCTGACACGGCACACGAACCTGGGGGAGGCGCGCATCCCTTCGCGCCAGCAGATCACCTTCAACGACTGCGCCGACGACCTGTTCGGCATGATCGCGTCCGGCGACTTCCCCGACCTCGCCGCGCCCACCTCTCCTCGCCGCGGCGCGCCCCGCGCGTCCGACGGCCTCATCCGGCTCGACGTCGACGGCATCACGACCTTCGCGAGCCCCAACGCGCTCTCGGCGTTCAACCGCCTCGGGTTCGACGACGAGCTCGAAGGGGAGTCCCTCGTCGAGGTCGTGACCGGCATCCTGCCGACGAAGCGCCAGTTCGACGAGTCCCTGCCCGTCGTCGTCACGGGGCGTGCGCCGTGGCGCGCCGACCTCGAGGCGCGGGGCGTCACGGTCTCGCTGCGGACGATCCCGCTCCGCGACAGGGGCACCCGCATCGGCGCCATCGTGCTGTGCCGCGATGTGACCGAGATCCGCCACCAGGAGCAGGAGCTCATCACCAAGGACGCGACGATCCGCGAGATCCATCACCGCGTCAAGAACAATCTGCAGACGGTCGCCTCGCTGCTGCGCATCCAGGCCCGCCGCTCGCACACCGAAGAGGCCCGCGAGGCACTGACGCAGGCCATGCGGCGCGTGTCGGCCATCGCGGTCGTGCACGACACGCTCTCGGAGGGCCTGGCGCAGAACGTCGATTTCGACGAGGTCTTCGCCCGCGTGCTGAAGCTGGTCGCCGAAGTCGCCGCTGCTCCCAACACCCGGGCGCGCACGCACTCGACCGGCCGCTTCGGCACGCTTCCGAGCGAGTACGCGACGCCCCTCGCCCTCGCCCTCACCGAGCTCGTCACGAACGCGGTCGAGCACGGGCTGGCCGGCCAGGAGGGTGACGTCGAGATCATCGCCGAGCGCGGCGACGACCGCCTCGAGGTGCGCGTCCGCGACACGGGCTCGGGCCTGCCCGAAGGTCAGGTCGGCCGCGGTCTGGGCACGCAGATCGTGCGCACGCTCATCCAGGGCGAGCTGGGCGGCACGATCGATTGGCACACGATCATGGGCAGCGGCACCGAGGTCACGATCGACATCCCGCTGCGCTACATCGAGCGCGCCAAGAGCTGACCCGCGCGGGGGGACGCCGCTACCGTTGCCCCTCGCCGGTCGGACGGTGACCGAAGAAGAGCGGATGCCCCCAGGGGCATCCGCTCTCTCGTCGCTCTACGTCAGGAGGCGCGGCGTGCGCGGGCGGCGCGGCGCTTGAGGGCGCGGCGCTCGTCCTCGGAGAGGCCGCCCCACACGCCCGAGTCCTGTCCGGTCTCGAGGGCGTACTGGAGGCAGATCTCGGTCACTGTGCAACGCGCACAGACCGACTTGGCCTTCTCGATCTGATCGACGGCCGGTCCGGTGTTCCCCACGGGGAAGAACAGTTCGGGGTCGACGGTCAGGCAGGCGGCCTTGTCGCGCCAGTCCATGGTGGTGCTCCTTGCAACAGAGGGGATGGGGTTTTGGGTCGGTTCGGGTCCGATACCCTGTGGGATGTGCGAGATTGACTCGCCCCACGTCGCTGTGGGAGCACACGGCTTCACCAATCGTCCCATAGCGGTTTACCTGAATCAAGGGTTCATCGGCGGGTTTGTGTAGGACTTGCTGAGTGTTCCCCATGCGGTGTGGAGGGTTCGCACAAACCACTGGTCGGTGCGAGAGGGAGTCGACGGAGAATGCGGACAAACCTGTCCGGAAGGATCGCCGCGGTGCTGGTCGGGCTCGAGGGTATCGGCCTGGCGGCGCTCATGGTGCGCGAGGTCCTCGCGATCGCCGCGGGCGACACCGGCTCGATCGAGAGCGCGATCGCGCTGGCGGTGCTGACGCTCGTGGGCGCCGCGGCCGTGGTGGCGTTCTCGGTGGCCATCTGGCGCGGCCAGTCCTGGGGTCGCTCGGGCGGCATCGTCACTCAGCTGCTGATCCTCGCGGTCGCGTTCGGCGCGGCGACGGGGTCCTTCGCCGATCCGTCGATCGCCCTGGCGCTGGCCGTCCCGGCCCTGGTCACGCTCGTGCTGCTCGTGCTGGCCGTGCGCGACGCCGGTCGTGCGGCACGCGGCCAGGACGGGAGCACCGACGACGAGGCGCCGGGCGCGGCATCCCGCTGATTCGGCCGGAAGCGAGTCGAGGCCACCGACCCGCGGCCGCGGTGACCGACTACACGCCCAGAAGGGTGCGCAGGCGCGCGACGTGCCCGGTGGCGCGCACGTTGTACAGGGCGTGTGAGATGCGGCCCTTCTCGTCGACCACGAACGTGGATCGGATGACGCCCATGAACGTCTTGCCGTAGTTCACCTTCTCGCCCCACACGCCGTACTTCTCGTGCACCTTGTGGTCGGGGTCGCTCAGCAGGTCGTACGTGAGGCCGTCGCGCTCGCGGAACCGGCGGAGCTTCTCGGGCGCGTCGCGCGAGATGCCGAGGAGCGTGTACCCCGCCGCCTGCAGCGGTGCGAGGCTGTCGCGGAAGTCGCAGGCCTCCTTGGTGCAGCCCGGGGTCATCGCCTCGGGGTAGAAGAAGAGGATCACGCGTCCGCCGCGGAGGTCCTTGAGCGTCACGGCCGCGTCGTCCTGATCGACGAGGGTGAAGGCAGGGGCGGCGGATCCGGGTTCGAGGCGCGTCGTGGTCACCGCTCCACTCTAGGCGCGGCCGCCTTCGGTCGAGCGGGCGCGGCCGCCTTCGCTCAAGCGGGCGGGGGCGCACCGTAGGCAGTCGCGCGAACCTGTCGCGGGCCGCTCAGGCGCCGGACTTGTGGGACTTGTCGGCGAAAGTCTCGAGCAGCCGCTGCAGCGAGTCGAGGCGCGCCGGCCCGCCGGGTCCGAGTCTTCCTGCCTCGACGGCCTCCACGATGGCGCAGTCCGGGGCGTCCGGCAGATGCGTGCAGCCGCGCGGGCATTCTTCGGCGACCTCGGCGAGATCCGTGAAAGCGCGGAGGATGTTCGCCGGGTCCACGTGACCTAGGCCGAACGAGCGGACGCCCGGCGTGTCGATCACCCAGCCGTTGCCGCCCGCGCCGAGGTAGCGCAATGACACCGTGGAGCTCGAGGTGTGACGCCCGCGCCCCGTGACCACGTTGACGTGGCCTGTCGCGCGTCGGGCCTCGGGCACGAGGGCGTTGACGAGGGTCGACTTGCCGACGCCGGAATGTCCCACGAACACCGTGGAGTGCCCCTCTAGAGCGGCGCCGATCCGTTCGAGCGGCATCTCGTCGCGACCGCTCGTGAACACCATGAGGTCGAGGCCCTCGAAGTGCGCCAGGAACTCGGCAGGGTCGGCCAGGTCCGTCTTCGTCACCACGAGAAGGGGACGGATGCCGGCATCCAGCGCCGCCACGAGATAGCGGTCGACGAGCCGCGGGCGCGGCTCGGGATCGGCCGCGGCCACGACTACGAGCATCTGATCGGCGTTCGCGACGACGATGCGCTCCACCTGGTCGGTGTCGTCGGCGCTGCGACGCAGCAGCGAGGTGCGCTCCTCGATGCCGACGATGCGGGCGAGGGTGCCGTCGTCGCCCGAGGCGTCGCCCACCACCCGCGCGCGGTCGCCCGTGACGATCGGCATCTTGCGCAGCTCGCGGGCCCGCACGCCGAGCACGGTGCGCTCGTCGGGCAGGTCTTCGTCGAGCAGCACCGTGTAGCGGCCGCGATCCACCCCGAGCACGCGGGCGATCTGGGCGTCGCTGTGCGCGGGCCGCCGCTTGGTGCGGGGCCGGTTCGCCTTGGGGTTGGGCCGCACCCGGATATCGGCTTCGTCGAACTCCGACTCGTCCTCGTCATCGTCGAGATCGTCGAGCCAGCTCATGCCGTCGTCCTGGGCTGCTTCACCGTGGTCATCCCCGTCAGCTCCGCCACCGACTGCGCTCGCCCGTTCACGAGGCGCGCATCGTCTCCTCGGAGACGCCGCCGTCGGCGTGCTCGCCGTTGAGCATGCGCCGCCAGATCTGCGGGAATTCGGGCATCGTCTTGGCGGTGGTGCCGATGTCGTCGACCTCGACGCCCGGTACGGCGAGGCCGATCAGGGCACCGGTTGTCGCCATGCGGTGGTCGTGGGAGGCGTGCCACACGCCGCCGTGGAGCGGGCGCGGCACGATCCGGATGCCGTCGGGAAGCTCCTCCGCTTCTCCGCCCAACCCGCGCAGCTCGGCGACGAGCGCCGCGATGCGGTCGGTCTCGTGTCCCCGGATATGCCCGATGCCGTGGAGCGTCGAGGGCGAGTCGGCGAAGGCGGCGAGCGCGAAGATCGTGGGGGTGAGCTCGCCGGCAGCCGACAGGTCGAGGTCGACGCCCTGGATGCCGGCGCCGCCGGTGACGGTGAGCGCCCCGCCGCGGCGGACTACGCGGGCTCCCATCAGGGAAAGGATGTCGGTGAGCATGGCGCCCGGCTGCGTCGAGTGGGCGGGCCAGCCGGTGACCGACACGGAGCCGCCGACGACCATCGCGGCGGCGAGGAACGGCGCGGCGTTCGACAGGTCGGGCTCGATGGCGACGTCCTTGCCGCGGATGGGCCCCGCCGGCACGATCCATTCGCCGACGCCCGGACGCTCGACGTGCACGCCGCGGTGGGCAAGAGCTTCAACGGTCATGTCGATGTGCGGGATGCTCGGGAGCCGCTCGCCCGAGTGGCGGAGCTGCAGGCCGACGTCGAATCGCGGGGCGGCGAGCAGCAGGCCCGACACGAACTGGCTCGAGGCGCTGGCGTCGATCGTGACCTCGCCGCCGCGGACGTGCCCGTGCCCCCGGATGCTGAACGGCAGCGCCCAGTGGCCGCCGTCGTCGATGTCGACCCCGACATCGCGCAGCGCCGTGATCATCGCGCCCATCGGGCGGTGCAGGGCGCTCTCGTGCGCCGTGACGGTGACGTCGCCGCGGGCGAACCCGCCGAGCCCGGCGACGAAGCGCATGACGGTGCCGGCTTGTCCGCAGTTCACCTCGGTGCCGCCGCGCAGCGGCCACACCGGCGTCACCTCGATGTCGTCGCCGTACCGCCCGGTGCCGGGGACCAGCTCGATCCCGACGCCGAGCGAGCGCAGCGCATCGATCATGCGGGCCGAGTCGTCGGAGTGCAGCGGCGCGACGAGACGGCTCGGACCGTCGGCGAGTGACGCGAGGATGAGCTCGCGATTCGTCAGGGACTTGGACCCGGGAACGGTCACCGTCGCATGCAGCGGTCCGTCCGCCACCGGCGCGTGCCAATGGCCGCGCTCGATCGGCGCGGAGGTCGGGGAATACGGGTCGGCTGTCATCGGGTTCTACCCTACTGAACCCGGTCGACAGTAGCCGGGAGCCACCCACAGAGCGGAGCCGGATGTTCGCCACTCTCGATCGCCTCGATCTCGAGGCGCCGCTGCACAGCGAGCCCGTCGTGCGGGTCCCAGGCAGCGTGCAAGCCGCCGCCGTAGACTGGCGCGTGATGAGCGACCCGATCGACCCGACGGACCAGGTGCAGGATCCGCGTGCGCAGTTCGAAGAGCAGGCACTGCCCTTCATGGACCAGCTGTACGCCGCCGCCATGCGCATGACTCGCAACCCCGCGGATGCGGCCGACCTCGTGCAGGAGACCTTCGTCAAGGCGTTCGCGTCGTGGAAGACCTTCACGCAGGGCACGAACCTCAAGGCGTGGCTGTACCGCATCCTGACGAACACCTACATCAACACGTACCGCAAGAAGCAGCGCGAGCCGTACCAGGGCACGATCGACGACCTCGAGGACTGGCAGCTCGGCGGCGCCGAGTCCACCACCGCGTCGAGCACCCGCTCGGCCGAGGCTGAGGCCATCGACCACATGCCCGCGTCGGTCGTGAAGGATGCGCTGCAGTCGATCCCGGAGGACTTCCGGCTGGCGGTGTACCTCGCTGACGTCGAGGGCTTCGCCTACCAGGAGATCGCCGACATCATGAAGACCCCCATCGGCACGGTCATGAGTCGTCTGCATCGTGGCAGACGAATGCTTCGTGAGCTGCTGGCCGACTACGCAAAAGAGCGCGGCATCGCGACTGCCGCCACGAGGAGCACGAAATGACCGACTGCGGCTGTGAGAAGGCGCGGCGCGACCTGGAGGAGTACCTGCGCCACGAGGTCTGCAAGACCGAGCAGAGCGACATCGCCGAGCACCTGGAGCACTGCGCGGGCTGCCGCGACGAGGCTCTGGTCGCGCGCACCCTCACCGAGGTGCTGGCGCGCGCGTGCAAGGAGAGCGCGCCCGAAGAGCTCCGCGATCAGGTGCTGGCCAGGCTGCGGGCGGTCCAGGCGGCGCACTGACGCCGCGCGCTCGCGCCGGCGGTCAGCCCGCGGGCGTGAAGATCGTGAGCGCGCCCGGCGCGACGTCGACCGTCAGCGGCAGCGCGCCGATCGGGTCCCCGTCCGCGTAGGCGGTCACGCCCGGCGACGAGAGCCGCACCGAGCGCACCCTCCGGATCGACACCTCGGCCACCGCGCCGTGCGTGCCGCGGTAGACGCGCGGGAGCAGCCGCAGCAGACGCAGGCGGCCGGCGGGCCGGACCAGCACGAGATCGAGCAGGCCGTCGGCCGGGTCGGCGTCGGGGCAGATCGGGATGCCGCCGCCGTACGTCCGCCCGTTGCCCACCGTCGCCATCACGAGGTCGCCGCGCTGCGTTTCCCGGGTGCCGTCGGCGAGCTCGAGCTCGACCTCGTAGGGGATGCCGGCCAGCGTCAGGAACTCGACCAGGATCGCGATGTTGTAACGGGAGCCGCCTCGCGGCCACCGCATCGCGTTGGCGCGGTCGTTGACCTTCGAGTCGAAGCCGCTGGCGAGCACCGACCCGAAGTACCGGGTCGAACCGTCGCCGCGCGTGACGCGCGCCAGGTCGATGAGGCGCGTGCGGCCGCCGGCGATCGCGTCGGCAGCCGCGGCGACGTCGAGCTCGCGCAGCCCGAGCGTCGCTGCGAAGTCGTTGCCGCTGCCCGCCGGCACGATTCCCAGCGGGATGCCGGTGCCGGCGACCTCCTGGATCGCGAGGTTCACAGTGCCGTCGCCGCCGGCGACGGCGACGGCATCCACTCCGACCTGGATCGCGGCGCGCAGCAGCGCGGACGATTCCGCCGCACTCCCGCCGCTCAGGATCGACGTCTGCACGCCGTGGACGCGCAGCCGCTCGGCGGCCTGCGTCGCGGCGCCCGTGTGAGCCCCGGCGCGCGCGGCGGGGTTGGCGAGGAGGGCGACCTTCATACGGGATCGGCCGGCGTGGTGACGAGGGCGCCCGGGTTCATGATCCCCGCCGGGTCGAGGACGGCCTTCACCGCGCGGAGCACCTCGACGCCGAGCGCTCCGATCTCCGCCTCGAGATACGGACGATGGTCGCGTCCCACGGCGTGGTGGTGGGTGATCGTGCCCTCAGCCTGTCCGATCGCCCGGGAGGCGGCATCCTTCGCCCGCGCCCACTGGCTCTGCGGATCGTCGGTGAGCGCGGCGACAACGGTGAAGTAGAGCGAGGCGCCCGCCGGGTACACGTGCGAGATGTGGCACAGCACGATCGGCTTGGTGCCCGTCGCGGTGAGGCTCTCGGTCAGCGCGGCCGTGACGGCGCGCTTGAGCGCCGGCAGGTTCGCCCACGTCGTCGCGGTCTCGAGCGTCTCGGCGAGGACGCCGACGTCCATCAGCGTGTCGCGGAGCGCCGGCGACGCGAAGCGCCCTCGCTCCCATGAGCGGGCCGGATCCTCGCCGCGCGATGTCGCCCCGCGTGCGGTGAAGACGGCGTCGAGGTCGTTGCGCGCGGCGTCGGCCTCCGCTGAGGTCGCGCCTTCGAAGGTCGCGACGGCCAGGCATCCGCGCAGCCGGGTGAGGTGGCCGCCCATCGCGGCGTTCACGCGCGTCTCGGTCTCGTCGCTGAGCCGAAGGACGGTGGGACGGATGCCGCGCTGCGTGGCCTCGCGAACTGCCGACGCTCCCGACGCGAAATCGGGAAAGGACCATGCCCGGTAGGCGGTGACCGCGGGGATGGGCCTCACGCGGACCGTGATCTCGGTGAGGACGCCGAAGGCGCCCTCCGAGCCCAGGAGGAGCTGCCGCAGGTCGGGACCGGCGGCGCTCGCGGGGGAGCGGCCGACGCTGAGATCACCGGCGGGCGTGGCGGCGTGGAGAGCGTGGACGAGGTCGTCGAAGCGGCCGTAGCCGCGCGAGGCCTGGCCGCTCGACCGCGTCGCGGCGTAGCCGCCGAGCGAGGCGTACGCGAAGCTCTGCGGGAAGTGGCCGAGCGTCAAGCCGCGCTCGGCGAGCAGCTCCTCGGCCTGCGGACCGGTCGTGCCGGCGCCGAAGGTCGCCAGGAGCGACACCTCATCGAGGGCGAGGAGGGCAGCGGTCCGGCTGAGGTCCAGCGCGATCACGGCGTGGTGTGCTCCGCGCACGGGATCGACCCCTCCGACGACCGATGTGCCGCCGCCGAAGGGGACGACCGCGATCCCGCGCTCCGCGCAGAGCCGCAGCACGGCGCCGACCTCGTCGTGACCGGCAGGCGAGACCACGGCGTCGGGGGCGGCCTGCGGGTCGTCGAGGCGGCGCCGCAGCAGGTCGGCGGTGCTCTTCCCGCCGAGGTGACTCATCCGCACGTCGTCATCACGCGTCGCGTGCGCGCCCCCGACGATCGCCTCGAGGGCGCCGAGGTCGGCGTCCGTGAGCTGAGAGGGCGTGAGGACAGGAGTGGCGCGATGCGGCACCGGATGCGCCTTGCCGGGCAGCAGAGTCGCGACGATCGTTTTCGCTGCGGCCGGGAGGCGCGCTGGCTCGTCGCCCCAGGCATCCCAGCGGCCGCGGGCGCGCGGAGCAGGAACCGCCAGGGGACGGGGCGGGGGAGCATGGTCGCCCGAAGAGTCGGTGTGCGCCGTCGCAGCCATGGCGACAGTATGACACATTCTGTATGGTTGTCACATGGCCGATGGAGCGCTCGACACGGAGACCGCGATCCTGGACGCCGCGCTGGCGGAAGTGCTGGCGCACGGCATCCGCCGGACGACGGCATCCGATATCGCGCGTCGCTGCGGGATCGCGCGGCAGACGCTCTACCGCTACTGGCCCGATGCGCAGGCCGTGTTCGCCGCGCTCGTCACCCGAGAGCTCGTTGCGGCGCTGCCCGCGGGCGAGCGCGAGTGCGCCGACCTCGACGAGCTCGCCGGTCTGCTCGTCGAGACCGCCGACCGGGTACGCCGGCTGCCACTCGTCGACCGTCTGCGCGACACCGATCCCGAGCTCTTCGCCCACTACATCCTCGACCGGCTCGGCACGAGCCAGCGGGCCATCCACGCAGAGACCGCGCGGCGCATCGCCGACGGACAGCGCGCAGGCTTCGTGCGCCCCGGCGACCCCGCCCAGCTGGCCGCGATGGTCCTGCTCATCGCGCAGTCCGCCGTGCAGTCCGCGCCGCTCCTCGCGGAGTGGCTGCCGGAGGACGCGTGGCGCACCGAGCTCGGGCACGCGCTGCACGGCTACCTCTCACCCCGCGAGCACCGCAGATGACCGCGCGGATCGTCGGGCGCACGCCACTCGCATCGGCGCTCACGGCGGCGCGCCGTGCGCGAGAGCTTGAAGCGCTCGCCGACGCTCGCGAGATCGATCTGCTCGTCATCGGCGGCGGCATCACGGGAGTGGGGATCGCGCTGGATGCTGCGAGCCGGGGCCTGCGCACCGTGCTGGTCGAACGGCACGACCTCGCCCACGGGACCAGCCGCTTCAGCTCGAAGCTCGTGCACGGCGGCTTGCGCTATCTCGCCTCAGGGCAGGTCGGCATCGCCCGCGAGAGCGCACTCGAGCGGCACATCCTCCTCACGCGCACGGCGCCCCACCTCACGCGCGCGCTGGCGCAGGTCGTGCCGCTGCACGGGCCGGGCCACCTGTCGCGCGGCGCCTACATCGGCCTGGGGTACGAACTGGGCGACGGGCTCCGCCGCGCGGTCGGCACCCCGGGCGCGATCCTGCCCGGTCCCGGGGCGATCAGCCGGGGCGACACCCTCCGCCTCGCACCGTCCGTGCGCGCCGAGGGCCTCCGCGGAGGAGTGCGGGGCTGGGACGGTCAGCTCATCGACGACGCCCGGCTGGTCGTCGCGGTCGCGCGGACGGCCGCCGGGTACGGGGCATCCGTCCTCACGCGTGTCGAGGCGCTCTCGGCGACCGGCCGCACCGCGACCCTGCGCGACCTCGTGACCGGCGCGACGGTCGACGTCCGTGCCCGGGCGGTGGTGAGCGCCACGGGCGTGTGGGCGGGCGACCTGGATCCCCAGGTGCGGCTGCGGCCGAGCCGTGGCACCCACCTCGTGGTGTCGACCGCACGGCTCGGCGGCTCGGACGTCTCGCTCACGGTGCCGATCCCCGGGTCGACCAACCGCTTCGTGTTCACGCTCCCGACGCAGCACGGCCGCACCTACATCGGGCTCACCGACGTGCCGGCCGACGGACCGATCCCGGACGTCGCGCACGCGACCGAGCCCGAGATCGACGCGCTGCTCGGCACCGTCAACACCGTGCTCGCGGACCCCCTCCAGCGCGCCGACGTGCTGGCGACCTTCGCCGGCCTGCGTCCGCTGCTGGCGGGCGAACATGACGACGACACCAGCGACCTGTCGCGTCGCCACGCGATCATCGAGTCGTCGTCGGGCGTGCTCAGCATCGTCGGCGGCAAGCTCACGACCTACCGGCGCATGGCGGAGGATGCCGTGGACGCCGTCATCCGCCGGGACCCGGGGCTGCCGTCGCGGCCGTCACCCACCCGGTCGATCCCGCTCGTGGGGGCGTGGCCGCGACCTCGCCTGGGTGAGATCGCCGCGCCGCCGCGCCTCGTGCGCCGCTTCGGGGCCGAGGCGCCGTATGCGGCGTCGCAGCCCGACGGGCCGGGGGCGGCGTGCGGTGTGACGCCGCAGGAGCTTCAGTGGGGCGTCGCCGTCGAGGGCGCGCTGAGCATCTCCGACCTCCTTGACCGCCGCACGCGGCTGGGTCTGGTCGCGGCGGACCGTGAGGAATCGACGGATGCCGCCGCCGCGGCGTTCACCCGCGCCGGGGTCACGCCGCTCGAGGACTGACCGATCGCGTCGTCCGCGGTCCTCAATTGAGGACAGGAGCTGCGATGAGGGATGACACGCCGTGGCGGGGTCCGCATCTCGGCGCAGCTCCTCAACTGAGGATCATGCGCGTTCTCCTCGACTGACGACCGCGCTCATCTGCTCGCAGCCGACCGGCGTCGAGTGGTTCCGGGGTTGGCAGGAATCCGTCCCAGGACGGCGGCGGTGACGGGCGCGCCGTCTCCGCTGGCGCGGCCACACTGGACCGGTGACACACAGCCATCCCCGCGGCGGCCTCGGCCTCGTGCAGGGCACAGCGCTCTACATCGCCTCCGTCCTCGGCACCGGACTCCTGGTTCTCCCCGGGCTCGCCGCAGACGTCGCGGGCCCCGCGTCCGTCGTCTCGGTGTTCGCGGTCATCGTGCTCTCTGTGCCGCTGGCGGGAACGTTCGCGGCGCTCGCCGCTCGATACCCCGATCCGGGCGGCGTGGCGAGTTACGTGCGCCGGGCGCTCGGGCGCACCGCCGCCCGGGCAACGGGCTACTGGTTCTACTTCGGCGTGGCCGCGGGGTTCCCGGTGCTGGCGGCGCTCGGCGCGGAGTACCTGACCGCGATCCTCCACATCGACCGCGCGGCGGTGCCTATCCTCATGTTCGCCATCCTGGTGCCGCCCTTCGCCGTGAACATGCTCGGCGTGCGGGTCGCGGGATGGGTGCAGTTCGTGCTCACCGGCCTGCTCGTCGGCATCGTCGTCTTCGTCGTCGCCACGGCGTTCCCGGCCGTCGAGGCTGCTCACTTCACCCCGTTCCTGCCGCACGGGTGGGAAGGCGTCGGCACCGCGATCAGCCTGTTCGTCTGGGCGTTCGCCGGATGGGAGGTCGGCACGCACATCTCGGGAGAGTTCCGCGACCCGCGCCGCAGCATCCCACTCGCCACCGCCATCGCGCTCGTGGTGACGGGGCTGGCATACCTGCTGCTCCAGGTCGTGACGGTGGGTGTGCTCGGGCAAGACGCGGGAGCCGGCGTCGTGCCGCTCCTGTCGCTCGCCGAAGCGGTGGCACCGGGGTTCGGGCCGACCGCGATCGGCGCCATCGCCGCCATCGTCGTCCTCGGGGTCATGAACGCGTACCTCGCCGCATTCGGCAAGCTGGGGGCGTCGCTCGCCGCGTCGGGCGACCTGCCTCGCGTGCTGGCGCCCGGCGCCGAGAACGGGCGCGTGCCGCGACGCGCGCTCCTGCTGACTTTCGCGATCGCGGTCGTCTATTGCGTCATCGCGCTCGCCACCGGCGGGCATCTGGAGACGTTCATCCTCATCCACACGAGCAACATGGTGTCGATCTACACCGCCGGCATGATCGCCGCGACGCTCATCCTGCCGCGCCTCAGCGCGGGCTGGTTCATGGCGGTGATCGCCGCGGTGCTCTCGGTGGGCCTGCTGGTGCTCGCCGGCGCGAACCTCCTGCCCGCCGCGGTTCTCGCCTTCGCCGCGATCATCGTGACGGTCTGGCAGCGGCTGCGCCGCACGACGCCACCCGTCGCCGGGCCGAACGACGAGGAGCAGGAGATCTCGCCGGCCGCGGAGGCCGTGGTCGCCGTCGAGGTGAAGACGACGGCGGCCCCGGCCTGAAGCGATCCGGCCCCGGACGCGTCCTCACGGAGAGGGCGTCCGGGGCCGGATCGGCGAACTCGTCGCCTAGACCGTGAGCGCCTGCTGCATGATGGCGGCCTGCTCGGCGGCGTGCACCTTGGGCGATCCGGTCGCGGTCGATGCCGCGGAAGCGCGCGAGACGCGGCTGATGGTGCGCCCGCGCAGGTGCTTTACCACCTCGAGCGCGATGAACGGCCACGCACCCTGGTTCTCGGGCTCGTCCTGCACCCACACCAGCTCGGCGTTCGGGTACGAGTCGATGACGGCGTTGAGCTCATCGATCGGGGCCGGGTAGTACTGCTCCAGCCGGACGAGCGCGATCGCCGGGTTCGGGTTCTTCTCCAGCTCGGCGCGCAGATCCCAGTGGATCTTGCCGGCGTGCAGCAGCACGCGCTTGACGGCGGACTTGTCGAGGCCTCGGTCGTCGTCGAGCACCGGCTCGAACCTGCCGGTGAGGAAGTCGTCGACCGGGCTGGTCGCCCCGCGCAGACGCAGCATCGCCTTGGGCGTGAACACGATGAGCGGGCGGCGGGGACGCGCGTACGCCTGGCGGCGCAGCAGGTGGAAGTACGAGGCGGGCGTGGACGGCCGCGCGACCGTCATGTTGTCCTGCGCGCACATCTGCAGGTACCGCTCGATGCGGGCCGACGAGTGATCGGGGCCCTGACCCTCGTAGCCGTGGGGGAGGAGCAGCACGACGCTCGACTGCTGACCCCACTTCTGGTCGGCCGAGGAGATGAACTCGTCGACGACCGACTGCGCGCCGTTGCCGAAGTCGCCGAACTGCGCTTCCCACAGCACCAGCGAATCGGCGCGCTCGACCGAGTAGCCGTACTCGAACGCCATCGCCGCGTACTCGCTGAGCAGCGAGTCGTAGACGTAGAAGCGGCCCTGGTCCTCGCTGAGGTTCGTGAGCGGGATCCACTCCTGGCCGTTCGAGCGGTCATGGAGCACAGCGTGCCGCTGCACGAAGGTGCCGCGACGCGAGTCCTGGCCGGCGAGGCGGACGTTGGTCTTCTCGAGCAGCAGCGAGCCGAAGGCCAGCAGCTCGCCGAAGCCCCAGTCGATCGAGCCGTTGCGGCTCATGTCGAGGCGCTTGTCGAGCAGCTGCTGCAGCTTGTTGTGGACCGTGAAGTTCTCGGGCTTGTTGACGAACGTGTCGCCGATGAGGCCGATCATCTCGCGCGAGACGCCCGTGGTGTCGGGCTCGCCGGCGGCGGGCTGGGCGGCGGCGGCATCCGGGACGACCACCGGCGACGAGCCGGTCTCGGCCGCATGCGTCTCGGCGAAGGCGATCTCGAGGCGGTTCTGGAAGTCCTGCTTCGCCTTCTCGTACTCCTCCTCGGTGATGTCGCCGCGGCCGACGAGGGCCTCGGTGTACAGCCGGCGGACGGAGCGCTTCGCCTCGATGAGGTTGGTCATCAGCGGCTGCGTCATCGAGGGGTCGTCGCCCTCGTTGTGGCCGCGGCGGCGGTAGCAGACGAGATCGACGACGACATCGCGGTGGAAGCGCTCGCGATACGCGAACGCCAGCTGGGCGACCCGCGTCACGGCCTCGGGATCGTCGCCGTTCACGTGGAAGATCGGCGCCTGGATCGTCTTGGCGACGTCGGTGGCATACACCGAGGTGCGCGCGTCGGTAGGCGTCGTGGTGAAGCCGACCTGGTTGTTGACGACCACGTGCACCGTGCCGCCCGTGCGATAGCCGCGCAGCTGCGACATCTGCAGCGTCTCGACGACGACGCCCTGGCCCGAGAAGGCGGCGTCGCCGTGCACGAGGATCGGCAGCCAGGTGAAGGTGCCGATCGGCTTGCGGTCCTGCTTCGCGCGGACGATGCCCTCGAGCACCCCGTCGACCGTCTCGAGGTGCGAGGGGTTGGCGGCGAGGTACACCGGCAGCTCGGACTTGTTGTCGGCGACGAAGGTGCCCTCGGTGCCGAGGTGGTACTTGACGTCGCCCGACCCGCTCTTCGAGCCGATGGCGACGGACCCCTCGAACTCGCGGAACACCTGGCCGTAGGTCTTGCCGGCGATGTTGGTGAGCACGTTGAGGCGGCCGCGGTGGGCCATACCGATCGCGGCGCCGTCGAGACCGGCCTCGGCCGCACCCTGCAGGATCTCGTCGAGGAGGGGGATCAGCGACTCGCCGCCCTCGAGGCTGAAGCGCTTCTGCCCGACGTACTTGGTCTGCAGGAACGTCTCGAACGCCTCGGCCTGGTTGAGCTTGTCGAGGATGCGCAGCTGCTCGTCGTGACCGGGCTTCTGGTACTTGATCTCGACGTTCTCCTGGAACCACGCGCGCTGCCCGGGGTCCTGGATGTGCATGTACTCGATGCCGATCGTGCGGCAGTACGAGTCGCGCAGCACGCCGAGGATGTCGCGGAGCTTCATCTGGCGCTTGCCGCCGAACCCGTTGGTGACGAACTCGCGGTCGAGGTCCCAGAACGTCAGGCCGTGGTTCTCGATCTCGAGGTCGGGGTGCGTGCGCTGCACGTACTCGAGCGGATCGGTGTCGGCCATCAGGTGGCCGCGGACGCGGAAGGAGTTGATGAGTTCCTGCACGCGGGCGGTCTTGTCGACGCGCTCGGCCAGGTCGACGTTGATGTCGGCGGCCCAGTGGATCGGGGCGTACGGGATGCGCAGCGCCGCGAAGATGTCGTCGTAGAAGCCGCGCTGGCCGATGAGCAGCTCGTGCACCTTCTTGAGGAACTCGCCCGAGCCCGCACCCTGGATGACGCGGTGGTCGTAGGTGCTGGTGAGCGTGATCGTCTTGCCGATCGCGAGCTCGTTGAGCGTCTTGTCGCTCGCGCCCTGGAACTCGGCGGGGTACTCGAGTGCGCCGGCGCCGACGATGCAGCCCTGCCCCTTCATGAGACGCGGCACCGAGTGGACGGTGCCGATGCCGCCGGGGTTGGTCAGCGAGATCGTGGTGCCCTGGAAGTCCGCCGCGGTCAGCTTGTTGCCGCGGGCGCGGACGACGAGGTCCTCGTAGGTCGTGAGGAATTCGTTGAATGTGAGCTGCTCGGCCCGCTTGATGCTGGGCACGAGCAGGGCGCGGGAGCCGTCGGGGCGCGGCAGGTCGATCGCGATGCCGAGGTTGATGTGCGCCGGGGCGACGACGGACGGCTTGCCGTCGATCTCCGCGTAGAACACGTTCTGGCTCGGGAACTCCTTGAGCGCCTGGATGATCGCCCAGCCGATGAGGTGCGTGAAGCTGACCTTGCCGCCGCGCGTGCGCGACATGTGGTTGTTGATGACGATGCGGTTGTCGATCATCAGCTTCGCCGGCACGGTGCGGACGCTCGTCGCGGTCGGAACCGTCAGCGACTCGTCCATGTTGGCCGCGAGGGTCTTCGGCATGCCCTTGAGCGTCGTGACGACGTCCGCCTGCGGCTGGGGCTGCTCGGCCGACGACGACGGCTGCGCCTTGGGCGCCTGCGCCGGGATCGGCTGCGGCGCGGCCGGGCGCGCGGTCGTGCGTGCCACCGGCTGTGCGCCGATCACGGGGATCGGGGCGGTCACCGGACGGGGCTCCTCGGATGCCGCCGGCGGAGTGGCGCCCGTGGCCGGGGTCTCCGCGGCCGGCGCGGAAGGCGCCGTCGGTGCTGCGCCGTCGGCAGGGTGGTAGGCCTCGAGAACGGGCCACCAAGCCTTGTCGACGGAGTTCCGGTCGATTTTGAACTGTTCGTACAGTTCCTCGACGAGCCACTCGTTGGCTCCGAACTCTCCCTCGTTCGAAACCCCGACGCCCGTCACCTGGCTCGACACGCTGAATCGCCTGCTTTCATCGGTGAAGTTCTGGGATGCGCGCGGGGCTCTGCAAGCCCGCACACGCGACAGTTAAGCCTAGCCCAGTCTGCGCGGGCCGTTCCGGCCCCACCGGCCGGGCCGGCTGAAAGAATCCGCAGGATTATCCGCACAGGAACTGTCACTACCCTTGGCGGTCATGGAGTTCTACGGCGAAACACCCGACGTCGACCTGACCTACTCTGACGTCTTCCTCGTTCCGCGGCGTTCGGCGATCACCAGTCGCCTCGACGTCGACCTGTCGCCCGGCGACGGCACGACGGCGACCCTTCCGCTCGTGTCGGCCAACATGAACTCCGTCACCGGCGCTCGCCTGGCGGCCACGCTCGCACGTCGCGGCGGACTCGGAGTGCTGCCTCAGGACATGCCGCTGCAGGAGCTCGACGCCGCCATCCGCTGGGTGAAGGCGCAGCCGGTCGAGTGGGACACGCCCCTCGTGCTGCCCCCCGACGCGACCGTCGCCGACGCCGCCCGGCTGCTTCCCGCCACCGACGGGCACGGCATCGTCGTGGCCGACGCCTCCGCGGGCCACGTCGATGCCGACGAGATCCTCGGCATCGTGCCGGCGACCCGGCTGGGCACGGCGCTGCCCGATGCGCGCCTCGGCGACCTCGCGCGCGGGCGCGCAGCATCCGTCGACGCCGACGACATCGAGAGCGCGCGCCACGCGTTCGACGTCATCGTCGCCGCCGAGGCAGAGACGGTCGCCGTGCTGCACCACGGCCACCTGGTCGGCACGCTCTCGCGCCGCAGCGCCCTGCGCTCGACGCTGTACCGTCCCGCCGTGGACGGCTCGGGACGACTGATCGTCGCTGCCGCTGTCGGCATCAACGGCGATGTCGCCGCGAAGGCCAGGGCGCTGGCGGCGGCCGGTGTCGACGTGCTCGTCGTCGATACGGCGCACGGCCATCAGGAGGGCATGCTGCGAGCGCTGCGCACGGTGGCCGACCTCGACCTCGGCATCCCGATCGCCGCCGGCAACATCGTGACCGCCGACGGCGTGCACGACCTGGTCACCGCCGGGGCGACGATCCTCAAGGTCGGCGTGGGGCCCGGCGCGATGTGCACGACCCGCATGATGACGGCGGTGGGCCGGCCGCAGTTCTCCGCGGTCCTCGAGACCGCCGAGGCCGCACGAATCATGGGCGCGCACGTGTGGGCCGACGGCGGCGTGCGTTACCCGCGCGACGTGGCGCTCGCGCTGGCCGCGGGCGCGGCATCCGTCATGATCGGCTCGTGGTTCGCTGGCACCATCGAGGCACCCGGAGAGCTGCAGGTCGACGACGCCGGCCGTGCGTACAAGGAGTCGTGGGGCATGGCCTCGACGAAGGCGGTGCATGAGCGGTTCGGCCGGCTCGACCCGTACGAGCTCGCCCGCAAGGAGCTGTTCGCCGAGGGCATCTCGTCGTCGAGGATCTACCTCGACCCGCTGCGTCCCGGGCTCGAAGACCTGCTCGACATGATCACCTCGGGCGTGCGCTCGTCGTTCACCTACGCCGGCGCCTCCACGGTCGCCGAGTTCCGTGACCGCGCCCACGTCGGCCTGCAGTCCGCCGCCGGCTACGAAGAGGGCAAGGCGCTCCCCGTCAGCTGGTGACCGCGGCGGCGGAGTGAGCCACTCCGTCGACCGGACGCAGATCGGCATCGGTCACCCCTGCCGGCGAGACGAGGCGCGGTCCGTCGTGGCGTCCGCGTCGTCGTCGTCCTCGTGCTCGCTCCGGATGCGACGACCCTCCTCGACGTCGTGGCGCTCCTTCTCGGCGGCCTTGTCGCTCTTGCGCGTATCGCGGGGCGGCAGCTGGATGTCCTCCTCCGCGGCGATGCCCGCCTGCAGCTGGCGTCCGCGCTCCAGCTCGGCGTCGAACTCCGCGCCGAACAGCAGCGCGATGTTCGCGATCCACAGCCACAGCAGGAAGATGATGACGCCGGCCAGTGACCCGTACGTGCGGTCGTAGTTCGAGAAGTTGGCGACGTAGAGGCCGAAGGCCACCGACGCGACGACGAGGACGAGGATGGCCAGCAGCGACCCGAGGCTGATCCAGCGGAACTTCGGCTGCTTGGCATTGGGCGTCGCGTAGTAGAGGATCGCGACCATCAGCACGACGATCGCCGCGAGCACCGGCCATTTGGCGATCTCCCACGCGGTCGTGGCGACCTCCCCGAGGCCGAGTGCCGAGCCGACGGCATCGGCCACCGGCCCCGACACGACGAGGATCACCAGGGCGACGACGATCAGCGCGACGCCGATGAGCGTGATGAGGATCTGCGCCGGCTTCAGCTTCCAGAACGGCCGGCCCTCCTCGATCTCGTAGATGCGGTTCATGGCGCGGCTGAAGGCGCCGACGTAGCCGGATGCCGACCAGATGGCCAGCACCAGGCCGAAGACCAGACCCCAGCCCGCGGCGGGGGAGTCCGCCGCCTGCTCGAGCGGGCCGCGGAGGGCATCGGCCGCGTCGGGGGCGACGGAGTCGACGACGCCGATGATCTGGTCGGTGGCCTGGCTGCTGCGCCCGATCAGGCCGAAGATCGAGAAGACGGCGACGAGACCCGGGAAGATCGCCAGCACGGCGTAGTAGGTGAGCGCCGCCGCGATGTCGGTGCACTCGTCCGACGAGAACTCGCGCGCCGTCTTGACGAAGACGTACTTCCAGGAGCGCTTCTCGATCTCGGCGGGGGTGTCGGGCTTGTCGGGGTGCTCGGCATCCGGCGCTCCTCGTCCATCCCGCTGGTGGTCCGTCGTCGTCATGGCCTCTCCGATCCGTCGTGCCCCGGCGCTGCTCACCCGGGGCGGACCATCGTGCGGTCGCCGTGCCGGATCGAAGAGGGGGTTGACAGGTCGCCCGACCGCCGCCGAGGGCCTGCCGTAGACTTGTCGGCACGATGGACGACCCTCCTAGTTGCAGACAATCGCCCCACCGACCCCTCCTCCGACGCAACGGGGGTGATGCGTGATGGATTACGTCATGTTGGGCGTGGGGCTTCTGCTCACGATCGGCACCGGCCTCTTCGTGGCGAGCGAGTTCGCGCTCGTCAACCTCGACCGGGCCGATCTCGAATCCCGTCAGGAAGCGGGTGAGACCCGTCTCTCGCTGACGATCAGCGCTCTGCGCATCACGTCGACGCATCTCTCGAGCGCGCAGCTCGGCATCACGCTGACCACGCTCCTCACCGGTTACACGATGGAACCGGCGATCTCGAACCTGCTCGCACCCGTGTTCGACGCGTGGGGCATCCCGACCGGCGTCTCGCGACCGCTCGCCGCGATCATCGGCGTCTCGATCGCGACGGTGTTCTCGATGATCCTCGGCGAGCTCGTGCCCAAGAACTTCGCCCTCGCCATCCCGCGGCAGACCGCCAAGCTCGTCATGCCGTTCCAGGTCGCGTTCACGACGGTGTTCCGTCCGGCGGTCGTGGTGCTCAACGGCAGTGCGAACGGCGTGCTGCGCGCGGTCGGCATCGAGCCGAAGGAGGAGCTCTCGGGTGCGCGAACGGCCGAGGAGCTGTCGAGCCTCGTCCGCCGCTCCGCGAGTGCGGGCGTGCTCGAGGAGGACACCGCCTCGCTCCTCGACCGCAGCCTCACCTTCGCGCGGCTGTCTGCAGCCGACGTCATGACGCCCCGGCCGAGCATCCACGCGCTCGCCGCCGACGACTCCGCCGAGGACGTCATCCAGCTGGCCCGGCGCACCGGTCACAGCCGCTTCCCCGTGTACGGCGAGTCCATGGACGACATCACCGGCATCGTGCACCTCAAGGCGGCCGTGGGCGTGCCCCGAGAGCGCCGCGCCGACGTGCCCGCCGCCGCGCTCGCGACCGAGCCGCTGCGCTTCCCCGAGGCGGTCCACCTCGATGTCCTCGTGGCCGAACTGCGTGCCCGCGGCTACCAGATGGCGGTGGTCGTCGACGAGTACGGCGGCACCGCGGGCGTCGTCACCCTCGAAGACCTCGTCGAGGAGATCGTCGGCGAGGTGCTCGACGAGCACGACCGCCGTCGCGCGGGCATCGTGCGCGTCGACGACACCGTCATCTTCCCCGGTGAGCTGCGGCCCGACGAGGTGCGCGATCGCACCGGCATCCGCATCCCCGAGGGAGACGTCTACGACACCGTGGGCGGGTACATCATGAGCGTGCTCGAACGCATCCCGGTCGTCGGCGACACCGTCGAGATCGAGGACGGAGCCCTCGAGGTGCAGCGCATGGAAGGACGTCGCGTGGACCGGGTCCGGTTCACGCCGACCCCGATGCCGCACGGGGACGCGACGATCGAGGCGGGTGATCGCCGATGAGCGACTGGGCCGGAATCGCCTGGCTGGTGGTGCTGCTCATCGCCAACGCCTTCTTCGTCGGCGCCGAGTTCGCCGTCATCTCCGCCCGCCGCTCGCAGATCGAGCCGCTCGCAGAGAAGGGATCGCGCTCGGCCAAGACCGCGCTGTACGCGATGGAGCACGCGACGCTCATGCTGGCGACGAGCCAGCTCGGCATCACGATCTGCTCGCTGCTGATCCTGAACGTCTCGGAGCCCGCCATCCACCACCTCCTCGCCGCGCCGCTGGGTCTCACCGGCTGGTCGGAGGCTGTGGTGGACGGCGTCGCGTTCGCCGTCGCACTCGTCCTGGTGTCGTACCTGCACGTCGTCTTCGGCGAGATGGTGCCCAAGAACCTCGCGTTCTCGGTGCCGGACCGCGCCGTGCTCATGCTGGCCACACCGCTGGTGTGGATGTCGAAGCTCTTCCACCCGATCATCGTGAGCCTCAACTGGATCGCGAACCACGTGGTGCGTCTGTTCCGCGTCGAGCCGAAGGACGAGGCCGCCTCGACCTTCACGCTCGAAGAGGTGGCGACGATCGTCAACCAGTCCCGCATCGAGGGGGTCCTCGACGACTCGGCGGGAACGGTGGCGGCGGCCGTCGAGTTCACCGACAAGAAGGCCGCCGAGGTCGCACTGCCGCTGTCGCAGCTGGTGACGCTGCCGCAGACCACGACCCCCGCCGAGATCGAGCGGGCGGTCGCCAAGCACGGCTTCTCGCGCTATGTGATCGTGGACGAGGCGGGCGTGCCGGTCGGCTACGTGCACCTCAAGGACATCCTGCGGGCTGCGGAGGGACCGGATGCCGCCACCGATGTGGCCCGCCCGATCCCGACCAAGCGCATCCACCACATGGTGCCGGTGCTCGAGTCGACAGATCTCGAGGACGCGCTCGCCCTGATGCGACGCGCCGGCAGGCACCTCGCCCAGGTGCGCGACGATGCCGGAGAGACCACCGCGGTGCTGTTCCTCGAGGACATCATCGAGGAGCTCATCGGAGAGGTGCAGGACGCGACCCGTCGTCGCGGCTTCTGACATCCCTGCGTGCGAAAGGGCGGGTTCCCCAGGGAACCCGCCCTTTCGCGTCCCGTGTCAGCGGCGGGCGCGGAGGTACTGCTTCGGCCAGTAGTCGATCTCGGCCCCGAGCTCGTCGGCGGCGCGCAGCCCGTAGTGCGGGTCGCGCAGCCACTCGCGGCCGGCCATCACGGCGTCGGCCGCGTCTTCGGCGAGCACGCGCTCGGCGTGGGCGGCGTCGTCGATCATGCCGACGGCGTTCACGGGGACGCCCGCCTCGCGGCGCACCCGCGCGGCGAGCTCCACCTGGTAGCCGGGGCCGGTGGTCAGCTTCTGGTGGGCGACGAGCCCGCCGCTCGAGATGTCGAAGAAGTCGGCGCCGCGATCCGCCGCCCAGCGTGCGACCGTCGCCGTCTCGTCGGCATCCCAGCCGCCCTCGGCCCAGTCGGTGGCCGAGAACCGCACGATCACGGGGACGCCGGGAGCGGCATCCGTCGCCGCCTCCAGCGCGCGCAGCAGCAGCCGGGCGCGGTTCTCGAGGGAGCCGCCGTACTCGTCGTCGCGCCGGTTCGACAGCGGCGAGAGGAACTGGTGCAGCAGGTAGCCATGGGCCGCGTGCAGCTCGAGCACCTGGAATCCGGCGGCGACGGCACGGCGGGCGGCGGACGCGAAGTCGGCGACGACGCGATCGATGCCCGCCACGTCGAGGGCGACCGGCTCGGCGTAGCCGTCGAACGCGATCGCCGACGGGGCGACGGTGCTCCAGCCTCCCTCGGCCGCGGACACCGAGCCGCGTCGGCCGGAGAACGGGGACCAGGTCGATGCCTTGCGCCCCGCATGGGCCAGCTGCACACCGGCGACCGCGCCGCGGCTGCGGATCGCGGCGACGATCGGAGCCCACGCGTCCCGCTGCTCGTCGTTCCACAGTCCGGTGTCCTCGGGCGAGATGCGCCCCTCCGGCGAGACCGCGGTCGCCTCGGCGACGACGAGGCCCGCACCGCCCGACGCGAACTGAGCGAGGTGGGTGTGGTGCCACTCCTGCGGCACCCCGTCGACCGCGCTGTACTGGCACATCGGCGAGACCCAGAGGCGGTTGCGCACCGTCACGTCGCGCAGGGTGAGAGGGGTGAACAGGCGGGTCATCGGGTCTCCGGATCGGATCGGGTGCGCGGTACTGTGACCACATGGTGAGGACGTGGACGCGCGCCGATACCGCTCGCGCCCTGCGGAGGCCAACGGCCGACGACGACAAGTATTCCCGAGGCGTGCTCGGCATGCGCACGGGGTCCCAGGCGTATCCGGGTGCGGCGGTGCTCGGCGTCGAGGCGGCCTGGCGCACGGGACTCGGCATGGTGCGCTACCTCGGCCCCGAACGCCCGAGCGACCTGGTGCTCGCGCGCCGGCCCGAGACGGTGACCGCCGACGGGCGGGTGCAGGCGTGGGTGATCGGATCGGGGACGGATGCCGCGGTCCGCACCGCCGCAGACACCGAGGCGCTGCGGGGCCTGCTGTCCGACACCGACCCCGTCGTCGTCGACGCCGGGGCCCTGGATCTCGCCGCGGAGGCCACCGCGCCGCGGATCCTCACGCCGCATGACCGTGAGCATGCGCGACTGCGCTCGGCACTCGGCCTCGGGCATGCACCGGCCGACCGCGCCGCCGCGGCGCGCGAGACCGCCGAGGCGACGGGCGCCGTCGTGCTGCTCAAGGGCGCCGTCACCGTGGTGGTCGCCCCCGACGGCTGGACCGCCACCGTCGAGTCCGGAACGCCGT
>NZ_DATCVK010000235.1:0-7603 GCF_036566905.1 Microbacterium sp. | reverse complement strand
CGGGGTCGTCTGCGGCGGGCTGCTCGGACGCCGAAGGCTGCGACTCCTCTCGCGGCGCGGCATCCGCGTTCGGCACGACCCGCTCGCCGTACCTGGGCGGCTCTGTGGTCGCCGCATCGGGAGCGGGCGCGGCAGGCGCAGCGGGCACCGTCGGAGCGGCGGACGACGCAGGCGCGGCCGGCGTCACTCCGGTCTGGGGCCCCAGCACCTGACGTGCGCGATGCACGCTGTTGTCGGTCACCGTGACCTCGTAGTGGTCGGCCACGACCTGCATCACCGACGCGTAGTCGCGGCGGCGGCGCACGAACGAGTACGTCACGATGCTCAGCAGCATGCCGATCGCGATGCCCACGAACAGCACCCCGACGAAGGCCTGGATGGGCACCGACGGGGATCCGATCACCAGGATCGCGGAGAACAGCAGCCCGAGGAGGAGCCCGTTCACGGCGCCGGAACGCGCCGCCGACGCGTAGCCGAGGCGACCCGTGATCCGCTCGATCGAACGGAGCCCCTGACCCACGATCGCGATGTCGCGCGCCGGGATGTCGGCCGCGATCAGCGACGACACCGCCTTCTGCGCCGCCTCGTACGTCGGGAAGCTCGCCACGGTCTGGCCGACCGCGTCGGAACCCTGCGGAGAGCGCCCTCCCATCATGGTCATCTCCCCATCCTCCCATGGCACGCGGACTACGCTGGGATGTGTGAGCACGCAGAGGGTTTTCGTCGCGCGCCTTTCCGGGTGCTCGGTCTTCGACCCCGCCGGCGACCGTCTCGGCAAGGTCCGCGACGTCGTCGTCATCTATCGAAAAGACGATCCGCCGCGCGTGATCGGACTCGTCGTCGAGATTCCCGGCCGTCGCCACGTGTTCGTCTCGATCGGGCGCGTCACCTCCATCGCCACCGGCCAGGTCATCACGACCGGTCTCATCAACGTGCGGCGCTTCCAGCAGCGCGGCGGCGAGGTGCGCGTGATGGCCGAGATGCTCGGCCGCAAGGTGTTCTTCGCGGACGGCTCCGGCACCGCCGTGATCGAGGACGTCGCGATCGAGCGTAACCGCCTGGGCGAGTGGGATGTCGGACAGCTCTTCCTGCGCAAGCCGAAGACGAGCGCCTCCCCCTTCGCCAAGGGGCCGACGACTTTCGCCAACTGGGACGCGGTGCGCGAGAGCCAGGTGCCGGGCGAGGCCCAGTCGGCCGAGCAGCTCGTCGCGACCTACTCCGAGCTGCGCCCCGCCGACCTGGCGAACACGCTGCTCGACCTCCCCGAGGACCGGCTTCTCGAAGTGGTCGAGGAACTCCCCGACGACCGTCTCGCCGACGCGCTGGAAGAGATGCCCGAGGACGAGCAGGTGCACATCCTCGAGGCGCTCGACGACGAGCGCGCCGCCGACATCCTCGACGCCATGGAGCCCGACGATGCCGCCGACGTGCTGGGCCAGCTGCCCGAGGACCAGCGCGAGGAGCTGCTGGAGCTCATGCAGCCCGAGGAGGCGGAGGATGTCCGCGCGCTGCTGAAGTACGGCCCCGACACCGCGGGCGGTCTCATGACGAGCGAGCCCATCGTGCTGTCCGCCGACGCGACGATCGCCGAGGCGCTCGCCCTCATCCGGCGCCACGAGCTGCATCCCGCACTCGCGGCCGCGGTCTTCGTGACGCTGCCGCCGTACGAGACGCCGACGGGCAGGCTCCTGGGCACCGTGCACTTCCAGCGGATGCTGCGCTACCCGCCGCACGAGCGCCTCGGCGCGATCATCGACGACACGCTCGACCCGGTGCCCGCCACCGCATCGGCCGCCGAGGTGGCCCGACTCCTCGCGTCGTACAACCTCGTATCGCTTCCCGTCGTTGATCCCGCCCACCGGCTGGTCGGCGCGGTGAGCGTCGACGACGTGCTGGACTACCTGCTGCCCGAGGACTGGCGATCTCACGATGCGGAGGATGATGAACGACGCCCGGCGTCCGAAGCCGTGCCGACGACCACTGCGAGCACGCTGGCCTTCGGCACGCCCAAGAGCAGCGGCAGGAGGCGCTGATGGCACGCGCCAACCGCCAGCCGTCGCTCGACGCGCCCCGCGGCCGCTCCGGCATGCTGCAGCGCAGCCCGCAGCAGTCCAGCGACAGGTTCGGGCGCTTCTCCGAGGCGTTCGCCCGCGCGATGGGCACGTCGGGCTTCCTCATCGGCATGACCGTCTTCGTGGCCGTGTGGCTGGCGTGGAACATCTTCATGCCCCCGCAGCTGCAGTTCGACCCGTCCGCGACGAACTTCACGCTGCTGACGCTGATCCTGTCGCTGCAGGCGTCGTACGCGGCGCCCCTGATCCTGTTGGCGCAGAACCGGCAGGACGACCGCGACCGGGTCCAGATCGAGCAGGACCGACAGCGCGCCGAGCGCAACCTCGCCGACACCGAGTACCTCGCGCGCGAGGTCGTGGCGCTGCGCATGGCCGTCAACGACTTCGCCGACCAGGTGGTGACGCGCGAGGTGCTCCGCACCGAGCTGCGCGCCCTGCTCGAGAAGCTCGACAGCAACCCCGAGGTCGACGAGGGCGCCACGAGATGAGCCTTCCCACGGACGCGGACGCCGTCCGCACCGCCGTCGGCGCTGTCTCCGATCCGGAGCTGCGCCGTCCGATCGGCGAGCTCGACATGGTCCGCGACATCTCGGTGGACGGCGGCGTCGCCCACGTCGCGATCGCCCTCACCATCGTCGGATGTCCGGCTGCCGACCGCATCGCCTCGGACGTGCGCGCGGCCGCGGCATCCGTTCCGGGCATCACCGATGTCGCGCTCGACGTGGGCGTCATGACCCCCGCCGAGCGGCACGCGCTCACCGAGCGCCTCCGCGGCGGGCGAGCCCGGGAGATGCCGTTCGGCCCCGGAACGCTCACGCGCGTGATCGCGGTCACCAGCGGCAAGGGCGGTGTCGGCAAGTCCACCGTGACGGCGAACCTCGCCGCTGCCCTCGCCGAGCGGGGCCTGGCCGTCGGACTCGTCGACGCCGACGTGCACGGCTTCTCGATCCCCGGTCAGCTGGGTCTCGTGGCTGCCGACGGCCGCGTCCCGCAGCCTACGCGCGTCGACGACCTCATGCTCCCGCCCGTCGCGCACGGCGTGAAGGTGATCTCGATCGGGATGTTCCTGCGCGGGCGAGACGGGGACAGCCCGGTCGGCGCCGTCGCGTGGCGCGGGCCGATGCTGCACCGCACGGTGCTGCAGTTCCTCACCGATGTGTACTTCGGCGATCTCGACGTGCTCCTGCTCGACATGCCGCCGGGCACCGGCGACGTCGCGATATCGGTTGGCCAGCTGCTCCCCAACGCCGAGGTGCTCGTCGTGACCACGCCGCAGACCGCCGCCTCCGATGTCGCTGTGCGCAGCGGCCTGGTGGCGCGTCAGACGGGCCAGCGGGTGATCGGCGTGATCGAGAACATGTCCGCCCTGACTCTCCCCGACGGCACCACGCTCGACCTGTTCGGCGCCGGAGGCGGTGCGGCGGTCGCCGCGGCGCTGTCCCAACCCGACGCCGAGGTTCCGCTGCTCGGCTCGGTGCCGCTCAGTCCGACGCTGCGGGCGGACGCGGATGCCGGCATCCCGGCCGTCCTCGCGCACCCCGGCGATCCGGCGGCCGAGGTCATCGCCCGCATCGCCGCGGAACTGGCGCGCACGCCGCGGGGTCTGTCGGGACGCTCGCTCCCGTTCCGTCCGCGGTGACGGTCGCTCGGCGTCAAGTCGCCTCGGTGTCGTAGGGCGTCGGCCCGTCCGCCGGACCGCGGAAAGGCGACGACACCGGTGTGGTCGGGGGCGTCGGTGCGGGCGCGGCCTGCGCTGCGGCGGCGACACCGGCCACCGGCGCATCGTCCAGCAGCGCCTCGCGGATGATCCGTCGGGGGTCGTACTGGCGCGGGTCGAGGGTGCGCCAGTCGACGTCGTCGAAGTCCTCGCCCATCTCGTCGCGCACACGCGTGCGCGCGGTGGTCACCCACTCCCGCGCCCGCTTCGTCAGTCCCGCGAGGGACTCCGCATACCGCGGCAGACGCTCGGGTCCGAGGATGAGTGCCGCGACGAGTCCGATCAGCAGAAGCTTCTCGATCGTGAGGCCGAAGATCATGCCTTCAGATTACCGCCGTGCCTGTGCGATCAGCGCCGCGGGGCCGCGTAGGCTGGCGGGCGGAGGGATGCTGATGGGAGAGCAGAACGCGAACCAGCGGTTCGTCGATGAGGCGACGAGCGAGCCGGAGCACATCGCGCGAGCTCGTGCGCACGCGCTCGAGCTCGGCGCCGCGCCGATCAGTCCCGCCATCGGCGCGCAGTGCGCGGTCATCGCCGCCGCGTCGCAGGCGCTCAACATCGTCGAGATCGGCACCGGCGCCGGGGTTTCCGGTCTCTGGCTGCTGCACGGTTCGCCCCGTGCCACCCTCACCACCATCGACAAGGAGCCGGAGCACCTCGGGGCCGCCCGGCAGGCCTTCGCCGAGGCGCGGATCCCGCCGGCCCGCGCGCGATTCATCACCGGCCGCGCGGCAGAGGTGCTGCCCCGTATGAACGAGGCGTCCTACGACATCGTGCTCGTCGACGCCGATCCCGACGGCGTCATCGAGTACGTCGAGCATGGCCTCCGCCTGGTACGCGCCGGTGGCACCGTGCTGGTCCCCCGCGTCCTCGCGGGCGGCGGCGTCGCCGACCCGGTCCGCCGAGACCCGGTGACCACCGCCTACCGCTCGCTCATCCAGGAGACGCAGGCATCGCCCGCCGTGATCGGAGCGCTGTCGATCACGGGCGAAGGGCTGCTGCAGCTGACCACGGTCGCCCTGTCGTGACAGATCAGCAGAAACGCGAATGGCCGGTCCCGTCGGGACCGGCCATTCGCGCAACGTGCGACTACGCGGCGTTGACGACGCCACCCAGAACGTCGTAGAGCTCCTTGGCCTCAGCGTCGTTCACCGAGACGACCAGGCGACCGCCTCCCTCGAGCGGCACGCGCACGATGATCAGTCGACCCTCCTTCACGGCCTCCATCGGCCCGTCTCCGGTTCTCGGCTTCATGGCTGCCATTGCGGCTCCTTTTCATCGATGGTCTGCAGGTCAAGTTTATCGTGAGGGCACGGGCCCCGGGCACGCCTGGGGAAAGCGGCATCCGTCATGTCGCGTCACGGAACCTGCCAAGTGCTGTTGCCGAGCGCGTACATGTTGTAGATCCACCACCACTGGCCGATCAGGCACGCCAGGAGCACGCCGATACGCCAGACACGCGACCGAGGTACAGCGAAGGCGCCCCACAGGGGCGAGAGCGGGACGAGCAGCCGGAAGATGCTCGACTGCGGGAAGAACACCAGCAGCAGGTACACGAGGTAGCTCGCGCTCCACAGCCGGATCTCGATACCCAGTCGGCGCACCTGCGGCAGGAAGACGAGCGCCGCCCCGATCAGCAGCACGCCGGCGCCGACGAGGGCGAAGCCCAGAGCGAGCGGCAGATGCCACAACGTCTCGAACCAGAACGACACCCCGGCGAAGAAGGGCTCGAAGGGTGCGAAAGTCGGGTCTCCCGGCACCCAGTTGCGACGCCAGGCGAGCTCGGTGGCGAGGTAGGCGCCGGGTTCGCCGGTCACCCAACCGGCGATGAGCTGCCACGCGAAGCCCGCGATGGCGGCGAGCAGGCCCAGCGCGATGATGTGGGTGATCTCAGCGCCCCGCAGGGGCTCCCGTGCCCGGTGGAACCACCTCCAGATGCCGAAGAGCGCCAGGAACAGCGCGAACGCCAGCACGCCGGGACGCGTGAAAGCCATGAGCGGAATGAGCAGGTACAGCCAACCGTAACGACGCCGCACCACGCACCAGAGCCCGCAGAACAGCCAAAAGAGGTTGAGCGACTCGGCATAGCCGATCTGGAACAGCGCGGCGAGCGGACCGCTCGCGAAGAACGCCACCGCCCACAGCGTCGCCGATTCGTCGAGGCGAACCCGCAGCAGACTGTAGAGGGCGACGGATGCTCCGTACCCCGCGATGAGCGACACGATCAGGGCACCGGTCCCCCACTGCCCGCCGAACGGCACGGCAACCGCCTGTGCCAGGTAGGGGTAGAGCGGGAGGAAAGCCCAAGCGTTCTCTGCCACCTGCCCGGCATCGGTCAGCGGAAGCGAGCTCGGGTAGCCGGAGATGGCCACCAGCCAGTACCACGTGCCATCCCACGCGACGACCGTGTCTCCGAGGCCGGCATCCGCACCCATCCGGCTCTGGAAACCCGACAGCTCGGCCGCGAGAAAGAGGAAGAGCGTCGTGACCAGGCGCGCACCCAGGTAGATCGCCGCCACCCGCAGGGCTACGCGGCCCCGCGAGCGCCGGAGCGCGGGAACGGCGGTCAGCTGGTCGCCAGCCACGCCCGCAGGCCCTGCTCGACCGCCTCGATCTGAGCCACCGGCACCCGCTCCTCGTCGTGATGCGCGAGGTGGGGGTCTCCCGGACCGTAATTCACGGCCGGCACGCCCAGCGCGCTGAAGCGGGCCACGTCGGTCCAGCCGTACTTCGGACGCGGTTCGGCGCCGACCGCGGCGAGGAACTCCTGCGCCAGCGGAGCGTCGAGGCCCGGACGCGCGCCGGCCGCCACGTCGACGACGTCGACCTCGAAACCGGCGAACACCTCGCGCACGTGCGCCTCGGCCTCAGCGGCATCGCGGCTCGGTGCGAAGCGGTAGTTGACCTCCACCTCGCAGAGGTCGGGGATCACGTTCCCGGCGACGCCGCCGCTGATGCGGACCGCGTTGAGGCCCTCCCGGTACACGAGCCCCTCGACCGCGACATCGCGCGGCTCGTACTCGGCGAGCCGCCCGAGGACGGGCGCCGCCTTGTGGATCGCGTTCTCGCCGATCCAGGCCCGCGCGCTGTGGGCGCGCACACCGTGCGTGCGCACGATCGCGCGGAGGTTGCCGTTGCAGCCGCCCTCGACCTCGCCGTTCGACGGCTCGCCGAGGATCGCGAAGTCGCCGGCGAAGAGATCGGGGCGGGTACGCGCCAGTCGCGTCAGTCCGTTGAGATCGGCGTCGACCTCTTCGTGGTCGTACCACATCCAGGTGATGTCGACCCGGGGAGCCACGAGCTCGGCGGCGAGCTTGAGCTGCACCGCGACGCCGGCCTTCATGTCGACCGTGCCGCGGCCCCAGATGAACGGGTGCCCCTCGAACTCGACGTCCTTCGTCGGGACGTTGCGGTTGATCGGCACGGTGTCGATGTGCCCGGCGATCACGACGCGCTGCGGGCGACCGAGGTTCGTGCGGGCGACGATCGTGTCGCCGTCGCGGTAGACCTCGAGGTGATCGAGCGCGGAGATCTCCGCGAAGATCTCGTCGGCGAGAAGAGTCTCATCGCCCGACTCGCTCGGAATGTCGCAGATGATGCGAGTGAGTTCAGCAGAGGACAGCGACAGATCGAGCGCGGGCATCCCTCGAGTCTACCGAGGTGGATGATGCCCTTAACGCGCAATGGCCACCCCATCAGGGGTGGCCATTGCGTGAATGGGTGTCCGGCGGTGTCCTACTCTCCCACAGGGTCCCCCCTGCAGTACCATCGGCGCTGAGAGGCTTAGCTTCCGGGTTCGGAATGTGACCGGGCG
>NZ_DATCVK010000234.1:0-14859 GCF_036566905.1 Microbacterium sp. | reverse complement strand
ACCGCCCGCGTACGCGGCCGCCCCGCCGGCCGCCTATGGCGCGCCCTCGGACGCGCCGGTGCCGGGCAAGACGCTCGGCATCGTCGCCCTCGTCGTCGTGTTCTTCGCGTCGCTGATCGGCCTGATCCTCGGATACGTCGCGCGCTCGCAGAGCAAGAAGGCGGGGGTGAAGAACACCCCCGCGAAGGTGGCGATCATCCTGGGCTGGATCTTCCTGGTTCTCAGCATCATCGCGACGATCATCATCGTCATCGTGCTCGTCAACGGCGCCGGCGCGGCGCTGCAGGAGCTGTGCGAAGGCATGGCTCCCGGAGAGTACGAGCTCAACACCGGCGGCACGATCACCTGCCCGTGACCCGCTGAATCAGCTGTAGACGATGCTCCCGCTCCGGATCGGAGCGGGGGCATCGTCGTGAGATCAGTCGAGGATGCGGCAGTGGGTCGTCAGAGCGCCGATGCCGTCGATCCCGACGGTGACGGTCGATCGGTCGCGCAGGAACACCTGCGGATCGCGCGAGTAGCCGGCACCTCCGGGGCTGCCGGTCGAGATGAGCGTTCCGGGCAGCAGCGTCGCCGACTTCGACAGGTGCGAGATCAGCGTCGCGACCGGCCGCACCATCTGGCCCGTCGTCGCATCCTGCAGGGTCGTGCCGTCCAGCACGGTCCAGATGTGGAGGTCCTGCGGATCGGGGATCTCGTCGGCCGTGACGACGAACGGGCCCGTGGGCGTGAAGCCGTCGAACGACTTGCAGCGCGACCACTGGGCCTCGGAGTACTGGATGTCGCGCGCCGTGATGTCGTTGACCACGGTGTAGCCCCACACATGGCCGAGGGCGTCCTCGGCGGAGACGTCCTTCGCCGGCGTGCCGATGATGACCCCGAGCTCCGCCTCGTAGTCGACGGACTCGCTCAGCGAACGCGGCCAGATCGTCGTGCCGTCGTGCCCGGCCAGCGAGTTCGGCCAGAGTACGAACACGGTCGGCGTGGAGTCCGTCTTCAATCCGAGTTCGCTGGAGTGCGCGGCGTAGTTCAGACCGATCGCAAGGATCACGGGCGGTGTCAGGAGCGCCGACGCGAATCGCATCGTGTCGAGCGGATGCCGCGTGCCCCCGCCCGCGGCATCCCGCACGCGTGCGAGCAGCGCGTCGCCGCCGGCGATGAGCTCCTCGAGCACGTGCGGAGCTCCGTCGAACAGTCCCTCCACGAGAATCGCCTCGTCGCCCTCGATGAGTGCAAGCCTCGGTTCGACCGACTGCGGCGGCACGACATGGGCGAAGCGCATTCCCCCAACCTAGCCGGACGCCCGCACGGACGGGCGACCCGCACGCGCGCGGCGATGGAGCGTTCTGCAGCCATAGGCTGAGCGCATGACGCACGACCCCGGTGCCGCCCGGCCGCGGCCCTCGCTCACCCCGCCCGAGTTCGCCTCCGCTCTCGCGCAGCCGCGCAACGCGACTCCCGCGACGATCGCGCCGCCTGCGACCTCGCCAGCGCCGGTGCAGATCCCCACCGCCGTGGCACCGCGCCGCGGGCGCACGGCATCGGTCTGGATGGTCGGCATCCTGGTCCTCGTCCTGATCGCCCTCGTCGGCTACTTCCTGAACGCACTGGGTCCGGGCGCTTCACTGATCGGGATGCTGCTGGCGCTGGTGCCGCTGGTCGGCGTGCTGTTCGCGGTCCGTATCGTCGACCGCTGGGAGCCCGAGCCGCGCTCGCTGCTGATCCTCGCAGTCGCGTGGGGCGCCATCGCCGCCGTCGGCATCGCGCTCGGCATCGACCTGCTGCTGTCAATGGCGTTCGGCCCCGCCACCGGCGCACGCGAGGTGCTGCAGACCGTGGTGCGGGCTCCGGTCGTCGAGGAGTTCGCGAAGGGGCTCGGTGTGTTCCTGATCTTCGCGACCGCGCGACGCGCCTTCGACGGTCCGGTCGACGGCATCGTGTACGGCGCGCTGATCGGCGCGGGCTTCGCGTTCACCGAGAACATCCAGTACTTCGCGGTGAGCTTCATCGAAGGCGGCGCCGCCGAGACGTCGGTGACGTTCTTCCTGCGCGGCATCCTGTCGCCGTTCGCGCACGTCATGTTCACCAGCGTCACCGGCTTCGCCCTCGGCCTCGCCGCACGGCGCGGTCTCTCGACCGGGCAGGCCGTCGGTCCCTGGCTGGTCGGCCTGGCCGGCGCCATCGCGCTGCACGCCTTCTGGAACGGCTCCGCCATGTTCGGCGACTTCTTCGTGCTCTACCTCACGCTGCAGGTGCCCCTCTTCATCGGCTTCCTCCTCGGCATCATCGCGCTGCGGCGCGAGGAATCCCGGCTCACCAGGCGCCGGCTCGGCGACTACGCGGCCGCCGGGTGGTTCACCCCGCAGGAGGTCGACATGCTCGCGACCTCGGCCGGACGCAAGGCGGCGCTCGCGTGGGCGCGAACGCTGCGCGGCGACCGCACCGCGCTCATGAGGACCTTCATCGCCGATGCCACCGCCCTCGCCGCCACGCGCCAGCGGGCGATCACCGGCCGCGATCCGCACGCGACCACGGAGGAACGCGACCTGCTGGCGAAGACGGCCGCGACGCGCGCGGCGATGTTCGCGCCGTAGGGTGGACGCTCGCGTGACCGGGGTCATATCAAGACTCAGCGCTCGGTGCCGCGGCGATGCCTGCGTGTCTACCGAGCGCTGAGTTGGTCTGCGACCAGGATGCCGGGGGCTCGCGCGAGTGTCAAGAGAACCGTCGTCGGTTCCCCTGACGGCGAACTGATCCGGCGCCGGAGATCACGGGATGGTTGGATGGTGTCATGACTGACGACCGCACCAAGCCCGAGATCGACGCACCCGCCGGACCGGCGCCTGCCGACCTGGTCGTCCGCGACATCGTCGTGGGCGAGGGCGCCGAGGCCAAGCCCGGCGACACCGTGACCGTCCACTACGTGGGCGTCGAGTACGAGACCGGCGAGGAGTTCGACTCGTCGTGGAACCGCGGCGAGAGCATCCAGTTCCCGCTGCGCGGCCTGATCCAGGGCTGGCAGGACGGCATCCCCGGCATGAAGGAAGGCGGACGCCGCGAGCTCGTCATCCCGCCGCACCTCGCGTACGGCCCCGCCGGAGGCCATTTCCTCGGGGGCAAGACGCTCATCTTCATCATCGACCTCATCAAGGTCGGCTGAGCCTGTCGAAGCCTGAGCGATCCGAAGCCTGAGCGCTTCGAAGGCTCACGCGAGCTCGACGTTCGGAGGGGCGGATGCTGCGGCATCCGCCCCTCCATCGTGTCCGGCGTCCCTTCCGGCTTGTCGCTGCAAGAGCGACAGGCATGAGAAATCTTTCATTCACCGGAATAGATATCCCTGCCGTGCGCGTTGACATCCATCGAGCCCGTCGCCGCACCTGCGGTGACCCACCCCACACGAAGGACGACCATGACCGACACCACCACGATCGACGTTCCCGGCTACAAGGCGGGCACCTGGGTGCTCGACCCCGCGCACAGCGAAGTCACCTTCAGCGTGCGCCACATGATGATCTCGAAGGTGCGCGGCACCTTCGGCATGAAGAGCGCGACGCTCGTCGCCCCCGAGAACCCCCTCGACGCGCAGGTCGAGGCGAGCGTCGACGTGACCTCGGTCGACACCAAGGACGAGGGGCGCGACAACCACCTCCGCTCCGGTGACTTCTTCGACGTCGAGAACCACCCGACCATGGAGTTCCGCTCGACGGGCGCCCGCATCGCCGACGGCGACTTCCTGGTCGACGGCGACCTCACCATCCGCGGCGTCACCAAGCCGGTGACCTTCGAGTTCGAGTTCGGCGGCTTCGGAACCGACCCGTGGGGCAACTACAAGGCCGGCGCCACCGCCAAGACCGTGGTGAACCGCGAGGACTTCGGGCTCACCTGGAACGCGGCGCTCGAGACCGGCGGCGTGCTCGTCGGCAAGGACGTCACCATCACGCTCGACCTGCAGGGCGCGCTGCAGCAGGACTGACCCGCAGCGTCGCAGAAGAGCGGATGCCTCGAGCCGAGGCATCCGCTCTTCTGCGTGTGCGCGGATCAGCCCGAGACCGGTGAGACGCCGGGGCGCGGGCGCCGGCTGAGGCGAGCGGATCGGCCGCGTCAGGAACGCGGTCGACGGCGCAGGCGGTCTTGAGCGAGCAGGATGCCGAGGAAGACGACGAGTGCGCCGAGGGGCTCGTTCCAGGAGATCGTCTCGCCCAGGACGACGATGCCCAGGATGACTCCGACCACCGGTGTGATGTAGGTGACGGTGGAGGCTCGCGTGGGACCCCAGGCGCGGACGGTGTTCTGGTTCCAGACGTACGCGATCCCGGTGCCGAGGCAGCCGAGCAGCACGAGGCTCACGACGATGGGCACGTCGAGGCGTACCGGCGTCAGGACGAGGAACGGCGTGAGCACGACCATCACCGCCCCCGCCATCGCGATGTAGCCGAACGTGAACGCCAGCGCCGACATCCCCGTGTTCGAGACGAAGCGCCGCATGTACGCGAAGCTGAAGCCGTAGCTCGCCGTCGCACCCAGGATCGCCAGCTCGGCCACGAGGCTGCCGTCCAATGCGACGCCCTGCCACGGCGCGATGATCACGATCACGCCCAGGATGCCGATGCCGATGCCGATGACCTGCACGGCCTTCAGCCGCTCGACGCGGAACACCAGCCACGCCATGATCGCGGTCATGATCGGCGTGGTCGCGTTGAAGATGCTCGCGACGCCCGAGCTCACATGCTGCTGCGCCCAGGAGAACAGCAGGAACGGGATGACGCAGAAGGTCAGCCCGAGCACCGTCAGGTGGCCCCAGACGCGGAGGCTGCGGGAGAGCTGCTCGCGACGCAGGAGGACGAGCGCGCCGAGTGTGAGGGCGCCCAGCAGGATGCGGGTCCAGGCGACCTGGGCCGGCGAGATGCCGGTGAGCGACACCTTCATGAACAGGAAGCTCGAGCCCCACACGATCCCGGCGAGCACGAACTGCACCGTGATCCAGCGCGCCGAGGGCAGTCGCTCTGCGCGTGTCACGGAAGTCGTGTCGGTCGTCGAAGCCACGTGGCCACCCTACGGTCGCCCCGCGACGTCGTGGCGTGCCGTCGGATGCGACGGCCGAAATCCGCCGGTCCGCGACGGTTCGGCTACGGTGCGGCGCCCGTCAGGGGACCGGGTTCTCGGCGTCGTACGCGCGGAAGCGCGGGCTGGCGCGCACCAGCATCGCCACGAGCGCGATGATGACGAAGCCGCCGAGCAGAGGCGGGAACCACAGCGCCGTCAGGGTCGCGAGCGTGCCCGCATAGAGAGCGCCCAGGCGCGGGCCGCCGGCGACCACGACGATGAAGATGCCCTGCAGCCGGCCGCGGATCGCGTCGGGCACGGCGGCCTGCACCATGGTGTTGCGGAAGATCGAGCTGATGTTGTCGGCGGCCCCCGACACGGCGAGCACGACGCACGCGAGTGCGATGAGAGCGACGTTCGGGGTGTCGGCATCGACCCCGACCGGTGCCAGCCAGCCGAGTGCCGCTGCGCCGAGGACCAGGCCCAGCGCGGCGATCGAAACGCCGTACACGAGGATCGCGCGTTCGATGCCGAGGCCCTGGTGGCGGATCGCCCCGACCCGGCCGGAGAACAGACTCGACGCGAACGCGCCGGCGGCGACGGACGCGGTGAGCAGGCCCGTGGTGATCGGGCCGCCGCCGAGCAGTACGGCGCCGATCGCGGGGAACAACGACAGCGGCTGCCCGAACGTCATGGCGATGATGTCGAGGATGAACTGCAGGCGGATGTTCGACGCGCGCCGGAGGAACCGCCAGCCGTCCCGCAGCGACTCGAGCCCGGGCCGGACGACCTCGCCTTCGGGGCGCAGAGCCGGCAGCGTCCAGAGGCCGAGGAACAGCGAGGTCATCAGGATCACGTCGAGCGTGTACGTCCAGGCGTAGCCGGTCAGCGCCACCAGCACGCCGGCGAGCGCGGGACCGGCCATCACCATGATCCCGACGGTGATGCCGCCGAGGGCCGAGGCGGCCGGCAGCAGCTCACGGGGGAGCAGGCGCGGCACGATCGCCTGGCGGGTGGCCAGCACGATCGAGTTGGCCGCGGAGTTCACGATGCTGAGGGCGTACAGCCACCACACCGTCTCCAGGTTCGCCCAGGTGAGCACGGCGAGGAGCGCGGTCGAGCCGAAGGTGACCGTGGCGGCGATCAGCGCCACCGCCCGACGGTCGAACGCGTCGGCGAGCATGCCGCCGTAGATGCCGGCGATGATCATGGGCACGAGTCCGGCGACGGCGATCATCGCGACGGCGAACGTCGACTCGGTGAGGTCATACATCTGCAGCATGATCGCGACGATCGTGAGCTGGCCGCCCAGGCCTGCGAGCGTCGATCCGAGCCACATCCGCGTGAACGCCGGACTGGTGCGGAAAGGCCGCAGGTCGATGAAGTGGCTGCGGTGCTGCTCGGCGGTCACTGGGCGACCTCGGCCGGCGCTCCACGGCGGCTCTGCGGCTCGGCGCGGAGAGGGTGGGGCACGGGTTCGAGCGTACCCGGGCGGCGGAGGGCGGCGGTTCGCCGCTGGAGCCGCCTGCTGGTAGACTCTTCAGGTTGCCGTTAGATCGGCCGCGGATAAAGAGAGCTCGCGCATCAGGCGTCGGGCGCCGCGCAACGACGAGAAAGGGGATCCCATCTATGCCACTCGAATCAGACGCCAAGAAGGCGATCATCGAAGAGTACGCGACGCACCCCGGTGACACCGGATCCCCCGAGGTGCAGGTCGCGATGCTGACGCAGCGCATCAAGGACCTTACAGAGCACCTGAAGGAGCACAAGCACGACCACCACTCGCGTCGTGGTCTGTTCCTGATGGTCGGTCAGCGCCGTCGTCTGCTCGGCTACCTCCAGGACATCGACATCAACCGCTACCGGTCGCTGATCGAGCGCCTCGGACTCCGTCGCTAAGGCATCGCGCACCAGCGTTCTATCGCGCGAAACATTCTTGGAAGGCCTCCCCACGGTGTGGGGAGGCCTTCACCTTTTCCACTGAGCGCTGAGGCCGCGGGGTTCGCCTCACGTCTCGCGCGGCGAGACTGCCGATCGCGACGGACGGGCCGACGCCTGCGACGCTTCGAAGCCGAGCGGCAGCTGCGACACCGGATCGAGGCCGGTGAGCGTCACCCATCCATCCGCCAGGAGTGCGGCGTCGCTGCCGGGCTCCGGGGTGTTCGGCAGGTCCTCGACGGCCAGGCGGATGTGGCCGGCGTCCCGCTCGCTCAGCGTCGTCTGCACGATGCCGAACGGGGCCAGGGCGGCCTCGACCGCCCCGCGGTTGTCCGGCGCATTCGGGACGTTGACGTTGACGACGGTTCCGCGTGGCTGCTCGAGCAGGAACGGCAGGACGCCGATCGCGGCGGCGGACGCGGCATCCCAGTGGAACTGCGTCGGATTCATGCCGACGTCCAGCGAGACCGCGGCAGCCCACGCTCCGTTGAGGCCCCCGGTCAAGGCGGCACCGACGGTTCCGGAGTGCAGGATGGCGCGGCCCACGTTCGCGCCGTGATTGACTCCCGACAGCACGAGCTCGGCCGGTTCGCCGAAGGCACCGTGCGCCGCGATCAGCGCGATGAGACCGGGGCCGCCGCGCACCGCGAAGGCCGCGATGCCGTCGAGCCCGGGAAGCGAGCGGCGCTCGATCGCGATGCGGCCGTCCTCCTCGGCGGCCACGATCGACGCGCTCGAGCCGCTGGACTGCCGGACCGGCGCCGCGATGGTCACCTCGAGACCGGCGTCTCGTGCTGCGCGGGCGAGGGAGTGGAGGCCCGGCGCGTCGATGCCGTCGTCATTGGTGATGAGCGTGCGGGTCATCGCGTGTCCCCCGATTCCGCCGTCTCGGAACGCCCGGCCTCCGGAGAGTCGCCCGACGGCGCCCCGCGCGGCGGCCGCTCCGCCGGCTCTGCGAGGGCCGCGAGCCCGTCCGGGCTGACGTGGCCCGTCACCGGCTGAGCCATCCCCGCCTCGGCCTCATCGACGAGCTGCCGCACCGTGACCGCAGACCGCAGCTCAGCGATCGCGTCCGGATCGCCGGTTCCCAGCCCGTGCCGCGTCACATTCAGCGCGGCGGCGGCCGCGCCGGTCACGATCGCATCGCGCACGGTCTCGCCGTGCACGATGCCGGCCGCCACGCCCGCGGTGAGCGAATCACCGGCGCCGCGCGTGTCGGCGACCTCCAGGCGGGGTGCGGTGATCTCGAGGAATCCGTCCGGATCGAGCAGGAGCATGGGTTCGGGCGAGCGCGAGACGATCACGGCGCCCGCCCCGTCCTTCCGCAGGCGCCGCATCGCGGCCATGATCCCCGCTGCGGAGTCGTCGTCGATACGCCCGTCGCTCGCCAGCTCCTCGTCGCTGACCTTGAGCACGTCGACGCCGCCCTCGACGGCGGCCTCGAGCCGGGCGCCGGAGAGATCGACGACGACCTTGGCGCCTCCGGCATGCAGGTCGGCGGCCAGCCGACGGTAGGTGTCGGCAGGAAGCGTCTCGTCGCCGGCCGGTCCGCTCAGGATCGCCAGGCCCGAGGCGAGCCCCTCGCGGAGGGTCACGCCGTAGAGCTCGTCGAGATCGTGCCGGGCGAGAGGGTCGCCCCCCGTCTCGGCGATGATGCGACGCTCGCCGCCCCGCCGATCGTGCACGTAGGCGGAGCCCTTTCCCGGCCGCTCGACGCCTGCGACGGTGAGGCCCTCGTCTTCCAGCAGATGCTGCAGCATCCGTCCGATCTCGCCCGTCAGGCTGCAGCACATCGTCACCGAGACACCGAGTCGCAGCAGCATGCGCGCCTGCCAGACGCCCTGGCCGCCGGCGTGGACATGGATGTCCGGCTCGTCGTCGTGCTCCTCGACGGTGACGGTGAGCGTCGGGGAGGGGGCGAAGATCGTCACGTCGCTCATACCGCCACGCTAGGCGCGCGTCCCGTGGTCGAGGACCCCCTTGCACGCCACGGGGAGACCTGCAAGAACGTCAGGCGGAGGAGCCCGATGCCACCGCTTCCCGGTCGCTCGGCTCCGCGGCGGCGGCACGCGCCGCCACGAGGTCCGCATGGTGGATCCCGGCGACGTCGGGGTGGGCGCGCAGGCGCGACTTCAGCGCGTTCTCGCCGTACAGCGCGTGGATCGGATTCGACGGGTCCTGGGTGACCCCGCGCGCCTGCGCGGCGAGCTCGTCGGGCAGCTCGATCAGCGGGAGGCGCTTGTCGAGCGCGGGGTTGAAGAAGAACGGGACCGAGATGCGATCATCGGGGTACTTCGGCGAGATGACCCGGTGCTTGGTCGCGATCAGGTAGCCCTGGGTGGCGTACTCGAGCAGCTCGCCGATGTTGACGACGAACGCACCCGGCACCGGGGGAGCGTCCACCCACTGTCCGTCACGCTCCACCTGGAGTCCGCCCTTTCCGGGCTCGACCCACAGCAGCGTGAGCACCCCGGAGTCCTTGTGGGCGCCGACGCCCTGCTGCGGCGTCGGGTCCTCTTTGCCGGGATAGCGGACGATCTTGATGAGGGTGGACGGCTCGCCGAAGTGCTCGTCGAAGTAGTTCTCGGCCGCCCCGAGCGACAGTGCCCAGGCGCGCAGCAGCTTGCGCGCGACACCCGACAGGTGATCGTGCCACTCCGTGACGACGTCCCGCAGTTCGGGCTGCGCCGCGGGCCAGAGGTTCGGCCCGATGAGACGTGCGAAGTCGGGGGCATCGGCGTTGGTCACGGCCTCGCGCTCGGGGCCGATGTCGATCTGCTCGCGCCAGTCGACCTTGCCCTGCGTGCGCTCGCCGCCGATGCGGGTGTAGCCGCGGAAGTGCGGGCTGTTGACGTTCTCGATCGCGAGCTTGTCGGCCTCGGGGAGGGTGAAGAACTCGCGGGCGGCGCGGTGCAGACGTGCTTCCAGCTCGGGCGAGACGCCGGTGCCGGTGAGGTAGAAGAACCCGACGTCGTGGGTCGCCGCGCGCAGGTCGTCGCGGAACTGCGCGGCCGCCTCGGCACCCGCGTCGAGCCGGGAGAGGTCCAGGATCGGCAGATTGAGCTCGGTCATGAGGCGAGGCTAGGCGGATGCCGCGGCATCCGCTCGGTTTGTTGCCTATCGTTTCTGCCGCCCCGTGTTCACTTGCGCTGAACGTACGCGACACGCCCGGCGTGGCGTACATCCAGCGCAAGTGAACATAGGGGGCGGGGATCGCAGGGGGCGTCAGGCGCGGGCGAAGAAGGTCCGGATGTCGGTGAGCACCAGTTCCGGCACCTCCAGCGCCGCATAGTGCCCGCCCGTCTCGAAGCGGCTCCAGTGCACGATGTTCGTGTTGTCGCGCTCGGCGAACACCCTGATCGTCTGGAAGTCGTCCTTGAACACCGCCACACCCGTCCGGGCGCCGCTCACGCGGGGCTCGGCATCCGCCAGCGCGTTGTCGCGGTAGGCACGGCTCATGCCGGCCGACGCGTTGGCGAACCACGCGACGCTCACCTCGGTGAGGATGGCGTCGAGGGGGACGAGGCTCGTGCCGTTGCCGAAGGAATTGAACAGCTCGGCGTAGGCCAGGTGCCCCACCGGGGAGTCCGACAGCGCCGCGGCGATGGTCTGCGGTCGGGCGGCGTTCATCGTGTTGTAGGCGCCTACGGACTGGAACCACTGCATGTGCTCGAGCCCGGCGTAGTCCTGGGGCTCCAGCTTCTCGAACTCGGCCGGGTCGCCCGACGGGAACGAGAACAGCTGCAGCACGTGCAGGCCCAGGAAGCCCTCGGGATCGAGCAGCCCCAGCTCACGCGCGACCATCGCCCCGTTGTCGCTGCCGTGGATGCCGTACGAGTCGTAGCCGAGGCGGCGCATCAGCGTGTCGTAGGCCGCGGCGACGCGCGCGGTGGTCCAGCCCGGTTGCGTGACCGGCTGGCTGAAGCCGAATCCGGGCGCGTCGGGCACGACGACGTCGAAGGCGTCCTCGGCGCGGCCGCCGTGCGCGACGGGGTCGACGAGCGGGCCGATCATGTCGAGGTAGTCGACGAACGAGCCCGGGTACGTGTGCGCGAGGATCAGCGGCGTGGCACCCTCGTGCGGCGAGCGCACGTGCACGAAGTGGATCGGCTGCCCGTCGATCTCGGTGATGAAGTGCGGGAACTCGTTCATGCGCGCCTCGGCAGCGCGCCAGTCGAAGTCGTCGCGCCAGCGTGCGACGGCATCCGCGAGGTACCGGTGGGGCGTGCCCGACTCCCAGTCGTCGGAGGGTGCCGGCTGGGGGAGCCGTGTGCGCGCCAGGCGGTCGTCGAGGTCATCGAGGTCGGCCTGCGGAACGTCGATGCGGAAGGGGCGGATACCGGTGGCGGCGGCGGTTGCGGTGTTCATGTCTTCGACGTTACGGTCGAAACAGGCAGGTTATCTTCCTGATATCTGGGCACTTCGACGAATCGAGCGAGATGGCCGATACATCTGCGCGGATGCTCGCACTCCTCGCGCTGCTGCAGAGCCGCCCGCGGTGGCCGGGGCCGGAGCTGGCCATGCGACTCGACGTCTCGGTGCGGACCATCCGCACCGACATCGAGCGCCTGCGCTCGCTCGGGTACCCCGTCGAGGCCGAACGCGGCCGCACCGGCTCGTATCGGCTCGCGGCGGGCGGCAAGCTTCCACCGCTGCTGCTGGACGATGAGGAGGCGGTCGCCGTGGCCATCGGGCTGCGCGTCGCCCGCGGCGTCGCCGGCGTCGACGAGGCGGGCGCCCGGGCGCTCGCGAAGCTGCTCCAGGTGCTGCCCGAGCGGCTGCGGCCCACCGTCGATGCGGTGGCCGCGACCATCGACAGCGGCCCTGAGAACGTCGGCACCGATGCGCCCGATCCCGAGGTCGATCCCCGCGTGCTGAGCGCGGTCGCGCAGGCGGTGCATGCGGGGGAGTGGCTGCGCTTCGACGACCGCGGAACCGCTCGCCGCGTCGAGCCGTACCGGCTGCTCAGCTGGCAGCGCCGCTGGTACCTCGTGGCGCGCGATCCCGACACCGAGGAGTGGGAGACGTTCCGGTTGGATTGGATCGAGCCCCGCATGCCGACGCGGCGCCGCTTCGACCCGGTCCCGGTGCCCGGGGGAGACTTCACCGCCTTCGCGCTGCGCTCGATCGCGGCCGGCGGGTGGAAGGTGCACGCGCGTCTGCGGATCGCCGCGCCTGCGGAGCGGGTGATCGCGCGCATCAACCCGACCGTGGGTGTCGTCGAGGCGGTGGGGCGGACGACGTCCGTGCTGGTGACGGGCGCCGACAGCCTCGAGACGATCGCCGCCTACATCGGCATGCTGGGCATGGACTTCACCGTAGACTCTCCCGCCGAGCTCGTGCCGCACCTGCAGCGCCTCGCGGAGCGGTACGCGCGCGCCGCCGTCTGATCGCGAAGGGGCCGTCACGGAATGGACAATGCGCCATGGTGTCCGGTACCGTCGAAGGTAAGGCTCACCTTACGTTGAACCGCCGCGCGCATGAGACCGCAGGAGTGCCGAGGCGTAACGGGGCGCCGCGTCATCCGCACCATCTTGGGAATCCCGTTGCTCGCCACCTTCCTCATCGGCCTGCGTGAAGGCCTCGAAGCCGCGCTCGTCGTCGGCATCCTCGTCGCCTACCTCTCCAAGCTCGGCCGGCGCGACGTGCTGCCGCGCCTGTGGGCGGGTGTCGGGCTCGCGATCGCGCTGGCCCTCGTCATCGGCGCCGTCCTGACGTTCGGCGCGTACTCGCTGACGTTCGAGGCGCAGGAGCTGCTCGGCGGCACGCTGTCGCTCCTCGCCGTGGCGATGGTCACGTGGATGATCTTCTGGATGCAGCGGACGGCCCGCACCCTCAAGCGCACGCTCGAAGGCGGTGTCGACCGCGCGCTCGCCACCGGCGGCCTCTGGGCGCTCGTCGCCATCGGATTCGTCTCGGTGGCCCGCGAAGGCGTCGAGACCACCCTGCTGCTGTGGTCGATGGTGCAGTCCTTCGGCGAGGCTCCCGCAGCACTCGCCGGCGCCCTGCTCGGTCTGGTGGCGGCTGTGATCCTCGGCTGGGCCCTCGCCCGCGGCATGCTGCGACTCGACCTCCGCATCTTCTTCGGGTGGACGGGCGCCTTCCTCGTGATCGTCGCGGCCGGCGTGCTGGCGTACGCGATCCACGACCTGCAGGAGGCCGGTGCGCTTCCCGGCCCGTTCACCGCCGTCGCACCCGTCGACCCCGCCACCGGCGACGTCGCCGTCGGCTGGGCGGCGTTCCCGTTCGGCTGGGCCTTCGATGTCACCGCCTCGATCCCGCCGGGCAGCGCGCTGGCCGCGATCCTGCAGGCCACCGTGGGCTTCATGCCCCGCATGTCGTGGCTGCAGGTCGTCGCCTGGGTGCTCTACGTCGGCATCGTGGGCGGCATCTGGCTCCGCGGCCAGCTGCGCTCGCGTCCGGCGGCGCGTACGGCACCCGCCGCGGAGGCGGCATCCGTCTCCCCGTCGTCCGCATCCCCGGTGACCGTTCCTCCCGGCTCGCCTTCCGTCCCATCCCCGCAAGGAGAAGCATGACCGCCCGTCGTCTCATCCCGGCACTCGCCGTCGCCGGTCTCGGCGCCCTCGTCCTGTCCGGTTGTGTCGCCAAGAGCGACGCCGCGTCTTCCGACGCGCTGACCGTGTCGTCGACGGCCTCCGGCTGCGAGGTCTCGGGGGACGCGGCGACCAGTGGCACGCTGACGTTCGACGTGAGCAACGACGGCGACGAGGTGACCGAGTTCTATCTGCTCGCCGACGACGGCCTGCGCATCGTGGGTGAGGTCGAGAACATCGCGCCCGGCGCATCGCGCACGCTCACCGTCGTGGCGCAGCCGGGCGACTACTTCACGCTCTGCAAGCCGGGCATGATCGGCGACGGCGTCGGCCGCGCCGCGTTCGCCGTGTCGGGCGACGCCGTCGAGCTGTCGGGCGAGGACGCGGAGCAGAAGCAGCAGGCGGTCGACCTCTACGCCGCCTTCGTCAAGGACCAGGTCGGGCAGCTCGCCCCCGCCGTGTCGGAGTTCGTCGCCGCGTACGAGTCGGGCGACGACGAGACCGCGCGTGCGCAGTTCCCCGTCGTACGTGCGTACTACGAGCGCATCGAGCCGGTCGCCGAGGCGCTCGGCGACCTCGACCCGCGCATCGACTACCGCGAGGTCGACGCGGTCGCCGAAGGGCTGGACTGGACCGGATTCCACCGGATCGAGAAGGACCTCTGGGTGCCGGCGGCCGACGCGCTGAACGCCGACGGCGAGACGCCCGCCTGGCAGGACTGGGCACCCTCGACCGAGGCGGAGCGCGCTGCCTTCGGCGATCAGCTCATCGCCGATGTCCAGGAGCTGTACGACTACGTGCATTCCGACGACTTCCAGGACTCGCTCGATGCGCAGGGCATCGCCGGGATCTCGAACGGTGCGATCGCGCTCCTCGATGAGGTCGCCACAGGCAAGATCCAGGGCGAAGAGGACTGGTGGTCGGGCACCGACCTCTCCGACTTCGCCGCCAACGTCGAGGGCTCGAAGATGGCGTTCTCCCTCGTGCGCGACTTCGCCGTGGCCCAGGGTGACGAGGGCGCGGCGCTCGCCGACGAGATCGACGCCGGCTACACCGACCTCGAGGCCGCACTCGCGCAGTACGGCTCGCTCGAGAGCGGATTCGTGGTCTACACCGAGCTCACCGACGACGACAAGCGCGAGCTGACCGACCTGATCAACGCGCTCGCCGAGCCGCTCGCCCAGCTCACGAACACGGTGCTGGCGTAACGTGACCGACCCGTCGATCGACTCTGCGGCCGCTCCCGCTCCGGCGGGGGCCCCGCCGGGCGGGGGTGCCGGTCTCTCGCGGCGCGGCGTCCTCGGTCTGGCGCTCGGGGCCGGTG
>NZ_DATCVK010000233.1:0-34262 GCF_036566905.1 Microbacterium sp. | reverse complement strand
CCACCGCCGCGCGCAAGCGTGCCGCCGCAGCCCGTGCCCGACGGCTGCGGACCGCGCTGATCGTCTCGATCGTGACCATCGCGATCGTCACCGTCGGGGGCATCGCCGCCGTGTTCACGGTCGTCGGCAGCGCCGCCCGCGGCTTCGGGGACTGTGCGGGCTTCGCCCTCGGGCCGGGTCAGGTCGCGGCATCCACATCGCAATGGAACGCCGAGCAGCTCGACAACGCCGCCGTCATCATGGGCGCGGGCAGCGACCTCGGCCTGTCGGCGCGCGACCAGGCGATCGGCGTCATGACCGCCATGGGCGAGTCGTCGCTGCGCAACCTCGACCACGGCGACTGGGAGACCAGCGGCGTGACCAATCCCGACGGCAGCCGCACCACCTCGGTCGGCCTGTTCCAGCAGCAGGACAGCTGGGGCAGCCGGGAACAGCGCATGGACCCGTACACGGCCGCCACGCTGTTCTACCGCGCGATGGCGAAGGCCGTCCCCGACGGCGAACGGCTCGGGCTGGCGCCGACCCTCGTCGCGCACCGCACCCAGGTCAACGCCGACCCGCAGCACTACGCGCGCTACTGGCCCGCCGCCGTCGGCGTCGTCGAGAAGCTGTCGGGCGTCGACACGGGCCTCTCCGACTCCGACGACCCGAGCGGGTGCCGGTCGCAGGGCTGAACGTCGACCGCTAACTTGAGCCGCCTCGTGTCAACTTTGATTTGACGGATGCCGCACCCCGGCGTATGGTTGAGCCATCGCGACTCAACCTCGACGAGTTCGGGGGGCGGGACGCGAGCAGACTTCCCATCAACCCCGGGCGCCGGCATCCGTCAGCGTCCATATGAAGGAGAGATACACATGGCACGTGCTGTTGGAATCGACCTCGGGACGACCAACTCGGTCGTGAGCGTCCTCGAGGGCGGCGAGCCGAAGGTCATCGCGAACGCCGAGGGCTTCCGCACGACCCCGTCGGTCGTCGCGTTCACGAAGGACGGCGAGGTGCTCGTCGGCGAGACCGCCAAGCGCCAGGCCGTCACCAACGTCGACCGCACCGTCTCGTCGGTCAAGCGCCACATGGGCACCGACTGGAGCTTCGAGGTCGACGGCAAGAAGTGGACGCCGCAGGAGATCTCCGCGCGCATCCTCCAGAAGCTCAAGCGCGACGCCGAGCAGTACCTCGGCGACACGGTGACGGATGCCGTCATCACGGTCCCCGCCTACTTCAACGACGCCGAGCGCCAGGCCACCAAGGAGGCCGGCGAGATCGCGGGTCTCAACGTCCTGCGCATCATCAACGAGCCCACCGCGGCGGCGCTGGCGTACGGCCTCGACAAGGGCAAGGAGGACGAGCTCATCCTCGTCTTCGACCTCGGTGGCGGCACGTTCGACGTCTCGCTGCTCGAGGTGGGCAAGGACGACGACTTCTCGACCATCCAGGTGCGCGCGACCGCCGGTGACAACCGCCTCGGCGGCGACGACTGGGACCAGCGCCTCGTCGACTACTTCATCAAGCAGTTCAAGGACACCACCGGTGTCGACGTCTCGGGCGACAAGATCGCGCTGCAGCGCCTCAAGGAGGCCGCCGAGCAGGCGAAGAAGGAGCTCTCGAGCTCGACCTCGACCTCGGTGAACCTTCCGTACCTGTCGCTCACCGACTCGGGCCCCGTCTCGCTGTCGGAGACCATCACGCGCGCAAAGTTCGAGGACCTCACCAAGGACCTCCTCGACCGCACCAAGAAGCCGTTCGAGGACGTCATCCGCGAGGCCGGCATCAAGGTCGGCGACATCGACCACGTCGTGCTCGTCGGCGGCTCGACCCGCATGCCTGCGGTGTCGGAGCTCGTCAAGCGCGAGACCGGCAAGGAGCCCAACAAGGGCGTGAACCCGGACGAGGTCGTCGCCGTCGGCGCAGCCCTCCAGGCCGGCGTCCTCAAGGGCGAGCGCAAGGACGTCCTCCTCATCGACGTCACCCCGCTGAGCCTCGGCATCGAGACCAAGGGCGGCATCATGACGAAGCTCATCGAGCGCAACACCGCCATCCCGACCAAGCGCAGCGAGACCTTCACGACCGCCGACGACAACCAGCCGTCGGTCGCCATCCAGGTCTTCCAGGGCGAGCGTGAGTTCACCCGCGACAACAAGCCGCTGGGCACGTTCGAGCTCACCGGCATCGCGCCGGCTCCGCGCGGCATCCCGCAGGTCGAGGTCACCTTCGACATCGACGCGAACGGCATCGTCCACGTCTCGGCGAAGGACAAGGGCACCGGCAAGGAGCAGTCGATGACGATCACCGGCGGCTCGTCGCTGCCCAAGGACGACATCGAGCGCATGGTGCGCGAGGCCGAGGAGCACGCCGCCGAAGACAAGAAGCGCCGCGAGGCCGCCGAGGTGCGCAACCAGGCCGAGACCCTGTCGTACTCGATCGAGAAGCTCATCAAGGAGAACGAGGACAAGCTTCCCGAAGACGTCAAGAACGAGGTCCAGGGCGACGTCGACGCTCTCAAGACCGCGCTCGCGGGCGAGGACGACGAGGCCGTGAAGACCGCGTTCGACAAGCTCAACCAGAGCCAGGGCAAGCTCGGCGAGGCGATCTACGCATCCGGCCAGGCCGCCCAGTCGGCTCCGGATGCCGCAGCAGGCGAGCCGGCTGACAACCAGGGCGCGACGGACTCCGACGAGGATGTCGTCGACGCCGAGGTCATCGACGAAGACGAAGAGAAGAAGTAACCATGGCCGACAAGGACCACGACCCCACGGCCGGCTCAGGAGCCGGCGACGAGGAAGAGGTCCGTCCTGACGAGGAGGGGTCGGAGGCACAGGCCTCCGGCCCCGTCCCGCAGGACGGAGAAGAGCCGGACGAGGGCGACGAGCTGACGGTGGACGACATCCTCGGGTCGGCGCAGAACGCCGATGCCGCGGCCGAGGATGCCGTGCTGGCCGACCTCGAGTCCGCGCTGCTGAACGACCTCAAGCGGCTGCAGGCGGAGTACGCCAACTATCGCCGTCGTACCGAGGAGCAGCGCGAGGTCGAGATCGAGCGCGCCCAGGGCGCGGTCGCGAAGGGCCTGCTGCCGGTGCTCGACGATCTCGACCGGGCTGAGAAGCACGGCGACCTCGAAGAGGGCTCGCCGTTCGCCGCGATCGCCGTGAAGCTGCGCGGCGTCGCCGAGCGCATCGGGCTGACCACGTACGGCGCGGCCGGAGAGGTGTTCGATCCGCAGCATCACGAGGCCATCTTCCAGGTGCCGACGCCCGGCGCGACCGAGACGACGATCCTCGAGGTCGTCGAGATCGGCTACCGCCTCGGCTCGGTGGAGCTGCGTCCGGCGAAGGTCGTCGTCGCTGTTCCTGCCGACTAGCCCGAAGGAGCACCATGGCCAGTCAGGACTGGTTCGACAAGGACTTCTACTCGGTGCTCGGCGTCTCGAAGGACGTCAGCGAGGCTGACCTCAAGAAGACGTATCGCAAGCTCGCGCGGAAGTACCACCCCGACTCCAATCAGGGTGACGCTGCCGCCGAAGCGAAGTTCAAGGAGGTCAGCGAGGCGTACTCGGTGCTCTCCGATGCGGAGCAGCGCAAGGAGTACGACCAGATCCGCGCGATGGGCTCGGGCGCCCGCTTCACCGCGGGCGGCCAGGGTGGAGCAGGCGGCTTCGAAGACGTCTTCTCGATGTTCAACCAGGGCCGCGGTGCGCGGTACCAGAACGCCGAGGACTTCGACGACATCTTCGCGATGTTCAACCAGCAGCAGGGTGCGGGCTTCGGGACGGGCCGGTTCGGGCAGTCGACCGGCGGTTACCGCGGCTACGGCGGCCCGACCCGCGGGGCCGACGTCACGGCGCGCACGACGATCGACTTCGTCACGGCGACCAAGGGCGAGACCATCACGCTGCAGGGCGAGGACGGCAAGCCGTTCAAGGTGAAGATCCCCGCCGGGGTGTCGGACGGACAGAAGATCCGGCTGCGCGGTCGCGGGCGTCCCTCACCCGACGGCGGCGAGAACGGCGACATCGTCGTGCAGGTCGCGGTGCGCCCGCACCCGGTGTTCACCCGCGATGGGCTCAACCTGCGCGTCACCGTGCCGGTCACGTTCACCGAGGCGGCGCTCGGCGCCACCATCGAGGTGCCCACGCTCGGGGGAGACCCCGTGCGTCTGCGTGTCGCGCCGGGCACGCCGTCCGGCCGTGTGCTGCGCGTCAAGGGCAGGGGCGTCGAGACCGCGAAGGGCACCGGCGATCTCCTCGCCGAGGTGCAGGTCGCGGTGCCGTCGCACCTCGAGGACGCCGCGCGCGAGGCTCTCGAGCGCTTCCAGAGCCTCGAGCCGAAGGAGAACCCGCGCGCCGACCTCATGGCGAAGGCGCAGGGCTGAGATGCTCTACGAGAACAGGAGATCTGACGATGACAGGACGATTCCGCGCGAATCGTCCTGCGACGGTCAGATCTCCTGATCTCGTGGCGGGAGGGAGGTGATCGACATGGTTGAACCGCACGACATCGATGAGGATGCCCCGATCTTCGCGATCGCCGTCGCCGCCGAGCTGTCGGGCATGCACCCGCAGACCCTCCGCCAGTACGACCGGCTGGGCCTCGTCGTGCCTGCCCGCACTCAGGGCGGTTCGCGGAGGTACTCGCTGCGGCACGTCGAGCAGCTGCGCGAAGTCGCCCGCATGTCGGCGGACGGCATCGGACTGCCCGCCATCGTGCGGATCCTGGAGCTCGAGAACCGCGTGCAGGAGCTGCACGGTCGCGTGCGCGACCTGGAGGACCGCATGCGCGCCGAGATCGAGAAGCGTCCCGGTGCCCGGGTCTTCGCCGCCGGCTCGACCGGCAACGTCGTGACCCTGCGGCACGGCACTCGCGTACGGCGGGCGACGGAGGTCGTCGTGTGGCGGCCGCGCACGCCGATCGCGCCGGCCGCCGAGGACGGCGAGCCGCCGTCCGACGACTGAACGGTCGCCGCGCCGTCGTCTCGGCGCCCGCGGTTCCGCGGCTGCCGTGGCCGATTCGTCGCATCTCTGCTCCTGCGCGCGACCCTCACCCGCAGCGATGCCGTATGAAATCGATTTCGTAAACACCCCTCCCGGACGTAACGTGGCACTCGACGATCGAGGAGGATCATGTCTCTGCCGCGTTCACGCGTTCGCCTTCGCCGGGTCGCCGTGGTTGCGGCATCCGTCTGCCTCGCCGTAGGCCTCGCCTCGTGTGCCGCGCCGGCGATGCCCGCCGTCGACGACGACCAGGACAAGCCCTTCGTGCTCGAGGGCGTGTCGGGCCTCACTCAGATCGCCCAGCTCACCGGACCGGACGCCATGAACGACACCGCATCGGCGGCCGTGGCCGGCACCGATCTGGGTTCCATGGCCAACCTCGGCGATCGCACCTACTTCTTCTTCGGCGACACGTTCGGTGAGCGGGACCCCGCATCGATCGGTGGCCAGGGCGGCATCTGGCGGTCCAACGCGTCGGCGTGGACGACCGACGACGACCCTTCCGACGGCATCCGCTTCGACGGGTGGGCGCCCGCCGACGACCTCGGCTGGGCCGAGGCGCTCGTGGAGGGCGAGCACGACTCGAACGACGGCGAGGGCGAGGTCACGAAGATCCCCACGCACGGCTTCGCGGTCGGCGACACCCTCTACATCTCGTACATGTCGGTGTCGCACTGGGGCGAGCCGGGCGCCTGGGATGCCAATTACGCGGGGCTGGCGAAGTCCACGGACCGGGGCGGCACCTGGACCCCGCTCGACGCACCGACGTGGCCAGGGGACTCGAACTTCGTCCAGGTGGCGCCGGTGCACGTCTCGGACGGCGGCGCTGACTACCTCTACTTCTGGGGCATCCCGTCGGGCCGGTTCGGAGGCGTGGCGCTCATGCGCGTGCTCGCGACGGAGGACGCGGTCGAGGACGCCGACGCCTACTCGTATTTCGCGGGGACGGATGCCGACGGCACGCCGCGCTGGGACACCCACATGGCCGCCGCCGAGCTCGTGCTCGAGGGGACGATCGGCGAGCTCTCGGTGATGTGGTCGGACTATCTGGACAGGTGGCTCATGACCTACTCCGACGGCGGTGACGCCTACATCCGCGAAGGCGTGACCCCGTGGGGGCCGTGGAGCGAGGCGATCCTCCTAGCGCCGGGTGCGGAGTACCCGGGACTGTATGCGCCGTACATGAACCCGCGCTACGTCACGGAGGGCGGCAGCCGGGTCCACTTCTCGATGTCGCTCTGGGGGCCGTACAACGTGTTCTGGTTCTCCGTCGACCTCGAGCGGGCATCGTGACTCCCACGCAGGAACGGTTGTGAAATCGATACAACGCTGCAGGATGCGGCTCTCGCCCGCCTACAGCCGTGTTTCCGGTCGTCCTCGCGCGGTTTTGGTACCTCTGGGCGCGTGGCGTGGTGCGTGATCTCGCAGAATCGGTCCTGGAGCCCGTTGCGCATGAAATCGATTTCGTCTAGCCTGACCCGAGACGAGATCAGTGGCGATCCGCGCAGGACGGCGGGCCCCGCTCGATCAGTCGGACCGGCTCCCCTGACCGGCCACAGCTCCGACTCACCGAAGAGTCGTGTTCCTGAGGAGGGACGAATGCACAAGAGAAACAGCAGGCTCTTGCTGGTCGTCGCGGCGGCTGCGGCCGCCGGCATGGCGCTCGCCGGCTGCAGCGCCGGTGGCGGCGACGGTGGCGATGACGGCGTGGCGACCATCCAGTTCTGGCACCGCACCTTCACCCCGGTCGAGAACGAGTGGTACGCCGACATCGTCAAGCAGTTCAACGAGTCGCAGGACGAGATCAAGGTCGTCGACACGGAGGTTCCGGCGGACGCCTGGGACCAGAAGATGAAGTCGGCGCAGGCGGCTGGGAAGGCCCCCGACATCTACACGTTCTCGGCGAGCATCACGGATGCGGTCAACGCCGGGCAGCTGCACGAGCTCAATGACCTCGTCCCTCAGGACAAGCTCGACGAGATCATCGAGCCGGCGCAGCCCATCTCGCAGATCGACGGCAAGTACTACGCGTACCCGCTCCTGCTCGAGCCGCAGACGGTGCTGTTCTGGAACAAGGACCTGCTGTCGGCCGCAGGGCTGGACCCGGAGACCGGTCCGACCACCTGGGACGAGCTGCTCGACATGTGCGCCGCGATCAAGCCCACCCTGGCCGAGGGGCAGTACTGCATCTCGCCGGCGAGTGACGCCGTCACCTTCGCGTGGTCGTCCGTCGGCCAGCAGTACAACTTCGCCGGTCACACCGCGCTGAACGACGACTGGACCGCACCCGACATCGACGACCCCGGGTACCGGGACCTCATGGCGAACTACAAGACGCTGTGGGACGAGGGCTACATGCCCCAGCAGGCGCTCGACGTCTACGTCGGAGGCAAGGACTTCGGTGAGGAGAAGGTCGCCTTCAAGGTGTCGGGTTCGTGGATGATGTCCGAAATCGGGTCGGACTACTCCGACGTGCTGCCCAAGACGGGGATCGGTGCGTTCCCGAACGCGGCGGATGCCGACGGTCGCGGCGCGAGCACGCTCGGCAACTTCCGCTGGGTGATCGACGCCAAGTCCAAGAACGCGCAGGCGGCGGCCGACTTCCTGACCTGGGCGCTCGCGGGTGACCCCGACCTGCTCGTACCGTTCTTCGTCGACACGCAGTTCACCAAGGTGCCTGTGCGCGAGTCGGTGCAGCAGGCCGTCTCGGCCGACGAGGCGAGCGCCGACGCGCCGTGGTCCTCGATCGTCATGAACGACATCGTGCCGACCGCGATCCCCGAGCCCACCTACCCCTGGGATGTCTCGCTCGCCGTGGGCACCGCGATGGAGTCGGTGATGAAGGGCGCGGCCTCGGCTGACGAGGCCATCAAGACGGCGGAGGATGCCATCAACACGGTGATCCAGCGCGACGATCTGCCCAGCAAGGCGCCGACGTCCTAGCGAAGGATCGGATCCGGGGGTCGATGCCATCGGCCCCCGGACCTGTGCCCCGGCCCACAGCGAGGTGAGGAAATGACCGCGACGCAGACGATGATGACCGAGACGGAGACGATGGTGCTCCCCGGTCGCCGGCACGACAAGCACCGGCACAACAGATTCCGGTATCGCGACGGGAGGATCGCCTACCTGCTCATCCTTCCGGCCCTGGTGCTCCTCGGGATCTTCGTGGTCTGGCCGGCCGTCTACGCCGGCTACCTCTCGTTCCAGGACTGGAGCTTCTACAAGGACCCCGAGTTCGTCGGGTGGCGCAACTACGCCAACGTCCTGAGCGACCCGCTGTTCTGGGAGTCGATCGGCCGCGGGTTCGTGTTCGTGGCCATGACGGTGCCCCCGATGCTGATCCTCGCGTTCTTCTTCTCGAGCCTCGTCGTCAGCGTGTCGCGCTGGTTCGCCGGCGTGCTGAAGGTGAGCATCTACATCCCGACGATCATCTCCGCGGTGATCACCTCGATCATCTTCGTGCTGATCTACAACTACTCGGGCGGCATCCTCAACGCGATGCTGGGCGGGTTCGGCATCGATCCGATCGCCTGGATCGGCGACCCCGCGTGGGCGCTGCTGGCGATCGCGATCCCCGCCATCTGGCTGGGGATCGGCCTCACCTCGCTCATCATGGTCGCCGCGATGATCGACATCCCCACCGAGTACTACGAGGCCGCCGCGATGGAGGGCGCCAACTGGTGGGAGAAGACGCGGTTCATCACGCTCCCGCAGATGAAGAACGTCTTCCTGTACCTGCTCATCACCGGCTTCGTCGCGGCGATCCAGCAGTTCGAGCTGCCGCTCGTCATGACCGGTGGCGGGCCGCTCAACTCGACGACCCTGCCGAACCTGTTCATCTTCAACCACTTCCGCAACGACATCAACGTCGGCTACTCGATCGCGGCGGCGCTGCTGCTGTTCGTCGTGCTCGGCACCGTGTCGGCGCTGGTGTTCCGCTTCGTCAATTCCGAGAGGCTGGTGGACTGACGTGACCGCCGTTCAGCAAGCCCCCGTCGCTACGCCGATCGTCCAGCGACGTCCGCACCGCGATCTGACGTGGTGGTTCTACACGATCGGCAAGGCGATCGTCGGGATCGTCTTCGTCGTCGCCGCGCTCTTCCCCCTGGCGTGGATGGTGATCGCCGGCTTCAAGTCGAAGACCGAAGTGATCGAGACGCCCTTCCAGTTCTTCCCCGAGGTATGGCGCTGGGAGAATTACGCCCAGATCCTCGCCGACCCCACGTTCACCCGCACGATGCTCTGGACCTTCCTCGGCGCGGTGCTCTTCACGCTGCTCGCTCTGACGGTCAACTCGCTGGCGGCCTACGCGTTCGCCCGGCTGGACTTCCGGTTCAAGCGGACTCTCTGGGTCATCGTCATCACCACGATGTTCATCCCCGGCATGACGATCCTGCTCACGAGCTTCATCGTCGTGACCAACCTTCAGATGCTCGACACCCTGGCAGTGCTGGTGATCCCGGGTGCGGCCAGCGCGGGGATGATCTTCTTCATCCGGCAGTTCTATCTGAGCATCCCGTCCAGCCTCGAAGAGGCCGCCATGCTCGACGGCTGCGGTCGGATGCGGATCTTCACGAAGCTGTTCCTGCCGCTGTCGAAGCCGCCGTTCGTCGTGATGGGGATCACCGCGTTCCTCGCGTACTGGAACTCCTATGTATGGCCGATCATGACGATCACCACGCCCGACCAGTTCGTGGTGCAGCAGTACCTGGCGACCTTCCGCTCGGAGCGCAGCACCGAGCTCGGCCTGCTGATCGCGGGGTCGGTCCTCGCCGCGGCGCCCGTGATCATCCTGTTCCTCGTCTTCCAGCGCCAGATCATCGGCAACATCAAGATGGCCGGTCTCAAGTAGGCCGACCGCGTATGTGGAAAGGACTCGCGAAGATGCGACGACTACGAACGAACACCGCCCTCATCGCCGCCGCCGTCGGCGCGCTCGTCATCGGGGTCATCGCGCCGGCCGGCGCGGCGGCGGCACCGGCCGAGGCGGACGAGGTCGCCACCGCGGCGGCATTCCCCGACCATTCCCCGGCCGTCGTCGTCGGCAAGATGACCGGCCCCAAGTCGACGAGCGCGACTGACACCGCCTGGCGGGTGACGGGCACCGATCTCGGCATCATGTGGGACAACGGCCAGGGCCAGATCCTCACCGCGTTCGGCGACACGTTCGGCGACTGGACAGGACCGGGTGGTGGCGGCGGCGACTGGCGCTCCAACGTGCTGCTGCGCAGCTCCGACACCGACCTCTCCGACGGCATGACCTTCGACTCGGCGGTCGAGGATGCCCCCGGCCACGCCGGCGAGCTCATCCCTTCGCTGAAGATCAACGGTCAGGAGATCACGACGATCCCCACCGCCGGCATCGCCGTGGGCCCCCGGCAGTATCTGGCGTTCATGTCGGTGCGGCAGTGGGGTGCGCCCGGTGCATGGGACACGAACTACAGTCGCATCGCCTACTCCGACGACAACGGCGAGACATGGAACTCGACAGACGGCCCGCAGTGGACGAACACGCCTGACGGGCAGCATCCGTTCCAGATGGTCGCCTTCGAGCGGCACGACGGCTACGTCTACATGTTCGGCACCCCCGACGGCCGCTTCGGCGCAGCGCACGTCGCGCGGGTGCCCGAGGCGCAGATGCTCGACAAGTCGGCCTACTCGTACTGGAACGGGTCGAGCTGGATCGTCGGTGACGACACCGCGGCCGTCGCCATCGTGCCGCCGAACGTCGCCGAGTTGTCGGTGCAGTACAGCGAGCACACCGGCGGATGGCTCATGACCTACCTCGACGAGAACCTCGATCTCGTGCTGCGCACCGCGCCCTCGCCGGAGGGTCCGTGGAGCGATCGGCAGCGGCTCGCCAGTTTCGCCGACTTCCCGGGACTCTACGGCGGCTACATGCATCCGTGGTCGGAGGACGGCGACCTCTACTTCTCGCTCTCGCAGTGGGAGCCGTACAACACGTACCTGCTGCGTGCCGAGATCGATGAGGACGGCACGGTCGTCAACCCGAACCTGATCCAGGACCCCGGCTTCGAGCGCGCCGTCGACGGCTCCATGCCTGCGCCGTGGGCGTGCACGGGCAACTGCGGCATCGACATCAACCACTCGTGGGCCTACGGCGGCACGAAGCAGGGCTGGATGCGATTCAACTCCGGGTGGATCGACGTGCATCAGGACGTCGCGGTCGAGCCGAACACCACGTACACGCTCACCGGCTTCGTGGTGACCGGCGGCACGCCCGCCGAGGGATCCCTCGGCGTCCGTGAGCTCGGTGCCGGCGGAGCGACCATCGGCGAGACCGCCTTCGAGGCGGTGGGCGCGTACACGCGATACTCGGTGACCTTCCACAGCGGCGATCGCACGCAGGTGCAGGCCTTCGTCGGCACGCACCTGAACGGCGACCGGTGGGTGCAGTTCGACGACCTCTCGCTCGTGAAGGCGAAGGAGCAGCTGCCGGGGCTCTCGGTCTCGGTGACCTCCGACCCCACCGCAGGTGCGGAGGTGGTGCGCGATGACGTCGTGACGTACACGGTGACGGCGTCGACCGACAGCGCGACCGCCGAGGGCGTCGCGCTCGCGGTGGACCTTGCGGGACTCGTGGACGATGCGACGCTGGATGACGCGTCCCTGGCGTCGTCGATCGGCACCCCCGTGCTCGATGGCTCGACGCTGCGGTGGGAGGGCGACATCCCGGCGGGAGAGAGGCTGGAACTGTCGTTCGCGGCGACCGTCCGACGAGACGCGTCGCGCACCGACTCGCAGCTGGTCGTGACCACCACGGCGACCGGCGACCGTGCCATCCTCACGTCGTGCGACGGCTGCGCACTGACCCTCACCGCCGTCCATTACGACCCCCGCCCGCCGCGACCGGAGTTTCCCGACAAGCCCGGCAAGCCCGAGAAGCCCGGCAAGCCCTAGCGTCAGGGAAGCGCGTCCGCCGTCCGATCCCCGCGGGATGGGCGGCGGGCGCGATGCGGCGCTGGGATGCAGCTAGCGGCGCGCGTGGAGACGGTCGAGCAGGAACGCGTGCGTCTCGGCATCCGCTGCGGCCACCAGGCCGTGGTCGCCCGTGTGCAGCTCGGCGCCGGCGAGGTTGGTGACGACCGTGCCCGCCGCACGACACAGCGCGATGCCGGCCGTCCAGTGCACGCTGCCCCGCAGGTCGCCGCCGGTGATGTAGCCGGCCTGCTGGCCGGTGGCGACCCACGCGAGAGCCAACGTGGTCGACAGGAAGCGAGGGCTGAACCGGGCGCGGAAGACCTCGTCCGACAGCAGGCGGGTGCCGCTGTCATCGGGGTAGCCGGACTCCAGGTTCACGGTGACCAGTCGGGACGAGGAAGTCGGGTCCAGGCGGCGGTCGACGCCGGCATCGGGGGCGGTCGTCTCGGCACGGTGCCAGGCGGCCGCGCCGTCGGTCCAGAACACATCGCCGGCGGGATCGGCGACCGCGGCGGCGGTGGTGACGCCATCGACGTCCAGTGCGACGTTGACGGCGAACAGGGGAACGCCGGCAGCGAAGTTGAGCGTGCCGCAGATCGGATCGACCAGCCACCGGCGGCGCCCGTCGCCGCTGGAGCCGAGCTCCTCGCCGACGACGGCGTCGCCAGGCCGCAACTGGGCGAGCACGTCCCGGATGGCACGCTCGGCCTCGACGTCGGCTTCCGTCGTGAAGTCGAGACCTCGATCGGCAGTACGCCGGCTTCCGGTGTTGTAGCGCGCCCGCGCAACGGCGGCACCGGCCGACGCGGCGCGCACCGCCACCTCGGCATCGGCAGCGGAGTGGTGAACCATTCGGCCAGTCAATCAGTCCACGGGCCGATTCTCTCCACACGGCCTCGCGGCCGAGGCACCGCTGCCACCCAACGCCCGACCGCCCTTTCGCTCTCCCCAGCTTCGCCATCCCACTCACGGACACCGGCCGCATGGTGGCACTATGCAAGGGATGGACACTGGCACCCTCGACGAACTGCGCGCACTCCGGGCCCGCGCGTACGGTCCCTCGGCGGACATCGACCAGGACCCGGCCGCGCTGAGGCGACTGCACGAACTCGAGGCTCGCCAGCGTCCGGGGGCGGCATCCGACGCGGCCGCGCTAGTCCAGGCGTCCGCCGTGCCGGCGGAGCCCGAGTCGGCACCGGTGAGACCCGAACCGACGGCGCAGGCCGAGCCGACGCTCCCGCAGTCTCCCGCGTCGCAGCCGACTCCGCCGCCGACCCGGTACGTCGACGACAGCGACGCAGAGTCGCCCGCCCGCCAGCACGTCGTGGAAGAAACCGACTCGACGCCTGCGGGCGCCGATCCCGCGCCGGCGAAGAGCGGCCTGCGCATGCGCATGCGCACGCGACTGCTGTGGGCGCTGTCGGTGGTCGCGGCCGCCGCCGTCGCCGCCGGAGTCACCTATGCGGTGACGTCGATGGCTCCCGTCTCGGTCTCCAGCGGTGCCGAGCAGATCGCCACCCTCGAGCCCGACACGCTGGTCAACGTTCCTGCGGGCTGGTTCGGCGCCGGGCTCAGCTCGGCCGCCTACGAGTACTACGGTCTCACTCTGTTCGAGACCGCCGGCGGCTATAGCTCCGCCGGAAACGGAACCGAATGCTTCACGGTCGTCGCCACGGACCAGCTTCCCGCCGAGGATGCCGACACGAGCTCCTGGTCGATGAACGGACCGATCTACTCCGGCTGCCGTGTCGGCTCCTTCCCAGCCACCGTGCAGTTCTCGATCGACAGCAACAGCCCGGAAGAACTGCGAGCGCGCTTCCCCGACGGCAGCGCGCTGCAGTTCGTCCGCGACGGCGATCGCATCGGGGTGTTCCACTCCAGCGAGTAGCCCGTCTGCCTTCGCGGCGGTGGTGAGCCCGGCCCGGGTTCCGTTCACGGATGCCGTGCGCCTAGGCTGTCGCGGTGACCGACGCACTGGACGAGGGGCCGTTCTACCACGGCACGAAGGCCGACCTCCAGGTCGGCGATCTGCTGACGCCGGGCTTCCGGTCGAACTACCGGCCCGACGTCGTCATGAACCACATCTACTTCACCGCGCTGCGCGATGGCGCCGGGCTCGCGGCGGAGCTGGCCGCCGGGGACGGTGCCCCGCGCGTGTACGCCGTCGAGCCCACCGGGCCGTTCGAGAACGACCCGAATGTGACCGACAAGAAGTTCCCCGGCAACCCCACCCGGTCTTACCGCAGCGGTTCGCCCCTCCGGGTCCTCGGCGAAGTCACCGATTGGACGCGACTGACGCCCGAGGCGCTGCAGACGTGGCACGAGCGCCTGGCGGTGCTGCGGGCGGACGAGCGGGGCGAGATCATCAACTGACGCCGGACGCGCCCGGTCAGTCCTGCGGTGCGCGGGGAGGTGTCGCTCCGATGTCGGGCACCGGAGCGGTGCCTAGGTGCACCTCCAGGTCGTCGGCGCTCGGCGTCCTGGGTCGGCGCGCCGTGGGCCGGTCGAGATAGAACATCGCCGTCGAGGCGATGTCGTCGCGCAGCGGAAGGTAACGCCACCCGCTGCGCCACCCGAGTGCCTGGATGTCGACCTTGGGGATGCCGGTCGAGAAGTGGATCGGATCCGGCAGGTGCCAGCGGTACATGCCGAAGCGCTGCTGACTGACGTAGAGGCCATCCGGGCGGATCACCTGCGGCATGCCGAGGTAGGGGGTCGAGAACTCCGTGTAGCCCTTGCCGGGGATGTCGAAGTTCCAGGCGCCGCCGAAGTAGTCCTCCGTGCCGGTGCCGCAGATGGTCGGGTAGTCGGTGTCGTCGTCGAGGTAGAACTTGATCTCACCCTCGCCCCACCAGCCGTTGGAGTTGACGCCCCAGGCGATGTAGGTGCCGACGTACTGGCCCTGGCCCTCGATGCCCTCCAGGATCGTGTGGGGGACGAGTTCTTCCAGCGGGTTCGACCGGCGCCACTGAGCGTGGAAGTAGCCGTCGGCCGAGTAGTCTCCGCCGATCTCGTAGGTGACCTGGTAGTACACGCGGACGTCGACGACCGACGTGTTCTCGACGGTGAGCCGGGCGCCGGTGCGGAACGGCATCGGCCAGTAGGAGTTGAAGCCGCCGTGCGGGTTCGCGGCGATCGTCTGCGAGTTCACCTGGGCGAACACGCCCCAGCCATTGCAGAAGAAGTCGCCGTACGGGACCTCGACGGCGGGCTCCTCGGCGCCGTCCCAGTAGGCGCGCAAGAGGAGCGTGCGCCAGTTGTCGGTGTGGGTGGTGATCCAGATGTGCGTGATCCGTCCAGGGCCGTCGATGTTCGCGAGGTCGAAGGTCTCACCGGCCTTGACGTCGACACTGGGTGAGATCTTCCAGCCCGGGCCGAGGTCACGGGCGCAGGAGGCCCCGGTGCCCTCGGTTGCGCGGCCGCCGCCGCCGGACGAGCCGTCGAAGTTCTCGGGCGAGATCGACCGCGTCTGCAGCGACCGCAGCGAGGCGATCGAGGAGAGTTCGGGGGAGGGCAGCTGGGGTGCGTTCATCGGTCGGCACGTCCTCGTGTCGGTGCGCCGGAAGCGGCGCAGTGGTGCAAGCGGATGCGGGACATTTTGGAATCGATTTCAACACTGTATGGTGGGCTCACCGGCATGTCAACGCGCGTCGGTGCAGGGGAAGCGGGGTGCCGTGGCAACGATCTACGAGGTCGCCAAGCTCGCCGGCGTGTCGCCGGCGACGGTCTCCCGCGTCTTCAACGGCATGGGTGTGTCGGACGAGAAGACGCTCGCGGTGCGCGAGGCAGCCCGCCTGCTGAAGTTCACGCCCAATCGCACGGCGCGCACCCTCCGCAGGCAGGCGTCCGAGGTCATCGCCCTTGTGATCCCCGATATCGAGAACCCCTACTTCACCGAGATGGCGCGGGGAGTGGAGGACGTCGCCTCCCAGGCCGGCTACTCGGTCGTGCTGTGCAACACCGACGCGCAGATCGAGAAGGAGGCCACCTACCTCCAGATCGCGATCTCCGAGCACATGGCCGGCGTGATCCTGGCGGCGGCATCCGACCATACGAATCTCGATGAGCTCCTGGCCACCGGCCGCCCGGTCGTGGCCGTCGACCGCGGAACGGGCTACGACATCGACGGCGTCGTCATGGCCAACCGCACCGCGGGTCAGGCGGCCACCGAGAATCTCGTGCAGGCGGGCTATCGGCGCATCGCGTGCATCACCGGACCGCAGCACATCGAGACCGCGTACGAGCGCGCGCAGGGGTGGCGAGCCGTGCTGGCGCGTCACTTCCCAGACGACGATCCCGACGAGCTGCTGAGGTACTCGACGTTCCGCGTCGACGGCGGACGCGAGGTCATGGAGGAACTGCTCGCGCTCCCTGATCCGCCGGACGCGGTGGTCGCGGGCAACAACCTGCTCGGGGTCGGAGCGATCCAGGTGCTCACCGAGCACGGACTCACCCCGCCGAAGATCGGCGTCGCCGTCGTCGGCTCGCTCCCCTTCACCACCCTCACGCCGACCGCTGTCACCGTCGTGCGGCTGCCGGCGAGGCACATGGGCGTGACGGCGGCGAAGATGCTGCTCGAGCGCATCAACGGCGACGACCAGCCCGCGCGCACCGTCGTGCTGCGCAACGAGGTCCAGCCGGCTCGCGCCTCCGTGCGCAGCTGACCCGACAGCACGGTTTCACGCCGAAGGCGATTTCGCTCGGTTGATCATGAAATCGATTTCGTCTACAGTGGACGCGTTCGCCAGACCGAACGACACCTGAGCACACTGTCGTGATCGAGGAGGATCCGATGACCGGCCGATCCGAGACGCGCCGCCGTGCACGCGGGATTCCGCACACCGCGGAGCGCGCCGCGTTCCCGCTCGGCGGCATCGGCACGGGCAACGTGTCGCTCGGCGCCCGCGGCGAGCTTCGCGACTGGGAGCTCGAGAACCTGCCCGACAAGGGCCGCGTCAATCCGTACTCGTTCTTCGCGATCCACGCCGCACCCGAAGACGCGGACCCGGTCACCCGCGTGCTCGAGGCCCGGATGACCGGTCGCCGCGACTTCGACGCCGGCTACCCCTTCGAGCGGCAGGCCGGCCTTCCTCGCCTGCGATCGGCGACCATGCACGGCGAGTACCCCGTCGTCGACATCGACTTCGAAGACGACGTGCTGCCGGTCGACGTGTCGCTGCGCGCTTTCACGCCGCTCGTGCCGCTCGACCCCGACGCCTCCGGCATCCCGGCGGCCGTGCTGCGCTACCGCGTCGTGAACCCGGGCGATCGTCGTGTGCGCGTGACCGTCGTCGGCAGCGTCAGCCACACGGCCGGGCGGGGCGACGGCCCCTTCGGCATGCGCGCCCGGCAGACGGTGCAGTGGCGGGAAGAGGGCGACGTGCGGGGCCTGGATTTCGGCATCCGGCTTCCCCAAGACGACCTCGGCTTCGGCACCCTGAGTCTCACGACGACGGATGCCGCGACCACGGCCAAGCCGCAGTGGGTCACCGGGTTCTGGCCGGACGGCCCCCGCCTGTTCTGGAACGACCTGTCGTCGGACGGACTCCTCGATCCGGAGCCCCGCCTGACGCTCGAGGATCGACCGCGCGGCCTGTTCGCAGACTCTGCGCCGGACCCGTACGACGAGTCCGACGGCACCCAGCGGCGCAGCGCGGCACTGAGCGTGGAGCAGCTCTTCGAGCTGCTGCCACGCCTGCGCACCGGATCCCTCGGCATCGTGCACGAACTGGCGCCGGGCGAGACTCGCGACTTCGAGTTCGTGCTGGCATGGAGCTTTCCGAACCGTCACCGCTCGTGGCGCGGGCACATCGTGGCAGACGACCGTGCCGACGAGGGCGTCGTCCGCAACCGGTACGCGACGCTGTGGCCCGACGCCTGGGGTGCGGCATCCCATCTGCATCGTGAGCTGCCCGCTCTCGAGGCGACCACGCTGGCGTTCGTAGAGGCCCTCTACGGCGGGAGCCTGGATCCGGTCGTCGCCGAGGCGGTGGGGGCGAACATCGCCGCTGTCCGGTCGACCACCGCCTTCGTCGTCGAGACGCCGAACCCCGATCTGGGGGATGGGCCGGTCTTCGCGGCGTGGGAGGGATCGTTCGATCACGGCGGCTCGTGCGAGGGCACGTGCACCCACGTGTGGTCGTACGCGCAGACCGTGGCGTGGCTCTTCCCGTCGCTCGAGCGCAGCGCTCGCAGGGTCGAGTTCCTGCTCGAGACCGACGAGGAGGGCGCGCAGAAGTTCCGCAGCAACCGCGTCTTCGCAGGCCCCGCGTGGTTCATGGGTCCCGCCGTCGACGGGCAGCTCGGCACGTTCCTGCGGCTGCACCGCGAGTGGCGGTTCTCGGGCGACGACGACTTCCTCGGCGAGGTGTGGCCCGCTGCCGTACGCACGCTCGAGCACGCCATCCAGCGGTGGGACCGCGACGGCGACGGTCTGCTCGACGGCGAGCTGCACAACACCTACGACATCGAGTTCTTCGGCCTCGACCCGCTCGCCAACGGCATGTTCGCCGCCGCGCTGCGGGCGGGCGCGCGCATGGCGGCACACCTCGGCGAGAGCGAACGGGCGGCCGACTGGCTCGACCGGGCCGACCGCGTCGCCGCGGGCATGGACGAGCGGCTCTGGAACGGCGAGTACTACCGGCAGGTGATCGACGATGTCGACGCGCATCGGTACCAGTACGGCGACGGCGTGCTGTCAGACCAGCTGCTCGGCCAGTTCCACGCCTGGGTCAACGGCCTCGGCGACCTGCTGCCCCGCGATCGGCTGCGCAGCGCGCTCGGTGCGATCGTCGCGCACAACCACCGGTCCGACCTCACCGCGCACGAGAGCACGCAGCGGGTCTACGCCCTCAACGACGAGGGCGGGCTGCTGCTCGCCTCGTGGCCGCGCGGCGGCCGGCCCGCGATTCCGTTCGTCTACTCCGACGAGGTCTGGACGGGCGTCGAGCACCAGGTCGCGGCATCCCTCGTGTATGCAGGGCTCGTGGACGAGGCCCTCGAGGTCGAACGCACGCTGCGCGCCCGCTACAACGGAGAGACGCGCAGCCCGTGGAACGAGATCGAGTGCGGCAACCACTACGCGCGATCGCTCGCGTCGTGGGGCCTTCTGCTCGCCTTCAGCGGCGTGCAGTGGGACGCCCCCGCGCGCATGCTCTCGTTCGACCCCGTCGGCGACGGCGTCTTCCGCGGCCTGTTCACCACCGGCGACGCGTGGGGCCGCGTAGAGATCGAGGCCGGCGAGATCACGCTTCACGTCGACGGCGGCTCGCTAGGCCTCGATCGTCTGGTGCTGCGCGGTCAGCCCGTGCTGCCGACCGGCACCGAACCCCTCACCCTGGCGGCCGGCGAGAGCGTCACCGCGCGCTCCGCCACCGCCTTCGCAGCCCCCTCACCACAGGAGACCCCATGACCGGCTACCGCCTCCCCGCCGTGCGCGAGCGTCGCACGGCACCGCCGAAGACGGCTTACCTCGTCGCCTCGGGCGATCTGCGCGAGTCGGCGAACGCCGCCGGCTGGCCGACGCAGGTCGCGCTCGAAGCCGGTGTGACCGGCGTGCTGAACGAGCTCGGGTGGCAGGTCATCCGCGCCAACGACGTCGACCCCGAGACCGGGCACGGGTTCATCTCGAGCCAGCGCATGGGCCTCGAGGTGTTCAAGGGCATTCCGGCCGACGCCCCGCTCATCGTGGCCGAGGCGGTGTGGCAGTACTCGCATCACGTGCTCGCGGGCCTGCGCACCCATGAGGGGCCGATCCTGACGGTCGCGAACTTCGCCGGCGACTGGCCGGGGCTGGTGGGCCTCCTCGGCCTCAACGCGGGCATGACGAAGATGGGCAAGGACTACGCCTCGATCTGGTCGGTCGACTTCACCGACGAGTGGTTCAAGGACGGCATCAAGGAGTGGACCGAGACGGGCCGCATCACCCACGATGCGTCGCACGTGCGAGCCCTCCCCGCACTCCCCGCGACGCCCGAGGTCGAGCTCGGGCGCGCGCTCGGTGACCAGCTGCTCGCCGAGAAGGCGATCATCGGCGTGTTCGACGAGGGCTGCATGGGCATGTACAACGCGATCTTCGACGACGAGCTGCTGAATCGCACCGGCATCTACAAGGAGCGCCTGTCGCAGTCCGCGCTGTACGCGGAGATGCTGACGGTGACGGATGCCGAGGCCGACGCCGCCCGCGACTGGCTGACCGATCGCGGCATGACGTTCCGCTTCGGCACAGATGAGGCGACCGAGCTCACCGAGACGCAGGTGCGCTGGCAGATGAAGATGTACGTCGCGGCGCTCCGCATCGCCGATGACTTCGGGCTCGACGCCGTGGGCATCCAGTACCAGCAGGGTCTCAAGGATCTGGTGCCGGCATCCGATCTCGCCGAGGGAGTGCTCAACTCGACGGAGCGCCCGCCGGTGCTCTCGCGCGACGGCTCGCGGGAGCTGTTCGCGGGCCGGGCGTTCCCGCACTTCAACGAGGCCGATGAGGGCGTGGCGGTGGATGCGCTGGTCACCGATCGCGTGTGGACGGCGATGGGACTCGTGCCCGACAACACGCTGCATGACGTGCGCTGGGGTGAGGACTTCGACTGCCAGTTCGTGTGGGTCTATGAGATCTCGGGCTCGGTGCCCGCGTCGCACCTCGGCGGCTGGGACAAGGCCGAGGGCTGGCGTCAGGGTCCGGTGTTCTTCCCGGCGGGAGGGTCGACGATCAACGGCGTCTCGAAGCCGGGCGACGTCGTGATCTCGCGGGTCTTCATCGCCGACGGAGTTCTGCAGGCCGACATCTTCCGCGGCACGGTCGTCGAGCTGCCGGAGGAGGAGACGCAGCGTCGCAAGGATGCGACCAACCCCGAGTGGCCCATCGCCCATGTCGTGCTGCACGACGTCACGCGCGACCAGTTCATGGCCCGCCACAAGGCCAACCACGCGCAGCTCGTGTACGCCCCCGATGCCGAGACCGCCGATCGCGCGCTTGTGGCGAAGGCCGCCATGCTCGATCGCATGGGCATCACGGTCAACCTCGTGGGTCGCGTCAGCGGGCTGTGACCCGCCGGTAGAGAGGGAGCGGATGCCGCGCGACAGCAAAGGCCGCGAATGGACCGAGGCCGCCGCCGACGGGCGGTGGCTGCGCCCGGCGCCGACCGCCGGACCCCGTGAGCCGAGGTGGGGGCATCCCGACGGCATCCAACTCGGACTGCATCCGCTGTCGGGGCCCCGCGGTCTGCTGCGGCTGTACACCCCTTACCTCGGCCAGCCCCGCGACCGGCTGCTCAACTTCATCGCCGTCGAGCCGGTGCCCGCCGGCGCTTCGAAACGCGGCTTCTCCGAGCTGGAGCGCAGCCGTCTCGACGACGCGCCGGGGCTGCGCATCTGGTCCGCAGACGACCCGGAGGACACCCGGCCACAGGACTCGCGGCAGCCGTCTCGCGGACTCGTCGCCGTCGAGGACGGCGTCGAGACCCTCACCGTCGAGCTGCTCGTGGAGCCGTTCGCCAACGGCGCGGACGTGCGGGTGCGAGCGGCGTTCCGGGCGGACCGTCCGCACGAGATCTCGCTCGCCGCGTTCCGGCAGCCGGCGTCGGCCGAGCTCGAGGCCTGCACCCTGACCGCGACCATGGGCAACTGGGCGCGGCTGCGGACGCTGCGTCTCGCCACCGAGGAGGTCGCCGCCGCCGTGCTCTGGCCCGAGTACACCGACGTGCATTTCGCCGAGCACGCGCGCTTCGGGGTGGATCGACTTGCGCGGGACGGTGACGCGGTGACCGTCTCGGCGGTCCCCGACGAGCCCGAGCCCCGTCTGGCCGAGCACGCTCCGGGCACGAAGGAGCACTGGCGCTACGTCGGCGTGCCGGCCGTGCAGACGTGGCGTGCGGACGACCCCGACCCGGCCCTCGTCGCGCAGGTCAACGGCCGCTACACCTACTGGATGAGCGAGGCACCCATTCCCGGTGGCATCGCGTTCGAGAACTTCGAGATCGTGGAGCCGTTCCGGCAGGGACGGGTGCTGACGTACTCGGCCGAGCCTCTGGCACAGGGGCGCGGAGTCAAGGCCGACTGATCCGCGGCGAGGGCGGAGCCGGATGCCGGCCCCGCCCCCGCGACGAGCGAGCGTCGGACCTCAGGTGCGCCGCGTGCGCTGCGTCGGTCGTGTCGCCAGCAGTGCGCCGAGGGCGATCAGCACGACCGAGCCGATGGGGAGCAGCGGCGAGATCGCGCCGCCGCCGGTGGCGGGGAGCGGACGCGAGCCGGCGGTGTTGGTGAGTGTGAGCTCGGCGACCTGTGGGTCGCGCGAGGCCGACATGGGCAGGAGCGTGCGCCCGTTCGCCTCGGGTGTCAGCGTCTCGCCGTCGACGGTCCACACGGGAGTGCCCCAATCGACGCCCGGGATCGGGGGGAGCTCGCCTTCGTCGACCTCGAGGATCGTCCCTACCGGGAAGTACGGCGAGTACACCGTCACGTTCGGCTCGAGCTCGACGCGCGGCTGGGCGTCGCCGTCCCACCACCAGTCCAGCGGGAAGGTGGTGCCCGCGGGAAGTGCGGACGCGCCATCGCCCTCGACGACCTTCGTGACCGCCCAGCGCGTCAGGGCGACCACCGAGTTGGTGACCTCCAGCACGGGCGTCTCGCCCAGGCCGATCTCGACGAAGCTCGACGGGCTCCAGGTGGTCTCGCTCCATTCGTACCCCGGCGGGAGCGCGGCGGCATCGGGCTGCTCTTCGATCAGGTTCACCACCGTGCCGACCTGGAACTCGATGGGGTTGCCCGCCTGGTCGACCGGACCGGCGGGCGTGCCGTCCGCGGGAAGCACGAAGCGGCCGGCCGTCGGCATCTGCCCCGGCGCGTGCGCCACGTAGTCGACGGTGAACGAGTCGACGAGCAGCTGGTCGGGGTCGATGCCGGCGAGGTCCTTCTGCACGAGGAACGTGCCGCTGAGAAGCGATGCGTCGTTGGTGAGGGTCGAGTGCACGACGGCCTCGCCGCCGTCGCCGATGACGAGCTCGGCAGGATCGAACGACGCGCCCTCCCAGCTGACGTGGCGCAGCGCCGGAGCGGCCTGCTCCGAGAACGTCACGACCGTCCCGTACGGAAAGGTGAGCGCCGAACCCGCGTCGTCGACGGGGCTGACCGCCGTGCCGTCGCCGGGGAGCCGCACGACGCCCTGCTCCGCCTCGCCGGTGGGCAGCGTCGCCGTCCATGCCACCGAGAACTCGAGGTCATCGACCGGCACATCGCCGGGAAGGTTGACGAACTCCTTCGACAGCGTGAACGTGCCTTCGCGCAGGGCGTTGGTCACCGTGATCGCGATGTCCCCGGTCTCGGGGAGCGGGATGTCGACGATCGCGGTCTCGAGCGGTCCGGCGCCCTCGAAGTTCGCCGGCCGGTACTGCGTCGTCACGCCGTCGACGGTCACGTCGATGACCGGGATCTCCCAGTCGGAGGGGTCCACGGGGGTGCCGTCGACCGTCGGCACGAGTTCGGCGAGTTCGAGCGTGTCGGCGTCGCTCTCGACGTCGTCGATCAGCTGCGGCTCCCCGACGGGCAGGTCGAGCGTGGTCCGCGTGTCCGGCGGGTCGGTGTTGTAGCTCACGGCGTACGCGTACGCCGGATCGGCGGCGTCACCGGTGGCCGCCTTCACGATCGTGATCGTGCGCTCGTCGGCGCTGGGAGTCACGGTGTTGGTCAGCTCCACGGCGACCGTGCTCGTGTCCTCGATGACGAAGGTGCGGCCCGGGTCCCAGCCGATGCCGCTCCACTCGTATCCGTCGGGCGGATCGATGCCGTCGAGGTCTTCGGTGAGGACGATCCGCGTCCCCACGGGGAACTGCTGCCCGACGTCGACGGGGGTGCCGTCGAACGGCACCTCGAGCGTGCCGGCATCGATCTGCTCGCCGCCGGACCACGCGGTCCATTGCACGGGGACGGTGGTCTGGGAAGGCGGATCGGGTTCGCCGCCCGAGAGGTCGTCGATCAGCTTCACGACGCTGAAGGTGCCGGTCAGCGGGGTGGCCGTGTTCGTCACGACCACGTCGGCGGTGCCCGTGCCGATGGTGAGCGGGTTCGGGGTGATGGTCGCATCGCCCCACTCCCACCCCGGCACGCTCTCGGGCGCGACCTCTTCGAACGTCACGACGGTCCCGATCGGGAACTGCTCGCCGACGGCCACGGAGGATCCATCGGCGGGCACCTCGAGGGTCCCCACCGAGACGCCGCCGTCGGGGTCGACGGCCCGGTAGTTGACCGTGAAGGTGGCGCCCTCGGGAAGATCGGCGTCGTCGATGCCCGACAGCTCCTTGCGGACCGCGAACGTGCCGCTGTCGGCGGCGCAGGAGATCTCGCCCGAGAACAGGAACGAGTGCACCTCACCGCCCTGCAGGATCACGTTCCGGCCGACGACCTGGCCGTCGAGCGGTGCCGCGTTCACGGTGACGGAAGCCTCCGGTGCGTAGATGGAGCCGTCGATGCGCGCCTCTGCCGCCGTCACGGTGACGTCGCCGGTGAGCTGCGACAGGTCCCACACGATGAACGGCGAGAAATCGCCCTGCGGGTCGGTCCGGGCGCCGACCACGTCGGTGGTGCCGGCGGGAACGCGGATCACCAGCGGATTCGAGACGCCCGGTGTCGGGCCGGGGGAGAACTGGATGAGGGCCGTGCCGGCGAGGTCGGTGTAGTCGACGATATTCGGCTGGTCGGGGCTCAGCGGTGCGAGCACGACACGGCTCCCGGCATCCTCGGCGACCTCGACCGGATAGCCGACGCCTGCGATGGGGTCCGCGATGTCGTCGAAACAGCTGCTCGCCTCCTCCCACGATGCGTCGCGGTTGGCCTCGACGTAGTCGGCCACGGCGGTCGCGGAGGTGTTCGCGGTGAAGATGCTGTTGTCGCCGGCGGCGCCGCTCGGGGGCGCGGCATGGTCCGGATACCGCTGGTGGGTCGCGTCGATGAGCGGCGTCTGGTCCACGTTTGCGGGGTTCTGGTTCAGGCGCAGCCAGTCGGCGCGTGCGAAGGCCTGCCACCCGCCGTCGCGGTCCACCATCTTGAGGTCGCCCCACAGGGCGGGGTCGCTCGTGCCGGCGCTGGTGATCGCCAGGATGCCGGTGCTCGCGGTGCTGTACTCGCCGACGAGGAAGCGCGTCGGGTCGCCGTCGACCGTCGGGAGGTCGTAGTCGCCGGTGCCGGCGGAGACGTGGATGATCGTGTACTGGCTCGCGTCGGGCGCGACGGTGGCCGTGCCGCCCACGGCGATGCTGCCCTCGGTCTCCTGGTTCTGCAGGAGCGCATCCTCGCGGGCGTACACCGTGAAGCCGCCGGCGATGGCGAACGGGTTGACCGAGTCCGGATAGGCAGCCGCGGCCGGCTGTGGATCGATCGCCCCCGCGACGACCGTTCCCGTCGCGGCGAGCAGGGCCGCTGTGATCCCGGCAATCCAGCGCCGCACGCGCGGCCGCTCCGTACGTACCATCACGTTTCTTCCCCCCGGTCGGCCGTTTCAGTACATCACACGGCGGGAAACGGAGCAGAAAACGCTTCGTGTCGCGTGGAATTCAGGCGCAAGATGGGGGCATGGCGACTCTCGACGACGTCCGCGCCATCGCGCTCGGGTTCCCGGAGGTGGTCGAGCGCGTCGACGGGCACCGCGGCGGGGCATCCTGGCGCACTCCTGCCGGTGCGTTCGTCTGGCAGCGCGGCCCGAGTCGCCGCGACCTCGAGCAGCTGGCGGCGCTCGGGCGGGACTGGCCGCCCGGCGACGTCGTCGGCGTGCGGACCGACGGGCAGCAGGTGAAGCAGGCGCTGCTCGAGAGCTACCCCGACGCGTTCTTCACGATCCCGCATTTCGACGGGTACCCGGCCGTCCTCGTGCGCCTCGACGGCATCGACCTGCCACAGCTGCGGGAGGCCATCACCGACGCCTGGCTGCTGAAGGTCCCCAAGCGTGTCGCGAACGAGTGGCTCGCCCAGCATCCGCCGGCGTCGCCCGCCCCCTGATCGCGGCAGCGCGTCCGCGTCCTCGGTGGTGGCTGCAACAGGTCAACCGGCCTTGTACAGGCCGTTCCGCCGCGCGATCTCCTGTGGAAGCGCGGTTGACCTGTTCAAGCGGACGTCAGAGCGCGCCGGCGTCGTGCACCGTCTCACCGGCGACGACGGTGCGCACGACGCGGGCCGTGAGCAGCGACTCCGGCCCCGCCGTGAACGGGTCGACGTCGACGATCGCGAAGTCGGCCGCCAGGCCCGCCTCGAGCCGCCCACGCGTCGCACCGTCGCCGACCGAGGCGGCGGCATCGCTCGTCGCATGGGTGAGCGCCTGCTCGAGGGGCAGTGCGTACTGCGGATGCCGTGGGGCGAACGACCCGTCGAGCGCCGACTTGCGGGTGGCTGCGATGTACATGTTGGGCAGCGCCTCGTGTGGCGCGGTCGGCGCGTCGGTCGAGAACGCAAGCAGCGCGCCCGCCGCGACGTACTCGGGCCACGCGAAGGCGCGGTCGACCCGGTCGTCGCCGAGCATCGCGGCCCAGTTCTCGAAGATCGCCGGGTCGGCGTGCACGGGCTGCATCGATGCGGTCACGCCGAGTCGCGCCATCCGCTCGGCCGTGCCGGGGGCGGCGTATTCGAGGTGCTCGATGCGGTGCCGGCGAGGCCTAGGGCCGTTGACCTCCGCCGCATGCTCGAGCGCGTCGAGGGCGATGTCGCTGGCGAGGTCGCCGATCGCGTGCAGCGCCACCTGCAGTCCCGCGGCGTCGGCTGCAGCGACGACGGGTCTCATGTCGGCGAGCGGCCAGATGGGCTCGGCGTTCGAGCCGTTGGAATACGGATGCCGCATCGCGGCGGTGCACGCATCGATGACGCCGTCGACCACGAGCTTGACGCCGACCACCCGCAGCCACGGCGATCGCACCGTCTCGGCGAGCTCGGCCGCCCGGGCGACCTGCGCCAGGTTCGCGGCCTCGTCGCCGGTGTTCTCGACGAACCAGTGCGCGGCGACCCGGAGCGGCAGGCGCCCGCCGCGCCGCTCTGCGGCGCGCTGGAACGCGGCGAGTCCGAGCTCGTCGAACGCCATGTCGACCGCCCCGGTCACGCCGGTCGCCGCGTAGGCGGCGAGCGTGCGCTCGACCGCGGCGTCGCGGTCGTCGTCGTCGGTCTGCTCGGCGAGGAAGGCCCACGCGTGCGCCTGCGCCGCCGTCTCGTAGAGCATGCCGTCGGGCGCGCCGTCGGCATCCCGTCCGATGCGGCCGCCGAGCGGATCGGGAGTGTCGTGGGTGATGCCCAGCTCCGCGAGGGCCGCCGAGTTGACCCAGCACGAGTGATAGTCGTTGGCATCGAGGTACACCGGCACGTCGCCGACGGCCGCATCGATCATGGCCGCGGTCGGGACGCCGCCGGGAACCGAGTCGAACAGCCAGCCGCGACCGAGCACGCGCGCCGCGTCGGGCCGGGCCTCGCGCGCCGCGCGCAGACGCTCCTGGATCTCGCTCAGCGTGCGGGCATCGGTGAGCCCGACACGGCCGAGCGCCTCGCCCATCATGACGAGGTGCGTGTGCGCGTCGGTGAAGCCGGGCAGCAGCAGGCGGTCGCCAAGATCGACGGTCGCGGCATCCGGTCCCGCCGCAGCGGTCGCGCGCGCGGCGTCGCCGGCGAACACGACGGTGTCGCCGTCGACGACGAGGGCGTCGGCCCAGGGCTGCGCGCCGGCGGTGAAGATGTGCCCTCCGGTGTAGACGGTCGCGGTCATGCGGGAACCTCCCTGTGCCCGGAACCGCGTCGCGGTCCGCTAAACGAATACCGTTCGTTATTATGCCTCATGGAGGACGGATGCCGAGACCCAGAGTGAACCTGCTGTCGGTGGAGCTGATCGCCGACGCCGCCATCGAGCTCGCCGACTCCGGCGAGCCGTTCGGGGTGAACGCCCTCGCGCGCCGGCTGGGCGTCACGCCGTCGTCGCTCTACAACCACGTGGACGGCAAGGACGCCATCATCGAGCTCATGCGCGGTCGCCTCTCGCGGCGCTATCTGCCGGCGGTCGCCACCGGGGAGTGGGATGCCGTGGTCATCGGCACCGTGCGGGCGCTGCGGCGCCTGTACGCCGAGCATCCGCTCATCGTGCCGCTCATCGTCGGCAAGACCATCACCGACCCCGACGTGATCGCCGGCTACGACCGGCTCGCGACGGCGCTCGTCGAGGCGGGGGTCGCCGACGACGAGGTGCTCGCGATCGTCGCCATCGTGGACGCCTACGCGATCGGGTTCGGCATGGACCTCGCCTCGCCCGACGAGATCTGGCGGCCGGATGTGCCCACCGTGACCCTCGGCCGGCTGATCGCCGGCGCGGCCGCGGGCTCTGAGCGCAGCGACGCCGCCTTCGAGATCGGCCTCGACATGCTCGTCGCCTCCCTCCGCATGCGGATCGCAGGCCCCCGGGCGCGGTGACGCCCGCTCAGGCCGCCGCCTCCACGCCGCGGTGCGCCCGGAACAGCTTCCAGTCCGCGCGCGACAGATCGGCGTAGGCGTAAGCCCATTCGAGGATCGCCTCGCCCGCGACCCGGCCTCCCCCGGCATACCCCGCCACGGCGGCGGAGGCAGGGGACTGGCCGTGCGCGCGGGCCAACGTCGCCGCACAGGCGTCGGCGTACCAGAGGAACCCCTTGTCGTCGAGCGCGTCCATGTCGAACCCGCCCTTCTTGTCGCGGAACTGGCGGACGTAGAAGTCGCGCTGGGCACCGTACGTCGTGCGGCCGACGTAACCGAGGAACGGGTCCGACACGGCCTGGAGGATGCGCTGCATCCCGACCACACGCCCGCCCTCGCCGTACTGGTCGATGAACCGTGAGACGGCTTCCGGCTGCTCGGCCTTCCCGTGCTCGATCAGCACGCTCCTGCCCGCCTCCTTGCCTTGCAGCAGCAGGACGCCGTCGTCGCCGTCCTGCATGGCGATCACGAAGCATCGTGTGCCGACACTGCCTACGCCGACCACGCGCAGGGCGATGTCCGACAGCCGGTATTTCTGCAGCAGCGCCCGGATGTCGATGTTCGCCGACTGCACGTACTGGTCGAAGACGCGCAGCACGCGCTCTTCTGACTCGGCGTCGATGTGGGTCATCGTCGGCGGCGCCTCGACGAAGACGATCCGCCCCTCGTCATCGAGCTGCGTCATCTTCTTCGCCGCACGTGCACCGGTGCGCTTCTCTGCCTCCTTGATCGCCGAGTCGATGGCGGCACGCGTCTCGTCGTCGACGGCCCGCTCGGCTGCCAGGGCGTCGAAGCGGTCGTAGTAGCGCTTGAGCGGGCTGCGCTTGGCGCCCGAGCCGATCGAGCGCGCGTAGACCCGCACCGCGTCGAGCGACGCCTCCCGGATCACCGAGTCGGCGCGGCCGGTCGACTGCCCGGCGATGACGATGCTCGCGACCAGTCGTTTGACGTCCCACTCCCACGGCGCCCACGCGGACTCGTCGAAGTCGTTGAGATCGAAGACGAGCGTCCGCTGCGGTGACGCGTACAGCCCGAAGTTCGACACGTGCGCATCGCCGCACGATCCGACGGTCACCCCGCTGCTGGGCGAGCGGGCGAGGTCGGCGGCCATGAGGGCGGCGGTTCCCCGGTAGAACGCGAAGGCGCTCGCCGCCATGCGCTCGGTGCGCAGGGGAACCAGCTCGGGGACCCGGTCGGCGTCCTGCGCGTCCAGGATGCCCATCGGATCGCGGTCGTTCGTGGGCAGCTCGGCGAGCGCCTCGCGAGGATTCTGCTGGCGCGCGGCGCGACCCTCCGCGACGTGGTCGGCATAGGACGGGAGAGGAGCCCAGGTGCGCCCGATCGGCGACTCGGTGGTCGTTGACATGCGCCCAGTGTGGCACTGCGGTCCGCTGCTCGTAAGGGCGGTACCCTGACCGCGTGACCCGCCCCGCGCCCGCGCCCCCGCCGCCCGTTCTCTCACCGGGCCTGCGCGTTCTCATCGTGCTGGCGACGACCGTCGTTGTGCTCGCGGGCGTGTACTTCGCCCGAAGCCTCATCGGGCCTCTCGCGCTCGCCGTGGTACTCGTCGTCATCTGCGAGCCCGTCCGCCGGCCCCTCGAGCGCCGCGGCTGGCCGCGCTGGACGGGCACCACCGCCGTCATCCTCGTCGCCTACCTCGTGCTCGTGGTGATGGGACTGCTGCTGTGGGTCGCCGGTGTCCAGTTCGCCCGGCTCGTGGCTGATTATGTGGACCAGCTGCGCGGCAGCCTCGACGGCTTCGTGGCATGGCTGCAGTCCGTCGGCCTCGACGCAGAGGCGACGGATGCCGCGGCATCCGTCCTCGATCCCTCCGCGATCGTCCGGCTCGTCTCCAGCGTCGGCGGCACGGTGATCGGCGTCGCGACGGCCCTCTTCTTCGTCGTGTCGTACATCATCTTCATGGCAGCGGACGCGGCACGGTATCGAGACGCGGAGCGCGTGTTCGGCGCCGGCCGCCGGCCCGTGCTCGCCCGGATCCGCCGACTGAACACCGGCGTCCGTCGCTATTACGTCGTGAACGCGTCGTTCGGCGCGGTCGTCGCGATCATCGACGGCCTGGCGCTGTGGGCGCTCGGCGTGCCGGCGCCGATCGTGTGGGCCGTGCTCGCCTTCGTCACGAACTTCGTGCCGAACATCGGCTTCGTGCTCGGCCTCATCCCGCCCGCCGTGCTGGGCTTCGTGGTCGGTGGATGGCCGATGCTGCTGGCGGTGATCGCGATCTACTGCGTCGTCAACGTCGTGCTGCAGGTGCTGGTGCAGCCGAAGTTCGTCAGCGACGCGGTCGACCTCAGCCTGACGCTGAGCTTCTTCTCGGTCATCTTCTGGACGTTCGTGATCGGGCCGCTCGGCGCGATCCTGTCCATCCCGCTCACGCTCTTCGTCCGGGCGCTCGTGCTGGAGGGCGATCCGGGGTCGCTGTGGCTGCGATGGCTCTCCGGCGACCGCACCGCTACGCCCGCCTCGGCGGCGCGCGATCCGCTCACGCCCTCGTGATCCGCCGCCCGACACCGCCCGCATCCCACCCCTCACGGAGGCAGTCATGACCCAGACCTCGCTCGATCTGCCTTCGCCCGACGGGCAGCCGTCGGATCCGCCGCAGACGCGTCGCGGACCCCGCGTGTTCGACCGGTTCAGCGAGCGCTCGCTCGAGTCCCTCGCCCTCGGCGTGGGCGCGGTCTCGTTCGTCGTCGTGGCGCTCGTGGCGATGATCGCCTTCGGCTTCCAGGCGGCGCCGATCTCGGGCCCGGGCTCGGTGGGCCAGTTCGCGGCGATCGCGTCCGGCGTCGTGGCATTCCTCGCGGTGGTCGGGGGTCGGATCCTCGCCCACCGGCAGGGCGTGCATCGGCGCCTGAAGCCACTCGACTACGTCGACGTCGCGGCACTGGCCTTCGCCCATGCCGTGATCGCGCTCCTCGGCTGGACGCTGCTGGCCGTGATCCTCGAAGACGCGTTCATCGGCGCCGAGGTGTTCCCCCTGGCCGTGCTCATCCTCTCCGGTGCGACCTCGGCGATGACGGCCTACCTCGCGTTCTACTCCGCGACCCACATGGATCTGCAGCTGCTCGCGGTCGTGCTCGCGGTGTTCCTCGTCTTCGGCGTGCTGGCCAGCATGCTCACCGCCAGCGACCCGAACTGGTGGAAGGACAACCTCAGCGCTCTCGGCATGTCGTCGAACGTGTCGGCGTTCGCCTTCAACATCACGATCATCGTCGCGGGCTTCCTCGTGACCACGCTCGCGCGATACTCGACGCGCGGCATCCCCACCCCCAACCCCAAGGGCATCGGCCGCGTGCGCGTCACGCTCATCGTGGTCGGCGTGTTCCTCGGCATGGTCGGCCTCTTCCCCGTGGACCGGTTCTTCGCGCTCCACACCAGCGTCGCGTCGGGCATGGTGGTCGCGTTCGGCGTGTTGGTCATCGCGCTGCCGCGGTGGATCCCGTCGATGCCGAAGGCGTTCGTCGCCCTCGGCTGGCTGTTCCTCGCGGTCACCCTGCTGCTCGCGGTGTTCTTCTTCATCGGCTACTACACGCTGACGGCGGTCGAGCTGGTCGCCGGCATCCTGGTCTTCACCTGGATCGTGCTGTTCATCCGCAACGCGGCCGCCCTGGCGCAGGACGCGCGCCACGAGCCGTCAGCCGGCTGAGCGGGCCCGGCTCCAGGGGAGCGCCGCCTCCGGCCGCTCGCCTGCGAGGTCGGCGGGGGTGATGAGCATCTCGCGCGCCCAGGTGACGACGAGCCAGGCCGGCAGCACGATGATGCACAGCATCGGCAGTACCGTGATGTCGCCGACCATCGCGACGGCCACGAAGAGCGCCACCCACCCGTCGCGGGCGATCGCCAGCACGAGGCCGAGCACTCCGCAGGCGACCGCGAGCGACAGCGGCAGGCCAGGGAGCAGCGCACCCCCCAGCATCCCGGCTGCGACCCCGAGGAACACCGCCGGGAAGATGCGTCCCCCGCGGAAGCCCGCTGATGCGGCGACCACGAGCGCGGCCATCTTCACGAGCAGGATCACCGCCAGCTGTCCGGGAGCATACGCCTCCGAGTCGGCGAGGAGCTCCTCGCTCTGCTCGAGCCCCTTGAACAGCGTGATCGGCCCGCCGACCATGCCGAGCAGCCCGAGCACCACGCCGCCGAGGGCGATATAGATCAACGGATGCCGCAGCGCGTGGAACGCGCGATGCACGAGCGGGAAGAGGTAGATGCCGACGAGCCCGAAGGCCGCTGCCGCGCAGGCGACGATCGCACCGAGGAGCAGGTCGAAGGCCTGCGGCGTCCCGTAGGGCGCAAGCGGCGTCGTCGCGCCGAAACCCCCGCCGAGGAGGAACGTCGTCACCGATCCGGCTCCCGCCGCGACGAGCGGGAGGAACAGCTTGTCCCAGAGCGACCCGCCCATCTTGAACTCGCCGACCATGCCGGTGAAGACGAGCGCGGCGGCGACGGGGGTGCCGAACAGCGCGCCGATCGTCGCCGAGATCGCCAGTGCGCCGATGAGCTGGGGTGGCACCGCCTTCGTGATGCGCGCGACGAGCGCGATCGAGAGGGAGACGTTGACGGCGATGATCGGATTCTCGGGGCCGAGGCTCACCCCGCCGGCGAGGCTGAGGAGCACGACGACGAAGAGGCCGGGCAGCACCCATAGCGGCAGCGGTGCGGCCGCGAGCTCGGTGGTCGCCGAGTCGGGACCGGCGTGACCGGGAACGAGCCACACCACGAGTCCGACCGCGATGCCGGTCGCCGTGAGAACCGTGAAGATCCACCACGGCGAGTCGGAGGGGATGCCGAGCGCCTTCGGCGTGCTCGTCCACAGCACGCCGTCGAGCTGGCCGGCGATGAGATCGAGCAGCCGGAGCGTGAGTGCCGACAGCACGCCGATGAGGATCGCGGGGATCGACAGCAGCACCAGGCGGCGAACAGTGAGCTGCGGACCAGGTGAGGTGGCCGGTGCGGGCGAGGCGGCGATGGGGCCGGGCATGGGCACACGATATCGGTCGCAGCGCGGGTGCGTGGCCGGCGCTCGGCGTGATCTCGCGCAGCGGCGGGCGCGCCGGTGTGCCCAGAGGTGACATCCGGTGCACAATTCGCATGTGGAGGAGAACGCCTGGCACAAGCGCACAGAGGTGCCGCTCATGATCGCCTCGTTCGCGTATCTCGTCGCGTACTCGTGGCGCGTCATCGCCGACCTGCACGGTCCGGGCAGGGTGATCGCATCGACGGTGATCCTCGTGACCTGGGCCATGTTCATCGCGGACTACATCGTGCGCCTGTCGCTCGCCACCAACAGGAGGTGGTGGTTCCGCCATCATCTGTCGGCGCTGACGTTCGCGCTGATCCCCGTCCTGCGCCTCGTCCGGCTGCTGCGCTTCATGACCCGGCTGCCCGGGATGAAGACGACCGCGGGCGGGGTGCTGCGCACGCAGATCCTCGTCTACGGCGCCGGCGCCTCCCTCATCCTGATCTACATCGCCTCGCTCGCGGTGCTCGAAGCAGAGCGTCACGCTCCCGACGCGAACATCACGAGCTTCGGCATCGCGCTGTGGTGGTCGTGCGTGACCGTCACGACGACGGGCTACGGCGACTATGTGCCCATGACGGTCGCCGGCCGCTGGGTCGCCGTGGGGCTCATGCTCGGCGGTGTGGCGCTGGCCGGCGTGATCACCGCGACCCTGGCCTCCTGGGTGCTCGAGCGCGCGTCGCGCCAACACGACGACCAGGAGCCTGCGACGCGTGCCCAGGTGCGGGCGCTGATGGAGAAGATCGACGCGCTGACGGCGCAGAGCGCCAGCGGTGGCGCGGGCGGCGGTGCGGGCGGCGGCGGTGGCGCCGGCGGTGTGGGTGGCGTGGGCGGTGCCGG
>NZ_DATCVK010000232.1:0-5232 GCF_036566905.1 Microbacterium sp. | reverse complement strand
CCAGGCCCTGCAGGCCATCGATCCGCAGCAGGCCATGCAGCAGGCGCAGCGCGCCGACCAGCTCGCGGGGCAGGCGATCCAGCTCGCGCAGAACGACGTCGGCGCGTTCGACGGCGGCATGGGCGGGATGTTCGGCGGCGGGTCGCCGGGCGGCGGCCAGTCCGGCGGCGGCATGCTCGGCGCGGTGCTCGGCGGCATCGTGCTCAACTCGGTGCTGAGCGGCGGGCGCTCCTCCGGCGGCGGCATGGGCGGCCTGGGCGGCATGCTGGGCGGCGGTGGCCGTTCCTCGGGCGGCGGTATGCGACCCGGTAGCTTCGGAGGCGGCGGCACACGCGCCCGCCGAGGAGGTGGCCGCTTCTGACCTCTTCCCGCGGAGCCGCCCGCACGCGACGCGCGCGGCATCCATCCCCGACCAGAACTCATCGACCCAGAACTGAAGTCCGATAGGAAGGAAATCCGATGGCGAAGCAGTCCATCTTCGGTCGCATCTCGACCCTCATGAAGGCGAACATCAACGCACTCCTCGACTCCGCAGAGGACCCGCAGAAGATGCTCGACCAGCTCGTGCGCGACTACACGAACTCGATCGCCGACGCCGAGTCGGCCATCGCCGAGACGATCGGCAACCTGCGTCTGCTCGAGCGCGACCACCAGGAGGACGTCCAGGCGGCCACCGAGTGGGGGAACAAGGCCCTCGCGGCAAGCCGCAAGGCGGACGAGCTGCGCAAGTCCGGCAACACCACCGACGCCGACAAGTTCGACAATCTCGCCAAGATCGCGCTGCAGCGCCAGATCAGCGAGGAGAACGAGGCGAGGGCGATCGCGCCGACCATCGCGACGCAGAACGAGGTCGTCGACAAGCTCAAAGAGGGCCTCAACGGCATGAAGCAGAAGCTGGAGCAGCTGCGGTCCAAGCGCTCCGAACTGCTGGCGCGTGCCAAGACCGCCGAGGCCCAGAACAAGGTCCACGACGCCGTCAAGTCGATCGACGTGCTCGATCCGACGAGCGAGCTCGGCCGGTTCGAAGACAAGGTCCGCCGCCAGGAGGCCTTGGCCGCCGGCAAGCAGGAGCTCGCCGCGTCGAGCCTCGACGCCCAGTTCAACGCGCTCGAGGACGTCGGCGAGCTGACGGAGGTCGAGGCGCGCCTCGCCGCGCTCAAGTCCGGCACCCCGGTGCAGGCCGCCATCGAGAACTGACCCCTCCGGGGTGACGAGGGCGCCGGGTCCGCGAGGATCCGGCGCCCTTCGCCGTCTGCGGCGACTCCACGCGCGTCGTGTTCGCCCACAGCAGGGCTCCCCGCTGCGCGGACGGATGCCGCAGCCGCCGGTGTACGAGAAGATGAGGGGATGACGCGATACCTGGTGGTTCCGCAGTGGCAGGGAAGCCCCTCCTCCCGGGCGATGCAGCTCATCGACGGCGCCCAGGCCATCGCGGGAGACCTCCCCCGGTCCTCGACCACGGTGCTCGATGTGCCGATGGAGGCCGGCGAGTCGCTGGGCACCGGCATCCACCGCCTCAGCGCTCTGCAGCGGGTGCGCGGCATGGTCGCCGACGCGCTCGATGCGCATGACGTCGGCGCACCCGACGAGCCCGTGCTGACCATCGGCGGCGACTGCGGCATCGCGCTCGCGCCGATCGCCCACGCCGCGCGCCGCTTCCCCGGGCTCGCCGTGGTGTGGATCGATGCGCACCCCGACCTCAACTCGCCCGACTCGTCGCCCTCCGGCGCGTTCGCCGGCATGGTGCTGCGCGCCGTCATCGGCGACGGTGAACCCGGCCTGCGGCTCGACGGCGCCATTGCGGCCGAGCGGGTCATCGTGGGCGGCGCGCGTTCGTTCGACGATCCCGAGCTGGCGGCCGTCGCGGACTTCGGCATCACCGCGCTCACCGTGGAGGCGCTGCGGGATGCCGACGCCCTCGCCGATGCGGTGCTCGCCACCGGGGCAGAAGCGGTCTACATCCACGTCGACATCGATGCGCTGGATCCGGCGGAGATCGCCGGCAACGCCCATCCCGAGCCGTTCGGCGTCACCGTCGCGGAGCTGACCGTCGCGATCGGGCGCCTGCGCGAGCGGGTGCCGCTGGTCGGGGCATCCCTCGCGGGCTACTCCCCCGCGTCGGCGGACGCCGCCACCGACGACCTGGGTGCGATCCTCCGCGTGATCGGGGCGCTCGCATGAGCCCGGTCCCGCAGCCACCGGCGGGCTGGCGCGTCGCGGCCGAGCGCGCCGTCGCCCGCGGCAGGCGCGTCGACGAGCTCATCCCGTCGTTCCTGCTGGATTCGCCCATCAGCCGCGTCGGCTACTGGTACGGCTGCGCGGTCGGATGGGTGTGGGGGACGCTGTGGAGCACCGGCCCGATCGAGAAGCGCGAGGGTCTGTGGGTGTTCCGCGGGATGCCGCGCTGGACCTTCCCACGGGGCGGCTCGTGCGTGGGCGGATGCTTCCTCACCGGCGACGGGCGCATCAGCGATGCGCTGCTGCGGCACGAGGCCGTGCACAAGCGGCAGTGGCAGCGCTACGGCCTGCTCATGCCGCTGCTGTACCTGTTCGCGGGCCGCAATCCGCTGCGCAACCGGTTCGAGATCGAAGCGGGCCTGGCGGACGGCAACTACGTGCCGCGCGGCACGGCCTGACCGCGGCCCCTCAACCTGCGACGGAGGCAGAGGCGGCACGACCGACGCGGTAGACCTGGCGGCCCAGCACGATCACGACGGCGAGCGGGAAGACGATCCAGAAGAGGTTCGGCAGCACCGCGACCATGAGGAAGCCCATGAGGTCGCCGCGCTCCAGCGACTGCCGCGTCATCTCGAGTCCGCTCGAGGCCTCGACCAGGAAGTAGATCACGGTCTTCCAGAAGGTGGCCACCGTAACCAGGAGCGCCACAACGAGACCGGACCAGCGGCGCGCGTGGAACAGCGCCCACACGATGAACACGACCTCGATGAGATTCGCCCAGCTCTGCGCGCTGCCGAAGGCGTCGAACTGCCCGTAGCGATGGTCGAACGTGCCGTAGAAGACATGGCCGGGCCAGAAAGCGGCGAGGGGCCCTCCGGCGTGCGACAGCGGACCCAGCAGCACGTAGCACGCGTCATACGTCTGGATGACGGCCGAGATGGTCAGCCACACGACGATCCAGGTCGGGATGCGGAGGTCGCGCGGGTCGACGGCGAGCGCGGGCGAGGCGGCGGCAGTCTGCGTCATGCGCACGACTGTACCGATCGCGGGCGCTGGAGCACCCCGGCACGCGGCGTGCCGGCGCGGCGATCAGCGCGCGGTGGTCAGCCCGTACTGCTCGGGCGCGTGGATGGAGTCCGCGCGGATGCCGAGCTCGACGAGGTGGTCGACGATGTCGGCCGTGCCCAGGTAGCCGCCCAGCAGGTGGATGCGGGTCTGGTCGTCCTCGGCGCACAGCATCTCGTCGGCCCAGGCTGTGACGGCGCGTGCGAGGGCCTCGCCCGATGCGCAGCCGCGGCCGGTGCCGGGTGCGCCGGAGCGCTGCGAGCGATCCAGCCACGTCACGACCATGCGGCTCGGTGCCGCGATGTCCGCGTGCCACGAGTCGTCGGGGATCTCGATGAAGACCCGGCCCGTCGAGCAGATCGGCAGCGTCGCGAGCACGGCCTCGAGCTCGGCCAGCGAGGACTCGTCCGCCGTGATCAGGTGCTGCACGCGCGTGTGCCGGGACGCACGGCACGCCGACGCGTTGTGCGCGACGGCCTGAGGCTGTGTGGTGTGGGGCATGGCTCCTCCAGTATAACCACCTATGAAGGGTTGCCTTACCTCAGTGATACACAGCGAAAGAAATCAGCGCCTCGCGCGCGCTGACGCGGGGATTCAGGCGTCCGGCGTGAGCAGCACGCGGCGAAGCTCGGCGATCTCGTCGTCCGCGAGGCCGTGGGCGCGCAGATAGTCCCCCGCCGACCCGTACCGGTGCGTCACATCGTCGAGGAGGGCGCGCATGACCGGCGCGGGTGAGCGGGTCGCCAGATCTTCGAGGTGAACCGCCTCAGGATGCAGGGAGCGCAGCGTGTCGACGATCTTGCGGTTGCGCTGCGGCGGAAGCAGACCCTCGGTGCGGGCGTAGTCGCCGACGACGGCTTCGGTGTCGACCCCCGCGGCGGCGAGGGTGAGCGCGATGGTCACGCCCGTGCGGTCCTTGCCGACCGTGCAGTGCACGAGCACCGGCTGATCGGCGAGGATGCCGCGCACGACCGCGACGACGCCCTGCGATGAATCGTCGACGAGGCGCCGGTACATCTCGTCGAGGCTGAGATCGTCGCGGAAGAACGACTCGACGGACCCCAGGAACAGGGGCACGCGCTGCGTCACGATGTCGAGGCCGGCGATGCGGCTGGGCTCGCGCGCGATCTCGTCGTCGGCGCGGAGGTCGATGATGCGCCGCAGGCCGAGCTGCGCCAGCGCGCGCGTGCCGTCGGCATCGAGGCGTGCGAGGTTGCCGGAGCGGAACAGCACTCCGTGACGCGTCGCTCCCGAGCCCGCACGCAGGCCGCCGACGTCGCGGAGGTTCATCGCCCCCGGCACGAACGGGTCGGCCGGCAGAGCGTCGCCGGAGGCCGGCGAGGGAACGGTCACCACGCGGCGCCCGCGGCGGCGTCCTTGTCTTCGCCGACGAGGTCGTCGCGCGGCGGGGTGCTGTAGCGGCCCGCGATCGCGATGCGGTTGAACGCGTTGATCGACACGAGGATCCAGCTGAGCGCCACATACTCCTTCTCGCTCAGCACGCCGCCGACGCTGTCGTAGACCTCGTCGGGGATGCCCGCCTCGTGGATGTAGACGTAGGCCTCGGCCAGTTCCAGACCGGCGCGCTCACGATCCGAGAAGACGCCCGACTCACGCCAGACCGGCAGCTGGGCGATGTCGTCCGCCGTCACCCCAGCGGCCACCGCCCGCTCGACGTGCACGCGCACGCAGTAGGCGCAGCCGTTGAGCTGCGAGGCGTGGATCTGCACCAGCTCTTTGAGCCGGTCGTCGATACCGTTCTCGGCGGCGATGCCGCCCACGGTCTTCGAGAACGCGGAGAGCGCCTGGTAGGCGGGTCGCGCCGCTCGCGAGAGGTGCACGCGGTGTTCTGCCGTCATGACGCCAGACTACCGACGGGTCGGCGGCGTCGGGCCGGGCGTCTTCACCGTGGGGCACAATGAGCGGGTGAGCGACCCCATCGACGAGTTCTCGTTCCTTCCCGAGCAGGCGGCGGAGGCCGGCATCGAC
>NZ_DATCVK010000231.1:0-9311 GCF_036566905.1 Microbacterium sp. | reverse complement strand
TTTCCGGCACGCCGGCGGACGCCGCCGCAGCGGACGGCGCCCCCGCAGACCCGGCCGACGGCTCCGAGCACGACGCCGTCGGCGTCGACGCGTCGAAGGAGTCGCGCGCCGGCGACAGCGAGCGCGCATGAGCGCAGGCGGGGAATCCTCACGGATCGCCGTCGCGCTCCCGAACGGAAGCGCCGACATCTCGGCCGACCTCGTGACGCCGGCGGCGCCCTGGGCGTTCGTCGCCCTCGCGCACGGCGCCGGCGCCGGCTACCGGCATCCGTTCCTGATCGGCTTCGCCGACGCGCTCGCGTGCGAAGGTGTCGCCACGCTGCGGTTCAACTTCCCCTACGTCGAGGCTGGACGACGGATGCCCGGTCCCGCCGCCCACGCCGTCGCGACGTGGGCCGCCGTGCATGCCGCCCTGGTCGAGGGCGCGGACGGGGCACCCGTGTTCGCGATGGGCAAGTCGTACGGCGGACGCATGGCGTCGATGGCTGCCGCGGAAGGGGTGATCGATCCGTCGGGGCTGGTCTACCTGGGCTATCCGCTCCACCCGCCGGGGAGTCCCGACAAGCCCCGCACCGCGCACCTGCCGGATGTGCTGCAGCCGCAGCTGTTCGTCGAGGGCACCAACGATCCCTTCATCGATCCGCATGACCAGCTGGACGCGGCGGTCGCCACGTGCCGGGAGGCCGAGATCGCGTGGATCGAGGGCGGCGGCCACTCCTTCGAGGTCAAGGGCAGGAAGCGTCCGCCGGCGGAGGTCGCCGCCGACCTCGTCCCGCTGGTCGTCGCGTGGATGCGCGGGGTTCACTCCGGGGCAGGACCCACGTAGCGCCCCCGGGGTCGCAGCCGCATCGGGCGCTCGTCGTACTCGTCGAGCGCGTGGGTGATCCAGCCGGCGATGCGGCCGACGGCGAAGACGACGGCGCCGGCATCGTCGGGCATCGGGGCCCAGAGCGCGAGCGCCGCGAGGGCGAGATCGAGGTTCGGTCGTGCGTCGGCGCGACGCGCCACTTCACCGGCGACCGCGTCGACGGCCGCCATCACCTCGGCGGCGCCGGGCGTCTCCCGCAGCAGTTCCAGCAGAACGGCAGCCCGCATGTCGCCGCCGAAATACAGCGCCTGCCCGAACCCGGGGATGCCGCGCCCGCCGTCGCGCACCGCGCGGGCGATCGCCGTCGGGGCCGGGTCGCCCTCCTGCACGGCGCGCAGCATGCGTACGGCGGCGCGGCTCGCCGTGCCGTGCAAGGGCGCGTCGAACGCGCCCAGTGCGGCCGTGACGACGGCATAGCCGGAGGCCCGTGCCGAGGCGGCGATGCGCGCGGCGAGCGTCGAGACGGCGAGGTCGTGGTCGATCACGAGGACGAGCGCGGCGTCGAGCAGGCGCGGTCCGTGCGCATCGTCGGACCTGGCCAGCGCACGCCACAGCGTGGGAGCGATCGCGTCGGCGTCACCCTTCGGCGTGAGAGACGCGGGAAGGCCGGTGAGCAGTCGCGCACCGACGCGGATGAGCTGTGACGGGTCCGGGTCGTCGCGCAGGGGATCGGTGGCGCCCAGTGCCGTGACGGCGACCAGCACGCGATCCAGCGACGAGGCGGTCTCACCCAGGGCCGCGATCGTCCGGCGCGCCACGGCGAGGTCGTCGTCCGATGGACCCCGCAGCGACGGCACATCCCAGAGCCAGGTCACGACCTCTTCGAACGACTGCTCGCGTGCGAGGCGCGCGGCCGACCGCTCCCGGTAGTGCAGTTCGTCGTCGTCGATGTGGGCGAGGCTCGTGTCGAGCACCATGAGTGGAGTCCCCGGAGCAGCGGCTCCCGGCGCGGCGCCGGGCGAACGGCGGCGCCGTCGCGCGAACGCCTCGACCTCGAGCGGATCGAACGACGAGCCGGCGGCATCCCGCTCGCGCGAGAGGAGTCCCCGTGACACGTAGGCGTATAGCGACTCCGGTTTGACGCCCAGTCGTGCGGCCGCCTCCACAGCGGTGAGGCGGGGGAGATCGCTCATGATATTGATCCGATCAAGATTGACGAAAGCATGATCAAGTTCCGACACTGACTGTAGCGGCAATCGCCCGCCCGACACCCGGACGGACGGCCGGGAACGACAAGGAGCCGACATGAGCACGATGACACAGTCCGCCACGAGGGACGTCCCGCGAGGTCTCGCCGGCGTCGTCGTGGCCGAGACGACCGTGAGCGATGTCCGCGGCGCCGAGGGCTTCTACCAGTACCGGGACCGCTCGGCGATCGAGCTGGCGGCCTCGGCGACGTTCGAGGACGCGTGGCAGCTGCTCGTGACGGGCGAGACGGCGACAGGCGCGTCCCGCGCCGCCTTCACCGCCCGGGTCGCCGCCGCGGCGAGCCGCAGTGATGACATCGACGCCGTGGTCGACGCGGTCGCATCGGCGACGCCCGAGGTGCTCGCCGGCCTCGCTGCGGCCTGGCCGCTGCTCGGCACGCGGCGCGGCATCCGTCCGCTCTACGACCTCGACGAGGACCAGCGCCTCGACGACGCGATCGCGTTCGGCGCGTCGACGCCCGTGCTCGTCGGGGCGCTCTGGCGTCGGGGCCGCGGGGAGGCGGCGCTGCCGGCGCTCGACGGCCGGGGCATCGTCGCGAACTACCTGCACCAGGTGACCGGCGCCGAGCCCGACGAGGAGACCGAGCGCGCGCTCACCGCCTATCTCATCGCCGTCATGGACCACGGCTTCAACGCGTCGACGTTCACCGCGCGGGTCATCGCCTCGACGGGAGCGGATGCGGCGGCGTGTCTGGTCGGCGCCCTCGGCGCCCTGACCGGACCGCTGCACGGCGGGGCGCCGTCGCGTGCGCTCGACGGGCTGGACGCCGTGAGGAGCCCCGACCGCATCGAGCCGTGGATCCGCGGCGAACTCGCGGCCGGGAGGCGCCTGATGGGATTCGGTCATGCCGTGTACCGGACGGCGGATCCGCGGGCCGAGCTGATGAAGCGCGTCGCGCTGCGGACCGGCGGTCCGCGCGTCGAGCTGGCGGTGCGATTCCAGGAGACGGCCGAACGGCTGCTCGCGGAGGCCAAGCCCGGCCGCGACCTGCATGCGAACGTGGAGTTCTGGGCGGCGCTGGTCATGGAGCGATGCGGGCTGCCGCGATCGATGTTCACGCCGACCTTCGCGGTCGCCCGCACCATCGGATGGACCGCGCACGTCCTCGAGCAGGCGCGGGACCCGAAGATCATCCGGCCGTCGGCGCGCTACGTCGGCCCGCAGGTGCGAGCCGCCGCCTGACGAGACCGGCGTGGCGGCGAAACGCCGGCGCAGGACCTATCGACCGGCGGCGTACCCCTGCATGCCGCGAGGATTGGCGGCGCCCCAGACGACGCCGGCGGCGGCATCCCGTCCCACGGCCGACACCCGGCCGAGCGCCCAGTCGCCGGCGCGCGTCACGACGTGTCCCCGGCGCTCGAGGCCTTCGATCAGGGCGTCGCCCAGGCGGTTCTCGACGACGGCGCCGGCGGGCGTCCACGTGCGCGGCCAGAACGACTCGGGCAGCGAGGTCGTGTGCAGCGCGGGGGCGTCGATCGCCTGCTGCGGCGAGTAGCCGCCGACGATGATCCGCAGGAGCGCCAGCAGCTGCCACTGGTCCTGCTGGTCACCGCCGGGGGAGCCGATTGCGAACTCCGGCACACCGCCGCGCAGGACGAGCGTCGGCGTGAGCGTGGTGCGAGGACGCCGTCCCGGCACGAGCGAGGACGGATGCCCGGGCTCGAGCCAGGTCATCTGCAGGCGCGTGCCCAGGCAGAACCCCAGCGCCGGAATCGTCGGCGACGACTGCAGCCAGCCGCCCGACGGGGTCGCCGAGACGATATTGCCCCAGCGGTCGATGACGTCGAGATGACACGTGTCGCCGCGCGTCTCACCGGACGACGACACCCTCGGCTCAGCAGGCGCCACGGTCGGCTCCCCGGTGCCGAGCGCCGGCGCGTCGTAGGTCGTGCGCAGCGGTGGGCGGAACGCCGTGCGCCCCGGCAGCGAGCCGGGCCGGAACTCCGCCGAGGCGGTCTCGGTGATCAGGGCGCGTCGCGCGTCGAGATAGTCGGCGGACAGCAGCACGTCGAGGTCGACGTCGTCATCGCCGAACCAGCCGTCGCGGTCGGCGTAGGCGAGCTTCTGCGCCTCGAGGATCGTGTGCGCGCCGGCCTCCTGCGACGGATCGAGGAGGTCGTCGGCGAGAGGCTCGAGCAGACCGAGCGTCTGCAGCAGCGCCGGCCCCTGCGTCCAGGCGCCCGCCTTCGCGATCGTGTGCCCGCGGAACTCCCGCGTCACGGCCGGTTCGTAGCGCGCGTCGAAGCCGGCGAAGTCGTCGGCTGTGATGACGCCCGCGTGGGCGCCGCCGCCCGAGTGCCGATGCGGCTGCGCGAGGAAAGCCGACGCCTCGTGCGCCACGATCCCGGTCTTCCACTCCCGGCGTGCGGCGTCGATGCGGGCGGCGCGCCCCACCGGACCGTCGTCGCGCACGGTGCACGACGCGTGCACCAGCCCGTCGAGGACGGCGGCGTACGCCGGATTGCGCATGACCCGCCCGGCGGCGGGAGGTTCTCCGTCCGGCATCCACAACTCGGCCGACGTGGGCCAGTCATCCCGGAACAGCTCGGCCACCCGCGCGATGGTCGCGGCGGCGCCCGCCACCAGCGGGTGCCCGTCGCGGGCGTAGCCGATCGCGTAGGCGAGGACGTCGGTGAGCTCCCACGTCCCGTGGTCGCGCAGCAGCAGCAGCCAGGCGTCGACCGCCCCGGGCACCGCCGCGGCGAGGCCGCCGGCACCGGGTACGAGGTCGAGACCCTCATCGCGGTAGTGCGCGATCGTCGCACCCGCGGGCGCGGGCCCCTGGCCCATGAGCACCGTCGGGGTGGTGGCGTCCGCCTGCTGGAAGATCGCGACGAGGTCGCCGCCGGGGCCGTTGAGGTGCGGTTCGACCACGTGGAGCACGAAGGCCGCGGCGACCGACGCGTCGAAGGCGTTGCCACCGCGCTCCAGCACCGCCTGGGCCGTGGCCGTCGCAAGCCAGTGGGTGGACGCCGACATGCCGAACGTCCCGGTCAGTGTCGGGCGCGTCGTGAACGACGCCGGAGCGGTGTAGGCCACGGGCTCAGCGCCCGCCGGCCGCGATCCAGGCCTCGACCTCGTCCGCGGTCCGCGGGATGGCGGACGACAGGTTGACGGGGCCGTCGGCGGTCATCAGGATGTCGTCCTCGATGCGCACGCCGATGCCCCGGTACTCCTCGGGAACGGTGAGATCGTCGATCTGGAAGTAGAGCCCCGGTTCGATCGTGAAGACCATACCCGCCTCGAGGACGCCGTCGTAGTACATGTCACGGCGGGCCTGTGCGCAGTCGTGCACGTCGATGCCCAGGTGGTGGCTGGTGCCGTGCACCATGTAGCGGCGGTGGTGGCCGCCGCTGTCGGCATCCAGCGCTTCCTCGGCAGTCACCGGCAGCAGGCCCCATTCGGCGACCCGTGCCGCGATGACCTGCATGGCTGCTTCGTGCACGGAGCGGAACTTCACACCCGGGCGGGCCGCGGCGAAGGCGGCGTCCGCCGCTTCGCGCACCGTCTCGTAGACCTTGCGCTGCACATCGGTGAAGCGGCCGCTCACCGGAAGCGTGCGCGTGATGTCGGCGGTGTACAGGCTGTCGACCTCGACGCCGGCGTCGATCAGGATGAGATCGCCCGGCACCACGGCGCCGTCGTTGCGCGTCCAGTGGAGGTAGCACGCGTGGGGACCGGATGCCGCGATCGTGTCGTAGCCGACCGCGTTGCCGTCGCTGCGGGCCCGCTGATGGAACACGCCCTCCACGACGCGCTCGCCGCGGGGGTGCTCGACGATGGCGGGCAGGTTCGCGACGATGTCGTCGAAGCCCGAGGCGGTCACCTGCACGGCGAGCTCCATCTGTCCGATCTCGTACGCGTCCTTGACGAGCCGCAGCTCCGACACGAGCCGCGTGAGGTCGTCGTCCTCGTCGAGGACGACATCGCCGTCGCCGGACTCGAAGTCGTCGATGTGCGCGGTCGCGAGGGCGAGATCGGCAGCGACGCCGGCCAGCGCGGGCCGGGGACCGATCCAGAACTCGCCGATCGAGGCATCCGAGTAGAACTCGCTCGTCGTGCGGTCGGCGCGCTCGCGGAAGTACAGCGTGACGTCGTGGCCGCCCGAGGACCGCGGCTCGAACACCAGCACGGCACCGGGCTCGGAATCCGACGCCCACCCCGTGAGGTGCGAGAACGCCGAGTGCGCGCGGAAGGGGTAGTCGGTGTCGTTGCTGCGCTGCTTCAGCTCACCGGCCGGGATGACCAGGCGCTTACCGGGGAACGCGGCCGAGACCGCGTCGCGACGCCGCGCTGCGAAGGGCGCCTGCGGGCGCGCCGGGGGTGCGGTGTCGGGGCGCTCCGCCCATCCGGTGGAGATCGTGTCGAGGAAGCCCTGACCGAACGGCTGGCGCCGGTTGGTGCTGGTCGACGGCGGTGTGGCGGTCTCCGTGGTGCTCGTGGCGCCGGTGGACTGCTCGCTGGCTGCGCTGCTCATGCGTCCCAGTCTCGCACGCGCGAGCGGGTGCGAGACAGGTTCAGCCGGCCGGCTCGTACTGGACGATCAGCGGGCGATGGTCGGACCCGGACTCGTCGAGCGACCGCAGCACCAGCGACCCCGATGCACGCCACTGGGGGGTGGCCATCACGTGGTCGATGGGCGTGCCGAGGACGGCCGGCATATCGGCCGACCAGGTGCCCAGGGCGCCGTTGCCGGTCTCGACGGCGGCGTCGGTGCAGTGGCCGAGGGTGGCCCCGTCGAGCCCTAGACCCGTCATGTGGTCGACGGTCGCGTTGAAGTCGCCGGCCATGATCACGTTGCCGTCGCCGCACTGGTCTGCCAGCCACTGCAGGTCGTCGCGCCAGCTCTGCATGTAGCTCGGCCGGGGGGCGACTGCGTGCACGGCGACCACGATGGGGCCGTCGCCCGAGACGGGCATCGCGACGGCGCTCGGCACAGTGGAGGTGTTGCTGGTGCCGTCGAGGGAGGACTCGATGACCGCGTAGTCGCCCAGGTCGGGCGAGATCAGCAGCGTCGTGGACCCGGCATCCCATTCCGTGGACGGATCCGAGGCGTGGTGGGCCCACATCCGGTGGCCGAGGTCGCGCATCGCGAGCGCGACGCTCTCACCCGTCTCGATGGTGGTCTCCGGCAGGGCCACGATGTCGGCATCCATCGCGACGGCGATCTTCGCGATGGTCTCGGGCGGCGTCGCCGGGCCGGCCGTGTTCCACGTCATCACCCGGACGCTGGACTCGGTCTTGGCCGGCAGCGGGTCGGTGCCGAGGCCGCCGCGGGCCGACAGCACCGCCACGTTCGCGACCGTCGCGACCCCGGCGACGAGCGCGATCGAGAAGGCCAACGGTCGCAGCGGCCGCACGATCGCGAGGAGCAGCGCGAGCAGCGCGACCGCGGCGAACGCGAGTGCGAGGACGCCGCGGAACGACACGATCTGGGCGATCGGGTAGATGCGCTCGACACGGAAGAAGCCGGGGAACGTGAGCACCGCTGCGGCGATCGCGCACAGCACGGTCACGAGGATCCCGAGCAGGCGAAGCACGACCGCGACTCTATGCGAGCAGGCTGGGAGATCCGTCAGCGCACCGGGCGTGGCGCGGGTTAGCGCCCGCGCTACGCTCGGAGGATGCCCGGATCGTCCCGACGCCCGCTCCACGTGTCGCCGACGCGGCACGCGGAGCCCCGGAACGCGGGGGCACAGCGCTTCGAAGGCCCGAGCGATCTGCATCTGCACTCCGCGAACTCCGACGGCACGCAGCCTCCGGCGGAGGTGATGGCATCCGCGCATCGATACGGGGTGCGGACGGCGGCCCTCACCGACCACGACACGACTTCGGGATGGGCGGAGGCCGCCGACGCCGCGACGTCGCTCGGCATGACCTTCATCGCCGGCATGGAGCTCTCGGCCCGCCACGAATGGCGCAGCGTCCACGTGCTGGCGTACCTGCCGGATCCCGACGAGCCGGCGCTGCGTGCCGAGACCACCCGCATCCGCTCGTCGCGGCTGGATCGCGCCCGGCTCATGGCCGACCGGATCTCTCGCGACTACGACCTCGTGTGGGACGACATCCTCGAGCAGACGAGCGACGGGGCGACCGTCGGGCGGCCGCACATCGCCGATGCACTCGTGGCCCGCGGTCTCGTGCGCGACCGCGCCGAGGCCTTCGCCGGAATCCTCAACCCGGGCGGCGACTACTACGTCGCGCTGTACGCACCCGACCCGGTGACCGCCGTGCGGCTCGTCGCCGGCGCCGGGGGAGTGCCCGTCATCGCCCACCCCGCCGGGCGGGCGGGTCTGCTGCCGGGGCGCCTGATGGAGCGGATGCTGGACGCCGGCCTCGCCGGCTTCGAACTCGGACACCGCGAGAACCGGGATCCTGCCCTCACCACGCTGCGCGACCTCTGCCGCGAGCGCGACCTCATCGTCACCGGCTCGAGCGACTACCACGGCCTGGGCAAACCCAACCAGCCGGGCGAGAACACCACGACCGACGACATGGTCGCGCGCATCATCGAGCGGGCGACCGGAAACGCCCCTGTCTACCCGTGAGGGCGGACAGAGGCGTTTCCTGGCGGTGCGTGCCGCGGTTCAGGTGATCAGGGTTCGGCCGACAGGCCGGTGCTGATCAGGACCGGCTGATCAGCTCAGCGCCTTGGCCTTCAGAGCGTCGTACTCGGCCTGCGTGATCGTGCCCGCGTCGAGCAGACCCTTGGCCTTGGCGATCTCATCGGCAGCGCTGGCGCCGCCCGAGCCCGCGACGGACTTGATGTAGGCGTCCTGGGCGCTCTGCAGCTCGGAGGCCTGCTTCGCGCTGCGCTTGGCCATGCCGTTGCCGCGTGCGATGAGGTAGACGAGCAGCGTCAGGAACGGCACGAAGATCAGGAAGATGATCCAGACCGCCTTCCACCAGCCGTTCAGCTTGTGGTCGCGGAACAGGTCGCCGATGACGGCGAACAGCGCGAACAGGTACGCCATGAAGAAGAAGATCCAGAGGAACCACCAGATGATGTCCCAGAAGGAGCCCCAGAAGCCCTGGTACTCATATCCGGTGGTGACGGCATCGAGGATATGCACGATACGCCTTTCTTGACTGCGAGGTGACGGCGCCACGTGCGCCGCTTGCGCTCACCATAGCGCGGTCGCGGTGCCGCATGACGGCACCGCGACCGGAGAAGACGAATCAGGCGCCGACGGCGGCGCCGCCCGCGGGAGCGGACCCGCCGCCGCTGCCGCCG
>NZ_DATCVK010000230.1:0-113931 GCF_036566905.1 Microbacterium sp. | reverse complement strand
CGCAGCGCGGCCGTCGACCTCGCCGGCACCCCGTGCGTCGGCATCCGGTCCCGCCCAGCGCGGCTCGGCATCGGCCCCCGCGCCCCGAGCCTCGGCATCCGGCACTCCCTCGACGATGTCGGCTGCGGCCGCCCCCGTGACCGACTGGGCCGTCGCGGCGATCCCGTCCGACGACGACGCCCCGCCGCCCGACCCGGGGCCGGCGGCGCTGCCGACCGAGACGCCCGGCCAGTTCGCGGTCGACGACGAGCCCGAAGACGCAGCGACCTCGATGGCGCGCGTCGCGACGCTGGCGCCCCCGCGCGAGGGCGACGTGCTCCCGCGCACCGATGTCGTCCCCTCCATCGAGCCCGACGACGACGAGCCCGAAGACGAGCCGGATGCCGTCGCCGACGTCCCGGTGCCGCCGACGGTCGCGCCGCCGCTGACCCCGGTGGTCACGACGCGCAACGGCGGCGTGCAGCGCTACGGCGAGGCGGTGGTGCGCCAGGTTCTCGGTGCCACTTTCGTGCGCGAGGAGCCCTACGAGCCCCCGACGAGGTTCAGCTAACCCATGTACGACGGCATCGTCCAAGATCTCATCGACGAATTCGGCCGCCTGCCCGGGATCGGCCCGAAGTCGGCGCAGCGCATCGCCTTCCACATCCTGCAGACGCCCAACTTCGACGTGTCGCATCTCGCCGAGCTGCTCAGTGTCGTGCGCGAGAGAGTGCGCTTCTGCGAGGTGTGCGGCAACGTGTCCGAGCAGGAGCGCTGCTCGATCTGCCGCGACCCCCGCCGCAACCAGACCCTCGTCTGCGTCGTCGAGGACGCGAAAGACGTCGCCGCGATCGAGCGCACGCGGGAGTTCCGCGGGCTGTATCACGTGCTCGGCGGCGCGATCAGCCCGATCGCCGGCATCGGTCCGGACGACCTGCGGATCACGCAGCTGATGCAGCGGCTCGCCGACGGCACCGTGCAGGAGGTCATCCTCGCCACGAACCCGAATCTCGAGGGCGAGGCGACCGCGACCTACCTGAGCCGGCTGCTGCACACTCTCGAGATCTCGGTCACCCGCCTCGCCTCGGGCCTGCCCGTCGGCGGCGACCTCGAGTACGCCGACGAGGTCACCCTGGGCCGGGCGTTCGAGGGACGACGCTCGGTCTGACTCGACGGATGTCGGAACTCCGCCGTAGATTGGCGGTCGGCCGCCTCGCGCCGCGGTGCCTGATCCCGGATGCTGAGTCCCGAGGCCTGCACATCGACCTGCGCCGCGACCGACGATCCCTTGACGGAGAGACACCATATGAACTCCTCGCAGCGCTACGACACGCGCGCGTGGCTGCTGTTCGCCGCGATGGCCGTGCTGTGGGGCATTCCCTATCTCTTCATCAGCGTCGCCGTCGAGTCGTACTCTCCGGCTGCGGTGGTGGCGGGCCGCACTCTCCTCGGCGCCGTGCTGCTCCTGCCGTTCGCCATCCGGCAGAAGGCGCTGCGACCCGCGTTCGCGAAGATCGGCTGGGTGCTGCTGTTCGGCGCCATCGAGATGGCGGGGCCCTTCCTGCTCCTCGGCCATGCCGAGCAGACGCTGCCGTCGGGGCTCACCGGTCTGCTCGTCGCGACGGTCCCGCTCTTCGCGGCCCTCATCGCCTTCGGCGGCGGTGACCGGTCGGTCCTCAGCCCGGCACGCAGCATCGGACTCTTCGTCGGTTTCGTCGGCGTGTTCGTGATCGTCGCCGGGCCGGGTCTCGCCGTCGAAGGCGGGGGCGGTCTCATCGCCGTCGGTGAGGTCCTCCTGGTCGCGCTCCTCTACGCGATCGCGCCGTTCGTGATCGCGACCAAGCTGCGCGACGTGCCCTCGCTCGGCTCCATCACCCTCGCTCTCCTCGCGGTCGGGATCTTCTACACGCCGATCGCGTTTCTGACGCAGCACCAGGTGCCGACCCTCGAGGGCACGCTGTCGCTCATCGCACTGGCCGTCCTGTGCACGGCGGTGGCGTTCATCACCTTCTTCGCGCTGATCGCACGCGTGGGTCCGGTGCGCGCGCCGCTGTTCACGTACGTCAACCCCGTCGTCGCGATCGTGCTGGGCACGCTCATCCTCGGCGAGCCGTTGACGGTCGGCCTGCTGATCGGATTTCCGCTGGTCGTGCTGGGATGCTGGCTTGCTGCGACAGGTGGGCGCCTCCGAGCTGACAAATCCGAGATCGAGCTTCCGCCGGTCGCGTCCGGCTGAGCGGACGATTCACATCCGCCGCGCGCACGCTATGACAGGCGCGCGGAGGAACGCGAGGGATCGCCCGGCGCGCTGTCGCGGCCTCGATCAGACCTCTACCGGCACCTCGTACACCTCGAGCGTGCTGTCCGCGCTGACCGCTGCCGACGCCGCCGGCATCCCCCACCGCGTCAGCGCAGCACTTCGACGAGTGCGACCCACGACACGACGATGGCCGACACGATGGCGAGCAGCGTTCCCGCAGCGGCGATCGTCAGGCCCACCGGCTCCCCGAGGAGCAGCGCGATCGACGCGGCCGCGTAGGCGATGATCGGCGCGAACCCCAGCGCGGCCTTGAGCATGCGCGCGACGTGCTCGGGATCCGGGTCTCGCACGATGACACGGGTCGCGTGCACCTGGAAGATCGCGGCCGGCAGCGTGGAGACGCCGATCACCACGCCGTACCAGAGGATGCCGAGGTCGGGAACGAGACCGACTCCGGTGACGATGATCGCGAGCACCAACGCCGCAATCGCCGCGGCGAGGCGCGCCGTCAGCGTGTTGGATTTGATGATCTCGGCGATGTTGACGCTCGAGGCGACGATGACGAGACCGGCCAGAGCGGCGGTCGCGCCGACCATCGCGACGTTGAACTCCGACCACGCCTCGATCTGCTCCATGCTCGGATGCTAGCGCCGAGACACATGGCCGGTGGCGCATAGGAGCGTCCGTAAGATGGAGCGTCGGGTGAAGTTCAGAAGCTCTGGTGCGGCATCCGTTCTCGCCCACCCCTGACATACGCGTGGAGTTCGATGTGGCGCTGATCGTCCAGAAGTACGGCGGATCGTCGGTCGCGGATGCCGAGAGCATCAAACGCGTCGCGAAGCGCATCGTCGACACGCGCCGGGCAGGGCACGATGTCGTCGTCGCGGTGAGCGCGATGGGCGACACCACGGACGAGCTGCTCGATCTGGCGGGACAGGTCGCGCCGATCCCCGCACCGCGCGAGCTCGACATGCTGCTCTCGAGCGGTGAGCGCATCTCGATGGCGCTGCTCGCCATGGCCATCCACTCGATGGGCTTCGAGGCCCGCTCGTTCACCGGCAGTCAGGCCGGCATGATCACGACCGCCGATCACGGCTCCGCGCGCATCGTCGATGTCACGCCGATCCGCCTGCGCGAGGCCCTCGACGAGGGCGCGATCGTCATCGTCGCCGGCTTCCAGGGGTTCAACCGCGACACCCGCGACATCACCACGCTCGGCCGCGGCGGCTCCGACACCACCGCCGTCGCGCTGGCGGCGGCGCTCGAGGCCGACGTCTGCGAGATCTACAGCGACGTCGACGGCATCTTCACCGCCGACCCGCGCGTCGTGCCGAAGGCGAAGAAGCTGAACGTCGTGTCGGCGGAGGAGATGCTCGAGCTCGCCGCCAACGGCGCGAAGGTGCTGTACATCCGCGCCGTCGAATACGCGCGTCGCCACCGCGTGCTGATCCACGCCCGCTCCACGTTCAGCTCGGGCGTGGGGACCTATGTGCTCGGCCCGGGGATGAGCGTCCCCGAGGGCGAAAAGGGAGAAGAGATGGAAGAGCCGATCGTCGCCGGGGTCGCCACCGACCTGGGCCAGGCCAAGATCACCGTCATCGGCGTGCCCGACGTGCCGGGCAAGGCGGCCGAGATCTTCAAGGTCATCGCGAAATCCGGTGCAAACGTCGACATGATCGTCCAGAACGTGTCGGCCGCCGCGACCGGCCGCACCGACATCTCGTTCACACTCCCCAAGACCGATGCCGCGACGGCGTTGAAGGCTCTCGCCGGCGACCAGTCCGACATCGGCTTCGAGAACCTCGTCCACGACGACCAGATCGGCAAGCTCTCGGTCGTCGGCGCCGGCATGCGCACGCACTCGGGTGTCTCGGCAACGCTGTTCGAGGCGCTCAGCGTCGCGGGCATCAACATCGAGATGATCTCGACCTCCGAGATCCGCATCTCGGTCGTGGTGCGCGGCGACGACCTCGCCGAGGCCGCGCGCGTCGTCCACACCGCATACGGCCTGGACGGCGACATCGAAGCCACCGTCTACGCCGGCACCGGCCGCTGATACCGACTCCGTCCGCTGCGCTCCGCAGGAACGGGAGCCCCGGAGAGGTCGTAACGGCGGGCGCCGCCGCTTCGGCAGGGCGGTAGAATCGGGCAACCCCGCGCGTCCGACGGTGCCCGCGCGTCCGCTCCACGCTTGTGCCCACGCTGAGGAACACCATGACCCGCATCTCCGATTCAGGACTCTCCGTCGCCATCGTCGGCGCCACCGGCCAGGTCGGCGGCGCGATGATCGACATTCTCGAGGAGCGCGGGTTCCCGGTGCGTGAGATCCGCGCCTTCGCGACCGCACGTTCGGCCGGATCCGACATCGTCTTCCAGGGCCGGGCCGTGACCGTGGAGGATGTCGCCACCGCCGAGCTCGGCGGCATCGACATCGCCCTCTTCTCGGCCGGTGCCACCGGCAGCCGTGCGCACGCGCCGCGCTTCGCCGAGGCGGGCGCCGTCGTGATCGACAACTCCAGCGCGTGGCGCATGGACCCCGACGTGCCGCTCGTCGTGAGCGAGGTCAACCCGCACGCGATCGCCGAGGCGCGCAAGGGCATCATCGCGAACCCCAACTGCACCACCATGGCCGCGATGCCGGCGCTGAAGGTGCTCGACAACGAAGCCGGTCTCGAGCGGCTCATCGTCAGCACCTATCAGGCCGTCAGCGGCTCGGGCCTCGCCGGAGTTCAGGAGCTGCTCGGCCAGGTCGAGGGTGTGCTGGCGCAGGGCGACGTCGAGCGGCTCGCCCGCGACGGCTCGGCGCTGGACTTCCCCCAGCCCGAGAAGTACATCGCGCCGATCGCCTTCGACGTCATCCCGTTCGCCGGCAACCTCGTCGACGACGGTCTCAACGAGACCGACGAGGAGAAGAAGCTGCGCAACGAGAGCCGGAAGATCCTCGAGCTGCCCGACCTCCGCGTCGCCGGCACCTGCGTGCGCGTGCCGGTCTTCACCGGTCACTCGCTCAGCATCAACGTGGAGTTCGCCCGCGACATCACGCCCGAGCGCGCGCGCGAGGTGCTCTCGAGAGCTCCCGGCGTGAAGCTCGAGGAGGTGCCGACGCCCCTCCAGGCGGCCGGCACCGACCCTGCGTACGTCGGTCGCATCCGCGCCGACCAGTCCGCGCCCGACGGCAAGGGCCTCGTGCTGTTCATCTCGAACGACAACCTGCGCAAGGGCGCGGCGCTCAACGCGGTGCAGATCGCGGAGCTCGTCGCGGCCAACCTGGGTGTCAGCGCCTGACCTTCGCTTCGACGACGTGAGGGGGAGCGGATGCCGCGGCCGCGGCATCCGCTCCCTTGTCGTTTCAGCAAGAACCGAAGGACTTTCGGGGGAGGAGCCGGCGCCCGGTCGGGGGTGCTTTCCGGCGGAACTAGAATCATCTGGTGACCGAAACGCCCTCCGACGCCCTGCCCAGCCCTGACGACAGCGATCTCCCCACGGGGACGGTCGATGTTCTGCTGATCGGCGGCGGCATCATGAGTGCGACGCTCGGCACGCTGCTGCAGCAGCTGCAGCCCGACCTCAAGATCGCCGTCTTCGAACGGCTGAGCGATGTCGCGCAGGAGAGCTCGAACCCCTGGAACAACGCCGGCACCGGCCACGCCGCGCTCTGCGAGCTGAACTACATGCCCGAGGGCAAGGACGGCACGGTCGACCCCGCCAAGGCGATCTCGATCAACGAGCAGTTCCAGCAGAGCCGTCAGCTGTGGTCGTCGCTCGTCGAGGCCGGCGTGCTCGACGCCCCGTCGACGTTCATCAACTCCACCCCGCACATGACCTTCGTGCGCGGCGAGAAGGACGTCGCCTACCTCAAGAAGCGCTACGAGGCGCTGAAGGACGAGCCGTTGTTCGCCGGCATCGAGTACAGCGAGGACTCCCGCGTCATCAACCAATGGGCGCCGCTGCTCATGCAGAAGCGGCGCAAGGGTGAGCCGTTCGCCGCCACCCGGATGCCGGCGGGCACCGACGTCGACTTCGGTGCACTGACCCACCAGCTCATCGACCGGCTCGCCGAGAACGGCGCCGACGTGCGACTCAACACCGAGGTCCGTCGTCTGAAGCGCCTGCCCGACGGCACCTGGCGCGTGAAGTACCGTCGCACCGTCGGTCGCACGCCCGGCGAGATCCGCGCGAAGTTCGTCTTCGTGGGCGCCGGTGGCTGGGCCCTGAAGCTGCTGCAGCGGTCCGGCATCCCCGAGATCGCGGGCTACGGAGTGTTCCCGATCGGCGGGCAGTTCCTGAAGACCTCGAACCCCGCGGTGGTGGCCCAGCACAAGGCCAAGGTGTACTCGCAGGCGTCGGTGGGCGCCCCGCCGATGTCGGTGCCGCATCTCGACACCCGCGTCGTCGATGGTGAGGCGTCCCTGCTCTTCGGTCCGTTCGCGACGTTCAGCCCGAAATTCCTCAAGACCGGCTCGTGGTTCGACATCGTCGGCCAGGTGCGGCCCGGCAACCTGGGTCCGATGCTCAAGGTGGCGTGGGACAACCCGAGCCTCATCACCTATCTCGTCGGTGAGCTGCTGAAGAACCACGCGAAGAAGGTCGACAGCCTCCGCGTCTTCATGCCGACCGCGAAGGACGAGGACTGGGAGATCATCCAGGCCGGCCAGCGCGCGCAGGTGATGAAGAAGGACCCGGACAAGGGCGGCGTGCTGCAGTTCGGCACCGAGGTCGTCACCGGCGCCGACGGCACCATCGCCGGCCTGCTGGGTGCGTCGCCGGGTGCGTCGACCGCGGTGTCGATCATGCTCGGTCTGCTGAAGACCTGCTTCCCCGACCGCATCGACGCCTGGGAGCCGCGTCTGCGCGAGCTGATCCCGACCTACGGCGACACCCTCAACGCTCGGCCCGAGGTCGCGCAGGAGCTGCTCGGCGAGACCGCGGAGGCGCTCGCCCTCACCGCGTAGTGCGCCATGAGGCTGTGGTCGCTGCATCCGTCGAGCCTCGACCGGATGGCCCTCGTCGCCTGCTGGCGTGAGGGCCTGCTGGCTCAGCGTGTGCTCACGGGCACCACGCGCGGCTACACGCAGCACCCTCAGCTCGTGCGGTTCCGAGCGGTCGCCGAGCCGCTCGATGCGATCGGTCATTACCTGGGCGCCCTGCGTGCGGAGGCGACGGCTCGCGGCTACTCGTTCGACGGCTCCCGCATTCTCCGACCGGACGCCGCCGGCCCCGGTATCCCCGTGACCTCCGGGCAGCTGGGCTTCGAGCTCGCGCACCTGCGCGCCAAGGTGGCGGTCCGAGACCCGGCCTGGCTGCCCCGGGTGCCCGAGATCGCCACTCCGGCGCCGAGCTTCGTGGAGCGGCCTGGGGCGATCGAGTCGTGGGAGCGCGGAGCCCTCGCCCCATAGAGCGGGACACCCCGTGCGCGCGTCGCGGGCGCCGCTTCGGCGGGCGCTGATGCCGCCACCGACTACGCTCGATCCGTGGCCAAGCTCTACTTCCGCTATGGGGCGATGAACTCCGGCAAGTCGACGTCGCTCCTCCAGGCCGCGTACAACTACGAGGAGCGCGGGCAGCACGTGCTGCTCGCCAAACCTCTGATCGACACCAAGGGCGCTGACCAGATCGACAGCCGCCTCGGCGTCAAGCGCACGGTCGACTTCCTCGTCGGCCCCGACGACGACATCCGCGCGCTCTTCGCCGAGCACCGCGCGCGTGTGAGGGCGGATGCCGCGGCCACGCTGGTCCCGGAATCCGAGGAGCACGAGGTCGACGTCGCCTGCTTCCTCATCGACGAGGCGCAGTTCCTCACCCGCGAACAGGTGGATGACCTGCTGCGCATCGTGGTGTTCGACGGCGTGCCCGTGCTGGCCTACGGCATCCGCACCGACTTCCAGACGCAGGCGTTCCCCGGCTCGGCCCGGTTGCTGGAGCTGGCCCACAGCCTCGAAGAGCTCAAGACGATCTGCCGATGCGGCCGTAAGGCTCTCTTCAACGCCCGCCTCGTCGGCGGCCGGTTCGTCTTCGACGGTGACCAGGTCGCCATCGACGAGCTCACCGCGGACCGCATCACATACGAATCGCTGTGCGCCGAAGACTACCTGCGCGCCTCGGGTGGGCGCCTGGAGTGACTCCCGGGCGGGCGCTCAGGCGGTCTCGGGTGCGCGTCCGCGGCGACGGGGGAGTGGCACCAGCATCGAGGTCGTGCGCTGGTAGTCCCGATAGGCGGGGTACTTCGCCGCCGAGATCGACTCGGTGAAGACGGTCGAGCCGATGAACAGGACCGTGAGCAGCGCCGGCCCGGCGATGGTCCAGTTGAGCCAGCTGCCGCCGTCGGTGACGAGAGCCACCGCGCCGAGCGCGTAGAACGCCCACCACTGCGCCTGCTCGAAGAAGAAGTTGGGGTGGCGGCTGTACGCGAACAGTCCCGTCGTCAGGAACCCGGGCTCGAGCGTGCCCCCGGCGCGCTTCTTCGCCTGGTGGAACGCCCACTGCTGCTGGTCGGCCATGGTCTCGCCTACGAGGAACGCCGCGAAGACCAGTGCGAATGCGGCATCCCACCCGTTGAAGGGCACCGGGTGCTGCCAGGCGATGAATGCCGGCAGTGTGATGAGCACGAGCAGGGCGCTCTGGAACCCGACGATGAAGAGCAGGTTGAACACCTGGAACTGCCACCGCTTCATGCGCCCGCGCAGGACCGCCCAGCGGTAGTCCTCCATGCCGGTGTAGCCGCCCTTGCGCGCGAAGTTGAAGGTGAGCCGCACGCCCCAGGCGGTCACCAGCACGGCCATCACGACCAGCCTCGTGGCGTCGGCTCCGGCGGCGAGGGCGGCGCCGGCGAAGATCCACACGTAGATCACCGGGACGATCGACCAGATCCGGTCGATCCACGACGTCTCGTTCGTGACGAGCGAGGTGATCCAGCAGAACGCGGCCGCGACGCCCGCGACGATGAGGACGAGGGGGAGGGGATCCATGGGGTCAGAGTATCGCCCTCTGGCGACACCCCGCGTCATACGGGTTGTCTGTGGTCCGACCACACGTTATCGTGGTCTGACCACACCGAGCTCTTCATCGAGGAGGGCAGGCGGATCCGACATCGACGAGGAGATCCGTGGCAGGGACCCCGACTTCGCCGGCGATCGCACCGGCCCGCGCCTGGCGTGTCGTGCTCGAGAAGATCGAGACCGACCTGCTCGACGGCACGCTTCGCCCGGGCGACCGGCTCGCACCCGAGCGCGAACTCGCCGCCACACTCGGGGTCGGTCGCTCCAGCGTCCGTGAGGCGCTGCGCGTGCTCGAAGTGATGGGCCTCATCCGCACCGGCACCGGCTCGGGGCCGACGTCGGGCGCGATCATCATCGCGACACCCGAGGGCGGCATGTCGGCCCTGCTGCGACTGCAGGTCGCCGCGCAGGGGTTCCCCTTCGACGACGTCGTCGCCACGCGGCTCGTGCTCGAATCGGCCGTCGTCGACGCGGTCGCGACCGACCCGGCGCTCTCGACGTCGCGCGCCCGCGACGTGCTCGACGCGATGGATGCCGTCGACCTCACGGCGCCGGAGTTCCTCGCACTCGACGCGCAGCTGCACCTCGCCCTCGCCGAGGCGTCGGGCAACCTCGTCATCGCCGCCATGATGGCGGGCCTTCGCACGGCGATCGAATCGTACGTGCAGGCGGGGGCCGCCGGCATCGCGGAATGGGATGCCGCGGCCGCTCGCCTCCGCCACGAGCACCACGCGATCCTCGATGCCGTCGACGCGGGCGATGCCGCCCGTGCGCGCACCCTCGTCCACGACCACATCGTCGGCTACTACGCCTCGGCGGGCCTCGCGCGCGCCGCCGCCGCCGACTCCGTCCCCGGATCCGCTGCGACGGGTCCGACCTCCTGAAAGGCAACTCCCATGGTCCAGCGCCAGCTCCCCAAGCCTGCTGAGCTGCTCGAGCTCATGCAGTTCAAGAAGCCCGAACTCGACGGGCGCAAGCGCCGGCTCGAGGCGGCGCTCACGATCCACGACCTGCGGACGATCGCGAAGCGCCGCACGCCCAAGGCGGCCTTCGACTACACCGACGGCGCCGCCGAGGGCGAATTCTCGCTCGCCCGTGCGCGCCAGGCGTTCGAGGACGTCGAGTTCCACCCCGACATCCTGCGCCCGGCCGAGCACGTCGACATGTCCACCGAGATCCTCGGTGGACCTTCGGCTCTGCCCTTCGGCATCGCGCCGACCGGCTTCACCCGCCTCATGCAGACCGAGGGCGAGACCGCCGGCGCGGGTGCGGCCGGTGCCGCCGGCATCCCGTTCACACTCTCGACGCTCGGCACCACCTCGATCGAGGACGTGAAGAAGGCCAACCCGCACGGACGCAACTGGTTCCAGCTGTACGTCATGCGCGACCGTGAGATCTCGTACGGACTCGCCCGCCGAGCCGCCGCTGCCGGCTTCGACACCCTGCAGTTCACCGTCGACACCCCGGTCGCCGGCGCACGCCTGCGCGACAAGCGGAACGGCTTCTCGATCCCGCCGCAGCTCACCCTGGGCACGATCATCAACGCCATCCCGCGGCCGTGGTGGTGGTACGACTTCCTCACCACGCCGAAGCTCGAGTTCGCGTCGCTGTCGACCACCGGCGGCACGGTCGGCGAGCTGCTCGACGCCGCGATGGACCCGACGATCAGCTACGACGACCTCGCGATCATCCGCGACATCTGGCCGGGCAAGATCGTGGTCAAGGGCGTGCAGAACGTGGCGGACTCGAAGCGGCTCATCGATGCCGGTGTCGACGGCATCATCCTGTCCAACCACGGTGGACGCCAGCTCGACCGGGCGCCGATCCCCTTCCGCCTGTTGCCCGAGGTGGTGCGCGAGGTCGGCAAGGACGCGACCGTCATGGTCGACACCGGCATCATGAACGGCGCCGACATCGTGGCCTCGATCGCGCTCGGTGCGAAGTTCACCCTCATCGGCCGCGCGTACCTCTACGGCCTCATGGCGGGCGGGCGCCAGGGCGTGGACCGCACGATCGCGATCCTCCGCAGCGAGATCGAACGGACCATGAAGCTGCTGGGTGTCTCCACGATCGCCGAGCTGGAGCCGCGCCATGTCACGCAGCTCACGCGCCTGCTGCCCCTCGCGGGAGCGCCGGCCGAGGCCGTCGGCGGCGGCGCACCGCGCGTGCGCGTCGCGTCCGGTGCGACGGCGCGGGCTCCGAGGACGACGGCGAACGGGAAGACGGATGCCGCGGCATCCCGTCCCGCGAAGACGACGGCGTCGAAGGGCACGGGCTCGGGCTCCCAGGGCTGACCCGAGCCTCGTCTCGCTCGACGGCCGGGTCTGCGGACTCGGCCGTCGAGCGGATGAGCGTGCTCGGGGGTCCCGGTCGCGAGCGAGCGAGGAACGACCGAGGCGAAACGCACCTCGGCGCACGCACGAGGCGCGGGGCTGCTCGCGGAAGGTCCGCGACGGAACGCGTCAGACGCGGACGGGAAGCGTCGGGATGAGCTGCTCGAGGTAGTCGGCGGTGTCTTCCCAGCCCTCGACCGCGTGGCAGCGCACGCCCATGGCGAGGACGGGGTAGTCGTTGCCGTCCGGGTCGAGGCGGTCGCCGACGAACAGCATGTCGTCGAGGGCGATGCCGGTCTGCTCGGCGAGCTGACGCATGCCGTAGGCCTTGTCGATGCCCTGCTCGGTGATGTCGACAGACGTCGATCCGCCCGAGCGCACCTCGAGATCGGGCAGCAGCGCAGCCACCGCGGCGCGCAGTGCGTTCTTCTTCTCACCGGTCGGGTCCCACGCGGTCTTCGCGGCGACCGGAGCCTGCTGGCCGAGCGCCGAGAAGGTGATCTGCGAGCCGCGGTCCTCGAGGATGTCGCCCCACGTCTCGGATTCCCAGAGCCCGAGGCGGCGCGCCTCACCCTCGACGGCGGCGAGTGCCCGTGACTTCTGGTCGTCGGTGAGCGAGCGCTTGTAGACCGTGACGACCCCGTCCTCGGTCAGACGGTAGTACTGGGTGCCGCAGGTCGGCAGCAGGTGCAGCCGCGCGAGCACGGCAGCGGACGCCTCCGGGAGCCGGTCGACGACCTGCGTCGTGAACTGGCCGAGCTGGCCGCCCGAGATGATCGCGACCTCGACGCGCTCGGCGAGAGCGATCAGCAGTCCGCCGATGCGATCGTCGATCTGGCTCTTGGAGGGCGCGAGGGTGTCGTCGAGGTCGAAGGCGACGAGAAGGGGCGGGATGCTGTCCGTCACGGTGTCCGTCCTTTCATGCCAGAGGCTCCGCCTCACGGCGGAGCCTCTTCGCTGTCGGGGTGACAGGATTTGAACCTGCGGCCTCTTCGTCCCGAACGAAGCGCGCTACCAAGCTGCGCCACACCCCGTCGACAACCCCATGAGTCTACCTGATCGTGAGCCGTGCTCCGAACCGGGGCCGTCGTGACGCGACGATCGCGACGCCGATGCTGACAAGGGCGATGGCGACCGCCAGGGGCGTGCGAACGGCAGCGATATCGAGTCCGGTCGCGGCGAGGGCGGCCGACCGCGGACTCGGGGCGACGTCAGTAGCGGCGCGGCCAGGCGTCGTCACATCCGGCGTCGGGGCGGGCGTGGGCTCCACGGCGGGCGGTGCGACGACGGCGACCTGCGACGGTTCCCCGAAACGTTCGGTCCACACGAAGTCGGGTCCGGTGTGGGCGCCTACCGCGGTGACCTGGTCGGCACCGCTCACGCTCCACACCGCTGTGTAGAAGCCGGGCACCGTCATCTCCCACGGTGACGCGACGGTGTACGCCGCCGTCGGACCGAGCACGGGATCGGTCGTGACCTGAAGGGTTCCCGCGACGGTCGCGCCTTCGGGAACCTCCGACCCTGTCAGCGGCTCGGCATCGGTGCGGTAGACGACCGCGTGGGCGGTCACGGGCAGATATGAGCCGTCCTCGGCGCGCGGCCACGATCCGTCCTCTGCGGCGAACGTGACCTCGTCGACGTACGGGCCCGCAGCCGTCTCCCGTGCCAGCACCTGCGTCGAGATGGACGGCGAGAAAGGGGGAACGCGCGGGGCGGCGTCTGCTCCCGCGATGTCGAACGGCACTGCGGCGGCGGGACCGGCGGTCTCCTGGCCGCCAGGCGTCGTGTAGTGGCGGACTGCGGCGGGAAGGCCGGCGGTCAAGCGTCCCGTGCCGCTGACGGTGTACGCCCGGCCCGGCTCGGGCTGGACCGTGCTGATGGCGTACGTGGTGCCCGCAGTAGCGCCGTCCAGCGTGGCTGAACCCGTCATGGCGAAGACGGCGTTCACCAGCGTCACGGTCCCGGTCGCGGCGCTCGTGGCGTCGACGCGCACCGTGCCGGCCCGGTGGTCGGCGGGGTCGGTCGAGAACGCCAGACTCCCGCTTACGTTGACCGCATTCTGCGCCGCGCGGACGGCCTCGTCGTAGTAGGCGACCGCGCGCTCTTGCACGGCCCGGTCGTGCTGCGGCGCGAGCGCCGAGAACGTCCAGTGGATGGCTCCCGCGAGGGACTCACCCCGGTACCCGAACGCGTGGAGTGTCTCCTCGCGGTTCGCGATCGCCTTGACCGCCCACGCCACCGCGGCGGCCTGCACGGGGTCGTCGGTCTGCCCGTAGGTCGACACCAGGAGGTTGATCCCGGCAAGTTGCTGCGGCGACAGCCCGGCGGCCGATCCGCTGATGCCGTGGTCGGTGCTCGGCCCGGTGGGAGCGGGCGCACCGGGCGTGATGCAGTACGTGTGCACGCCGTCGATGAGCATCGAGCCATGCCATCCGTAGGCCGAGATCGGTGCCCATGTGCCGAATCCGGTTCCGCGCTCGGCGGCGTCGGCGCGCGACGGCGCCGCGATGTCCATGACGAGCAGCACCGCAAGGACGGCCACGACGAGGACGTAGGCGGGTAGCGGGAGGGTGCGCCATCGCCGCAAGCGCACGATGCGGGAGGGGCGACGCGGTGTCAGGAGGAAGGACGGAGGATCTGTTCTCGGCACGTTGCGAGACTGCCGGACGCGCCGGTGTCGCGGACCGCCGCCGACTCGATCTGTGGACCGAGCGCGCGCGGTCGCGCCTGGGGAGGAGTCGAGCGCTACGCCTGCGGCACGAGCGTCAGAAGCGACGCCTCGGGCCGGCACGCGAAGCGCACGGGTGCGTAGATCGAGTGGCCGAGACCGGCGCTGACGTTCAGGGGCACCGTGCGCCCACGGTGCGTCCACGAGCTGAGTCCGCGCGCCTGCCTGAGCGGGATGTCGCAGTTGGCGACGAGAGCGCCGAAGCCGGGGATGCGCACCTGACCGCCGTGCGTGTGACCGCCGAAGACGGCGTCGGCGCCGAGGTCGACGAAGTCGTCGAGCACGCGCCGGTAGGGGGCGTGCGTCACACCGAGCGTGAAGTCTGCGGACTCTTGGGTGCGCAGCTCCGACAGCAGGCCGGGGAGCACATCGAGCCTGTCCCACTCGCGGTGGGCGTCGCTGACGCCGAACGCCGCGATACGGCGGCCGGCGGCATCCATCATTCCCACGCGGTTGTTGAGATCGAGCCAGCCGAGCTCGTCGGTGAGGTAGTCGTCGAGCGCCTGGGTGTCGAGCGGCTCGGCCCTGTGCTTGACCTTCGACGGCCCTGTGAAGTACTTCATGGGGTTGCGGGGCGAGGGAGCGGCGTGGTCGTTCGAACCGTGGACGAAGACGCCCGGGATGCCGCGCAGCGGGTCGTAGGCCGCGCGCAGGCCGCGGAGGCCATCGGCGTGGCCCATGTTGTCGCCGGTGTTCACGACCAGGTCGGGCTCGAGTTCTGCCAGGGCTGCGATCCACTCCTGCTTGCGACGCTGCCAAGGCGCCATGTGCGCGTCGGACAGGTGGAGGACGCGGATCGGCTCCGAGCCCGTGGGAAGCACCGGAACGTCATGGAAGCGGACCGTGAACAGGTAGCGCTCGATGCCGATGCCCCAGATCGCGGCGCCCGCGCCGACCGCCCCCACCGTGCCGAGCACGGTGAGGGCGGTGCGAGTTGCTGCGGAGGGCACTAGCCGTTGCCGCCGCCGTTGCCGGGGCCGTTGCCGCCGCCGCCGCCGCATATCGCGGCGGAGTAGTCGACGACGATCGACGTGTTGCGGTTCACGACCGAGTTCGCAGCGGGATTCGTCGCGGTCGCCTTCGTCTGTGCGCCCAGCGCGGCGTCGGCGGTGCAGGTCCCGTCGCTCACGTTGCCGAAGCCGGCCGAACGAAGGGCCTTCTTGGCATCCTCGAGCGTGCGTCCCACGACGTCGGGGACGGTGAGGCCCTGACCGTTGCTCGGGCTGATCGTGACGGTGCTCCCACCCGCGACATTTCCGGGACCCGGGTTCTGCGCGCCCACGACGCCCTCAGGCTGATCCGAGTCCACGGGGGCTCCGACCTCGACCGTGAACCCCGCGTCGGTCAGCGTCTGCGTCGCCTGCTCGATCGTCTGGCCGACGACGTTGGGCAGCGCGGTGAGCTGCACCTTCAGGAGCTCGTTGTCGGGGGTGGCGAAATCGCCGCCGGGGTAGGCCTCGTCGACCGCTCGCTGAATGGCCTTGGAGATGTTGAAGCGGATGTTGTTCAGGCCCGCCTTGAAGACGTCGCCGCCGCCGAACACGTTGCCTGCCCAGGTTGCGGTGGTGACACGCGTGCTCGACTGCACGAGCCAGGTCTGGATCGACTCGTGGGTTCCGGTCTTGCCGATGGTCGTCGTACCGTCACCGGGGTTGCCCGGGCTGCCGCTGCCACCACTGGTCATGACGCCCTTCAGCGCATATGCGGCTGTCGCGGCCACGTTCGGAGCGATGACCTGGGTGCAGGTGCGCTGCGGCTTCGGAAGCTCGTTGCCGTCCGAGTCGGTGACACGGTCGATCGCCTGCGGCTGGCAGTAGACGCCGTTGTTCGCGACGGTCGCGTACGCGGCGGCCATCGCCATCGGCGACACGGCGTTGGTGCCGATGACAGAGGTCAGGCTGTCCATCTTGACCTCCTTGCCGTCCGCCAGGGTGACGCCCATGCGTGTCGAGACGTTCTTGATGTCGCACAGATCGAGCTTCTCCGCCATCGCGAAGAACCCGGTGTTGAGCGAGTCCTTGGTGAACCGCATGGGTGTGCCGACGTAGCCCCTGTTGCCGCCGAAGTTCTTGATCAGGTCCTTGGACACGTTGACCCAGTCGTGCGGCTGGCCGTCGAAGTCGCCGTTGCAGCTGTTCTTCAGCTTCGGGAACACGCGGAGCGAGCCGTTGAGGGTCTCGTTGACGGAGTGTCCCTTCTCCAGCCAGTCGATCAGCGTGAAGAGCTTGAACGTCGACCCGGCGTTGAAGCCGCCGGAGTGCCCGTACGTCTGGTCACCGGCGAACACCAGGGACGAGTAGTTCCAATCGTCCTTGACCGCCGAGTCCTCGCTGAACTGCGTGTTCTGGGCGATCGAGAGCACGCGCCCCGTATTCGCCTCCAGGCTGACGCTCGTGGAGCCGAACCGACCGCCCGTCGGGAAGTCCTTCGTCGCGGGCAGGCTGGGGTTGGACGGCGCGTACTGCGACATCGCCGCTTCGGCGGCCGACTGCACGCGCGGGTCCAGGGTCGTGTACACGTTGAGCCCGCCGCGCTGCAGCAGGGCCTGACGCTCCTCCCGGGTCTCACCGAACGCAGCGTCGTTGAGGATCACGTCCTTCACGTACTGGCAGAAGTACGCCGAGCCGCCCGCGTTTCCGCAGCCGGTCTTCGGCTCGACGACGGCGGGCGTGATCGGCCAGACGGCCGCCTCGATGTACTGCTCGCGGGTGATCTTGCCGTCGTCGAGCATGCGGCTGAGCACGTAGAGCTGACGCACCTTGGTGGAGGTGTATCCGTCGGCGGCGGCCAGCTTCTGTTCCTCGGTGATCTCGCCGGACGCCACGAGGTCGTCCAGGACAGTGAGGTTCGCACCCTCGTCGATCACACCATCCGGTGCCTTGTTGAAGGTCGTGCCGTCGGAACCGGTGATCGAGCCACCGGGCCTGTCGATGCGGTAGTTGTTGGGGTTCTGCACCATGCCGGCGAGGGTCGCGGACTGGGCGACGGTCAGGTTGGCCGCGGTGGTGCTGAAGTAGTGGCGGGCTGCGGCCTCGATGCCGTACGTGATGCCACCGAAGTTCGCGATGTTGAGGTAGCCCAGCAGGATGTCGTTCTTGGAGTACTTCTGCTCCAGCGCGATGGCGTAGCGCATCTCCTGCAGCTTGCGGGTGTAGCCCTCCGAGCCCTCGGCCGTCGTGGCGTCGGTCCAGCAGTCGAGGAGCGCCTGGTCGCGACTCACCTTGACCACCGGTGCGCCGTTCCCGTCGAGGACGTTCTCGCCCTTCTCGTCGGTCTCGTACACCGTCGTGGCGTTCTGCTCGCACTTCTGGATGAGCACGTTCTTGACGTACTGCTGGCTGATCGACGAACCACCCTGGGTCTCGCCGCCGCCCTGCGCGTTCGAGAGGAGGGCACGCGTCGTGCCGATGAGGTCGATGCCGCCATGCTGGTAGTAGCGCGGGTCCTCACTGGAGAGGAGCGCGTCGTACATGACCGGATTGATCTGGTCGAAGGCGACCGGGGTGCGATCCTGCTCCAGGAACTGCGTCAGCAGTGACGGCTGGCCCGTGGCCGGATCGGTCGCATAGAAGTTGCTCGGGAGCATGAGCTTGTCGATCTCGAGCGAGCTCGGCAGGTTGTCGAACATCGTGATCGCGCGCTCGGCCGCAGTGCTCGTGATGGCGACCGCGGGGGTGATCGTCGCCGCGATGAGGACACCGGCTGCGGCGCTGAGGCCCACGAGCCCGGCGAGTCCGCCGAGCACACCTGTGGCCGTGCGTTTGGTATCAGGCATAGGCTTGATCGTAGGGGAGATACCTGGGCGATTCCCTCAGAGACGTGCGCCCAATGAGGTGTTTCCCAGCCTTCACCTGCCGTCCTTTCCGCCTAGCCGAGGAGTCGCGATGACGACGTGGGAGTACCTCACCACGCCCCTTCTGATCCACAACACCGCTGCGATCCTCAACAACTGGGGCAAGCAGGGCTGGGAGCTCGTCCAGGTGGTCCCCGGCCCCGAGGGCGGTCTCGTCGCCTACTTGAAGCGCCCCGTCGGCGGGGGACAGCAGAACGCGGGACTGGATGCCGCGGCCCAGGCCGCCCAGCAGTTCGAGGGGGCGTGACCATGACCGTCAGCGACCGTCTCGCCGAGCTCGGCATCGCCCTTCCCGACGTCGTGCCGCCCGTCGCCGCCTACGTCCCCGCCAAGGCGCACGGCGACCTCGTCTACACCGCCGGCCAGCTGCCGATGGTCTCGGGCGCGCTGCCCGCGACCGGCAAGGTGGGCGAGGGCGAAGGACTCGTCCCTGCCGACGACGCCAAGGGATACGCGCGCCAGAGCGCGCTCAACGCCATCGCCGCCGCGGCGGCCGCCGTCGGCGGGGTCGACCGCCTCACCGGGGTGGTCAAGGTCACCGGCTTCGTCGCCTCCGTTCCCGAGTTCACCGGACAGCCGGGCGTGATCAACGGCGCCAGCGAGGTCCTCGGCGAGGTCTTCGGCGACGCGGGGAAGCACGCGCGATCCGCGGTGGGCGTGCCTGTGCTGCCACTGGACGCCCCCGTCGAGGTCGAGGTCGTCTTCTCGTACGCCTGATCCGGCCTCCTTCGGTCGATCAGCCTGTCGAGGCGCCCTTCGACGGGCTCCGGGACCGGAGTTGACGACGAACGACAGAGCGGATGCCGCAGCCTGGGCTGCGGCATCCGCTCTTCTCGTCTGTTACTTGACCTGCGCCGAGATCACCGACATGACGGCCGTGTCGGCGAGGGTGGTCGTGTCGCCGACCTCGCGGCCCTCGGCGACGTCGCGCAGCAGGCGACGCATGATCTTGCCGGAGCGCGTCTTGGGCAGTTCGCCGACGATGTACACGTCGCGCGGACGTGCGATCGGTCCGATCTGCTCGCCGACCCACAGCCGCAGCGTGTTCGCGAGGCCCTCGGCGGAGTGCTCCGAGAGGTACGACTGCTTGATGATAACGAACGCGACGACGGCCTGACCCGTGGTCTCATCGGACGCGCCCACGACGGCAGCCTCGGCGACGGCCTCGTTGCCGACCAGCGCGGACTCGATCTCGGTGGTCGACAGGCGGTGGCCAGACACGTTCATCACGTCGTCCACGCGGCCGAGCAGCCAGACGTCGCCGTCGTCGTCGAGGCGCGCGCCGTCGCCGGCGAAGTAGTAGCCCTGCTTCTGGAACTTCTCCCAGTACGTCTCGACGAAGCGGTCGGGGTCGCCCCAGATGCCGCGCAGCATCGACGGCCACGGCTCGGTGACGACGAGGAGCCCGCCGTTGCCGTTGCCGACGTGCGTGCCGTCCTCGTCGACGACGTCGATCGAGATGCCGGGGAGGGGGACCTGCGCTGAGCCGGGCTTCGTCTCGGTGACGCCGGGCAGCGCCGACACCATGACCGAGCCGGTCTCGGTCTGCCACCACGTGTCGACGATCGGCGCGGCCTTGCCGCCGATGATCTTGCGGTACCACATCCACGCCTCGGGGTTGATGGGCTCGCCCACCGATCCGAGCAGCCGGAGCGACGACAGATCGAACTGCTTGGGGATCGCGCGTCCGAGCTTCATGAAGGAGCGGATCGCCGTGGGCGCGGTGTAGAGGACCGTGACCCCGTACTTCTGCACGATCTCCCACCACCGGCCCGGGTGCGGCGTGTCGGGCGTGCCTTCGTAGAGCACCTGGGTCGCACCGTTCGCGAGCGGACCGTACGTGACATAGGTGTGACCGGTGACCCAGCCGATGTCGGCGGTGCACCAGTACACATCGCTCTCGGGGTGGATGTCGTGGACGACCTTGTTGGTGAAGGCCGACTGCGTGAGGTAGCCGCCGGAGGTGTGCAGGATGCCCTTCGGCTTCCCCGTGGTACCCGACGTATAGAGGATGAACAGCGGGTTCTCGGCGGGGAAGGCCTGCGCCTCGTGCGCGGCGGACGCGGCCGGGACGACGTCGTGCCACCACAGGTCGCGGCCGTCGCTCCAGTCGACCTCGTTGTCGCCGCGCTTGACGACGAGAACGTGTTCGACGGTCTCCTGCTCGCCGGTTCCGCGATCGCCGAGGGCGAGGTCGACGGCGGGCTTGAGTGGGGAGACCTTGCCCTTGCGGTAGCCGCCGTCGGCGGTGATGACGAGCTTCGCTCCGGCATCGTCGATGCGGGCGCGGAGGCTGTCGGCCGAGAACCCGCCGAACACGACGGAGTGGACGGCGCCGATGCGGGCGACCGCCAGCATCGAGGCGACCGCCTCGGGGATCATCGGCAGGTAGATCGCGACACGGTCGCCCTGGCCGATGCCGAGCCCCTCGAGCACGTTCGCGAGGCGCTTGACCTCGTCGGTGAGCTCGGCGTACGTCACGCGCCGCTCGTCGCCGGGCTCGCCCTCCCACAGCAGCGCGACACGGTCGCCGTTGCCCGCCTCGACGTGACGGTCGAGGCAGTTGTAGGCGACGTTCAGCTCACCGTCGGCGAACCACTTCGCGAACGGCGGGTTCGACCAGTCCAGCACCTCGGTGAACGGCGTGTGCCAGTGGAGCTCGCGCGCCTTGTCGGCCCAGAAGCCGAGACGGTCGGTCTTCGCCTGCTCGTAGAGCTCGGCCGTCGCGACCGCGTTCTCGGCGAACTCGGCCGCGGGTGCGAAGCGCCGATCCTCGGTGAGCAGGTGATCGATCTGGCTGCTGCCGGGCTGCGTGAGAGGTGACTGTTCGCTCATGGGAGCGCGCTCCTTTGCGGGCTGAGGTGGGCGCCGAGCAGTTTCGGCGAGTCTGCCAGGAAATGTACCCAGAGCCGCGGGAGGCGACTACCCCCGATAGTAGGTGCCACGGCAATGTTGGACTCGGACCGATATATCAGTGAGAATCCTCTCCTTTTCGTTTTGTCAGGACCCCTACCTCGCATATGCTGACCGTTGGCCGAACTTCGATTCTGGCATTGCGGCGCCCGACGTCACCCCCCGAATTCGGGCCCGCGCTTGGCGGCATCCCATTCCCCCCATGGGATGCCGCCTCTAATTTTTGGGAGCGGTCCCGACGACCCGCGGCCGGCTCCTCCCCAACGGCTGCGTCACGTGAGTCATCCACGGATGACGCGATCCGCCCTCGGGTGAAGGTGCGTCGCCCATAGCGTCGGGGCATGTCCGCTCCCTTCGTCGCCCGCCCCCGCTCCGGCCTCGCCGCTGCGCGGGCGATGAAGGACCCGTGGGATGGGGCGACCCGGTCCGCCCGTGAAGGTGCTGGCGCGGCAGGCGCGGCGGCTTGGCGTCCGATGGTGAAGAGCGCTGCCGCCGAGCGGGCGACCCCCGAGAGCGCAGCCCTCGAACGCGCCGACGCAGTCGCCGGGGGGTGGTCAGCGCGTCGTGCGTGGGTGCCGGAACGCGGCGCCGCCGCGGATGACGCGGCGCCCGCGGGCCTGCATCGGGGCGGCTCGGAGTCACCGCTCCCGCGCAGTGATGGCCCGCGCGATCCCCGCGACGCGGCACCGCGGTCGCGGAGCACCGCGGTCGACCGGCCCGCTGTGCTCGCCCCCTTCGCGGCTTACCTCGACGATCCCGACGTCACGGACCTCTTCGTCAACGGCGGTACGGGACTCTTCGTCGATCGCGGTGCGGGGGTCGTCGCGGCACGTGAGTGGCGGGCTACAGAAGAAGAGGTACGCGATCTCGCCGTTGCTCTCATCGGAGCGGGCGGGCGGCACATCGACGACGCGACGCCGTGCGTCGACGTGCGGCTCGAGGGAGGCATCCGCGTGCACGCCGTGCTGCCGCCGATCGCGCCCGAGGGGACCGTCCTCTCGATCCGCGTGCCGCGCCTGGAGGTCGCGACGCTGGACGACCTGCAGGGCACGGGCATGTTCGACGAGACCATGCGGCGCCGACTCGGAGAGGCGATCGCGGGGCGCGCGAATCTCCTGGTCTCCGGTGCGACAGGCGCCGGGAAGACCACCCTGCTCGCCGCGCTGCTCGCGGAGGCTCCCGAGCACGAGCGGATCGTCACCATCGAGGATGTCGCCGAGCTGCGGATCGCGCACCCGCATCACGTCCGGCTGGAGGCGCGGCAGCCCAACATCGAGGGCGCCGGTGGCATCGGCCTGGCACGCCTGGTGCGCGAGGCCCTCCGCATGCGCCCCGACCGGCTGGTGGTGGGCGAGTGCCGGGGTGACGAGGTGCGGGAGCTGCTCTCGGCGCTCAACACGGGTCACGACGGCGGCGCAGGCACGGTGCACGCGAACAGCCTGCAGGACGTGCCCGCGCGGCTCGAAGCGCTCGCCGCACTCGCGGGGCTCGACGATCGTGCCCTGGGGCGCCAGGCGGCCAGCGCCATCGGGCTCGTGCTGCACGTCGAGAGAGGCCCTGACGGAACACGCCGCATCGTCGCGGCCGGGCGGCCGGTGGTGGGTGGCGACGGTCGCCTCGCCATCGAGGAGGCGCGATGGGACGGGGAACGATGACGCGCGCGGAGCCGGCGTCCGATCCGGCGGACCGGCTCGGCGGTGCGGCGTCGCGGAGGCGCTTGCTGCGGCGTCGCGGGCAGCCGGCCGCGGCGCCGGCGGCGGATGTCGCAGAGACGGTGTTGAGGCTCGCCGTGCTGCTGCAGGCGGGGGTGTCGCCCGCTAGAGCGTGGCAGCACCTCGCCGACTCGGGTGATCCTTCGGCGGCGCTGGTCGTGACGTCGATCGACGCCGGGATGCCACTGTCCGAGGCGGTTGCCACGGCGGGGACGGGTGCCTGGCCCGATGTCGGCGCGGCCTGTCAGGTCGCCCTCGTCGTCGGAGCGCCCCTCGCCGAGTGCCTGCGCGGGCTGGCCGTCGCGCTGCGCGACGCGCACGAGGCCGCCGACGATGTGCGTGTCGCGCTCGCCGAACCGGCCGGGACGGCCCGGCTGATGAGCTGGTTGCCGCTCGTGGCGGTCGGCTTGGGAGCAGCGCTGGGCTTCGACACGTTCGGGACGCTCCTCACCAGCCCGCTCGGTCTCGCCTGCCTTGCCGGTGGGGCGATCCTCATGGTGGTGGCGCAACGCTGGACATCGCGTCTGGTGCGCGGCGCGCGCGCGTCCGATGACATCCCCGGTCTCGACGCCGAGCTGATCGCGATCGCGCTGACAGGCGGTGTCTCGATCGATCGGGCGCGCTCGGTCGTGCGAGATGCCCGCGCATCCCGCTCCGCCGGGTCGGCGACCGCCGAAAGGTCCGGCACCGGGCCGGCGCGCGCACCGCGTGACGTCGCCGCGCCTGAACGAAGAAGCGATGACGTGGACGCCGTGCTGGCGCTCTCCCGCACAGCCGGCGTGCCGGCGGTGGAGCTGCTGCGCGCATCCGCCGCCCACGCGCGCCACCAGGCCCGCATCGACGGACGGCTGCGGGTCGCGCGACTCTCATCGCGGCTGCTGCTCCCGCTCGGAGTCTGCACGCTGCCCGCGTTCCTCCTGCTCGGAGTCGCCCCGATGATGCTGAGCGTGATGTCGACGATGTCGGTCTCGCTGTGACGGCGTCGGCGCCGGACGCCGCCGCCCGGCACGCGACTCCCGCCGCTCCGCTCACCGCGTCCCAATCTTCCAGACCGTGCCCGCACACCCCTTCATCGAACGGAGAAATCATGTCCTTCCCCTGGAGCACGCCGTCGTTGCCGCCTCTCACCCGTCGACGTGCGGAGCGCCTCTTCCGGCCGCAGCGCGTCGGCGGCGCGCCGGCCGACGACACGGGCGCCGCGACGGCCGAATACGCCATCGCGACGATGGCGGCCGTGGCGTTCGCCGGCCTCCTGGTCGTCATCATGCGCAGCGACGAGGTCCGCGGCATCCTCACGGACCTCGTCCGGCGCGCGCTCACGGTGGCATGACCCGTCCGCGGCTGGGCGACGACCGCGGGTCGGTCGTCGCCGAGTTCGCGGTCGCGCTCCCCGCTCTCGTCCTCGTGCTGGTCGTCGGAGTCGGAGCGCTCGCCGGCGCGTCCCGGCAGGTGCGACTGCAGGATGCCGTCGCGGACGCCGCCCGCCTGAGCGCGCGCGGCGAGTCCGACGAGCGTGCACGCTCGGCCGTGTCGGCGGCGGTGGCCGGGGCATCCGTCGACATCGCCGCGCGCGGCGATCTGGTGTGCGTGAGCGCGTCCGCGTCGGCGCTGTTCGGGCTCCGGATCACCGCCACCGGCTGCGCGCTGGGCGGCGGCCTATGAAACGGCGAGCGGGTCGCCTGTCGCCCGCCGCGAGGGGCGACGTGTGCGCTCCGCGGCGTGGTCGGCCAAGCGACGTGTCTGCTCCGCCGCGCGGTGCCCGCACGGAGTGCGGGGGCGGCTGATGCCGGGAACGACGGCGGTGACCGGTATCGTGGCCGCCGCGGCGGTCCTCGCATCAGGTCTCGCGATGGTCGGCGGCGCGGCGGTCGTCGGGCAGCGACTGGCATCCGCGGCCGACGCCGGGGCGCTCGCCGCCGCAGATGCCGCATCCGGGGCGATCCCGGGAGTCCCGTGCCACCGTGCAGCCGAGGTGGCCGGCACGTTCGGAGCGGCCGTGGAGGCGTGCGACCTGGACGGGCTCATCGCGACGATCACGGTCTCGGCGCAGCTGGGACCGATCACCGCACAGGCCGCGGCACGGGCGGGCCCGCCGCCGTGATCCCGGCTCACAGCGCCTGTACCGATAACTGGCGTGTATGGTTTGCGTCGAAGAAAGGACGCCCCCGTTGGCAGAAGGCAAGAAGCTCGTCATCGTCGAGTCACCGACGAAGATGAGGTCGATCCAGGGGTATCTCGGCGACGGCTACGAGGTGCTGAGCTCGGTCGGTCACATCCGCGACCTCGCGGATAAGCGCGACATCCCGGCAGACAAGAAGCAGGCGTACGGGAAGTACTCGATCGACGTCGAGAACGGCTTCGACCCTTATTACGTCGAGAGCGAGCGCGGCAAGAAGACGGTCGCCGAGCTCAAGCGCGCGCTGAAGGGGGCGGACGAGCTCCTGCTCGCCACCGATGAAGATCGCGAAGGCGAAGCCATCGCGTGGCACCTGCTGCAGACGCTGAAGCCGAAGGTCCCGGTCAAGCGCATGGTGTTCCATGAGATCACCAAGGACGCCATCCAGGCCGCCGTCGGCAACACGCGCGAGCTCGATCTCGCACTCGTCGACGCGCAGGAGACGCGGCGCATCCTCGACCGCCTGTACGGCTGGGACGTCAGCCCCGTGCTCTGGTACAAGGTGCAGCAGGGCACCTCGGCCGGCCGTGTGCAGTCGGCCGCCACGCGCCTCGTGGTCGACCGCGAGCGCGAGCGCATGGCTTTCGTCTCGGCGTCCTACTGGGACATCGAAGCTCTCGCCGCGCCGAACCGCCCGCAGGGGATCGACGAGTCGTTCTCGACCCGTCTGGCGCGCGTCGACGGTGCAGTGCTCGCCCGCGGCACCGACTTCGACGACAAGGGCCAGCTGAAGAAGGCCGTCGTCGTCCTCGACGAGGCGCAGGTGCGCGAGCTCGCCGCGGCCATCGAAGCGGCGGCCGAGGCATCCGTCACCGCTCTGGAGTCCAAGCCGGGAACCCGCAGCCCCAAGCCGCCCTTCACGACGTCCACCCTCCAGCAGGAGGCCGGACGCAAGCTCTCGATGAGCGCCAAGCACGCCATGGGCGTCGCGCAGCGTCTCTACGAGAAGGGGTTCATCACTTATATGCGCACCGACTCGACCGCCCTGTCGACGCAGGCCATCCAGGCCGCGCGCGAGCAGGCGGTCGCGATGTACGGCGCCGCGTCGGTGCCGCTGAACCCGCGTACCTACCGCAACAACAGCAAGAACGCCCAGGAGGCGCACGAGGCGATCCGCCCGTCCGGTGAGACGTTCCGCACGCCGTCCGACGTGTCGAGTCAGCTCGACCGCGACGAGCTGCGGCTGTACGACCTCATCTGGAAGCGCACGATGGCCAGCCAGATGTCCGACGCGAAGTACGAGACCACGACCGTGACCCTCGAGGTCGCGGCCGGCGGCCGTCGTGCCGAGTTCACGGCGTCCGGAACCGTCTACACCTTCAAGGGCTTCCTCGAGGCCTACGAAGAGGGCCGCGACGAGAAGCGCAGCGACGCCGACAAGTCCGATGACCAGGCGCTTCCCGCGATGGCCGTGGGCGACGTGCTGCGGCTTCGCGAGGTCGAGCCCAAGGGACACTCGACGAGCCCCAAGCCCCGCTACACCGAGGCCAGCCTCGTCAAGGCGCTCGAGGAGAAGGGCATCGGCCGCCCGTCGACCTTCGCGAGCATCATCGACGTGATCCTCAACCGCGGCTACGTCACCAAGCGCGGCCAGGCCCTGATCCCGAGCTGGCTCGCGTTCAGCGTGGTGCGCCTGCTCGAGCAGCACTTCGCCGACCTCGTCGACTACGACTTCACGGCGGCCCTCGAGGACGACCTCGACGCCATCGCGCGCGGCGAGCAGAAGCGACAGGACTGGCTGCAGGAGTTCTACTTCGGCTCGACCGACCACGTGGGTCTTCGCAACATCGTCGAGAACCTCGGCGAGATCGACGCCCGCGCGCTCAACTCCACGCCGATCGGCGACGTGGCCACCCTGCGGTTCGGCAAGTACGGGCCGTACCTCGAGGTGCCCGACAAGGAGAATCCGGATGCCGAGCCCCGCCGCGTCAACATCCCCGAGGATCTCGCTCCCGACGAGCTGACCCCGGCCCGCGCGCAGGAGCTCATCGACGCACCTGTCGCAGGCGACCGCGTGCTGGGCGAGAACCCCGCCAACGGCAAGCTCGTGCTCGTGAAGGACGGTCGCTTCGGCCCGTATGTGCAGGAGACCGACCCGCCGGCGGCGGAAGAGGTCGACGAGGAGACCGGCGAGGTGATTCCGGTCGCTGAGCCTGTCGAAGCGCCCGCGCCGAAGAAGCGCGGCGCGAAGAAGGAGGCCGCGCCCAAGCCGCGGACGGCGTCGCTCTTCAAGTCGATGTCGGTCGACACCATCGACCTCGACACCGCGCTGCAGCTGCTCGACCTCCCGCGCACCGTCGGACTCGACCCCGAGACCCAGGAGCCGATCACCGCGCAGAACGGCCGGTACGGGCCGTATCTCAAGAAGGGCACCGACTCGCGCACGCTGCAGAGCGAGCAGCAGATCTTCGACATCACGCTCGAAGAGGCGCTCGCCGTCTACGCGCAGCCGAAGTACGGCGCCCGCGGCGCCTCCTCGGCGCTGAAGGAGTTCGAGGCGGACCCGACCAGCGGCAAGCCGATCAAGCTCAAGGACGGCCGCTTCGGACCGTACGTCACCGATGGTGAGACGAACGCGACGATCCCGCGCGGCGAGGACGCGATGGAGGTCACGTTCGAGCGGGCGGTGCAGCTGCTGGCCGACAAGCGGGCGAAGGGCCCGGCCAAGCGCCCGGCACGACGCACGACGACGACGCGCAAGCCCGCGGCGAAGAAGTGACGGCGGATACCGCGCCCCGATCGGTTCCTGAGCCCGCCGAAGGGCTGCCGTCGGCGACGGGACTGTTCGTCACGTTCGAGGGCGGCGACGGGGTCGGCAAGACGACCCAGGCGGCGCTTCTCGACGAGTGGCTGACGGATGCCGGGCGCACCGTGGTGCGCACCCGCGAGCCGGGCGGCACCGAGGTGGGCGTGCTCATCCGCGACATCGTCCTGCACCACCGCGGCGAGGTCGCCGCCCGCGCCGAAGCCCTGCTGTACGCCGCGGACCGCGCGCACCACGTCGAGACGCTGGTGCGTCCCGCGCTCGCGCGCGGCGACGTCGTGATCCAGGACCGCTACCTGGACTCGTCCGTCGCCTACCAGGGCGCCGGACGTGTTCTCGGCCGCGACGAGGTGCGCCAGCTGTCGCTGTGGGCGACGGAGGGCCTGCTGCCCGACGTGACCGTGCTGCTCGACCTCGATCCGGCGACCGCGCGCGCCCGGCTCGACGCCGACGACAAGCCGTTCGACCGGCTCGAGGCCGAGAAGGAGCACTTCCACGCACGCGTGCGCGAGGAGTTCCTGGCCCTCGCGGCCGCCGAGCCCGCCCGTTTCCTCGTGCTCGACGCGTCCCTTCCGGCCGACGAGCTCGCAGCCGCCGTGCGCGGGCACGTGGCCGCCCTTCTCGCCTGAGCCCACGGCGCTGGTCGTCGGAGGTCGCGGTTAGGCTGGTCCGCATGGAGCCGGTCGCCGATGTCACCCTTGCGGACGACGCGTCGACGACCGGTGGGGGAGGCGCAGACGACGGCGACGCGGCCGCGAGCCTCCCGTGGGGCGACGTCTGGGGGCAGCCAGAGGCGGTCGCCGCGCTGCGTGAGGCGGCATCCGATCCCGCGTCGATGACGCACGCGTGGCTGATCACGGGGCCACCTGGGTCGGGCCGCTCGACGCTGGCTCATGCGTTCGCGGCGGCCCTCATCGCCGAGCCGGGCGACGAGCGGGCGATGCAGCAGGTGCTGGCGGGCACCCATCCCGACCTGACGGCGCTGCGCACCGAGGGCGTCATCATCTCCATCAAGGACGCCCGGGCACTCGTCGAGCGCTCGTACTTCTCCCCATCGCTGGGCCGCTACCGGGTCATCGTCATGGAAGACGCCGACCGCATGGCCGAGCGCACGTCGAACGTTCTGCTGAAGGCGCTCGAGGAGCCTCCCGAGCGAACCGTGTGGGTGCTGTGCGCGCCGAGCGACGCCGACCTCCTGCCCACGATCCGCTCGCGCGTGCGGACGCTGCGGCTGCGGGAGCCCGACATCGCCGACGTGGCCGATCTCATCGTGCGGCGGAGCGCCGTCGATCCGGTGATCGCCGAGCAGTCGGCGCGACACGCACAGCGTCACATCGGCATGGCCCAGCGACTGGCGACGGATGCCGCAGCCCGCGCCCGCCGCGACGCCACGCTGCGCGGGGTCCTGGCGGTGCGCGGAGTCGGCGACGCCGTCGAGGTGGCGGGAGCCATCGTCGCGGCGGCGACCGACGACGCGAAGGCTCTCACGGCGGAACGCGACGAGGCGGAGCGCGCCTCACTCCTGCGCACCCTCGGCATCGCCGAGGGCGCTGCGATCCCGCCGGCCGTGCGCTCACAGCTCTCCGCGCTCGAAGACGATCAGAAGCGCCGCGCCACGCGCAGCCTGCGCGACGGCATCGATCGCGTTCTCACCGACCTCGAGTCCATGTTCCGCGATGTGCTGATGCTGCAGTTCGGCCGCGACGCCGTCCTCATCAACCGCGAGCTCGAGCCCGAGCTGCGCGCGCTCGCCGCCGCCTGGACGCCTGAGCGCACCCTGACCGTCGTCGATCGCATCGGCGTCACCCGCGAGAACCTCGAACTGAATGCCGCGCCGGCGCTGGCGCTGGAGAGCATGCTCGTCACCGTCGCAAGCGGAAGGACCCCGTGAACCCCACACCCGGCCGATCCCGGCCATCGCCGTTCTCCCGGCTCGGCACGCGGACGAGGGTCGCTGCCATCGTGGCCGGCCTGGCTGCGGCATCCGTCCTGCTGAGCGGGTGTCTCTCCGCGATGATCCCCGACGCGTCGCCGCGTCCGACGTCGAGCAAGGCGGCCGATGTCGACGGTGTGCCGGCCGACCTGCTGCCGTTCTACGAGCAGGACCTCGCCTGGACCGACTGCGACGGCTTCGACTGCACCGCGGTGACCGCTCCGCTGGACTGGGCGGACCCGTCGAAGGGCGAGATCGAGCTGTCCGTCATCCGCAGCCGTGCCGAGGGGAGCGGCGAGCCCATCGGGTCGCTGCTCACCAACCCGGGCGGGCCGGGTGCGAGCGGCGTCGGGCTCATCCGCGACTCGGTCTCGTTCGCCGTGAGCGACCCGGTGCGCCAGCGCTTCGACGTGATCGGCTTCGATCCGCGCGGCGTCGGCGAGTCGACGGCCGTCACCTGCTTCGACGCGAGCGCGATGGACGCGTACCTCTTCGACATCCCGCAGGACGCACGGGGAACGGATGCCTGGAGTGAAGAGCTGCTGGCCCGGCACCAGGAGTTCGGCGCGGCGTGCGAGGCGAACAGCGACGGCATCCTGCCGTACATCACGACCGACAACGCCGCCCGCGACATGGATCTGCTCCGCGCGGTGCTCGGCGACAAAGAACTGAACTATCTCGGCTACTCGTACGGCACGTTCCTCGGCGCCACGTACGCGAAGCTGTTCCCCGAGAAGGTCGGGCGCCTCGTGCTCGACGGCGCCATCGATCCCTCGATCCCGGGGCTCGACGTCGGGATCACCCAGGGCATCGGCTTCGAATCGGCCCTTCGTGCCTACATGGCGGACTGCCTGACCGACGACGAGTGCCCGTTCCGCGGCACCGTGGACGAGGCGATGGCCGATCTCGGGACACTGCTGGCGAGCGTCGACCGCGACCCGATCACCAACGGCGACGGGCGCTTGCTGGGCGCCGACTCGCTCATGACGGCCATCGTCGCCGCCCTGTACTCGCAGGACAGCTGGGGCTACCTGACCACGGCGCTGAGCGACGTGCTCGAGGGCAACGCCGACGTGGCGTTCCAGCTCGCCGACTTCTACTACAACCGTCAGGACGGCGCCTACCTCGACAACCAGACCGAGGCCTTCCGCGCGTACAACTGCATGGACTATCCGGTCGACGCGACCGACGAGGAGCAGGCCGCCGCCGAGGCGCTGCTCGCCGCCGAGGCGCCGACGGTCGCACCGTACTGGAGCGGGCCCGACCCCTGCGAGGTCTGGCCGTACCCCGCGACCGGCGTCCGCGAGCGCATCACGGCCGAGGGCGCCGCGCCGATCGTCGTCGTGGGCACGACCAACGATCCTGCGACGCCGTACGAGTGGTCGGTATCGCTGGCGGACCAGCTGTCGTCCGGCGTCCTGGTGACCCGTGTCGGCGAGGGCCACACCGGCTACAACAAGGGCAACGCGTGCGTCGACTCCGCGGTCGAGACCTACCTGCTCGACGGCACACCGCCCGAGGACGGCCTGCGCTGCGAGTGACTCCCGACGCATGAGAGAAGCGGATGCCGCAGCACGCGGCATCCGCTTCTCTCATGGCGGCGGGGCCGCCGCAGCGCTCAGCGCCGGAGCACTCAGCGCCGGAGCACTCAGCGCCGCAGCACCCGGCGGGCGAGAGCGTTGCCGATGAACTGCACGGCCTGCACGATCACGATGATGACGAGCACGGCCGCCCAGGTGACCCAGGGGTTGAACTGCTTGAAGCCGTAGACGATCGCGAACTCGCCGAGGCCGCCGGCAGCGACGGCGCCGGCGATGGCCGTCATGTCGACCAGCGCCACCACGATGAACGTGTAGCCGAGGATCAGCGGACCCAGCGCCTCACGGGGGAGCAGGCGCAGAAGGATGCGCGAACGGCTCGCGCCCGTGGCCCGGGCCGCCTCGATGACGCCGGGGCGGACGGTGAGCAGGTTCTGCTCGACGATGCGGCTGATCGCGAACAGCGACGCGATGGTGATCGCGAAGATGCCGAACTCCGGTCCGATCCCGGGGATGCCGACGCTGCGGGCGATCGGCTGCACCGCGGCGAGCAGGATCACGAACGGGATCGGGCGGAAGAAGTTGACGATCACGTTGATGGTCCCGAAGAGGAACCGGTTGGGGAACAGGCTCCCCGGTCGCGTCGCGTACAGGGCCAACCCGACGAACAGGCCGGCGATGCCGCCGAACACGAGGCTCAGCGACACCACGTAGAGGGTCTCGGCCGTCGCGGCCCAGAGCTCGGGGAGCAGATCGACGAGCCTATCCACGGGCGTCCTCCTCGATGAGCGGCGCGAACGCCGACGCGGCGTCGATCGCCCGCTGCACGGCGTCCGCGTCTCCGGTCAGCGCCAGGGTGAGATGCCCGAACACCCGCCCGGCGATGTCGTTGATCCCGCCGTGGATGAGCTCGAACCGCACGCCGTGCGCCGAGAGCGCGGCGAACACGTCCGCCTGAGTGACATCGCCCTCGCGCACGGTGAACGTCACGATCCGCCCGGGGTGGCGATCCCGCAGCGTGCGCAGCTGGTCGCCGGCGGGCACGTCCTCGATGATGCTGGCGACGAACCGGCGCGTGGCCGCGTGACGGGGCGCCGACAGTACGTCGAAGACCGCGCCGCTCTCGATGATGCGGCCGTTCTCCATCACGACGACCCGGTCGGCGAGCGTGCGGATGACGTCCATCTCGTGCGTGATCACGAGGATCGTGACACCGAGCTCCGCGTTGATGCGAGCGAGGAGGGCGAGCACCTCCTGCGTCGTGTCGGGGTCGAGGGCGCTCGTCGCCTCGTCGGCGAGCAGGATGCGCGGGCTCGTCGCGAGCGCCCGGGCGATGCCGACGCGCTGCTTCTGCCCGCCCGAGAGCTGCTCCGGGTAGCTGCGCGCCTTGTCGGCCAGACCGACGAAGCGGAGCAGATCGTCCACGCGCGCCGCGATCTCGGCCCGCGGTCGCCCGGCGACCTCGAGGGGGTACGCGACGTTCTTCGCCACCGTGCGCGAGTCGAAGAGGTTGAACTGCTGGAAGATCATGCCGATGTCGCCGCGCAGCTCCCGCAGTTCGCGCTCGCGAAGCCGGGTGATGTCGCGGCCGTCGATCTCCACGGTGCCGCCGGTCGGGGTCTCCAGCGCGTTCACCAGGCGAAGGACCGTGCTCTTGCCGGCGCCGGAGTAGCCGATGATGCCGCACACCTCGCCGGCCGCGACGTCGAGAGAGACGTCGTCGACGGCGACGATCGGCGCGGCGTCCTTGGCGGACGCCGGGAAGGTCTTGGTCACGCCGTTCAGGCGGATGAGGGTCATGGGTGCTCCTCGGCGGGACGCGCGTGTGCGGCCCGGGCGCACGAGGCGCCGGCGGGCCGCACAGGCGAGTGCCGCGGTGTGGCGGTCTTACGAGTTGGCGCGGATGTCGTCCTCGACGTCGGTGAGCGACGTGAGGAGCTCGTCGACGGGCGTCTTGACGAGCACGGCGGTGCCGCCCGACGCCTCGACGACGCCATCGAGCACGTCCTGCGTGTTCTGGTAGATCTCCACGAGCTTGAGGTACGTCGGGTTGTCGGCGTCCTCGGCCTTGGCCGCGAAGATGTTGATGTACGGGAAGGCGCTCGGGTCCGACGGGTCGTCCGTGGCGATGGCGTCCTCGGGCGTGAGGCCGGCGTCTGCGAGGAAGTCGTTGTTCACGATCGACGCGGCGACGTCGGGCAGCGAGGTCGCGGTGAACGCGGCATCGAGCGCCTCGACCTTCACCTTCGACTCGGGGAGCACATCGGCGACGGTGGAGAACACCGAGCCGCCGTCGGCCAGTTCGATGAGTCCGGCCGACTGCAGCACGAGAAGCCCGCGGGCCTGGTTCGACTCGTCGTTGGGCACGGCGACCGTGGAGCCCTCGGGGATGTCGTCGACCGACGCGTACTGCGACGAGTACAGGCCGAGCGGGTAGATCGCGGTGGCGCCGATCGGCTGCAGGTCGTCGTCGCTCTGCACGTTGTAGGTCGCGAGGTAGATGATGTGCTGGAACTGGTTCAGATCCAGCTCGTCGGCCGAGAGGGCGGGGTTCGGCTGCGTGTACTCGCTGAAGTTGACGAGCTCGATCTCGATGCCCTCGTCGGCGGCCGCCTCCTTGTAGGTCTCCCAGTACGGGTCGCCGGAGTCGACGACGCCGATGCGGACCACCTCGTCGTCGGCGGACCCGCCGGCGGCGGCATCCGTCCCGTTTCCGGCGCAGCCGGCGAGGAGGAGGGCGAGGGGCAGCGCGAGGGCTGCGGTGGCGATGAGCTTCTTGGGCGTGGACATGTGCGTGCTCCTGTGGATCGAGGCCCGTGTCGGCGGGTGGCCGCGCGCACGATCCACGGGACCGCGCACGCTTCGTCGCGGACCGCGTTCGAACCTACGTGGCGCGCGCCGCTCGTTCGAACCGGGCCGTAACACGTCGACACCGAGCGGGCGGCGACCTGTCGTGCCGCAGCACGACCCCTGAGGACCCCTCGTGTTCGCGAGCACTCGCGAGACCCTGTAAGATCGTTGCTTGTGCATCGCGCGAGCGAGGCGCGCCACCTTAGCTCAGTCGGCAGAGCGATTCACTCGTAATGAATAGGTCAAGGGTTCGATTCCCTTAGGTGGCTCAGAACCGGAACGGCCGCGGGCAGCGGCCGTTTTCCGTATGTGAAGGACGGTGGTGCGGTGTCCCAGGCGATCGACGCCCTCGCCGAGATCTTCTCGTGGGTCGGGTTCGGCATCGGTGCACTGCTCGCCGGGATCGCGCTGATCATGTACCTGTTCGACGGCACCTGGGTGCCGGTGCGGGCCGTCGTCGAGTCATCGGCCCACGGCCGTCTGGTCCGCTGGTTCGACGAGGACGGCGGCGTGGGGGAGGCGCACCTCACCCACGAGCAGGAGCACCACATCGGCGATGCCGATATGGCCGACATCTTCGTCCGTCGCGGATCCCTCAACCGGATGCGGCTGACCCAGGGCTCGCCGGCGGTGCGCGCGGTCGCGCTCCTCGCGGGCGGGATGCTCGCGCTCGGCGTGGTCGCGCTCGTGACCTCGCTCGTCATGCTGTTCGCGCGCGGCTGATCGCGCGGACGCGGTCAGGGGCCGCAGCTGCCTACGCGACGGCGAGCATGCCTCCGGCGGTGAGGGCGAGACCCAGACCCACCCATTGGATCGCGGCGACGCGCTCGCGCAGGACGATCGCGGCCAGCAGGATCGTGCCGGCGGGGTACAGCGCCGTGAGCGCCGAGACCACGGCGAGGTCGCCGGCGCGCAGCGCGACGAGCATGAGCGCGTTGGCGACGGCATCCGCGATTCCGCACAGGACGGCGAGCGTCCACGCCCACCGCGCCGTCGTCGTCATGCGGCCCGGTTCCGCCGCGTGCTCGAGATCCGCGTGCCCGCTCGGCATCGCTCCGAGCGGCGGACCTGCGACGGCGAGCACGGAGCGCGCCGGCGCACCCCGGCGCATGGCCACGAGGGCCAGGATGCCGACCACGGCGACGGTGATCACACCGCTGGTGGCGCGGCTGGTCACGAGGGGCACGAGGCCGCTGTCGGCGGAGGTCTGGTCGACGATGATCAGGAAGGCTCCGATCGCGAGTCCGGCGCCGACCGCCATGGCGAGTCCGCGGGGGTTCGGTCGCACGATGCTCTCGCCCGGGATGAAGCCGACGAGTACGACGGCGACCAGGGCCACCGCCAGCCCGGCGTAGCCGATGGGCGCGAGCGCATCGCCCTTGACGAGCAGACCCCACAGCATCGGAGCGATGGCCGAGACGACCGCCGTCAGCGGCGACAGGATGCTCATCGGTCCGATCGCCAGGCAGGCGTACAGCAGGGCGACGGCGGCGACGCCGACGATCCCGGCGAGGACGCCCCACGCGACGTCGGCGGCCGTCCACACGCCGCCGACCAGCGGCTGCACGAGCGCGAGCGCGACGAGTCCGGACAGAGCCGCGACGGCGGTGACCACGATGGAGCGCAGCCGCCGCGCGGCCAGGCCGCCGAGGAAGTCCGCGGAGCCGTAGACGACGGCGCCGATGAGGGCGAGCGCGGCGGAGAGCATCGCGACCCAGCATAGGAGGCGCGCCGACGCCCTCGGCGGCATCCGGGTTCCGTTTCACGAAACCCAGTTCGCTAGATAAGCTAGCGATATGTCCTCGCCTCACCACGCGAACCGCCGCCCCTCCGGGTGGCTGCGGATCGGCATCCCGGCCCTCCTCGTACTCATCTGGCTCGCGGCCGGATCCATCGGCGGACCGTACTTCGGAAAGGTCGACGAGGTCTCGACCAACGACCGGTCCAGCTTCCTGCCCGAGGGCGCCGACGCTACGCAGGTCAACGAGCGGCTGGCGGACTTCCTCGGCGAGGACAGCATCCCCGCCGTCGTGGTTGTCACCGGTGACGGCGAGCTCTCCGAGGAGGACGTCGCCGACGTCCAGGCGCTGGCGGACGACATCGCCGGGATCGAGGGCGTGCAGGAGGACGTGTCGCCGCCGATCCTGTCGGACGACGGCGAGGCGATGCAGATCTTCGTCCCGATCGATGCCTCCGGCGAGGTGGGCGAGACCGTGGAGGCGATCCGGACACTCGTCGCCGATGAGCTTCCGGACGGCTTCGAGGCGTGGGTCACCGGGCCGGCCGGCTTCACGGCAGACCTCGTCGAGGGCTTCCTGGGCATCGACGGACTTCTGCTCGGCGTGGCGCTGCTCGCGGTGTTCCTGATCCTCGTGATCGTCTACCGGTCGCCGCTGCTGCCGATCCTCGTGCTCCTCACGTCGATGTTCGCGCTCTGCGCGGCGCTGCTCACCGTGTGGTGGCTCGCCTACGCCGGCGTCGTGGTGCTCAACGGGCAGGTGCAGGGCATCCTCTTCATCCTCGTCATCGGCGCCGCGACGGACTACGCGCTGCTGTACGTCGCGCGCTTCCGAGAGTCCATCGCGACAGGCGCGTCGAAGTGGGATGCGACCCTCTCGGCATGGCGGGGAGCGTTCGAGCCGATCCTCGCTTCCGGCGGGACGGTGATCGCCGGCCTGCTGTGCCTGCTGCTCTCGGATCTGGCCACCAACCGTGCCCTCGGGCCGATCGCCTCGATCGGCATCGCGTTCTCCGTCCTGTCGGCGCTGACGTTCCTCCCGGCCCTCCTGGCCCTCTGCGGTCGCGCCGCCTTCTGGCCGTTCATCCCGAAGCAGCCGCTCGCCATGATCCCCGACGACCTGACGCAGCCCGTCAAGGGTCTCTGGCCACGGCAGGCGCGGTTCGTCGCGCGGAACGCGCGCGTCGTGTGGATCGCGTGCACGATCGTCCTGCTCGCCGGCGCGATCGGGATCACCCAGCTCAAGGCGGACGGCGTGCCCACGAGCGACCTCGTGCTCGGATCGTCCGAGGCCCGCGACGGTCAGGCGGTGCTCGCCGAGCACTTCCCGGCCGGATCGGGATCGCCGGCGTACGTGATCGTGCCTGAAGAGGACCTTGCCGACACGGTCGAGGTGCTCGACGCCTCGGACGGCATCGAATCCGTGGCCGTCGCCTCCGAGGACTCGCCGACCGGACAGGCCGCCGTCGAGGTCGAAGACGGCGAGCCGGTGCTCACGGCTGTCGGCCCGCCCGGCACGCCTGCTCCCGAGGCGACCGTCGCAGACGGCGTCGTCCTCGTCATCGGGACGCTGACGGATGCCGCCGACTCGCTCGCCGCGGAGGACACGGTCCGGCAGCTCCGCACCGACCTCGACGACGCGCTCGGCGCGGGGACCGCGGTCGTCGGCGGCGAGACGGCGACGGACATCGACACCAACGACACGTCGACGCGCGACCGGACCGTCATCATCCCGGTCATCCTGCTGGTGATCCTGCTGATCCTCATGCTGCTGCTGCGGTCGATCCTGGCACCGGTGCTGCTCATCGCGACGGTCATCCTGTCTTTCGCGACGGCGCTCGGAGTGAGCGCGCTCGTGTTCAACGAGGTGTTCGGATTCCCCGGTGCCGACCCCGCTGTACCGCTGTACGGCTTCGTCTTCCTGGTGGCGCTCGGGGTGGACTACAACATCTTCCTGATGTCGCGCGTGCGCGAGGAGTCCCTCGTGCACGGCACCAGACCCGGCATCCTGCGGGGTCTGGTCGCCACCGGCGGCGTCATCACCTCGGCGGGCCTGGTGCTGGCGGCGACCTTCGCGGCTCTGGGCGTCATCCCGATCCTGTTCCTGGCGCAGCTCGCCTTCATCGTGGCCTTCGGCGTGCTGCTCGACACCTTCATCGTGCGGTCGCTTCTCGTGCCGGCACTGTCGTACGACATCGGCCGGGCGATCTGGTGGCCGTCGAAGCTGGCGCGGCGCGATGGAACGGCAGCAGCCGGTCGCGACCCGGGCTCTCCCGAGGAATCGTTCGCCGAACCGGCCGACCGGCCCCTGCCCGCGGAGACGGAGGCCGAGCTCGTGGCGGACGACGGACACCCTCTCACTCGCGAGGAGTACAGGCGTACGCTCGGATCATGAGCAAGGCGCTGTTCATCGTCGATGTCCAGAACGACTTCACCGAAGGCGGTGCGCTCGGCGTGGAGGGCGGGGATGCCGTCGCACAGCGCATCACGGAGTACCTGGTCACGCACGGCGAGGAGTACGCCGTCATCGTCGCCTCGCGCGACTGGCATCACGGCGAGGGCGACAACGGCGGACACTTCAGCTCGGAGCCCGACTTCGTCGACACGTGGCCCGTGCACTGCGTGAGCGGCACAGAGGGCGCGGAGTACGACCCCGGCCTCGACACGTCCGCGGTGACGCATCACGTCAAGAAGGGCCAGGGCGCGCCGGCCTACTCGCTGTTCGAGGGCACCACCGATGACGGCGTGACGGTGGCGCACCTGCTCGAAGAGCACGGCGTGGTGGACGTCGACGTCGCCGGCATCGCGACGGACTACTGCGTGCGCGCGTCCGCCCTCGACGCCATCGAGCACGGGCGGCATGTGCGGATCCTCACCGACCTCGTCGCCGGCGTCGCGGCGGAGTCGAGCGATGCCGCACTTGCCGAGCTCGCGCATGCCGGGGCCGAGCTGAGCCACTCCGGTCTCTCCGGCGGTGACTGAGCCCCTCCGCGGGTCACCGACGGCCGAGGGCGTCCGCGCGGCGCTCGAGGCTGCGGCATCCGCTGACGAACGGGCCAAGATCCAGCGGCGCATGACCGATGAGCGCACCGAGGTCATCGGCGTGCGCATGGGCACGGTCTTCGACATCGCCCAGACGAATGCACGGATGCCGCTGGCCGAGGTCGACCGGCTCCTCGACGCGGATGCCTACGAGATGCGCATGGTGGCGGTCTCGATCCTCGACTTCCAGGCGCGCACGAAGGATGCCGACCGCGCCGCCCTGTACGAACTGTGGATGCGGCGGATGGACCGCATCGACACCTGGGACTTCATCGACCGCGCCGCTCCCCGCGTCCTGGGCGGGTACCTGCTCGACCGGCCGCGGGATGTGCTGTTCGACCTCGCGCGCTCCGACGACTGGTTGCGGCGCCGGACGGCGATCACGGCGGTGTTCTGGATCATCCGTTCCGGCGACCTCGACGACCCGCTCGCGATCTGCGAGCTGCTCGCGGCGGATCCCGAGCACCTGGTGCAGACGAACGTCGGGGTGGCGCTGCGCGAGATCGGACGGATCGACAGCGGCCGGCTGGAGGAGTTCCTCGGCCGTCGGGGAGCGGATCTCAGTGCCCACGCGAGGCGAACCGCGCGCACTGCCCTCACCTGAGGCCGGCTACCCGCTAGCCTCGGGTCTCGTGACCGCCATCCGTCCCCTCGCCCCCGCCGACCACGACGCCTGGCTGCCCCTGTGGCGCGGCTATCTCACGTTCTACGAGTCCGAGCTGTCCACCGAGCAGACCGAACTGACCTGGCACCGGCTCCTGGACCCGCAGTTCCCGATCCACGGCGCACTCGCGACAGACGAGGCCGGAACGGCGATCGGCTTCGTACACTGGCTGACGCACGCCGCCACCTGGTCGGCCACCCCGTACTGCTACCTCGAGGACCTCTTCGTCGCTCCCGACACCCGGGGGACCGGCACGGGCCGCGCGCTGATCGCCCACGTCACGGGGTGGGCGCGCGAGCACGGTGCGGCGAAGGTGTACTGGCTGACGCACGAGACCAACACCACCGCCCGGGCCCTCTACGACCGTGTGGCCACCGCCACCGGATTCGTCCACTACGAGATCGGACTCGACTCGTGACCGGCGGCGCGGCCGCCGCAGAGCGCCGCACGGGAGACCTCGTCGCCACGCTGCTGCTCATCGGCTTCTCGGTGGGCGCGGCGGTGGTGCTCTTCTTCGTCTCGCTGCTGTGGGCGATCGGCACCTACGACAACACGCTCGCCATCGTGCTCGGCGGCTATCTGCCGCTCGCCTTCGCAGTCATCGGCGCGGTCGCGGGCATCGTCGCGCTCTCGCGCAAGCACACGGCGTTCTGGTACCCGCTCATCGCGCTCGTGCTGAGCATCGTGGTCTGGCTCATCGCCGCCGCGATCGCCCGCTGAGGGGGGATGGCGCGACAGGAGGACGCAGCCGCTGCGGCGCTTCGACGCTGTGAGTGGGCCCCGTGGGGCTCGAACCCACGACCCGCGGATTAAAAGTCCGATGCTCTACCGACTGAGCTAGAGGCCCTCGATACCAGCCTACTTGCCCACAGGTGTGGTTCCGTTCTCTGGCTCAGCCCTTCCCATTCCCGTTGCCACGACCGCCGTTGCCGTTGCCGTTTCCGTTGCCGTTGTTGTTCCCCGGGCCACTGTTGTCGTTGCCGCCGCCTCCGCCGCCGGTGTCCGCGGGAGGCACCTCGTCGGCCGGGAGCTGCTCGGCGGGCACGCTCGCCGGCGCTTCCTCGACCGGAGCCTCTTCCGAGGGGACCGGCGGAGCCTGTTCCTCCGCGGGTGGGGTGGATGCGGGGTCCGGCTCTGCGGACCAGCTGTTCGCCAGCAGGACCGTGCCGAGCGCGAGTCCGACCGCCAGGAGCGCCGCGACGACCACACCGATCACCAGGGCACGGCGCGAGGGTCGCCGCTGCTCGTCCGGCACGACGGGGACGACCTCTGCCGCCTCATCCGTCCCGACAGGAGCTCCCGACGCGAGCGCGGCCGCGCGCGCATCGCGGCGGAGCATTCCGCGCTCGACGGGTCCTCGCGAACCTGCCACGAGCGCCGGCCCGGGAAAGACCTGCGTCGGGCCGGTGACAGGCGCCGCGACAGGCGCCGTCGAGGGGTCGGCCTTCTCACGGGCGAGGGTGTTCTCCATCGCCGCCAGGCGGGACGCGGCCGTGACCACCTCCAGCGCAGTAGGCCTGTCGTCTGGGCGGATCGCCGTCATCCCGCGCAGCAGGCCCTGCCACGACGGGTGGAGCGACGCCGGGATCTCGGGCGCCGACGACAGCCGCGCCACCACCGTGCCGATGCCTTCGGCATCGCCGAACGGGCGTTCGCCGGTGAGCGCCTCGATCAACAGGAGACCGAACGCATAGATGTCGGCGGCCGGCGCCGGCGGCACGCCTCGCGCCTGTTCCGGAGCGACGTACGCCATCGTGCCCACGATCACTCCGGGGGTCGTCACACGGGCCGTGTCCATCAAGTAGGCGATGCCGAAGTCCGCGAGCTTCGCCCGCCACTCCCATCCCGGCCGCGGAGAAGCCCACAGGAGCACGTTCGAGGGCTTTATGTCGCGATGTACGACCCCGTGCTCGTGCGCGACATGGAGGCCCTCCGCGATGTCGATCGCGATCGATGCGACGATCTGCGGATCGACGGGCCCGCGCGCGATGAGATCGCGCAGGGTGATGCCGTCGACGTGCTCCATGACCAGGTAGCTGGTCTCACCCGTGCCCACGCGGGCATCGAACACGGTGACGAGGGAGTGGTGACTCAGAGAGGCGAGGAGGGTCGTCTCTGACAGCGCGCGCTCCACGGAATCGATGCCGTCGGTGGGTTCGCGGAACACCTTGACCGCCACCGAGCGCTGGAGGTGGCTGTCTTCGGCGCGATACACGCGCGCCATCCCACCTTCGCCGATCCGCTCATGCAGGACGTAGCGATCGTCCAAGATGTCGCCGGTGGATAACTCCGCCGACTCGCGCAGGTCTGTCACGTCTCCTCCCACCTGGCGTCCGCACCCCTCCGGCGCAACCCCAGGCCCAGGATCACGTTAGACAGCGCGCCTGATTAGGCCCACACCCTTGACTCTCCCGCGACCGCGTGCAAGCACGACAAGGCCGCCGGCGCCACCTCGCAGACGCCGGCGGCCTCACCGCCCCCCTGGTGCCGGCCGAGGCCGGCGTCGGTCACTGTGCCGGAGGCATCAGGACCGCGTCGATGAGATACACGGTGGCGTTCGCCGTCTGCACGCCGCCGCAGATCACGTTCGCGTCATTGACCATCCAGGCATCGCCGCTGCCGGTGACCTCAAGGTCGGCGCCCTGCACGGTGGTGTGCATGCCGGCGATGTCGGCGGGCTCGATCCGGCCGGGCACCACGTGGTAGGTGAGGATCGACGTCAATGTCGCGGTGTCGGTCTTGAGCGCCTCGATCGTGGCGGGGTCGATCGCCGCGAATGCGTCGTCGACCGGCGCGAAGACCGTGAACTCGTCACCGTTGAGAGTGTCGACGAGGTTCACCTCGGGGTTCAGCTGGCCGCTCACGGCAGCGGTGAGGGTCGTCAGCATCGGATTGTTGGATGCCGCCACAGCGACCGGGTCGGCGGACATGCCCTCGATCGAGCCGGCGCCGTCCGGCACGGCCTCGGCATAGGCGGCGCAGCCCGGGCCGACGAGGTCTGCGGCGGGGTCGGCCGCCATCGGCTCCTCGCTCGACTCCATGGCGGGTGCCGACGGTTCGGTCGACGGTTCGGCGGCCGAGCCGCCCATCGAACAGGCGGACAGCGCGAAGGTCGCGGCGACGGCGAGCGCGAGCCCGGCCGACAGACGCTTCCTGGTGATGCGAGACATGTCTTCCTCCTCCGTGCGGTCGTACGACCGCGGTCTGGTGGCCCCCGGTGCGGGGAGCGTGCCGCAGGAGCGGCTACACGGACTGTTCGGAGGGCTCGCCGGAACGGATTGGAAGAATCGGATGCCGATCTCGAGCACGCCGCATCCCACCCGTCCGACCAATCCGAACGGGGCTCCGGAGCGAACAACCCGCGACACCTAGGGGGACGCATGGAGCTCGTCATCATCGGTCTGCTCGGCGGACTCATCACGGGGATCTCGCCGTGCATCCTGCCGGTGCTGCCGGTCATCTTCCTGACCGGGGGCGCGCAGTCCGCCCGGTTCTCGTCCGACGCAGACGGGCCTGCTCCCGCATCGCGGTGGCGGCCGTACCTGGTGATCGCGGGTCTTGTCACGAGCTTCACACTGGTGACGCTCCTGGGCTCGCTCCTGCTCGGAGCGCTCGGACTCCCGCAGGACGTCCTGCGGTGGGCGGGCATCGCGGTGCTCGTCCTGATCGGCGTCGGACTTCTCGTGCCGCGGTTCGAGCGGCTGCTCGAGAAGCCGTTCCAGAGGCTTGCCCGGCGCTCGGAGGTTCAGAACGGCGGGAGCGGCTACGGTGTCGGGCTGGCGCTCGGCACCGTGTTCGTACCCTGCGCAGGACCCGTGCTGGCGGCGATCATCGTCGCCGGATCGACCGGCCGCATCGATGTCGGCACCGTCGTGCTGACGCTGTCCTTCGCGGTCGGGGTGTGCATCCCGCTGCTCTTCTTCGCCCTCGCCGGCCGCGGGCTCGTCGAGCGCATCCGCGCGTTCCGCACGCACGAGCGTGGTCTGCGGATCGCCGCCGGAGTGGCGATGCTCGCGCTCGCCGTCGGTCTCGTCTTCAACGTGCCGCAGCTGCTCCAGCGGCTCGTGCCCGACTACACGGCGGGCGTCCAGCGCCAGCTCACCGACAACCCCGACGCGCGACGGGCCCTCGACCTCGGCGGTCTCGTCACCGATGAGAATCGGGATCTGGACAAGTGCACGAACGGTGCGGCGGAGCTCGAGTCCTGCGGCGCGGCGCCGAGCATCCGCGGCATCGAGGGGTGGCTGAACACGCCGGCCGGAGCGCCGATCGACCTCGCGGATCTTCGCGGTGAGGTCGTGCTGATCGACTTCTGGGCGTACTCGTGCATCAACTGCCAGCGCAGCGTCCCGCACGTCGTCGCCTGGGACGACGCCTATCGCGATGCGGGGCTGCGGGTGATCGGCATCCACTCGCCCGAGTATGCATTCGAGAAGGATGCCGCGAACGTCGCCGCAGGCGCGCGCGACTTCGGCATCACGTACCCGGTGGCGCTCGACAACAGCCTGTCGACGTGGACGAACTACCGGAACCGCTATTGGCCCGCGCACTATCTGATCGACGCCGACGGCGCGGTCCGCCACATCGCCTTCGGCGAGGGCAACTACGCCGCGACGGAGACGCTCATCCGCGAGCTGCTGCAGGATGCCGACCCCGCTGTGACGCTGCCCGAGCCGACCGAGGTCGCCGACGAGACTCCGGATGCGGGCACTCGCACACGCGAGACGTTCCTCGGGTCGGCGAAGGACGTGAACTACGGCGGTGAGCCCGCGTATCGGGCGGGTGAGGGCGAGTACCGTCTGCCCGACGAGCAGCCGGGCGGTTCTTTCGCGCTGGACGGCGCGTGGCGCGTGGAGACGCAGTACGCCACACCATCGGGGACCGCGGGCGGCGGCATCCGTCTGGAGTTCCATGCCGAGGTGGTGCGGATGGTGCTCGCCGGCCAGGGCGAGGTGCGCGTGCGGCTGGACGACGGGCAGGAGCAGACGCTGGCCGTGTCGGGAACGCCGCGTTCGTATGCAGTGGCGGAGGGGAAGGATGCCGCGGCGCACGTGCTCGATGTGCTCGTGTCGCCGGGCGTCGAGGTCTACTCGTTCACGTTCGGCTGACACCGGGCGCGGTCAGGTCGCAGGGAGGTGACGTAGGGCATGCTGGTCAACATGGTGATCGACGGGATCGACGTGCCGGAGGACGGCACGGAACCGGTCGACCGCATCGGAGAGCTGCTGCTGCGGGTCGCGGCCGGCGATCAGGCAGCATTCGCGCGCGTCTACGACCTGCTCTCGCCGCGCGTCTTCGGTCTGATCCTGCGGGTTCTCGTCGACCGGGCGCAGAGCGAGGAGGTGCTGCAGGAGGTCTTCCTCGAGGTGTGGCAATCCGCATCGCGGTTCGCTCCGAACAGAGGTCAGGGGAGATCGTGGGTGCTCACGATCGCGCACCGCCGGGCTGTGGACCGTGTGCGCGCCTCGCAGTCGAGCACGGATCGCGACGTGCGTGCCGGATTCCGCGACCTCGGCGTAGCCCATGACGAGGTGGCGGAACAGGTCGAGCTGCGCATCGAGGGGGAGAGGGTGGCGACCGCACTGTCGGCACTGCCGGACCCCCAGAAGGAAGCGCTGACCCTCGCGTATTACGGGGGTTACAGTCAGAGCGAGATCGCGGCCCTGGTGGGAGCACCGCTGGGGACGATCAAGACGAGGATGCGGGACGGCCTGTCCCGCCTGAGAGCAGAGATGGGGGTGACCGCGTGATGAACGAGGAGGAGTTCGCCGAGCTCGCCGCAGGCGCTGCGCTGAACGCGCTGTCACCCGCCGATCGCGAGGCGTTCGAGGCCGCCCGCCGCCGGCACCCCGAGTGGGAGGAGCGGGTGGACGCGGACACCGCGACCGCCGCCGCCCTCGCCGACACCGTCGCCGATGCCGTGCCCCCGCTGACGCTGCGCTCGACGCTGCTGTCGCGGGTCGCTGCGACCCCTCAGCTGCCGGCCATGGACGCCTCGGCCGCCGCGGTCGCCGAACCGGTCGCCGCCTGGCCGGAGAGCAGCGATCAGCCGGTCCCGGAGCCGCCCCCCGCCACCGCGGTCATCCAGGCGGTCTCACGGCGCCGGTGGACCCGCGGCATCGTCGCGCTCGCCGCCTCGCTGGTGCTGCTCGTCGCCCTCGGGCTCGGCGCGGCCATGATCAACGACTATCTGAACCGGCCCGCAGACGTCGTCGCGCTTCAGCAGATCGAGGATGCCCCCGACGCGCAGTCGGCCACGGTCGAGGTCACCGACGGCGGCACCGCGACCGCGCACTGGTCGGAATCGGTCGGCAAGGTCGTGCTCGTCTCACAGGGCCTCCCGCAGATCGCCGACGACGAGAGCTTCGAGCTCTGGTTCGTTCGCGACGAAGGCCCGGTCTCGGCGGGCACTTTCGACTCCACCGACGGTGAGGCGACGGCATTGCTCGACGGTGCGATGGAGCCGGGCGACGTCATCGCGGTGACGATCGAGCCGCAGGGCGGGTCGCCCACCGGCGAGCCGTCGACGGACCCGATCGTGACGATCCCGACGGCCTGACCCGGGAGCCGAACCGCGGGCAGGCGTCATCCCGGTAGCGTGAAGTCCGTGGTTTCCGCTCCGCAGACGACCCAGACCCTCGCCCACCTGCGCCGCGCGCGCGACCTCATCGATCGCGACTACGCCGAGCCCCTCGACGTGCCGACGATGGCGACCAAGGCCCTGATGTCGCCCGCGCATTTCTCGCGCGAGTTCAAGGCCGCCTACGGCGAGACCCCGTATGCGTACCTGATGACGCGGCGGATCGAGCGTGCCATGGCCCTGCTCCGCGAGGGTGTCTCGGTGACGGATGCCTGCACCGCCGTCGGTGCGACATCGCTCGGCTCGTTCAGTTCGACGTTCTCCGAGATCGTGGGGGAGACCCCGAGCTCATACCGCTCGCGCCCGCACGACGCCGCCGAGGCGATGCCGCTGTGCGTCGCGAAGATCCTCACGCGACCGACTCGGTACGTCTGACGCGAAGCGGCTCGGCGCGGAGCCCGAGTCGCGGCTCGTGAACCGAGCAGGATCGGAGAAGCGCGTGTTCGCGCGGGATCGTAGCGTGGCAGGCATGACGAACATCGCCCTGGCTTACAGCCCCATCACCGTCGACGATGTCGACGCCGCCATCCCCTTCTACCGCGACGCTCTCGGCCTCGAGGTCGTCAACGACGTCTCGTACGACGGCCACCGCTGGGTGAGCTTCGGCTTCCCCGGTCAGCCCGGCCTGTCGCTCGTCGTGTCCGACCCATCCGCCGGCCGTTCGCCGGACGACGGTGAGTCGCTCCAGCGACTGGTCGTGAAGGGTTCCGGCCCCGGACCCTACGTCTTCACGACCAGCGACCTCGACGCGACGTTCGAGAAGCTGCGCGCCTTCGGCGCGGAGGTGCTCCAGGAGCCCAAGGAGCAGGGCTGGGGGCCGCGCGACTGTGCGTTCCGCGACCCCGCCGGCAACCACATCCGCATCAACCAGGTCTGAGCGCCGGGTCATGTGCCTGCCCTGGGCAGCCGCGATGCAGCGCGAGCCGGTGCTCGTGGCGGCGAGTAGCCTGGACGGAATGAGCGATTCGTCCAGGGAGTTCCACAAGCCCGTCCGTCGCCCGGCCGAGGTCTTCGACCGGGCGTTTGCGGCCGAGGACCCGGCTGAGGTCTCGCGCGTCGCGCACACCACCGCGCACGCCCTGCTCGCCAGGGTCCGCGCCGACCCGGACGGCCGCGTCGTCGACCGGCTCGTCTCGTTCACCGACGAGCACGGCATCGACGACCTGGCCGAGCTGTGGTCGCGCTCGCCCGCGAAGACGCTGCCCGGCGCGCTGTGGCGGCTGTACCTCGTGCAGCTCATGATCCACGACGACCCGCGCACGGCCGCGCTCCTCTACGAGCGCGGCCGTGCCGAGCTCGCCTCCGTCGACGATGTCGTGGCCGGCGCGCCGTCGCCTGCCGGTCCCGACGAGCTCGTCGCGCTGGTCGACACCATTCTGCGCGGGCTCTTCGAGGGCGACTTCGCCGTCGCCCTCGACCGCGCTGCAGCCTTCTGCCGCGTCGAGGCATCGGGTGCCACGCACCTCGCCGACGATTACGAGACGACCGAGCCCGACCGCGCATCGGCGTTCACCACGCGGGCGCTGCGCCTCTCGGACTACGGGGCCGACCTGTCGGCTTGCGCCGCCCTCTGGCGCCGCGACGCCCTGACCTGACGCCGGCTGCGCCCGGGTACAAGAGTGCCGGGCCGCCGAACGCCGCAGCGCTGATTCCGCTGCGCGGGAGAGGCGTTCCCGCTCGATGGGCCGTGCGCATCGCCCGGGTACGAGAGTGCCGGGCCGCAGAACGCCTCTCGGCGCGGAGCCGCTCGCAGCGGCAGAAGATGGAGCCCGGGGTTACTGCGGCCCGGCCGATCCAGTGTAACCGAGACGAGGGGCGTGGCATTCCCGAACGCTTAGGCTCGGGGGCATGGCACTGCTCTTCGCGCTCGTCATCGACCCGGCGAAATCCGACGATCCTCGCTCGGATTTCGCCGACACCTTCCGAGTCATCGACCCGTCGGCGCCGGCGCTGAGCGTCGGCGAGCTGAGCACGCAGCGTGGGGACGGCATCTTCGAGTCGATCGGCGTCGTCGACGGACACCCGCAGGAGACGCAGGCCCACCTCGAGCGGCTCGCGCACTCCGCGCGCATCTGCGACCTTGCGGCTCCCCACCTCGAGCAGTGGCGGCGGGCCGTCGACGCCGCCGCCCAGCACGCGCCGCGCCAGGGGGAGGGCGTGATCAAGCTCATCCTGAGCCGCGGCGTCGAGCACGGCCCCGCACCGACGGCGTGGGTGACGGTGGCGGCCGCCGCCGACAACACCGCCGTGCGCGAGCACGGCATCCGGGTCGTCACGCTCGATCGCGGCTACGGCATCGACACCCCTGCGAAGGCGCCCTGGCTGCTGCTCGGCGCCAAGACCCTGTCGTACGCGGTCAACATGGCCGCGATCCGCGAGGCGAAGCGCCGAGGGGCCGACGACGCCGTCTTCGTCACCTCGGACGGCTTCGTGCTCGAGGCGCCCACCGCCTCGCTCATCCTGCGCATCGACGGCCGTTTCGTCACGCCCGCGCCGAACGGCGGCATCCTCCACGGCACGACGCAGCTGAGCCTCTTCGCCCACCTCGAGGAGCAGGGGCACGACACCGGCTACGCCACGCTCCCGACGAGCGCTCTGACGGACGCGGATGCCGCGTGGCTGGTGTCGAGCGTGCGTCTGGCGGCGCCCATCACGGCGATCGACGACGTCCCGGTGCCGGTGGATGCCGAGCTCACGGCATCCTTCAACCGCTATCTGCTCAGCCCGCGCGACTGAGCCCGCACGACTGAGCCCGACCGACGACGAAGCCCCCGCCGATCGGCGAGGGCTTCGTGCAGCGATCGGGCGGTTCAGCCGAATCGACCGGAGACGTAGTCCTCGGTCGCCTGCACCGACGGAGTCGTGAAGATCGACCGCGTGTCGTTGTACTCGATGAGCTTGCCGGGCTTGCCCGTGCCCGCGATGTTGAAGAAGGCGGTCTTGTCGCTCACCCGTGACGCCTGCTGCATGTTGTGCGTCACGATGACGACCGTGTAGTCGTTCTTGAGCTCGCCGATCAGCTCCTCGATCGCGTACGTCGAGATCGGGTCGAGGGCGGAGCAGGGCTCGTCCATGAGGATCACCTCGGGCGAGACGGCGATGGCGCGTGCGATGCACAAGCGCTGCTGCTGGCCGCCCGACAAGCCCGATCCGGGCTTGTCGAGGCGGTCCTTGACCTCGTTCCACAGGTTCGCGCCGCGGAGCGACTTCTCGACGAGAGCATCCGAGTCGGACTTCGACATCTTCTTGTTGTTGAGCTTGACGCCCGCCAGCACGTTCTCCTTGATCGACATCGTGGGGAACGGGTTGGGGCGCTGGAACACCATGCCGACCTGGCGGCGCACGAGCACCGGGTCGACGTTGGCGCCGTAGAGGTTGTTGCCGTCGAGCAGCACCTCGCCCTCGACGCGGGCGCCGGGGATCACTTCGTGCATGCGGTTGAGCGTGCGCAGGAACGTCGACTTGCCGCAGCCCGACGGGCCGATGAAGGCGGTGACGCTGCGCGGCTCGATGCCGAGCGAGACGCCTTCGACGGCCTTGAAGTCGCCGTAGTAGACGTTGAGGTCGTTGACTTCGATGCTCTTGGACATGATTCCTGTCAGTGCTTTCGGGTGGAGGCTCAGCGGCCCAGCTTGGGGGAGAACACCTTCGCGACGAGGCGCGCGATGAGGTTGAGGAGCATCACGATGACGATGAGGACGAGAGCGCAGGCCCACGCGCGGTCGATGTAGGCCTGGGCCGGAATGCCCTGGTTCATGTACTGCGAGTAGGCCATGACCGGCAGGGTCATCATGCGGCCCTGGAAGAGGTTGTAGTTCATCGAGGTCGCGACGCCCGCCGTCAGCAGCAGCGGGGCGGTCTCGCCGATCACGCGGGAGATCGAGAGCATGACGCCGGTGGTGATGCCGGCGAGCGAGGTCGGCAGGACGATCTTCGCGATCGTGCGCCACTTGGGCACGCCGAGCGCGTACGACGCTTCGCGGAGCTCGTTCGGCACGAGGCGCAGCATCTCCTCCGTCGAACGCACGACGACCGGGATCATCAGCACCGACAGCGCGACCGAGCCCATGATGCCCATGCGGATGCCGGGACCGAGGAACAGAGCGAACAGGGCGTAGGCGAACAGACCGGCGACGATCGACGGGATGCCGGTCATGACGTCGACGAGGAACGTGATGCCGCGGCTCAGGCGTCCGCCGCGGCCGTACTCGACGAGGTAGATGGCCGTGAAGATGCCGATCGGGATCGAGATGACGGCGGCGGCGAGCGTGATGAGGACGGTGCCCACGATCGCGTGGAGCGCGCCGCCTCCTTCGCCCACGACGTTGCGCATCGAGGAGGAGAAGAACTCGGCCGAGATGCCGGCGACGCCGTTCACGACGACCGTGATCGCCACCGAGACGAGGGGGACCATGGCGATGAGGAACGCGATCGTCACGACGCCGGTCACCAGGCGATCCATGCCCTTGCGGCGGCCCTCGACGAGGGACGAGATCGTCGTGATCAGCGCGAGGTACACCAGTGCAGCCACGACCGCCCAGCCGGCGACGTTGAAGCCTTCCCCGGAGCCCATCGCGACGATCGCGAACAGGATGGCGCTGATGACGAGGCTGCCGACGAGGATGGCCCACGGCGCCCACGAGGGGAGGTGGCCGCTGGTCAGCCGCGGGGTCTCGCGCACGGGCGCCGACTCCGGAGCCTGGGGAGGAGCGGTCGTCACGGTCATGTCAGTTCGCTCCCGAGAATTCCTTGCGGCGGCTGACGATCCATCGGGCGATGGCGTTGACCGCGAAGGTGACGATGAAGAGGATGAGGCCGGTGGCGATGAGGACGTTGATGTTCACGCCGTACGCCTCGGGGAAGGTCAGGGCGATGTTCGCGGGGATCGTGCCGGGGTTCTCTGCCGTGAACAGCTGGAAGGTCACCACGTTCGCGACGGAGAGCACCATGGCGACCGCCATCGTCTCGCCGAGTGCGCGCCCGAGGCCCAGCATCGAGGCCGAGACGATGCCGCTGCGGCCGAACGGGAAGACGGCCATCTTGATCATCTCCCACCGCGTGGCGCCGAGTGCGAGCGCGGCCTCCTCGTGGAGCACGGGCGTCTGCAGGAAGATCTCGCGGCAGATCGCGGTGATGATCGGGACGACCATCACCGCGAGGACGATCGCGGCGGTGAAGATGGTGCGGCCGGTGCTGGAGACCGTGCCGCTGAAGAGCGGAAACCATCCCATGTTGGCGTTGAGCCATGCGTAGATCGGCTGAACGGCGGGGGCGAGCACCAGGATGCCCCACAGGCCGAAGACCACCGACGGAACGGCGGCGAGGAGGTCCACCACGTAGCCGAGCCCCTGGGCCAGTCGACGGGGTGCGTAGTGCGAGATGAAGAGGGCGACCGAGACCGCCAGCGGGACGGCCATGAGAAGCGCCAGGAAGGAGGCCCACACGGTGCCGAAGGCGAGCGGCCAGACGTACTCCCAGAAGTTTCCCGAAAGGATGCTGGCGGTGTTCGACGTGGCGGTCAGACCGGGAACGGACTGGATGACGAGGAAGATGGCGACCGCCGCCAGCGTGACGAGGATCATCACGCCGGCGCCGAGCGCGGTTCCCGAGAACCAGCGGTCGCCCGGCCGCTGCTTGACCTTGCCCGAGGCGGGGGCGGTCGTGGTGGTCATGGTGTCCTTCTGGATTCAGGTTCTCAGGGTGACACCCGGCCCGATCGTCACGACCGGGCCGGGTATCGGGGCCTTACTGGGTGACGATCAGGTCGATCGCGGCGTTGACCTGCTCACGCAGCGAGTCCGAGATCGGCGCGCTGCCGGCCGCGGCGGCGGCCGCGTCCTGGCCCTCGGCGCTCGCGACGTACTGGAGGTAGCCCTTGACGATCGGCGCCACGGCTGCGTCGGCGTACTCCTGGCACGCGATCATGTAGCTGACGAGCACGATCGGGTAGACGCCCGCGACGTCGGAGGTGCGGTGCAGCTCGATGGCGAGGTCGCCCTCGCCGCGGCCCTCTTCGAACGGCGACTCGTCGACGATGGCGGCGGCCGCCTCCGGCGAGTACTCGACGAACTCGTCGCCGACCTTCACCGCGGCGGTCGAGAGGCCTTCCTCAGCGGCACGCGACGCGTCGGCGTAGCCGATGGTGCCGTTGCCGCCCGCGACGGCGGAGACGACGCCCGAGGTGCCCTGTGCGGCCTCACCGCTGGACAGCGGCCAGACGCCGTCGGCTTCGTTCGTCCACACGTCGCCGGCCGCCTGGTAGAGGTAGTCGGTGAAGTTCTCGGTCGTGCCCGAGTCGTCGGCGCGGTGCACCGGCGTCACGGCCAGGTCGGGGAACGTCACGTCGGGGTTGAGCGCGGCGATCGCCGGGTCGTTCCAGTTGGTGATGGTGCCGGCGAACAGGCCGGCCATGGTCGCCGCGTCCAGGTTGAGCGAGTCGACGCCCTCGACGTTGAAGATGACGGCGATCGGCGAGATGTACGTCGGCAGCTCGATGATGCCCGAGTCCTCGACACAGCCGTCGAACGGACCGGCCTCGATCTCCTCGACCTTGAACGCGCGGTCGGAGCCGGCGAACGGGAAGGCTCCGGCCTGGAACGACTCGCGACCGGCGCCCGAGCCCGACGGGTCGTAGGTGATCGTCACGTCGGGGTTGGCGGTCTGGAAGCCGGCGGTCCATGCCTGGACGGCGACCTCCTGAGCCGAGGAGCCGCCGCCTGCGATCTCGCCGGAGAGGTTCGACTCGGGTGCGTCGGTGGTCGCGGCGGAGGGGGTCTCGTTGGAAGCGCAGCCGGCGAGGGCGAGGGCCGCGACTGCGGCGACAGCGCCCACCTGGGCGATGCGAGAGATCTTCACTGTGTGAATCCTTCACGTGTCAGGGAAAGAGGCCCGGGAAGGCCTTCGGGTTCGAACCCGGTGCGGGGTTCGTTCTGAAACGTAGGCTCGGACTCTTAAGAGAGTGCGCTGCGCGGGTGAACGGAAGGTGAACGGGATGCCGACATCCATGCGTCGGCATCGAGATCGCCAGGTGTCCGGCTGCGGAATTCCGCGGCATCCGGGGGCTGCTGTTCACTCACCCGGCTGAGGCGCGCGCGTCAGACCTTCGGGATGTGGGTCTCGATGGCCACGATGCCCGAGCCGGGATTGTCCACCGACATGTGCACGACCGAGAAGGCTGCCGGCTCGAGCGCCGAGGCGCTGCCCAGGTACGACCCGCGCAGCGTGCCCGTCGCGAGTGCGAGCTCACTGAGGATGTCGGGCAGCACGGGCCCATGGCTGCACACCACGGAGGGCTTGCGTGCGCGCACGCGTTCGCCGACGACGGTGCGCGCGTCGGACTTGCCTTCCTCCCACGCGTCCTGGCCGATCAGTTTGGTGGTGTCGATCTTGCGGCCGAGTGCGGCCGACAGCGGCGCGACCGTCTTGACGCAGCGAACGGCAGGGCTCGACACGATCTTGCGGACGCCGAATGCGAGCAGAGGGCCGACGATCGAGTCGGCCTGCTTCCGACCGCGCGCCCCGAGCGGACGTGCCGCGTCCTTGCCGTCCCACTCCTCGCGGGCCACCGCCTTGGCGTGCCGCAGAGCGACGATGGGGAAGGTGCGCAGCACCCCCTCGTCGATCAGGCGGACGAAGTACTCCAGGATCTCGGCATCGACGGGATAGCTGAGCCGGCGAAGGGCCTTCTTCGGCGAGACCCATTCGATCGCGGCGATCTCCTTGTTGGGGATGAATGCGGAGGCGCGGATCGCCGGCTCCGTCGCCTCTGCCGCCCAATAATGCACGATCTTGGTGCGCTTGCTGGGCAGTCGATAGCGAGAGACGCCGACGGGCACGCCGAGGGCGACACGGATGCCGGTCTCTTCGTGGATCTCGCGGACGGCCGTCTCGGCGAGCATCTCACCGGGGTCGACCTTGCCCTTGGGCAGCGTCACATCGCGATACTTCGTGCGGTGGATCAGGAGCACGCGCAGCTTGCCGTCGACGACACGCCAGACGACGCCCCCGGCCGCGTAGACGGCCGTCTCGGTCATCGCACCGCCCGTGCCCGCCGCCGGCGCTGCACGTTGGTCATGGTCCGGTCCTGCAGGTCCAGGAGCAGCTTGCCGTCCTCGCCCACGTTGTGGCGCACCCATTCGCCGTCGGGCCCGAGATGCCACGAGCTGGTGGTGTCGCTCATCGACAGCGTGAAGAGGTCGTTGAGCTCCTTGACGTGGGCGGGTGCCGACACCCGCACGAGCGCCTCGACCCGCCGGTCGAGGTTGCGGTGCATCATGTCGGCGCTGCCGATGTACACCACCCGGTCACCGTCGTTGTGGAAGGCGAAGATGCGCGAGTGCTCCAGGTAGCGGCCGAGGATGGAGCGGACCGTGATGTTCTCGCTCATGCCCTCGACGCCCGGCTTCAGCGAGCAGATGCCGCGTACCCACACCTCGACCTTCACACCGGCCTGACTGGCCCGGTAGAGCGCGTCGATGATCTGCTCGTCGACCATCGAGTTGACCTTGATGCGCACGCTCGCGGGCTTGCCGGCGAGCGCGTTGCGGCGCTCCTTGTCGATGAGCCGCAGCAGACCCTTGCGAAGGTGGAGTGGTGCGACCAGGAGGCGCTTGAACTTCTTCTCGATCGCGTAACCGCTCAGCTCGTTGAACAGGCGGGTGAGGTCGCGGCCCACGACGTCGTCGGCCGTGAAGAGGCCGAAGTCCTCGTACACCCGGCTGGTCTTGGGGTTGTAGTTGCCCGTGCCGACGTGGCTGTAGCTGCGCAGTACGCCGTTCTCCTCGCGGATCACGAGCGCCAGCTTGCAGTGGGTCTTCAGGCCCACCAGGCCGTACACGACGTGAACGCCCGCCTTCTCGAGCTTGCGCGCCCAGACGATGTTGTTCGCCTCGTCGAAGCGCGCCTTGATCTCGACGAGGGCCAGCACCTGCTTGCCGGCCTCGGCGGCGTCGATGAGGGCCTCCACGATAGGGCTGTCGCCCGACGTGCGGTAGAGGGTCTGCTTGATGGCGAGGACGTGCGGATCCTTCGCCGCCTGCTCGAGGAACGCCTGGACGCTGGTCGCGAAGGACTCGTACGGGTGGTGCACGAGCACGTCGCCCTTGCGGATGGACGCGAAGATGTCGGGCCGCTCGTTGTTGTCGCCGGGCTGGAAGGCGACAGCGGTCGTCGGCAGGTGCGGCGTGAAGCGCAGGTCGGGACGATCGATGCGCAGATCGAAGAGTCCCCGCAGGTCGAGCGGGCCGGGGAGGCGGTAGACCTCCTGCTCGGTGACGTCGAGCTCCTTGACGAGGAGATCGAGCGTCACGTCGTCCATGTCGTCGGTGATCTCGAGCCGGATCGGCGGGCCGAAGCGGCGTCGCAGCAGCTCGGCCTCGAGCGCCTGGATGAGGTTCTCGGTCTCGTCCTCCTCGATCGCGACGTCTTCGTTGCGCGTGAGGCGGAACGCGTGGTGGTCCAGCACCTCCATGCCTGGGAAGAGGTCGTCGAGGTGGTTGGAGATGAGGTCCTCGAGCGGCAGGTAGCGCACCGTCCCCGCAGCCGCGGGCAGCTCGACGAACCGGGGGAGCATCGGCGGCACCTTCAGGCGCGCGAACTCCTGCCGGCCGGTTCGGGCGCTGCGGATGCGGATCGCGAGGTTCAGCGACAGCCCCGAGATGTAGGGGAACGGGTGTGCCGGGTCGACCGCGAGCGGCATCAGGACGGGGAAGACCTGCGCCTGGAAGTAGTCGTACAGCCGCGCACGCTCGTCCTCGTCGAGGGTGTCGTAGGAGACGATCTGGATCCCGGCGTCGGCGAGCGCCGGCTTGACGAGCGACGTCCACGCCTCGGCGTGGCGCAACTGCAGGCGGCGGACCTCCGCCGAGATGTCCGCGAGCACGTCGGCGGGGGAGCGCCCGATGTTCGTCGGCAGCGCCAGACCGGTGACGATGCGGCGCTTGAGGCCTGCGACGCGCACCATGAAGAATTCGTCGAGGTTGTTCGCGAAGATCGCCAGGAAGTTCGCGCGCTCCAGCGTGGGCAGGTTCGGATCTTCGGCGAGTTCGAGCACGCGCTGGTTGAATGCGAGCCAGCTGAGCTCGCGGTCCAGGTAGCGATGGTCGGGAAGCTGCGAGTCGAAGACCTCCGAGAGGTCGAAGTCGTCGTCGTCCGCATCGCCCAGGCCGGCGTCGAGCACCTCGGGTTCGATCATCCCCTCATCATTGCAGGGTCACGTGACGAGAGTGTGAACGGCGGGACGGATGCCGCGGGTCGGGCCCGGTCGCCCCTAGGCCTGGGTGCGCTCGCGAGGTGCGGGCTCGGGCTCGTCCTCGTACACGTTGAAGCGGTAGCCCACATTGCGGACCGTGCCGATGAGCTGCTCCATGTCGCCGAGCTTGGCGCGCAGCCGCCGGACGTGCACATCCACCGTGCGGGTGCCGCCGAAGTAGTCGTAGCCCCAGACCTCGCTCAGCAGCTGCTCGCGCGTGAACACCCGCGACGGGTGGGTGGCGAAGAAGTGCAGGAGCTGGAACTCCTTGTAGGTGAGGTCGAGCGGCCGGCCGTGCACCTTGGCCGAGTACGACGACTCGTCGATCGTGATGCCCGACGTCTGGATACGGGTCGACACCTGCTCGGCCGACTGGCGTCCGACCGCCAGCCGGATGCGCGCGTCCACCTCGGCGGGACCCGCCGTGAAGAGGATCACGTCGTCGACGCCCCAGTCCGGTGAGACGGCGGTGAGACCGCCCTCCGTGACGATCAGCAGGAGCGGGGCGTCCAGACCCGTCGTGTTGAGGATCTTGCACAGCGACTTCGCTCCGACGAGGTCCACACGGGCGTCGACGAAGATGATGTCGGCGCTGGGCGCGTTGACCAGCTGGGCGGGCTCGGCGGGGATCAGGCGCACGCGGTGGCTCAGCAACTCGAGCGAGGGCAGCACGGGGCCGCCTCCGTGAGTGGAACTGAGAACCAGGAGCTGTGCCAATGGATCGCCTTCCCGGCGCGTGGGGGCGCGCCGCGAACCCCAGTGTAGGGCGTGGGCGGGAGACGGTCCGCTCTCATGACCATCGTCGACGCCATCGGGACGCGTGCGCCGAGCGACCCGATGGGCGATGATGGAGCCGTGGCCGTCCCAGAACTCGCCCCTCGTCGCACCTTCGGAGGCATCGTCGCCGTATGGGTGCTGGCGGCGCTGATCGCGATCGTGGTCGGTATCTTCGCGACGCCGGACTGGCGCGCGGCCTGGCTGGGCGTCGGGTTGGGCGGATGCCTCATCGTGGCGTTCGCCACCCAGCTCTGGTCGGGCCGCTCGCAGGGCTTCACCGAGCGGGTGGCGGCGAGCGTCCTCGGTGCGGCGCTGGTGATGGGCGTCATCAGTCTCGGCTTCGGTCTGGCCGCCCTCGTTCCCGGTTAGACTCGGTCTCATGGATCTCGTCGCGCTCGAACTGTTCTTCGTGGGCCTGCTCGGTCTGGCGTCGCTCGCGATCGTCTTCGTCTCCGCGGTCGTCGTCAAGAACCTGTACCGCGGCCAGCGCTGACGGGTCGCGTCGTGCTCGAGATTCCGACCGACCTTCCCGCAGAGCTCGTGCCGCTGTCGTGGCTCATCGGCGTGTGGGAGGGCACCGGCGTCATCGATTACGGTGACCACGCCTACACGGGCGAGTTCACGCACCGCGTGAGCTTCAGCCACGACGGCGGCGACTACCTGAACTACTCCGCCGAGGCGTGGCTGCACGACGCCGACGATCCCGAGGCGCGCACGCGGCTGGTGGCCGAGCTCGGCTACTGGCGTCTCGCCCTCTCCGCGACCGATGCGGATGCCGGACCCGGCCTGCTGCCGGCCGTCTCGGCTCCGGTCGCACGGACCGCCGACGACATCGAGGGGGTGCGCAACGGCGACGGCGGGTTCGACCTCGAGGTGGCGCTCGTGCACGCCGACGGCGTGAGCGAGCTGTACCTCGGCCAGATCAAGGGCCCCCGCATCGACATCGCCACGGACGCCGTGGTGCGTCCTGCCAGCGCCAAGGCCTACGCAGCGGCGACGCGCATGTACGGCCTCGTCGACGGCCATCTGCTGTGGGCGTGGGACATCGCCGCACTCGGCTTCGAACTCGGCGCGCATGCCTCAGCCCGCCTCGCCAAGCTGGAATGAGCGCGGTGGAATGAGCGATCCCCGAAATGAGCAGGCCCTTCATGAGCAGAGTGATCGATGACTGACCCGTTCGCCGCCGTCCCCGGCGCCGTCGTCGACGACGCCGGTCTGCAGCACGTGGGCAGCCCCCTCGTCGAGCAGCGCCGTCTCGCCGCCGGCGCCGCGATCGCGCCGCGCCGCGACCGCGCGGTCATCGCGGTACCCGGTGAGGACCGCCTGACCTGGCTCGACTCGCTGTCGTCGCAGGCGCTGGCGCGCCTTCAACCCGGCGTGAGCACCGAGCTGCTCATCCTCGACCCGCAAGGACACGTCGAGCATGCGGCATCCGTCCTCGATGACGGCGAGACCACCTGGCTCATCGCCGATCGGGCCGACGTCGACGGCCTGTTCGACTGGCTGCGCAAGATGCGCTTCCGGCTGCGTGTCGCCCCGCGCATCGCCGACGACGAGTATGCCGTCGTCGGTGGCACCGCGGCCGCGCTCGAGCGCATCTCGCCCGCCACGCCGTCGGGGGTGCCGCTGGTGTGGCGCGACCCGTGGCCGTCCGTCGCGCCCGGCGGGCATGCGTACGCCCCGGTCGACCCGCATCCGGGTGCCGACCGCGACTGGGCCGAAGCGATCGTGACGCGTGACGAGGAGCAGCGGATCGCGAATGCCGCGGCCGCCGGCGATCTCGAGCTCGCCGGGCTCGCGGCGGTCGATGCGCTCCGCGTCGCCGCGTGGCGCCCGCGCTGGACGGCCGACGTCGACGAGCGCGCTCTGCCGCATGAGCTGGACTGGCTGCGCACCGCCGTCCACCTCGACAAGGGGTGCTACCGCGGCCAGGAGACCATCGCGAAGGTGCACAATCTCGGCCACCCGCCGCGACGACTCGTGGCACTGCAGCTCGACGGCTCGGACAGCGTCCTGCCCGAGCACGGCGCGGCCGTGCGGATCGGCGACGACGCGGTCGGCATCGTGACGTCGGCCGCACTGCACTACGAGGAGGGGCCCATCGCCCTGGCGGTCGTGCGCCGCACCACACCCGTCGACGCGCCGCTCACGGTGGACACCGCCGACGGCCCCATCGCCGCAGCGCAAGAGGTCGTGGTGCCGCCCGACGCCGGCGCCACGGCGAACGTTCCCCGGATCACCCGGCTGTCCCGCCGCGCGGCAGCGCAGTAGGAGCGGCAGCGGTGAGCGGCGACGGCGACACCGCCGCGATCACCCAGACCGTGCCCACGGGCTGGCGCGCCCGGCTCGATGTGCGGCCGCAGCTGGCGCGCGTCCGCGGATCCGCGATCGCGATCGTGCAGATCACGGTGGCCGCGACCGCCGCGTGGGCGTTCGCGCACTACGTGGTGGGGCATCCGGCACCGCTGCTCGCGGCGACCGTGACGATCTCGAGCCTCGGTCTCGTGCGCGACGCCCGTCCTCGCCGCGTGCTCGAGACGGTCGTCGGGATGCTGGTGGGCATCCTCGTCGCCGAGGGGTTCGTCGTGGTCGTCGGGCCGGGGTGGTGGCAGCTCGCCCTCGCGCTCGGTGTCACGCTGCTCGTCGCCCGGTTCCTGTCGCCGTACCCGCCGTTCGCGATCATGGCCGGCATCCAGGCGTCGATCGTGATGTCACTGCCGGCGTCGCAGCCGTTCTCTCGACTCATCGACGGGATCGTGGGCGGTGTGGCCGCGCTCGTCGTGACCGCGCTCATCCCGCGCAACCCCCGCAGCGAGGAGGCGCGCGACGGGCACGCCGTGTTCGCGGCGGCCGATGCCGCCGCGCGCACCATCGTGCAGGCGCTCCGCCGCGGCGATGCGCTGCGGGCGACGAGAGGACTCGAGAAGGCCCGGGCGATCGGCCCCCGGATCGACGAATGGCGTGCGTCCCTGGAGTCAGGGCTCGCGGTCGCCGGGTTCTCGCCCTGGCTGCGCCCCCAGCGCGCCGAGCTGCGGCGCCATCAGACCGTGCTGCAGGCCATGGACTTCGCCACCCGCAATCTTCGCGTGGTCGCGCGCCGCGCGGTGTACCTGTGCGACGACGGCCAGCGCCGTCCCGTTCCGGCGGAGCTCCTGGCCGAACTGATGCGGGGCGCCTCCCTCGTCGGCGAGAGCCTCGACGACATCTCGTTCCAACCCGCGGCGCAGGAGGCGGTGCGGGCGGTGGCGATCCGCCTCGATCCCGCGCAGATCCTGCCCGACGGGTCGCCGGGCGAGCAGTACCTCATCACCGCGCTGCGGCCGCTCGCGGTCGACCTGCTCACCGCGACCGGTATGCCGTCGGCCGAAGCGCGCGCCCTGCTGCCGCGGCTGTGAGACTCGGGCGTCACAGCGGCGCGACGGCCTCCCACGGGACGGTGACTTCGCCCAGCCGCCACCGGGAGCGTTCGAGGATCGGCCATCCGCCGTCGACGAGCGCCGACAGCGCCGTGCGCCAGCGATGCACCGGACCGAAAGGCGAGACGCTCGCCGCGCGCTCCCACTCGGCGTCGAGAGCAGCCAGGAACGCGTGCACACGCTCGCCGGGCACGTTCCGGTGGATGAGGGCCTTCGGAAGCCGCTCCGCGGCGATGGACGGATGCTGCAGCCCGGCCAGTCGCAGTGACACCGTGAGGGCGCGGGGCGCCGCGTCGGGGCCGATCGCCGCCCAGGTCGCTATCCGTCCGATCTCGTCGCACGTTCCCTCGACGAGAAGCCCGTCGGAGGCGAGACGACCGGCCATCGTCGCCCAGGCCTCGGCGACCTCGGCCTCCTCGTACTGACGCAGGACGTTGAACGCCCGCACGACGGCGGGCCGGCGGCCACTGGCCACCGGCACCTCGAACCCGCCGCGTGCGAACGAGACGCGGGCGCCCGGTGGGAACGACGTGTCGCCGCTGCGTACCTGCGCGAGCTGCGCGCGGGCGCGGGCCACGCGCGCGGGATCGATCTCGAGACCCAGCACTTCGACGTCCGGGCGCACGCGCGCGAGCCGGGAGTGCAGCTCCAGCGCGGTGACGCCGCTCGCGCCGTAGCCGAGGTCGACCACGAGCGGGTCGGAGGCCCGGCGCAGGGCGGGCTGCCGTGCGATCCAGCGATCCACGCGCCGCAGCCGGTTGGTCCCGGTCGTGCCGCGCGTGATCTGCCCGACCGGTGCCCGCGCCATCCCCCCATGATGCCAGGCCGCCGCGATGGGCAGCTGACGGTCTCGCCCGCCGACACAGCGCCGGGGCGGGCGTCATCGCCCGGATATCATGGGGCGCATGACCGCGCCCTATACGCTGATCCTCCTCCGTCACGGCCAGAGCGAGTGGAACAAGACCAACCAGTTCACGGGCTGGGTCGACGTCCGCCTCACCGACCAGGGCAAGGCCGAGGCCGCGCGCGGCGGCGAGCTGCTCGCCGAGTCCGGCGTCCTGCCCGATGTCCTCCACACCTCGGTGCTGAGCCGCGCCATCCAGACCGCCGACATCGCCCTCGACGCGGCCGACCGCCTCTGGATCCCGGTGAAGCGCTCGTGGCGCCTGAACGAGCGGCACTACGGCGCCCTGCAGGGCAAGGACAAGGCGCAGACCCTCGAGGAGTTCGGCAACGAGCAGTTCATGCTGTGGCGCCGTTCGTTCGACGTGCCGCCGCCGCCGCTTCCCGCCGACGACCAGTACAGCCAGGTCGGCGACCCGCGCTACGTGGGCATCGACGGCGAGGTGCCCGACACCGAGTCGCTCAAGATCGTGATCGACCGCATGCTGCCGTACTGGCACAGCGACATCGTCCCCGACCTGAGGGCCGGCAAGACCGTGCTCGTGACGGCGCACGGCAACTCGCTGCGCGGCCTGGTCAAGCACCTCGACGGCATCAGCGACGCCGACATCTCAGAGCTCAACATCCCCACCGGCATCCCGCTGGTGTACCGCCTCGACGAGAACCTCGAGCCGCTCAGCCCGGGGGAGTACCTCGACCCCGAGGCCGCCGCTGCCGGGGCCGCTGCGGTCGCCAACCAGGGCAAGGCCTGAGCCCAGACGCGCAGAAGAGCGGATGCCTCCCCCGGGAGACATCCGCTCTTCGTGTTTCTGCGGCGCGGTGGCGCCTGGCTACTGCGGGGTCACCACGTCGATGGTGTCGGTGCTCGTCGTCCAGTCGCCCGTCGACAGGTAGGCGACCTTCTTCGCCACCGAGACGGCGTGGTCGCCGAAGCGCTCGTGGTAGCGGCTGGCGAGCGTCGCGTCGACAGTGGCCGACGGGTCGCCCTGCCAGCTGTCGCTCAGCACCTTCTCGAACACCGAGACGTGCAGCTCGTCGAGCTTGTCGTCGGCGTTGCGGATCTCGTCGATGAGGTCGCCGTCCTGGGTGCGCAGCAGCTCGGTCAGCTGCCGCGCCGCCTCGACGTCGAGCTCGCCCATCTTCAGGAAGGTCGACTTCAGCCCCTTGGGGATGGCTCGCTCGGGGAAGCGCATGCGGGTGAGCTGGGCGATGTGCTCGGCGATGTCGCCCATCCGCTCGAGCGATGCGCTCATGCGCAGCGCGCTGACGACGATGCGCAGGTCGCGCGCCACCGGCTGCTGACGCGCGAGGATCTCGATGGCCAGCTCGTCGAGCTCGACGGCCTTCTCGTCGATGACCGCGTCGGCTTCGATGACCTCCTCCGCCAGGGCGACGTCGCTCGTGCCGAACGCGCGCGTCGCCTTGTCGATGGCGACCGTGACGAGTTCGGCGATCTCGACGAGACGCCCCTGCACGTCCTCGAGGGACTGGTGGAAGACTTCGCGCATTCCGACGCACCTTTCATGGGTTTCTGGGGAGAGGCTCGGCCCCGCGCCCCGCCGATTGTCGCCAGGGAAGGTTAACGGATGGTGCCTCCGCGGTGAACAGTACCCGGCCGATGCCGCGTCCCTCCCGTTCCCGTCGGATCCCACCATGAGCGTGGCTCTACGCTGGTCGCATGGACACGACGCAGCTCGCGCTGCTCGCCCTCCTCGCGGGGATCATCATCGGCGGTTCGATCTCCGCCGTCGTCGTCGCGGCGATGCGGGCGCGCGATCGTGCGCACGCGGAGATGTCGGTCGAGATCCCCGATGGCGTCCGCGGCGTACTCCACGGCATGGATGACGCCGCGCTCGTCGTCGACGCGTCGTTCACGGTCCTGGCCGCCTCCGCGGCAGCCGCCGCCTTCGACCTCGTGGAGGGCGGCACGCTCCCGAATGACGAGCTGCGCGCCTTGGTGCGCCGCGTGCGCACGAGCGACGCGGTCGCGACCGAGACCAGTGCCACCGAGACCATGCGCATGCGTCGCGGCGCCCCGCCGGCCGAACCCCGCCTGGTGGTCGTCCGGGCCTCGCGGATCTCGCCGCGCCTGACCCTGTTCGTGCTCCGCGACATCACCGAGCGCGAGCGCGTCGAAGAGATGCGCCGTGACTTCGTCGCCAACACGAGTCACGAGCTCAAGACGCCGGTGGGTGCAGTGAGCCTGCTCGCCGAAGCCATCGAGTCGGCATCCGACGACCCGCCGCAGGTGCGGATCTTCGCGACGCGTCTGCAGGCAGAGGCGAACCGGCTCGCACTGCTGACCTCGCGCATCATGAACCTCTCGCGCCTGCAGGCCTCGAACGAGCTGCCGCAGCGGGACGTCTCGATCGACGAGGTCATCGCCTCCGCGCTCGACGCGCATGCCATACAGGCCGATTCGGCCGGCGTCGAGGTGGTGCGAGGCGGCGCCCGCGGCCTCTACGTCCACGGCGACGCGCAGATCCTGAGCGAGGCCGTCGGCAATCTCATCGCGAACGCCATCGCCTATTCGCCCCGCGGCTCGAGCGTGGGGGTCGGGATCAAGGCCGTGGACCGCGTCGTCGAGATCGCCGTGACCGACCGCGGCATCGGGATCGCCGAGGGCGAGCAGGACCGCGTGTTCGAGCGCTTCTACCGCGCTGATCCGGCACGAGCGCGCCGCACCGGCGGCAGCGGCCTCGGGCTCTCCATCGTCAAGCATGCGGTGCAGCGGCACGGCGGCGAGGTGCGGCTGTGGTCGCGCCCCGGCCGCGGGTCGACGTTCACCATCCGGCTGCCGCAGATCGACGCCCCCGACATCGAGCCCGCACTCAAGCGCGGACGCAAGAAGAAGCGGCCGACCGCTGCCTCCGCCGGGGCCGCCGGCGCCGGCGTCGGAGCGGCCTCCACCGGCGCCGGCGCGACCGCCCCCCGAACCACCGTCGGCCCTGCTGCCGGCAAGAACCTCGCCTCCGGCAGGAATGGAGACCCCGCATGACCCGCGTCTTGATCGTCGAGGACGAGCCCGATCTCGCCGACCCGCTCGCCTACCTCCTGCGTCGCGAGGGGTACGACGTCGAGATCGCCGAGGACGGCCCGGCGGCCCTCGCCTCGTTCCGGGAGCGCGGTGCCGACATCGTCCTGCTCGACCTCATGCTGCCCGGGATGCCGGGGACCGAGGTGTGCCGGCAGATCCGGACCACCTCGGCGGTGCCGATCATCATGCTGACGGCCAAGGACTCCGAGGTCGACATCGTCGTGGGGCTCGAGCTCGGCGCGGACGACTACGTCACCAAGCCGTACTCGGCCCGTGAGCTGCTGGCGCGCATGCGTGCCGTGCTGCGGCGCTTCTCGCAGATCGACGCCGACCTCGAGGATCGCGTGCTCGAGGGCGGCCGCGTGGTGCTCGACATCGACCGGCACACCGTGGCGGTCGAGGGCGGCGAGATCAACATGCCGCTCAAGGAATTCGAGCTGCTCGAGGTGCTGATGCGCAACGCCGGCCGGGTGCTCACGCGCGGGCAGCTCATCGACCGCGTGTGGGGGAGCGACTACTTCGGCGACACGAAGACGCTCGACGTGCACATCAAGCGGATCCGTTCGCGCATCGAGCGGAACCCGGGATCCCCCGAGATGCTGGTCACCGTCCGTGGCCTCGGCTACCGCTTCGAGGGCTGAGCGGGGCCGACGCACGAAGAGGGCGCCCCGACCGGGGCGCCCTCTTCGTCGTTCGTGCGACGCGTCCGCTCAGGGAGCGAGCGCGGAGAGGTAGTCGAGCGAGCCGTCGAGGACCGGCACGGAGACCAGCGTGCCCTCGGCGTCGCCCGACTGGAAGAAGGTGGTGACGTCGGTGCCGGGCAGCGCGTCGAGCTCTTCGATCAGCAGCGGCTCGTCCTCTTCGGAGCCGAGGCTCACCGTCGTGTTGGCGGGCACACGCACCGTCAGTGCGACGCCGTCCTCGCCGATCTCGACGTTGAGGGTGTGCGAGTCGTCGGTGCGGTTGATGATCGCGGCGACGAAGTTGCCCTCGGAGCCGTCCTCGTTCGCCACGATGAGGGCGTTGCGCACCTCGAGGGGGCCGGAGCCGTGGACATTCGTGCCCTCGGCGGCCGAGTAGCCGATCGTGGTCGCCTGGGGCGAGATCATGCTGCACCCGGTGGCGGTGAGGACCAGAGCACCGCCGACGGCCAGCGAGGCGATCAGCCGGCGGTTGCGGGTGCCGAGTGCCGCCGCGGATCGTCCGCGCGTAGAACCGCTGCGGCGGTGTATCGAGATCACGGATCCTCCTAGACGGATGACGGTTCTCCAGCATTCTAGGGGCTCGCCGCCGACCGCGCGGAGCGCCGCGGCGGCCGATGCCCGGTGGGGGATGTGTCACCGCCCGGCCGGTGGGGCGGAGAACCTTAGCGTATTTCTCCTGTGGTATCCTGGAGGTTGCCGAAAGGACATAACTCCATGCTTTTTGAGGTTGGCGAGACGGTCGTCTACCCCCACCACGGGGCGGCAACGATCATCGAGGTCAAAGACCGGATCATCAAGGGCGAGACGAAGAAGTACCTGAAGCTCAACGTCACGCAGGGTGATCTCATCATCGAAGTCCCCGCAGAGAACGTCGACTTGGTCGGCGTCCGAGATGTCATCGGCAAGGAGGGTCTCGACAAGGTCTTCGAGGTGCTGCGCGCTCCCTTCACAGAGGAGCCGACCAACTGGTCGCGCCGCTACAAGGCCAACCTCGAGAAGCTCGCCTCCGGTGACGTCATCAAGGTCAGTGAGGTCGTGCGCGACCTCTGGCGCCGCGATCAGGACCGCGGCCTGTCGGCCGGAGAGAAGCGGATGCTCGCCAAGGCGAAGCAGATCCTGATCTCCGAGCTGGCGCTCGCTGAGAAGACGGACGAGGAGAAGGCGAGCGTCCTCCTCGACGAGGTCCTCGCAAGCTGAGACTCCCAGAACGGCGCCCCACGGGGCGCCGTTCTGCTGTGTGCGCCGTCTCGTGGCGGACGCCCTGCGCGGCGCCCGAGGTCGATCGCGATAGCGTGATCGGGTGAGCATCACCCCCGTGCCGCGCATCGGCATCGTCGTCGTGGCCGCAGGTTCCGGCACCCGCCTCGGAGCGGGCGCGCCGAAGGCGTTCGTCGGCATCGACGGCGGCAGCATCCTGCGCCACGCGCTCGCGGGCGTGTTCGCCGCACCGGTCGCGCAGGTCGTCATCGTCGCACCCGTCGGGCGCGAGGGCGATGCGTGGAGCGAGGCGCTGGCGACGGCAGGCGAACGCCGTGATCTCGTCTCGGTGGTCCCCGGCGGCGAGACCCGCCAGGCCTCCGTGTCAGCCGGGCTCGACGCCCTCTGGGCGGACGTCGAGATCGTCCTCGTGCACGACGCGGCCCGTGCCCTGACCCCGTCCGAGGTGTTCGAACGCGTCGTCGCCGCCATCGATGCCGGGGCGGCCGGCGCGATCCCGGTGCTCCCGGTGATCGACACCATCAAGCGGGTCGTGGCGGACGAGATCGTCGCCGTCGTCGACCGTGCCGAGCTCGCCGCCGCGCAGACCCCGCAGGGATTCCGTCGTGACGTGCTCGACGCGGCATATGCCGCGGCTCGTGCCGAATTCACGGACGACGCCGCTCTCGTCGCCGAGGCCGGTCATGCCGTCGCGGCCGTGCCGGGGCATCCGCTCGCCTTCAAGATCACGACCGCCGCCGACCTCGACCGTGCCCGCCATCTGCTCACCGCGCCCGCCCCGCACGCTGCCGCGCACCTGGAGAACCCGCACCCGATCCCTCGCGTCGGCGTCGGCACGGACGTGCACGCCTTCGGCGGCGACGGCACGCTGTGGCTCGCCGGCCTCGAATGGCCCGGCGAGGCACCGCTCTCGGGACACTCCGATGGCGATGCCGTGGCCCACGCCATCGTCGACGCGCTGCTCTCCGCCGCGGGCCTGGGCGACATCGGCACGCACTTCGGCACCGATCACCCGGAGTACGCAGGCGCGCACGCGGACGTGTTCCTCAGCCGCACGGTCGCCCTCCTGGGCGAGGCGGGGTGGCGTGTGGGGAACGTTTCGGTGCAGGTGCAGGCGAACCGCCCCCGGTTCTCGAGCCGCCGTGCCGAGGCCGAGCGGGCGCTGTCGGCCGCGCTCGGGGGAGCACCCGTGGCGGTGTCGGCGACGACCACTGATGGGCTCGGGTTCACGGGGCGCACCGAAGGGGTTTCGGTCTTCGCCGTCGCCGTCGTGGTCCCCGCCTGACGCGACCTGGCGGCCAGCGCGACCGGGCCGTCAGAGCGAGCGCGTCATGAAGATCGAGAACGGATCGACCGCGTAGCCCTCGAACGGCCCGCACAGCACGAAGCCCTCGCTCTCGTACAGCCGCTGCGCCGGTGCGAAGTCGGCGGTCGTGCCGGTCTCGAGCCACAGGCTCGACATGCCCCGCCGTCGTGCCTCATCGACGATGTGGCGGAGCACCGCGCGCCCGACCCCGCTGCCGCGGAACCGGTCGTCGACCCGCATCGACTTGATCTCACCGCGGTCGGCATCCATCGCCTTGAGCGCACCGACACCTGCGAGCTCGCCGTCGATCCACGCCGACCACACGGAGAGCGACGGATGCCGCAGCGCGTCGATGTCGAGCGCGTGCACGCTCTCCGCCGGAGAGGTGTCGTGCATGCCCGCCAGATGGAACGCGATGAGGCGCCGTGTGGCCTCGCCGCTCAGGTCGTCGGTGCGGATCTCGATGGTGCGCTGCATGTCGCGGCCAGTGTGCCACGCCGCTGTTGCAGGCGTGTTTCGAGCGTCGTGGGGGGGTCAGGCCTCGACCGCGAACGGCGCGGGGTCGCGCGGCGCGCGCGAGCCCCAGGCGAGCAGCGCCAGGCCCGCTGCGAGCACGATCAGGCCGATGATCGCGAGCGCCGAGAGCCGCTCGCCGAGCACGACGATCCCGAGCACGCTCGCCGTGAGCGGTTCGCCCAGCGTGAGTGTCGCCGCGGTGGCGGCGGTCAGCCCGCTCAGGCCCCAGGTGAACAGGACGTAGGCGATCGAGATCGTCGCGAGCCCCAGCCACAGCGCCATCGCCAAGCCCGTCGGCGTGCCCAGCCACGCCAGGTCGACGAAGGGCAGCGCGCAGGCGCAGATGAGCGCCGAGCTCGCCCCCATGGCGCCCACGACCGTGAACGGATCCCACCCGTCGTCGAGCAGTCGCCGCTGCGCGTTGGCGATCACCGCGAAGGAGGCGCCGGCGCCCACGGAGCCGAGGAGCCCGAGTGGATCGGTCCCGCCGGCGGAGCCCGCTTCGCCGCCGAAGCCCAGCAGCACGACGCCGATCGTCGCGAGGGCGGTCGCCACCATCCACGTCGAGCTCGGCATCCGTCGTGTGAGCGCCCATTCCAGGAGGCCAGCGAGGATCGGGGCGGAGCCGAGCGCGACGACGGTGCCGACCGCCACGCCGTTGCGGCCGGTGCCGAGGAAGAAGAGCGGCTGGTACACCGAGATGCAGACGCCGGTGAGCACCATGAGGGCGAGAGGGCGGATGCCGCCCTTCGACGGTCTCAGCGACTGGAGGCTCTTCGCCGTGGCGTCCGGGCGCCGGCGGGCGTGGCGCGCAGCGAGGGTGAACGCGATGACGGCCAGACCGGCGCCGCCGATGACCATGCGCATGACGCCGATCGACAGCGGGGTCGTCCCGTCGGGGCCGAGAGCCTGCGACGTCCCGGTCGTGCCGAACAGCACGGCGGCGGCGAGGACGGCGAGGACATGCACCCTCCGTTTATATCCGCATCGTCGCCCTTCGACCGACATGCGCCACCCGGCTCCCAGGGGTCGCCGTGGCACCCGCCGGTAGGCTGGTGCGGTGACGGTTCAGTTGTATGACACCAAGGCGCAGGCCCTGCGCGACTTCGTGCCCCTCGACCCCGGAAACGTCACGATCTACGTCTGCGGCCCGACCGTGCAGTCGGGCCCCCACATCGGGCACCTCCGCGGCGCGCTGAGCTTCGACATCCTGCGGCGCTGGCTCGCCCACCGCTACGGCCGCGTCACGTTCGTCCGCAACGTCACCGACATCGACGACAAGGTGCTCGCGAACGCGAGCGACGGCGAGCCCTGGTGGGCGCTCGCCTACCGCATGGAGCTCGAGTTCACGCACGCGTACACGGCCATCGGCATCCTTCCTCCCACCTACGAGCCGCGCGCGACCGCCTCGATCCCGCAGATGCAGGAGCTGATCGCGCGGCTGATCGACGCGGGGCACGCGTACGCCGCCCCGTCGGCAGGCGCCGGCGCGGATGCCGCCGGCGACGTCTACTTCGACGTCCGGTCGTGGGCGTCGTACGGGTCGCTCACACGACAGAGCCTCGACGCGATGGAGCCCGCCTCGGACGCCGACCCGCGCGGCAAGCGCGACCCCCGGGACTTCGCGCTGTGGAAGGGCGCCAAGGCCGATGAGCCCGCAACGGCGAGGTGGGACTCGCCCTGGGGTGCCGGACGCCCCGGCTGGCACATCGAGTGCTCCGCGATGGCGCGGCGCTATCTCGGCAGCGAGTTCGACATCCACGGCGGTGGTCTGGACCTGCGCTTCCCGCACCACGAGAACGAGCTGGCGCAGTCGACGGCCGCCGGCGACGGATTCGCGCGCTACTGGGTGCACAACGGTCTCGTGACCGTGGGCGCGCAGAAGATGTCGAAGTCGCTGTTCAACTTCGTCCTCGCCGAGGACGTGCTGCGCGAACGCGACCCGCTCGTCGTGCGCTACGCCCTCGCCGCGGCGCACTACCGCTCGAGTCTCGACATCACCGGCTCGACGTTCGACGAGGCGGAGGCGGCGCTCGACCGCATCCGCACGTTCCTCGAGCGCGCGATCCGGACGCTCCGCGGCGCTGAGGACGTGCGCGTGGATGCCGCGGTCCCGGCCGCGTTCGCGGCAGCCCTCGACGACGACCTCGGCGTGCCCCAGGCGCTCGCCGTGCTGCACGAGGCCGTGCGCGACGGCAACTCGGCGCTCGACGCCGGCGACCGCGACGGCGCGCTGCGCGCGTTCGCCGACGTCGCGGTGATGACCGGGGTGCTCGGCATCGACCCCCTCGACCCGCACTGGCGCTCGACGGACGTCTCGGCCGAGGCAGCCGCGCTCGACGCCCTGGTGCAGACGATGATCGCGCAGCGCGCCGACGCGCGCGCGGCGAAGGACTGGGCGGCGGCCGACCGCATCCGCGATGCGATCGCGGCGGCCGGCATCGCCCTCGAAGACGGACCCGACGGAACGCATTGGAGTGTCGCCGACACGCCTCGCTCCGCGGAGAGCAACTGACGGGGCGGCGCCCCGCATGAAGGAGAACTGATGGCCAAGCCAGGACGCCCCGGCGCGAGCAAGGGCAACAAGAAGGGCCCCACGAAGGGCACAGGCGGCAAGAACAAGCGGTCGCTCGCCGGTCGCGGGCCGACGCCCAAGGCCGAGGACCGCGCGTGGCACCCCGCCGGCAAGCGCAAGGCGGCCGCCGAGCGGTACACCGCCGCGGGCGGCACCGGCAAGCCCGGGCAGCCGGCTCCCCGTTCGTCGCGCCCCGGCAAGAAGGACGATGACACCGAGACCGTCACCGGTCGCAACTCGGTGCTCGAGGCGCTCCGCGCGAAGATCCCGGCGACCGCGTTCTACATCGCGCAGCGCGTCGAGATGGACGACCGCGTCAAGGAGATGCTGGCGATCGCCACTCACCGCGAGATCCCGGTGCTCGAGGTCACGAGGCCCGAGCTGGATCGCATGGCCGGCTTCGACGGGGTGCACCAGGGCGTCGCCCTCAAGGTGCCGCCGTACGAGTACTCCCACCCGCAGGATCTGCTGGAGCAGGTGATCGAGAAGGGCCAGACGCCCCTGTTCGTCGCGCTCGACGGCATCACCGACCCCCGCAACCTCGGTGCCATCCTGCGTTCGACAGCGGCGTTCGGCGGCCACGCCGTCATCGTGCCGCAGCGACGCTCGGCGAGCGTCAACTCGGCCGCATGGAAGACTAGCGCCGGAGCAGCCGCCCGCATCCCCGTCGCGATCGCCGCCAACCTGACCGCGATGCTCAAGGACTTCAAGAAGCAGGGCGTGTTCGTGCTCGGGCTCGACGGCGGGGGAGAGGTCTCCCTCCCCGAGCTCCAGCTCGCCGATCGCCCCGTCGTGATCGTCGTCGGCTCCGAGGGCAAGGGCCTCTCGCGGCTGGTCACCGAGACCTGCGACCAGATCGTCTCGATCCCGATCTCGTCGAGCACCGAGTCGCTCAACGCGGGCATCGCGGCATCCGTCGCCCTCTATCAGGTCGCGACCCTTCGGACCGCGCCGCCCGCCTGAGACGCCGTATGACGCATTCACGGGAATGAACAGCCCTGTGACGCGCTTCTCCCACCCAGAGCCGGCGAGCGTTCGGCGGTACGACAGATCGAAAGGCAGAAAATGGCACGCATCGCCGTCATCGGAGGCTCCGGCTACGCCGGACGTCACATCGTCGCCGAGGCGGTGAATCGCGGCCACAGCGTCCTCGCGATCGCGCGCCGCGTCCCGAGCGAGCGCCAGCCGGGCGCGGTGTACATCGAGGGCTCGCTCACGGACGTGCCCGACCTGCTCGCCCAGCTCGAGGGCGTCGACGTGGTGGTGTCGGCCGTGGCGCCGCGCGGCGACATGCAGGGCCTGGTGCGCCCGAACATCGCCGCGCTCGCCTCGCTCCTGCCCGAGGGTGTCCGGCTGGGTGTCATCGGCGGTGCCGGTGGCAGCCTCGTCACCGAGGACGGGCAGCGGGTCGTGGACCTGCCGTCGTTCAGCGAGGACTACAAGCCCGAGGCCCTCGAGGCGATCGGCATCCTCGAAGACCTGCAGGCCGGGCCGGAGTCGCTCGACTGGTTCTACATCCACCCCGCCGGCGGGTTCGGCGCCTTCAAGCCGGGCGAGCGCACCGGCTCGTACCGCACCGGCGGCGACGTCATCGTGACCGATGCCGAGGGAGAGTCGTACATCTCGGGCGAGGACCTCGCGGTCGCCATCGTCGACGAGATCGAGAACCCGCAGCACCCCCGCAAGCGGTTCACCGTCGGCTACTGAGCCCGGATCGCGAAGAGGCAGGTCACCGCTGGGCGGGACCTGCCTCTCGTGTCTGTTCCAGGTGGGGCGTCAGACCAGGTCGCGCCAGTCGATGTCGACCTCCTCGTCGTCGACGACCGGCGTGGGCGACGTGATGATCGACAGCGACACCGTCTCTGTCGGCGGGCCCATCAGCGTCGCCTCGTCGCGGCGGTGACGCAGCACGTTGTCGATATAGCTCGTGAGCGACTCGGCGAGGGGCACCGACTTCCCCTTCGCCTGCGACAGGTACCAGCGGTGCTCGAGCAGCTGGTGGAACACCTCGGCGGGCTCGAGCTTGGACCGCAGGTCCCAGGGGATCGCCTTGACGACCGGCTCGAATACGCGCGTGAGCCACTCGTGGGCGACCATCTCCTCGTCGTCGCCCAGACGCGAGATGCGGGCGCGGAACTCGTCGAGGTCGTTGAGCAGGCGCCGGGCCTGGTTCTCCTCCACGTCGAGGCCGGTCAGACGCAGCAGCCGCCGCTGATGGTGGCCCGCATCGACGACCTTCGGCTGGATCGAGACCCGGGCGCCGTCGGCCGTGGCCTGGATCGACATCTCGCCGATGTCGAACCCGAGGTCGTTGAGCCGCTGCACGCGCTCCGTCAGGCGCCAGGCCTCGTCGGCGCGGAAGCTCTCCTCGTCGGTGAGCGCCGCCCACAGCGCGTGGTACGCCGACACGATGCCGTCGGCCACCGCGATGGCGTCGACGCCGCCCTCCAGGCGCCCGCCCGCCTCGAGATCCATGATCTCGCCCGCGATGTTGGTGCGGGCCACGTCGAGGTCGTGCGCGCGCTGACCGGGCGTCAGCCCGCTCTCGTGCAGCTCGCCCGTCTCGGCGTCGACGAGGTAGGCGGCGAAGGCTCCCGCGTCGCGGCGGAAGAGAGTGTTCGACAGCGAGACGTCGCCCCAGAAGAATCCGACGTTGTGCAGACGGACCAGCAGCAGGGCGAGCGCATCCACGAGGCGCGTGGCGGTGTCGGGCCGCAGCACCTGGGTGAACAGGGCGCGGTAGGGGAGCGAGAACTTCAGGTGCGCGGTCACCAGCGCGGCCGGGAGCGGCTCGCCCGCGGCATCCGTGCGCCCGGCGATCACCGCGACCCGCTCGACGCAGGGGACGTCCAGACGTGCGAGGTTGCCGAGCATGTCGTACTCGCGCTGCGCCATCGCCTGCGTCGTCTCCTTGATGGCGACGACGCGGCCCGAGAGGTTGGCGAAGCGCACCAGGTGGCGGGAGATGCCCTTCGGGAGGAACACGATGTGCTGCGACGGCCAGTCGCCGAGCGGTGTCGACCAGGGCAGCGTCAGCAGCCCGGGATCCACGCTGCTCGCAGTGATGCTCAGGGCGTCGGGCACGGTGCCTCCTGAAAAGACAGCGACGGCGCGGGGGAATTGCTCCCACCCGCGCCGTCGCGATGCGAAACGGTGTTACGCCGCGGCGATCGCCCGGTCCGTGAGGCGCTCGCCCGACTCGATGTCGAAGACGTGGACGTGCCCGGGAACCGGAGCCAGCGCCACCTTGTCGCCCGCGATCGGGTGACGGCGGCCGTCGACGCGCGCGACGATGTCGGTGCGCTTGCCGTTGACGTCGGCGTGTCCGTAGAGGTAGCCGTCGGCGCCGAGCTCCTCGACGAGGTCGACCGTGACCGTGAGGCCCTTGCCGTCCGCCGGGGCGACCTGGATGTCTTCCGGGCGAACGCCGATCGTGACGTCGGAGCCGTGCGCCTTGCCGAGCGTGTCGGCTTCGATGCCCACGACCGTGTCGCCGAACTGCACGCCGCCCTCGGCGAGGTGCGCCGGGAACAGGTTCATGGCGGGCGAGCCGATGAAGCCGGCGACGAACACGTTGTTCGGCTTCTCGTACAGGTCGCGCGGGGTGCCGACCTGCTGCAGGAGGCCGTCCTTGAGGACCGCGATGCGGTCGCCCATGGTGAGCGCCTCGGTCTGGTCGTGCGTCACGTAGACGGTGGTGACGCCGAGGCGGCGCTGCAGCGACGCGATCTGCGTACGGGTCTGGACGCGGAGCTTGGCGTCGAGGTTCGACAGCGGCTCGTCCATGAGGAACACCTGCGGCTGGCGGACGATCGCGCGGCCCATGGCGACGCGCTGACGCTGACCACCCGAGAGCGCCTTCGGCTTGCGGGTCAGGTACTCCTCGAGGTCGAGGAGCTTCGCGGCTTCGAGGACGCGAGCGGCGCGCTCCTCCTTGCCGACGCCGGCGATCTTGAGCGCGAAGCCCATGTTCTCGGCGACCGTCATGTGCGGGTACAGCGCGTAGTTCTGGAAGACCATCGCGATGTCGCGGTCCTTCGGGGGGACGTCGGTGACGTCACGGTCGCCGATCAGGATGCGGCCGGAGTTGACCTCTTCGAGGCCGGCCAGCATGCGCAGCGACGTGGACTTGCCGCAGCCCGAGGGGCCGACGAGAACCAGGAACTCACCATCGGCGACCTCGAGGTTGAGCTTGTCCACAGCGGGGCGAGTGCCCCCGGGGTACAGACGAGTTGCGTTGTCAAACGTGACGGACGCCATGTTCTCTTCTCCTTCACCGGCAGGTACGTGCCGGACGATCCGTAGTGATGGAATGAGCGGGGGCTTTCCCGCACGCCCTTCATCGGGCGCACGAACAGTATGACACGGCGCGTACGGAGGTTGCGTCTGGGCATTTCCCAGGGTGGCTGACTAGCATCGTGGACGGCCGTTTTCCCGTTCGGCCCCGCCGGATACCGGCTGATTTCCGCCCCGAGAGGTTCCATGTCGAGCGACGAGTCACAGAACGCCGCGTCCAGCGAGCGCCGCGACGCCGTGCGTGAGAAGGCACAGCAGGTGAAGGTGCGACAGTCGCGGGCGCGGCTGATCCGTCGCACCTCGCTCGCAGTGGTCGCGGTCGCGTTCGTCGCCGTCATCGCCGTCGTGGTGACGTGGACCGTGTCGTCGAGTGCGTCCAAGCCGATGATGAGCCCCGCGAACGTCGTGAACGACGGCTTCGTGGTGACCGACGTCAGGGGCGGCGGCGTCGACTCCGTGGACCCCGACTCCAACGGCTCGCTCGAGGGCGAGGCGGCCACGCCGAGTCCGCCCGCCGAGCCCGAGCCCGAGCCGACGCCGACCGCCAGCCCCACCGAGGCCCCGGCCGTCGAAATCCGTGTCTACGTCGACTACCTCTCGACCGGCTCGCGCGACTTCCAGCTCGCCAACACCAAGCAGCTGTCGGAGTGGGTAGGCGACGGCGCCGCGACCCTGACCTACTACCCGGTGGCGATGCTGACGGCGAAGTCGAACGGCACCAAGTACTCGCTGCGCGCCGCCGGCGCCGCGGCATGCGTCGCGCAGCACGCGCCCGACTACTTCTTCGCGTTCAACGACGCGCTGCTGCGCCAGCAGCCCGAGGTGGACTCCGACGGCTACAGCGACAGTGAGCTCGCGGCCCTCGCCATCGCGACCGGCCTGGACGGCCCCAAGGTCGTGCGTGCGTGCATCGAGGACCAGTCGTACGCCTCGTGGGCGAAGACCGCCACCGACCGTGCCCTGCAGGAGCTGCCCGACACCGACGGCGCAGCCCTCACCGGCACGCCGATGGTGCTCGTCAACGGCACCCAGTACGTCGGCAAGCTCGACGACCCCAAGGAGTTCGCGCAGTTCGTGCTCACCATCGCGAGCGACGCGTACTACAAGGCCACGCCGAGCCCCACGCCGACGCCGACGACGGCTCCCTGATCGGGTGCCCGCACGGGCGCCGCTAGACTGGGCGCTCTGCCGACTTGGCGCAATTGGTAGCGCACCGTACTTGTAATACGGGGGTTACGGGTTCAAGTCCCGTAGTCGGCTCCAATAACCCCGGGTGAACAGCAGAATATGCCCCGGTCCTCCAAGTGAGGCTCGGGGCTTTTCGCTGTTTACTCGGGGTTTTCGGCCGGTGCCTACGGGGCAACTGCGGACACATCGACCCCCCCACCACGATCGCCGCGGCTAGCAGTTCCCGGTAGGTTGTCGCGCATGTCGGATGTCGTCGCCATCGCGTTGATTAGCGCGATCGGTTCGGTCGTGATCGCGGTGACTGGTGTCCTTGCGCAGTACTGGGGCCCCGAGTGGCGCGCTGATCGCGAGCGCCGACGGGTGGCCAAGGCGGCTCGCGACACAGAGCGAACGGAGCGCGCGCTCGAATACTTCGACGTGCTCGCCAAGAAGGCACACAACTACCGGGGCGCAGACATCGAGCTGGTCACTGCCCGCGCGAAGCTCGTTGCGGTCCTCGGCCACGGCGAGCGGCCGGTCGAGACGTTCCTGGACAAAGTGCAGCAGGAGGTACGCGCGACGAATCCCGTCGACGCCAAGCTGCGCGTAATCGACCGTCGAAGCGGTCAGCTGTTCGGCTGGCTTCGCGGCGAGCACCCGATTTCATCGCTCGAGTTCGAGGGCGTCCGCCCAGGCGTCGTGCGGATCGTGTCCGATAGCGGACCCACCGTCGAGGCGGAGATCATCGATTCCGGCCCGCCGCGCGAGACCTAACGCTGGTCCTCGCTGCTCGCATGCAACTCGCTGAGCTTCTTCCGCATCCGCCAGCGATGCGTCGGCCAGGCCACGAGGCGCGCGCGGAACCACGCCTGCAGCACTTCCTGCTCGACGACGCGAACCAGCTGTCCGTCGCGCTCTTCCCAACCCATCGGCATACCCTGCTGCCGCCAGTAGCGGATCGTGCGCGGAGACCGCTTCACGAGGGCCGCAGCCTGCCGGTAGGTGAGAAGGTCGCTCATGCGTGCCCGGCCTCGTGCGCTCCCGGCGTGCAGCCCTCGTGCACCACGAATCCGTCGACCGTCTCTACGAAATCCGCTTCGCCGATCGGCTGACCGCAGCCGGCGCAATGACGCGGTGTCACGGTGTGTCCTCCGACTTGGCCGCGATCGCCGCCTCGACCATGTCGAGCGCCTCCGCGACGTCACGCGGATCCCCGTAGCGGATCTCCTTCCAGACCCGGTCGGCTTCTTGCCGGTCGCCGCCCGTCAACGCGAGCAGCCCGATCGCGACGCCCTTCGCTCCGATGTTGTAGCCCATCACTCGCTCCTGTTCTCGTTGCCGGTGTCTGTGTAGGTCTGGCCGCAGACCTTGCATGCCTTCGCGAGCTCGGCCGCGCCGTCGGGCCCGTCGATCCAATCGACGAGCACCGCGGCCTCGCCGCAAGTCCTGCAGAGCTCGGGGCGTGCGCGCCGTGCGGTGTGCGGGTCGACGCGGCCGCGGGCTCGTCGGATGAGACGGAACAGCGCCTCTTCGAGCTCGGCGAGGTCTGGCCAATCGCGGATCTCGTGGACGACCGCCGCGAGCCACTCGTTGGCCGCGTACGCCCACTGGCGGGCGAGCTCGACGTCGTCCGGGAGTCCAGCGGGGATCTGCGGCGCCTCGACGCCGAGCCGGGATGATGCGACCACCAGGTAGCCCCGCAACGCCGACCACACAGCGCGCCCGCTCCGCGCCTCGGGGCCGTCGACGAGCGGGATGTTGTCGATGTACCCGCCCCCGGAGACGCGCTCCCTCAGCGGCGCTGCGTGCACGCCGCGCGCCGCCACGGCGATGGTCCCAGTCGTCTCAACCACGCTGGGCAACTGGTCGACATGCCACAGGAACCGCTCCACCCAGCGGTGATAGGCGGCCTCCGGATCGATCGCCTCGACGGCGGCGAGATCCGCGATCATGCGATCACCACCGATAGGGTTCCGGCATGGACTTCTTCGGCAGCAACAACCGCACCACGCTCGAGGTCACCTTCGACGGCCGCACCCACTCGCTCGAGGGTGACGACGCGGTTCTCTTCCAGGCCAAGGCCCAGGCGGGGCGTCCGTTCGAGTTCACGTTCCCTGGCGACAGCGAGGCGACGCAGATTGACTTCAACGGCCTTCACACGGCGACGCGTACGACGGTCGTGCAGGACTAGCCAGCTCACCGTGCTCCGTTCGTGTTGTGGCAGGTGCATCCCTGCCGGGGGATGTGCCCGTACGGCGACCAGCAGCATGACCGCTTGCAGCGGGTGACCGGCGCCTCGCGAGGACGCGTCTCAGGCGCGAACGAGGGCTGAAACGGCTTGCTCATGACGCACCGCCCTTTCCGCTGCAGGTGATCGCGTCGGGGTGCGCGGTGATGCGGTCGACCGCCGGTAGCTCGAACGGCGAGATCCCGCAGCACGTCGTGGTCGAGTAACCGGTGAGCGGCATACCGTGAACCTTTTCCGCCCAGGACGGGACCGCGGACGCCGATCGCGTGCCCTCCTCGGCGAGATACGCCGCGCCCTGCTGTGCAGCCTCGAGGATCGCGCGGGCGACGTCGCGAGCCTCGTCGACCGTGAGCGGGGCGGTGACGGTGACGCACACGTACCCGTCGTCGTCGACGTCGACGTCGGCAACCAACTGCTCGACGCTTCGAGTGATTTCGGTCATGATGAACTCCTTCTCAGAACGGGCAGGTTTCGGGGATCAATGCGGGGTCGGGTGCGAGGTCGATCGGGAAGGCATCCCAGACGCGGCCGCATGCGTGCTCGGGCAGGATGTGGCCGGGCACCTTCCGCTTCGGCCACCACCTGGTGCGCCGCGACGTGACTGGGCGGCCGGCGTGCTCGTGCAGCTGCCACAGCGGGATGCCGGCTATGACACACGCGGTGACCTGCTGGTAGTCGAGGGCGACGGGCTCGAGCCGCGGCTCACCGATCAGCAGGTCTTGCTGCCAGTCCCAGCGGACCTCGACGACGCGGCCGCGGCACGAGCTGCAGGTGGCGTAGAGCGGCGTGGTGGCGGTCATCGCTGGTCCCACCGAAGGGTGCTCTCGCCGTTGCTGTCGTCCTCTGGTGTCTCGGGCGCGTAGAGCGTGACGTTGGTGTAGAAGCGGCGACCGCTGGACTTGGCGGTGCCGATGTCGAATCGCTGCCGCAACTGCCGGCCGAGGGACTGCGCCGTGATCGCTTCCTCGTGCTGCTCTCTGCACCACGCGTCGTATGCGCGGCGGAGCTCGCTCATCTCGACGCGGACGATGTCGCCGCCGCCGACCGCGCACCGCTCCTCGACGAACCGGCCGAGATGGTCCTCCTCAGCGCGGTACGTGTCGGTCGCGGCGAGGACCTCGTCCGGCGTACGGAGCCCGTCTGCGGCATAGTCGACGGCGCCCCGGATGATCCAGGCCAGGATCCCGGGGCCTTCCTCGTCGACGAGGCGCTGCTGCAGGTTGTCGATGCGTTCGGAGTCGGTGACGGTGTGCGTGAACGGGATGAGCCGCATTCGTCGCCAAACGGAGTCGCCGCCCGTCTCGACCTGCGGCTGGTCGTTCGCCAGCATCAGGAACGTGTGCGACGGCGTGAAGTCGAAGAAGTCCTGCCGCATGAAGCGGGCGGTGATCGTGTCACCACCGGTGAGGAACTTGAGCTTCGCTTCGTCGAAGGTGGTCTTCGCGTTGATCTCCGACACCGTCACGAGGCGGCGGCCCTGCAACTTGGCGAGCTCGGTCTCGTGCTTGTCGCGGCCGACGACGAGGAAGCCCTGCGGCGCGGCGGTCGCGTAGTCGCCGGCGATCGAGGAAAGCACCTCCGCGAAGACGCCCTTGCCGTTGCCGCCCTTGCCGTGCGCGAAGGGGAGGATGTGCTCGATGACCTCGCCGATGAACATCAGCCCGGCGAGGCGTTGCATATACCGCTCCATCGCCGCGTTCGACTGGAACGTCGTCGCGAGGAACTTGTCCCACAGCGGCGTCGGCATGCCGGCATCCGGCGTCACAGTGGTCTGCTTCGAGTGGAATAGCGCCGGCGTCGGCGTAGCGATCGCGCCGGTGCGCAGGTCGACGACACCGCCCGGGGTGTTGAGCTGCCACGGGTGACGATCGAACGCGGCCGCGTCAAGACGCATCGCGGGTGCCGACCGAGCGAGGCGCACCGCATCAGCGATCGCGCGGGCGCGCATCGACTTCAGCCGCCACGCCTTCAACTGCGCGTTGTCGGTCGGGATGCGCCGGATCACGTCACGGGCGGCCTCGATCGCGGGCCCGTCGTCCGGGTGCCACACCCAGCGTGTCCCTTCCCACGTGACCCACTTGCCGGCGTCCGGGACGTAGCGGAGTTCGCCGGAGTACTCGGCGACCAGCAGCCGCGCGTTGCCGTCGTCCGTGAGGTCCGCGCTGTCCGAGCCGATCGCCGCTGCCGGCACCGTCGCGGCCGCGGCATTGCCGAGCACAGCGAGCTGCGTGCCCGTCGACGTCGTGCGGCTAGCGGGCGCCAGCTCGCGCGGCGCGCGGTGCCCGTAGCCAGCGTCGACGAGCGCCTTCGCGGCCACGGCGTGATCACCGCGGTGGTTCAGCAGCGCGTACGCACCGAACTTCGTGTACGGCACCTCCGGCTCGAAGTCCGTCGACGACGTGAACACGTACAGGCGGTCGCGATCGCCCGCATGCCCGGTCGTCGCGCTGATGCCGTCGTTCTTCCCCGGCCGACGCCAGTACTTCGTCGCGCCGCGGTCGAAAACATGCGCCCAGCCGATGAGGATCTCTGACCAGTCCGTCTTCGCCTCGAAGTCGTCGCCAGGGGTGATGTCGCCTGCTTGGGCCTGGTAGCTCGTCGACCACTTCGCGTCGACGGGCCCCGCGGGCACGGCCGTCTCGGCCGGCATCGTGTCGAGCGCGGCGTGCACGACGGCGTGCAGCTGGTCGCGTTCCTCGCGGTTGATCGTCGGCATCGACGCGGGGCCGCCTGCGAGCCGGATCCAGCCGGTGCCGGTCGGGTGCACGCCGCCTCCCGACGGAGCGAGCACCACGAAACCGCCAGTGCCGCGGGTCTCAGCGAGCGTCTCCCGGCCGGGCGGGACGTCGAGGGGCTGCGACGCGACCTTGGTGTTGCCGGGGACGTCGCCCTCGGAGAGGCGGTAGAACAGGTGCAGTCCGCCGGACGGTGACTGCTCGGACCAGCCCGCGATAAGCCTGTCGTAGAGCGGACGGAGGCCGGTGCCGTCGAGCAGCTCGACGACGTCGCCCATCGACGCCATCGCCTTGCCTTCGACCTCGAGCATCTCGACGTCGCCGTAACCGGTGACGATGCCGATGCCCTGCACTCCCGTGTCACCGAACCACGACTCGAGCTGATCCGTACCAGCCGGGTTCGCGGTGTAGTTCTTCCACGACACCAGCGGCCGCTTCGAGCCGTCTGCCGCGACAGGCACGACGGAGAGCCCGGCGGCGTGGAGCTCGAGCGCGGTGGTGAGAAGAGTGGTCATGCGCAGTTGCAGGCTCCGGTCGAAGTGCGGACCGTGAAGCAGTCGGGACAGACGTCCGTGGGGTCGAAGTCGAACTTCGTTCTCGGGCAGCGCACGTGCCGCCACTCGTCGAACGCGTTGCCGCGCGTGACCGGGTCGCCGACCTTGATGAAGTTGGAGCAGTCAGGGCACGTCATCGGTCGCTGAGCGACGCTCGGTTCGCTTGTATTCGTCATGTGCCCGGGCGCGGAGTCGAACCGCGCCTGCGACCATCCGGGCGGTGTCGCTCAGAACGGGGTGGCGTCGTACGTCGCGAGCTGCTGCGGCGTCGCACCGATCGCGGTGACGATGGTCTCGTCGGGGATCTGGGCGGCGCGGAGCTGCTGCAGCTTGCCGATCTGGTCCTGAGTGAGGCCGCTCGGGTGCGGCTGCGTCGCGGCCGGCGTGAACGGCGCCTGCACCGGCTGGGCGGCCGGCTGCGAGACCGGTTGCGGCGCCACGGCCGCCGTGGTCGGCACGAACGTCGGCGCACCATGACCCTGAGGGACGAACGCCTGCTGGGGCGCCGCGGCCGCCGGCTGAGCGACGAAACCCGACGGCGGCGCCGTGTACTGCGCGGCGTACATCTTTGCCGGGTTCGCCGGGTTCTTCGACGCCGGATCGTTGCCGACGTACTGCACCGTCAGCACACCACCGGGCAGGATGTCCGACGCGCCCGCCGTGCGGATCGCGTCGCTGATCGCGCGCTTCATGTTGCCCGACGCGACGTAGAGCGTTCGGGCGCCGTCGTCGTTCGGGTCCTCGCGCTGGTCCGTCTGCAGATCGACGAGGATCTGCATCATCGGGTCACCGTTCGGCCAGAAAGCGGGCTCCTGGGTGCCGAACTTCGTCTGCTGCCGCTCGCGCGGCTCCGACTTGACGGTGCCCGTGTGGGTGACGCCGATCTGGTCGAACTTGAGGCCCTTGCTGGACGAGTTGAAAAGGGACATGGTTGGTCTTCTCCTTGGTTGGTCTTGTCAGCGGTCGAACAGGTTGGTGACGGGTGCGAGCGCCGCTGGCTGCGGTGTCGCGGGGACCGGCCTCGGGGCCGGGGTCTCGGGGTCGCACGACGGGTGCGTGGTGAAGCCGCCCATCGTGACGATCGGTGCCATCGGCTCGCCGCAGACGGTGCAGCGGGTCGGCGCGGCGGGCTCGGCCGGGCGAATCGGGATCGGCGCCGGCAGCGCGAGCTGCCGAGGCTGAGGCTCGGGGACCACCTGCAGCTCGCCGATGTCGAACAGCGAACCGCCGGCGGCGCGATGCTGCGCCCGCTTCTCGGTCTTGCACCAGGTGCACCACTGGTCATCGCACAGCGGCGACGCGGCCAGCGCGGCATCGATGCCGACGACGGTGAGCATCGTCCACAGCCGGTTCGCGCGCTGCAGCGCCTCGGCGGCCAGGTGCGGGTTGTACGGCTCGGACCAGAAGTACGCGCCGGACAGTTCGCCGTCCCGGGGAAGGAACGCGATCGCCACCGCGCGGCAGGGGCCCCATCCGCCGTCGTCGGTGAACCCCTTGCCGTAGAGGTGCGCCTGCACGCGGTACTGCTGGCTGGGGCCGTGGAGGCGGTACTTCGAGAGCTGCTTCGGGCCGACGATCTTGTGGTCGATGACGGTGCCGGTCGGCACGTGGAACAGGTCAGAGTGGCCATCGATGTCCTGGCCGCCGATCTGACCGACCGTCACCGACCACTCAGTCACCCACTCGGTGCGGTCAACCTCGCCACCGCCACGGTTCGCGGCGTCGAACCACCGCTCGAGCTGGTCGTGGACGGCGGTCCCGACCGCGGGCTTCCATGCCGGCCCGCGGTCGGGCTCACCGTCGCCGTTGAGCTTGTGGAGGATCCACCGATCGCAGGGCCGACCCATTTCGCTGGGGCCGATGCGCTTCTGCAGGGACCGCGGGTGCCGCGTGATCCCGTCCTTGATAACCCCGAGATAGAGGTCCTCCACCGACGTCACAGCCCGAGTGCCTCTCGGATCTGTGAGGTGATCGCGGACAGATAAGCGATCGCCTCCGGGGTCGCCTCGTCGCCGACGGCCGCCGACGCGTGGGCCACAAAGGCGATGAGGTTGGCGATGCGGTGCTGCTCGACGAGTGCGAGCGTCGCGTGCGCCTGGGCCTGCGTCCAGCACCCGGCGGCTTTCTTGCCGTAGTCATCCGCTGCGTCGAAATCTCCACGCTCGTGGCGATCACGGAGTTTCTCGACGGCAGCTTCGCCCTCCGCGAGGATGAGTGTCGCCTCGTGGACGTGATCGACGCCGGTCATTTGACGGTCACCGACTTCTTGCCGCGCACCTTGAACTCCTCGAGCGCAGCCGGGGCGAACTCACGCTTCACCGCGGCCTGGTCAAGCGCCGTTTTCGTCTCATACAGCTGCGGGTACTCGGCAGCCGAGTACTTCGCCTCGACCGCGGCGTAGTCGGTGCGCGAGTACTCGCGCACGGTGACCTTGGAACCGCCGAGCTCGTGCGTGCCGACGACACCGCCGACCAGGTCGAGCAGCTGCGCATCGAGCGCATCGAGCTCCGCGGTGATGAACTCCCGGTCGGCCTCGAGCGTCGCGCGACGCTCGATCAGCCGCTTCGCGATCGCGTCCGACTTGCTCAGGCCGGCTTCGTCGGCACGGATCGGGGTAATGGGTGCGGGCGTGCTCATGGGTCAGTCCTCCTCAGTGGGGTTGGTCTCGTCGACGACTTCCGCGTCGACGACGTCGTCGGTCTCGTCGACGGCGAAGCCCTGCTCGTACTCGCCGATTAGCTGCCGCACGAGTTCGCCGAGCGCCGGCTCGAGCAGGTGCAGCGGATGCGTGCCGGGCAGGATCTCGCCGTACTCGGCGCGGGGCAGTGCGTGCCGCGAGAGCACGTCCGCGCCGGACGGGGCGACGAGGCGGAGCTCGAACGAGCCGGGCGCTTCGTCGGAGATCTCGATCGAGTACTCGCCGGCGCTCGCCTCAAGCTCGAGCGGTACCGCAGGCACCGGCTCGGTGTCGGGCAGGTCGAGCGGCTGCTTGATGTGCTGCACCCGGCGGTCGCGCAGGCGACGCAGCAGGTCGCGCACCGCCTCCTGGTCGTCCTCGTCGATCGCGATCTCGACGTGCACGATCTCGAGCTTCGGGACGCGCTCGAAGTTCTCGGTCTGCGTGATCTCTTTCGTGCGCACCAGCGCGACGACGGGGACGTATTCCTGCTTCGGATAGATTCCGAGCAGATAGCGGGTGTTCGACTCGAGGCCGTTGTCGTCGTACTCCTTCGGGAGCGACGGGGCGAGCTTGACCATGCGGGGTTCCTTTCAGTGGGTGGTTGAGGGCCAGTCGAGGCGCGCGTGCGCCTCCTCCTGGCTGGGCAGGTAGGCGGGGACCTCGGCGCCGCCCCAGCGAGCGCCGGCCCATGCGAGTGCGAGCGCGTCGGCGGCGTTGTCATCCGGGATGTGTGCGTGGGGGAACGCGGCGCGCATGAGCGAGACGACCTGGCCCTTGGTGGCGCGGCCGCTGCCGGTCGCGAGCTTCGCTCGACTCGACGGCGCCACCTCCACCACGGGCCCGCGTGCGAGCAGCTGGTCGACGAGGAACCAGTAGAGAGCGGTGCGCTCGTTCTGAGCGCCGAACTGCTGACGGGACGTCGGCACCTCAATGACGGTCACGTCGATGCGTGCGGGGATGGTCGCGAGGACGCCGGCCACTGCCTGGCGGATGCGGTTGCGGCGCGCGAGCAGCGTGTTGCCGATGTTCGGCGACATGACGCGACGAGTGATCGCCCCGCCCTCGACGTCGATCACCGCGACGCCCGTGCAGGTGAGCGATGGGTCGATGCCGACGGCGATCACGCGATCACGACCAGGCCGACGATGAACATCGCGAACGTGATTAGGCCGAGGATCCCGGTGCCGACCACCAGCCACCGCGGCGGCTGCTGGTCGGTCGAGTACTCGACCGGCACCTCCTCGGCCACCGATGCGCGGCGAGCGTGCATCGGGCGGCGGCGATTGAGTGCCGGCGCGTGCACGAGGATGCGGGTGGACATGCTGACTCCTGTTGATCGGTGAATCGGTGAGATGCGGTGCTGCAGGGAAGGGGCCCGCCGGGGGCGCCGACGCTGGGGGACGTCGGTCGGGAAGTCGCACCCCGGCGGGGGACTAGGGGGAGTGCAGGGCTGAATCGCCCGAGTGGCACTCGCACGAGCACACAGGGCACCCGCCGTGCACCCCGCCGCGGCAGTCGAACGACACCGGGATCACGCGTCGAGACGGCGACGCCACGACCTCGTCGAACAGGCCGTACACGCCGAACAGAATGAGCGTCACCGCGGCCGCGAGACCGATGAGCGTGACCATGTCCCAGACGCCGCGGATCAGCGTCCACGCCAGGGCGGCAAGAGCCGCGCCCGACAGGACCAGCACGATTCGCGCCGGCGTGAGCAGGCGGCCGGTCTGCGGGCTCATGATGCCGCCGCCGTCATCTGCGACTGCTGCCACGCCTTCACGGCGTCGGCGTCATACCGGACGAGCCGGCCGACCTTCACGAACTCCGGGCCGACCTGCACGTCACCGGTGGTCGTCTGCGACCGCCAGTTAGCGAGGGTCTGCTGGGCGAAGCCGGTCTGCTCCGAGACCTGCGCCGGGGTAAGCCAGATCATCACGCCACCGCCGCAGCAGGCTCGCTCGCGGTGACCTCGAACAGCACCTCGAACGACGCGTGCGGGAACGCGATCAGCGTCCGCGCGATGAAGCCGCCCGAGGCCGGCATCTTGTAGTTCGAGACCCGCCACAGCGTCTCGGGGGAGACGCCGATGATCCGCGCGAGCTCAGCCTCGGTCTGAATACCATTGGCCTTCCGAAGCTCGTTGAGCTTCTCGCGGCGCAGCCACGTTTTGGGCTGTCCTGCATTGGTGTCAAGTTCCTGCATGCGAGTAACCGTACACACGACCTGCGCGATTGCAACTTTCTTGCACCCGTGTTGCGCTTCGAATTCGCGGAATCTTGCGGCAAAGCCCATGCAAAGTTATTGCAGACATGCAATACTCAGGGCGTGCCTACATCACCGACGCCATGGAGTGAGTACCTAAAGCGAGCAGCTCCGGACCTCTCCCAGGCAGACCTCGCCAGGACACTCGGTCAGAACGACGCCACCGTCAGCAGGTGGCTCAGCGGCAAAACCCCGCGCCCCGACGCCGACACGATCGTGGCCGTTGCACGCAAGCTCGGACAGAGCGCCGTGTTCGCCCTCATCGCGACCGGCTACCTCACCACCGACGACCTCGCCAACGCCAGCACACCGAAGGCCTACGGCCTCGACGAGTACACCGACCTCGAGCTCTCCAAAGAGATCGTGCGCCGCATCGAAGCCGGCAACGCGACCACCGCGCTCACCGAACCGATCTCCTCCGACGTCATCCAGGAGGTGCTCGACGAGCAGCGCCTACCCGCACCCGAGGACGAGATCCCGTACATCGGCCGCGTGCACGAGAGCGACATGCCAGCGAAGCGCGCCGCAGACAAGAAGCCCCGCAAGGGCGACACGGACCACGCGGAGTGAATGTCGGCGGTGCCGCACAGGGTTGATGGCGTTGTGACTGATCCGGGGGGAATCATTGCGTGAGCTCATCGCCTACGCCGCGCGCCGAGGCGTGACCGTGCACGTCGCGCACCTGCCGCGCCCATACCGCGGGTTCTACGACCTCGACCGGCGCCGCGTCGTCTACGACTTCGACCTCACGCCCATCGAACGCCGCGTCGTCCTCGCACACGAGCTCGGGCACGACCACTACGGCCATGGCTGCGAAGACGACATTCGCGCCGAACGCGCAGCCGACGTCTTCGCCGCACGCCTCCTCATCGACCCCGAACGCTACGCCGAGCTCGAGCGCCTCACCCACGACGTCGACGCGATCGCCGAAGAACTCGCCGTCACACCCGAGCTGATCGACGTGTACCAGCAGCACTGCCTCACCCGACTCCGCGGCGTCACCTACGTCCGCGCACGCATGGGCATCGGCCAGTGGCACCACAGGAGCGCATATGCCTAGACCACCCCTCGAGCTTGAAACGTGGGGCAAGATTCGCCGCACCACCGTCAACGGGCAGCCCGCCGCCGTCGCCTACTACCGCGGCAGCGACGGCGTCACCAAGCCGATGCAGCGCCAGGGCAAGACGCCTGCCGAAGCCGAGCGCAACCTGATCCGTGCGCTCAAGAAGCAACTCGCCCCCGCGAGCGAGGACCTCACACCCGCCTCGACTGTCGGCGAGCTCGCGGCCAAGTGGCTCGAGATGCGCGAACAACAGGATCAGCTCGCGGAGGGATCGATCCGGATCTACCGCAGCGCGATCGAGAAGCACATCAAACCCGGCCTCGGCGCCGTTCGACTCAACGAGATCACCGTGCCACGCCTCGACCGGTTCCTGGCCGCCCTCGCGAAATCGTCCGGCCCCGGCACTGCAGCGACCACCCACGTGTGCCTGCGCGGCATGTTCACCCTCGCCTCCCGACACGGTGCTGTGAAGCCCAACCCCATGTCTGACGTACCCGCGCCCGAGCAGCCAAAACGCCGCACCCGCCCAGCCGCACCCGACGTCGACAGCGTCCGCGGCATCCGCGCCCGCTTCGAACAGTGGGACGCCGGCACCGAACCACGCAGCGAAGGCGATCGCCGACCGCGGCGGCCGCGCGCATCCGAGCTGCTCGACACCACCGACATGTTCATCGGCACCGGCATGCGCACCGGCGAAGTACTCGCCCTCCAATGGGACGCGCTCGACCTCGCAGCCGGCCGCGTCAGGGTCAAGCGCACCATCGCCCAGAACCGCGACGGCAAGTTCTTCGTCCAGGAGTTCACCAAGAGCGACGCCGGCATGCGCGAGCTCGAGCTGCCACCGCACGTCGTCGAAATGCTGCTCCGCCGCCGCGTCGCCTCATTCTCCGAATTCGCATTCCCCTCCGCGGTCGGCACCTTCCGACACCCGAACAACTACCGCACCACCTGGCGCGCAGCACTCGCCGACACCCCCTGGAAAGGCACCACGCCAAAGAGCTTCCGGAAGACGGTCGCCACTGTCCTCCGCGACGAGCTCGGCATCGAAGCAGCCCGCGACCAGCTCGGCCACGAGCACGAACGCACCACCAAAGGTCACTACGCCGACGCCGTCGCCCACATCGGCCCCGCCGCCGGCGCAGTACTCGACCGCCTCTTCGCCTGAGACACGCCGAAATACGAATTCACGCGCCCCATTTGACACCGGAGTACTTGCCGCCCCTAACGTCAGTGTTGGAACGATCTCGCAACCGAGAGCAGCTACCGCCGCTCGATAAGCGTCCGCACCCGAATGAACACGTCGCCTAATGACTCGCGACCGAGCCGATTGATCTGGGCTGTTTCCGCCTCGCGCACCAGCTTTTCCAGCAGCAACTGTTCGGCAGGCGGCAGAATCTCTGAGATGCGCGCCAACGCCTTGGCGACGAGCGGCGACACCTCCGTCATGTAGCTGTGGTGCAGACGCATCGATTCCTCCACCAGGTATGCGCCCGCTTCGTCCCAGATGCGCTTGCCCTCTTCGTCGGTCTCGTCGCGCTTCAGCAGAATGTGGCTCTCCGATAGCAGCTGCCTGAACCGCGACTCGACAGGTATATCCCGGCCGTTGATGAAGTTCTGAACGGCCGCCGATGCTTCGTCGATGGCAGCGAGCACATCCACAATGGCTGCGTTACTGTTCGCGCGGATCGATGCACGACTCTCGGCGTCGCGGCGCATGACCCGCAGGGCGTCAGCCGGGAACGCCTCGGGAACGACGTCAATCGCGTGAGCACAGAACGAACACAACCAAATACCGTTCTCGATCGACTCGCGTTGCTCTTTCGTCATCGCCTCGTCGAACCGCGGTCCACCTGGACTCGCTGCAGCAATATGAGCCGCCACACCGACGCGCACCGAACTGTCATACGTAGGCCCCGGCCTCGAGGTCGGCCGCCCACACGTCGGATTCGAACACGTGTGACCAGCGCGCTCTTCGAGCTTCTTCTTTACCTTGCTCGAGAAATCGTCACGCGCCACGTCGCGATCGTATCTCGACCCTGTGCCAGTGAAAGCGGCTCCCCAGCTCCAAACGCCTCGACCTCTCGGTCGAGGATCAAACCGGTGTCAACGCGAACTCATGCTCCCGCGAAGGACTCCCACGACGCCCGCCAATTCCTCGGGCGAGGAGACACCTGCACCGCACCCAGAGAGGCGCCGGCCAACCACAGCCGGCGCCTCTCAAACCCCCATTGAAGAACGCGCCCCAAATCGCGCCCTCCCCGCAACCGGCCATAGGGCGCGATATCCGAGCGAGGGCGCGATTAGGGCGCGATCCCAAACGGCATCGGACCCTCGTCCTACCGCATGATTCCGCGGATTCCGGCCCAAAGGGCGCGATAGGGCGCGTTTTTCCCAGTTGCCACAGCTCTTTGATTAGTAACTAAGGGACTGAGTTATACGCGCGCAGGGAACGCTCAACCAGAACAGCCCGCCCTAACGCGCCCTCAGCACACCAGGAGGCAGCGTGAGCCAGCATCACAAGTCCACGCGCGCCGACCGTGCAGCACGCAAGCAATACCGGGCAGAATGCGCCGAAGCAGACCTGCCCTGCTGGCTCTGCCACCTACCCATCGACTACGCCGCAGCCTGGGACGACTGGACCAACAACGACCGCTTCCAACGCGACCACTTCTACCCAGCCTCCACACACCCCGAGCTCTACGACGACCCCGAGAACTGGCGACCATCACACGCAGGCTGCAACGAACGCCGAGGCAACAGCGACGCCGTCGGCGGCCTCGGCATCCTCTCCCGCCAATGGGCACCCACCCTCTAGCGGAAGAAGAGTCACACACGGGGAGGGGCGTTTGAGTCTCCACACACCCGAACCCGGCCCACCTCCCGCGGGCTTCCTCTCTCCCCGCGGATCTGGCGCGCGCCGCTGCACTTGTGACACCTGCGGGTGTGACACCGCGAGGAGGTCACGGTGAGCCGTAGCCGCGAGAAGCAGCGCGAGTACATGCGCGCGTACCGGGCCCGCAAGAAGGCTGAGACGAAAGAGTCGCAGGCGGCGAGCAAACCCGAGGTGCCGTCGTCGAGTGCTACCGGTGCGCCGGATGCTACGCCGACGCCGGGGCGTCATGCGGCCGCGGTCGACCGGATGCTGCAGGAGTCGGGGCTGTCGCGGCTCGATGAGGAGGGTCCGCTGGTCGAGCTGCTCAAGGATCTCGCTGCCGAACTCGATGCCGGCGCGGAGCCGCGGACTCGGCAGCAGTACTTGACGGCGCTGCGTGACGCGCGCCGGGTGCTCGCGGCTGCGCCCGGCTCCGCGGGTGTGGGCGGCTCGGACCCAGACGAGAAGGACCCGCCGGTGGCTGAGGAGCCTGAGGTGCCGGCGGCGCCGGCGGTCGACCCGGAGGTGGCGGACTTTGCGAGTTTCAAGCGAGCTAAGGGGGGCGCTGCAGCGCGGTAAGGGATCGATGACGCCGCGGCTGTGGACGCGGCCTCTGCGTGAGCTCACTTCAGAGACGTCGCACGGGTTCCACGTCATCGAGTTCGCCGCGATGTTCCTTGGCATCACGCTGCGGCCGTGGCAGAAGTGGCTGCTGATCCACGCGCTCGAGCTGCTCGAGGACGGTCGGTACCGGTTCCGCAAGGTTGTCATCATCGTTGGCCGGCAGAACGGCAAGACGAAACTGATCGAGGTCCTCGCGCTGTGGTGGCTATTCGTCGACAGCGACAGCTTCCCCGATCACGTGCCGGCCGATGAGTTCCTCGTGCTCGGCACCGCGCAGGATAAGGACACTGCCAAGAAGGTTTGGAAGCGGGTGCTGCGCCGCTGTAACCCGAACGTCGAGAAGTGGCCGGGTCGGTTTTCGCCGGCCGCCCGCGCGGCGCTTGTGCCGGCGCTGGTAGCCGAGGCGATGCCGCCGTCAGAGTCGAACGGCTCTGAGGCGATCATCCTGAAGAACGGCGCCCAGTATCAGATCGCAGCGTCGACGTCGGGCGGCGGCCGCGGTGACTCCATCTCACGCGCGGTGCTCGACGAGCTGCGAGAGCAGAAGAACTGGGAGGGCTGGGCCGCCCTCTCGAAGACGCTCAACGGCACATACAACTCGCAGATGTGGGCGATCTCGTCAGCCGGCGACGCGCGCTCGGTCGTGCTGAAGGACATCCGCGAGTCGGCGCTCGCCGCGCTCGAGGATTGGCAGAAGTACGTCGACGCGGGGATCGCGTCGATCGAGGAGTACGCCAACACCCACGACGTGTCGATCGGCATCTTCGAGTGGTCGGCGCCCGAGGACTGCAAGCTCGACGACCCAGAGGCCTACCTGCAGTCGAACCCGTCGATCGGGTACGGCTACGAGGTTGATGCGCTGCTGTCCGACCTGGCATCGGGGGAGCCCGAGCACGTCACGCGCACCGAGGTGCTCGGCATCTGGGTGACGGCAACGCTCGAGCCGTCGCTGGACGTCGAGATCTGGCCGCTGCTCGCGGACCCGCCGCGGGTCGACCACGAAGGCGTCATCGTCTACGAGGGCTCGCAGATCGCGCCCTCCTCACCGGTGATCCTCGGCGTCGACACATCATCGGACCGCAAGCGCACCTGGATCGGCGTCGCCGGGTGGCGCGAGGACGGGTTGCAGCACCTCGAGGTGATCGACGTCGTCTCACGCATGACCGCCGTGGCGGGTCGCGTGAAGGCGATCGCCGACGAGTGGGGGATCGATTTCGTCGCGCTGCAGGCGCGCGGCTGCCACGCGTCCGAGCTGAAGGATCCGCTCGAGAAGCTGGGTCTCACTGTCATTGAGGTCTCTGGCCCGGCGCTCGGTGCCGGCACCGGGAAGATGCACGACCGCGTCGACGACCAGCGCATGCGGCACCGTTCGCAGGAGGCGCTGGACCAGGCCGTGAAGCATGCGGTCACCAAGAAGCTCAATGACGTTCGGGTGTGGGATCGCGAGGCGTCGCCGGTGGACATCGCACCGCTGGTGTGTGTGTCGAATGCGGCGTACGGACTCGAGGTCATGCCCGAGCTCGAGTCGTCGGCGTACGAGGACCACGGTCTGCTCGTCGCCTAGAAGGAGGACCTCATGGACGTTCTGGCCCAGGGGATGACGGCCGTCATCGCCACCCTCGCGCTCTGCGGGCTGCTGATGTGGTGGATGGACCGCGCGCAGTTCCGCGCGGGCCACCGGGTGACCGTGTCGCTCGTCGACGGCTCCGTGCTCACGGGCCGGACCGCCGGCTCGTGGCGGTTCGGCCGCATCCGGCTCGTCGACGTCGCCACCGAGCACGGTGAGGTCCCCGGCATGATCGTCGTCTACGCCCGCGCAGTGCTCACGGTGCAGGTGATCAGCTAATGGTCGGACTCACCACCGTCGGTGGCGAGCTCGCGAAGATCGACCCGCTCACCGGCCTCAGCGGCCGCCAGTCGCTGCCGTTCCTCACTCCTGATCCCGGGATCCCTCTCACCCGCACCACGAATCTGTCGAAGCTGACGCCCGAGAAAGCGTGGAAGACGCAGCCGTCGCTGCGGAAGGTCGTCGGCTTCATCGCGCGGAACGTGGCCTCCGTGCAGTGGAAGGTCTTCGAGCGGATCGACGACGACGACCGGCGCCGCGCGTCTGAGTCGATCGCCGAGCAGCGTCTGCGCCGACCGCAGCGGTTCCTAACCGGCTTCCAGCTGATGTACCGGATCACCGTCGACAAATGCCTGTATGACCGGTGGGCGGTGCTTCTCACCCCTGATGGGGTTCCCCACCGCATCCCACCGCGGGCTCTCGTCATCGAGTCGAATGCGATGGACGAGATCCAGTTCGTCGGCGTCAACGTCGCTGGTCGCACCGTCGACGTCACGGACCTACCGCTCGCACTCGGCACAGGATGGGACGCCTGGTCAGGTGACGGCATCTCGCCGCTGACGACGCTCGACGCGATCCTGCAAGAGCAGGCGGACGCCGTCGACTGGCGGCGCCGGCAGTGGGACGAGCGCCCGAAGTTCTCCGGCATCGTCAAGCGCCCCGCGACCGCGCCTAAGTGGGGCGAGACGCAGCGCACCCGATGGGTGCAGACGTTCCGGGAATGGCGGACAGGGCAGGCAGACGGCGCCCCTCTTTTCGAGGACGGGATGGAGTGGGAGGACTGGTCCAAGTCCATCGCTCCCGTCGACGCTCAGGACATCGAGGGGCGCAAGCTCACCGACGCTGAGGTGGCGTCCGCCTATTACGTGCCGCCGGAGCTCGTCGGCGCCCGTGAGGGCACCAACAGCAACGTCGCCGCGTTCCGTCAGATGCTGTTCGGCCCGGTCCTCGGCCCGCATTTCGAGGAGTTCCAGCAGGCGTTCAACGCCGAGGTCGTGCCGACCCTCGCCGGCGACGGCTTCTACGCCGAACTCGACCGGCAGACGGCGATCAACGGGTCGCTGCTCGAGCAGGCCAAGTTGCTCTCCACCGCGGTGGGCGGGCCGTACATGACCCGCGCCGAGGCGCGGGCGGCGCTGAACCTGTCGAAGAAGGACGGGACGGACGAGCTGATCGTTCCGCTCAACGTCATCGAGGGCGGCCAGGCGTCCCCGCAGGACGGCGTCACTGGCGCAACCACAGACGACCGAGGCATCGGTGAAGACGATGCGCCGGCCGCATGACGAAGGGGGCCACCATGGCAGCACCTGCAGTACGTGAGGCGCGGAAGAGCTTCGCTGTTTCCGTGAAGGCCGCCGACGCCGACACCGGCGTCGTGACGGCGCTCGTTTCGGCGTTCGGGGTGGTCGACTCGTACGACGAGGAGATTATGCCCGGCGCCTTCAAGACGTCGCTCGAGCGATTCGGTGACGACCCGATCCCGATCCTCTGGAACCACCAGTGGGCCGTCATGGACGCGCACCTGGCGGAGGCCAAGGGCGAGGAGACCGACGAGGGGCTCGTCGTCACCATGCAGTTCGACCTCGAGGACACGACCTCGGCGAAGGCCTTTCGCCTCCTCAAGTCGAAGCGGATCAAGGAGTTCTCGGTCGGCGGGTTCGAGCCCTCCGAGGGCATCCGCCGCGTCGAGAAGGACGGCCGTGACATCTGGCAGATCTACGAGTTCGAGCTCGTCGAAGTCTCGCTCGTGTTGCGCGGCGCGAATCCCGAGACCCGCCTCATCGACGTGAAGTCGGCGGCCGAGCTGGTGGCCGCGACCACCGAAAACGAGACTCCCGGCGGCGATCCGCCCGCGGAAGAAGACAACCCGACAGACGCGGAGCCGACCCCCGGCGAAGCTGACGAAGCCTCCGAGAATTCGGGGGCTTTCCTCGTAGCGCGACAGAAGGCTGTCGCGCTGCTCAACCTCACAATGACGGCCACCAGGGCCGCGAAAGGAGACGCCTGAGATGAATCTCAAGGCAAAGCTGCAGGCCCTGCTGGCGGAGGCCGAGGAGCTGCACAAGAAGGGTGCGGAGAACCTCACAGATGACGAGGTCGCGCGCGTCCCGAAGCTGACGGAGGAGATCGCCGACGTCAAGTCGAAGATCGACGCGCAGGACGCGGCTGCCGAGGCGCTGAAGTCGGCGTTCGCCGCCGACGAGCAGCAGACCGCCGGCGAGCCCGGCGGCCGCAAGGCGCGTGCCGAGCAGCCCGGATCGGTCGGTGAGGCGTTCGTCGGCTCCGAGGCGCTCAAGGCGTTCCGCGAGCGGTACCCGCAGGGCGCTGCCAAGGGCACCCCGATCTCGATCGAGGCCCGCGACCTCGCGTCCAAGAAGTCGTCCGTGCGGGCGGTCAAGGCGCCGCTCAACACGATCGACAACGGCGACACGAGCCCGACCCGCCTGCCGGGCATCGAGGACGTCACCTACCGCAAGCCGAACACGCTGCTCGACCTCATCACGGTCGGCGTGACGAACTCGGCCTGGCTGGAGTACCGCCAGCTGATCGCGGTGACGAACAACGCCGCGATCGTGCCGGAGGCGCAGACGAACAACAACGCTGCGAACCTCAAGCCGATCTCCGACCTGCAGACCCGCACCGCCGATGCGAAGGCGCACACCTACGCCGACGGCATCGAGGCGACGCAGCAGGAGCTCAACGACGACGGCGCGCTCGCGTCGCTGATCGACGGCATCCTCGCACAGAACCTCCGCGACGAGATCGAGCGGATCATCCTCGCCGGCGACGAGGCGAACGGCGAGCCCGACGGCATCCTCAACACCACTGGCGTTCTGCAGCAGGCGTTCGCGACCGACGTCGTCACCACGGTGCGCAAGGCGAAGACCCTGCTCAGCGAGACGTCGAACACGATCCCGCAGGCGATCCTCCTCAACCCCGAGGACGACGAGGCGCTCGACCTCCTCAAGGATCTGGAAGGCCGCTACTACAGCGGCGGCCCCTTCACCGCCGGCCCGACCAACATCTGGGCGACGCCGCGCGTCACCTCGGCAGCGGTCCCGGTCGGTCAGGCGATCATGGGCAACTTCCGTGCGTTCCAGTTCCTGATCTACGAGGCGCTGTCGATCCTCGCGTTCAACCAGCACAAGGACTACGCGCAGCGCAATCTCGTGTACGTCCGCGCCGAGCTCCGCGGTCTCCAGCTGTTCCGGCAGCCCGCGAAGCTGGCGGTGCTCGACCTCACGGCAGGTGCGTGATGGGCGACATCGTGGTCAAGGACAACGTCCGCTACCGCAAGAAGGACGCCAAGCGGGCCGACGTCGTCGGCACAGTGCAGACCAAGGTGCCGGTGGCTGACACCGACGCCTGGGCCGCAGAGCAGGCCGAGGCGGCACGCGCCGCACTGCAGGCCGAGCTCGACGCAAGCCGCGCGAAGGCCGAGGCCGCCCTGGAAGCGGAGATCGCAGGGCGTCGCGCTGACCTCGAGCGTGAGCTCGAGCAGAAGCGCGCCGCGTCCGCGGACGCGCCGAAAGAGGAGGCTGCCGTGCCCGACTCTGGCGAGCCGGTCGCGGCTGAGCAGATCGACGACGACGAGCTGGCGACCAAGGTCGCGGAGCCCGACGTCAAGAAGGTCCGCGAGCCTTCGACCACCAAGAGCCGCACCAGCGGCGACAAGTAATCGAGAGGGGGCCACATGCCTGCCATCCCGCCCATCGTCGGACCGACCACGACCATCGGGCCGGCGTTCTGGCTCGCGGCCGCGCACGGGTCCGTGCGGCGGCACTGTGGCTGGCATGTGGCTCCGCTCATCGAAGAGACGCTCACGCTCGACGGCAGCGGCGGCCGGGACATCCTCCTGCCGTCGCTGCGCGTCGTCGAGGTGCTCTCCGTCACCAACGACGGCGTCGACGTCACGACGCAGGTCGACACATCACGCGCCGGCATGCTGCGACTCCCAAGCGGATGCTGGACAGATCGCTTCGGGCGCGTCACCGTCCAGCTGCGACACGGGTACGACCTCGACGAGGTTCCCGAGGTAGCAGCGATCATCGCCGGCGTCGCTAAGCGCGGCCCGAACGCCGGCCGGGTCGACGCGTCCGAGGCTGTCAACGGCTCCTCACGGGGTGGCGCGCTCGATCGCGGCGCACCCATCGCTATCCCGCTGCTCCAGCCCGAGAAGGACGCACTCGAGCCCTACCGCCTCGAGTGGGGGACACGATGACCGACGCACTCGACTGGATCGCCAGCAACGAGCCGGAGCACGCCGAGAGCTTCACTCGCCTCCGCGCCGCCGAGATCTCGGATCCGTACAACCCGGACGCGGTCGTCGAGGACTGGACGGAACCGAGCGAGCTCCCGTTGCGCGGCGCCTGGTCGTCAGCCTCTTCCGCGTACGGGACAGACCCCGTCCGTGAACAGCTCACCACGACCAAGCAGATCGCCATCTTCGACGCGGCCGCCGACGTCCGCGAGGGCAGCTCGTGACCGGGCTGCTCACGGCGATCGTCGCGGCACTGCCGATCATCATCGAGGGCGGCATCCAACTGCTCATGGCGCTGGTGATGGGTCTCATCAGCGCGCTGCCGACGCTGCTGCAGGCGGCGCTCGACCTCGTGATCGGTCTGCTCGGCGCGATCATCGAGAACCTGCCGCTGATCATCGAGGCCGGCATCCAGCTGCTGCTGTCGCTGGTCACCGGCCTGATCAACGCACTCCCGCAGCTGATCACCGCGGCGATCAACCTTGTCGTGCAGCTCGTCGTCGGGCTGCTGACGATGCTGCCGAAGCTGATCGAAGCGGGCATCCAGCTGATCGTCGCGCTGATTGTCGGTCTCTTGCAGGCGATCCCGAAGATCATCGAGATGCTGCCGCAGATCATCGAGGCGATCTGGAATGGTCTCGCCAACGTCGACTGGCTCGGCCTTGGCGCGCAGATCATCCAGGGCATCATCGATGGCTTCTTCAGCATGGTCGGCGCCGTCGGCAACGCGATCGGCTCCGTGCTCGGCGGCATCCTCGACTTCTTCCCGCACTCGCCCGCCAAGCGTGGACCTCTGTCCTCGCCCGGCTGGCGGCAGCTGAAGGAGTCGGGCAAGGCCACCATGGCCCAGTTCATCGACGGGGCCCACGCAGAGGCGCCCGCGTTCGGTGAGTCGCTCGCGGAGGCGGCTGCGGCCGCGTCAACGCGTGCTCGGGCCGCGATGGCGACCGTGAGCGCGACTGTGGCCACTGCGGCGGCGACGTCGTCGACGCGCTCGACGAGCGGTGCGGCCGCCGACGGTGACGTACCAGCGGCGCCGATCCAGGTCGTGCACAACGGGGACAACTACGCGTACGACCCGACCGACCTCGCACGGCAGCAGCGCGAGCAGCTCGGCCGCGCACTCGACGTCCTGCCGTTCACCTAGGAGGTCACATGCCGATCGTGTTCGCCGCACCCCTCGCGGCCCCGAGCGGATCGAGCGGCTTCCAGTCGCTGTTCATGAGCTGGACCGGCTTCGACGGCTCCGTGTGGGATCTCTCCGATCCCCGCGGAGCCGTCCCCGGCATGGGCCCGGGCGTGAAGGGCCTGCACATGCCCGCGATGACGGTCTACAAGTCCGAGACCCCGCTCGTTCCCGGGGTCGACCTGATGGGCTACCGGATCGGGGAGCGTTCGGTGTACTGGCCGCTGGTGTTCGCGGCGAAGAACGTCGACGACTGGGAGGCGAAGTACGCCGGGTTCTTCGATTCGGTGCACCCGATCCGACCCGGGATCTGGACCGTCGGCGCGGGCGACAAGGCGCGCACCCTTCCACTCACCGGCCAGTTCGCGGGGGACTACGCGTTCACCCGTGACCCGTTCGGTACCGGACGCGCGCTCATAGGCGTCGAGCTCACCGCACCGCGGCCGCTTTGGCGCGGCAAGCCGATCCGCAAGACGTTCTACGCCGAAGCCGACGTCGACTTCATCCCAGACGAGCCCGGCGACGACTACTACCCGACGCCGATCGCCACGTTCGCGAAGGCCGAGATCGACAACCCCGGCAACGAGCCGGCCTACCTCACGTGGATCGTGAACGGCCCGCAGGATACCGGCCTCGAGCTCGGCGTCGACGGCGCCGTCATCGAGGTGCCGTTCCCCGTCGCCGACGGCTCGGTGCTGAAGATCGACACCGACCCAGCCGGCCAGTTCGCCACCCTCGACGAGGTGGACGTGACCAGCACACTCGGATTCCAGATCTTCGGCCCCGTGCCCTCGCGCGGCACATCCCCGCTGACCATCACGACGTCCGGCACCGGCTCAGTGACCGCCGAGCTCGTGCCGCTGCACTGGCGGGCGTTCTGATGCGCGAGCACCGGATCGAAGTCGAACTGCAGACCGCCGGCCGCTCTTTCATCACCAAGATCGCGCCCGACGAGACCACCTGCACCCTCCGCTACAACGCACCGTCGACGGCGTACCTGACGGTGAAGGACTCGCACCCGGCCGTGCCTGAGCTGCTCGCTGACGGCGTCCGCGCCGCCGTGTGGATGGTCACCGTCGAGGACAACGCGCCCGTGCAGACCACACGTCTCCTCGAGGGTGTCGTCGGCGACCTGTCGGGCGAGGGCCCCTACGGCACCGTGACGATCCCGGTGATCGACGACTTCGCGTGGTTCTCGCAGATCCTCGGATGGCAGAACCCCGGCGCCGCGATCACCGCCCAGGTCGACGAATACGCGCGCTACTCGGGACCGTCTGAGACGCGCGCGCTCGCGGCGATCGCGGCCAATGCGACCCGCCTCGGGCTGCCGTGGACTATCGCCGCCAGCGCCGGGCGCGGCACTTCAGGGACGACCGAGCTGCGGATGCACCCGCTCGCCGACCGCATCCTCCCTGCGCTCACCGCCGACCGGCTGCAGCTGACCATCGAACGCAACGCCAGCACGGACCTGTGGGAGGTCGCGGTGCGCGCCGGTACGGCGTACACGCGGCCGCTCACGCCGCAGTCCGGCGTGCTCGCGGGCTGGAAGTGGCGGCGCGCACGCCCGACGATGACCCGGGCGGTCATCGGCGGCGCAGGCCAGGGCGAGGAACGCGAGTTCGCCCTCGTCATCAATCCCACCCGCGAGACCGCGCTGCAGCGCATCATCGAAGGCTTCGACGACTCCCGGATGGCTGAGGCCGGCGCGAACCTCGTCCCGTACGGACAGGCCACGCTCGCCGACGCCGCCGCGAAGGCCGGGGTGGAGGCGACGCTCCGTGAGACGTCGTGGTTCCGGTTCCCCACCGCCTACGGCATCGGCACGAAGGTGACCATTCAAGCCGGCGCGATGACTGCCGAAGACGTGATCAGCGAGATCGGCATCACTCACACCGCCGACGCCGGATTCGTCGTCGTCCCGAAGGTCGGGCTCGCTGTCGACGACCCGCAAGTGCGGCTGACCGAGTTCGTCGGATCGCTGGCGACCTCCGTCCGCAACCTCGAAAGAAGGTAACCATGACGATCACGTCCGTCGGCTACGAGCGCGCCATCAACTACGCCGAGCTCGGCCGGATGCTCGCACACGCAGGCGCCGAGTACTCGGTGTTCGGTCAGGATGCGTTCGCGTGCGGCGTCGGCGTCGGCACTCGCGAGATTATTGTGCAGCCCGGCGAGGCGTACGGCCACGGCATCCTCGACACCTCCGACGCCGCCGTGACGCTCACCGGTGCCACGGTCGCGACGGGGAACCGGTGGGATCTCGTCGCGCTGCGCCGCAACTGGGTGACCGGCGACACCTCGCTGGTGCTCATCCAGGGAGGGGCGACGCGGGCGCTGCCGACGCGCGAGACCGGGCCGGGGGACCAGGATGACCAGCCGCTGTTCCTGGCGCGCTTCGCAGCCGGTCAGGCCGCCGTGCAGGATCTCGTCGACGTCCGCTGCTGGGCAGGCTCGGGCGGCGGGCTCGTGGCCCGTGACCTGCTCGTGCGCGACTATCTCTCGCGGATTGGATCGCGCGTGCGCATCCAGGGCGTCGCGTGGATCCTTGCCTATGACGGCGCATCGCCGGCCTGGGCGCCGGACTCGGTATACGTCGGCACGACGGCGCCTCCGTACGCCGACAACCTCGTCTGGGCGAAGGTGCCGTAATGGCCTACGCCGAGGGGCAGCTCAACGGTGCCCGCGACTATCGCGTCGGCATCGACGTCTGGTACTCAGGCGTGCAGGACTGGGCTGCGAACAGATCGCGCTTCGACTGGAACGTCCGACTCCGCGACCAGGCCAACTGGGGCTCGTTCACCAACGCCACGTGCGAATGGTGGACGTCAATCGGCGGCGTCCCCTACTACGGCACGTTCACGATCCCGAGCCCGATCGGCTTCGAACGGATCATCGCGTCGGGCTCGACGTGGCACGACCACGACGGGTCAGGTTATCGGCCGGGGTTCGCCAGCAACGCGTACATGAAGGTCCCGCACTCCAACATCGGAGAAGGCGGATCCGGGGACGCGTGGGTCGATGCTCCGCGCATCCCCAAGCGGCCGTCGCCTCCCGGCACGCCGACGTTCTCTGAGGTCACTCCGACATCGGTCCGAGTCGCGTGGGGCGGTTCTGGTGACAACGGCGGTGCGGGGATCGACGGTTACCTGTTGCGGTTCTGGCCGAACGCCGCTGGCACCGGGCCGTACATCGACCACTCGATCCAGAACAACACGTCGCGGGTCGTGACCGGCCTCACGCCGGGCGGCGCATACCGGTTTCGCGTGTACGCCCACAACGGCTCGGTCGACAACGGCGGATTCTCCAACCCCTCCGCGGACGGGCTGATCACCCTCCCGGCGGGGTTCTACGTCGGCAAGGGGAACGCCTTCCCGCCAGCCCCGACGACGGTTGGCCGCGGCAACGCGTTCATCATCCCCGAGATGCGCATCGGCAAGGGCGGATCGTTCGTCCAGCTCGGATAACGCAAGTCCAATGCAACACCCAAAGCGAGCCTCGGCAACGTGCCGGGGCTCTCGTCGTGAAAGGACCCGAAACACCATGACCACCAAGGCACTCAAGAACCACCCGGGCATGTGGCTCCGGGCGGACGCCGCCGACGCGATCAACGCGCTCGAGGACAAGTATGGCGTCATCAAGATCAACCGCGCCGGCGTCACCGAGGCGCAGCAGCAGGAGATCATCGACAAGTGGGACCGCGGCGAGCGGGCCGGCCTGTATGCCCCCGCACGCCCCGCCAGCTCGTCGAACCACGTCAAGAGCGGCGGCATCGCGGTCGACGTGTACAACTACACCTCGGACCGCGCAAAGCTCAAGGAGTTCGGCTTCGAGTGGTACGGCGCCACCGATCCGGTGCACTACACGTTCGCCGGTCGCGGCGACACGAGCGTCGGACGCGTGACCGTCAACCGCTCGGTCGAGGACATCCAGCGCAAGGTCGGCGCCGCCGTCGACGGCAAGTACGGCCCGGAGACCACGGCCAAGGTCAAGGCAGCGCAGGCGGGCGCCGGCCTCGTCGCGGACGGCATCTGGGGTCCGAACACCGACGCCGTGTTCTTCCCGCCCGCACGCCCCAGCTCGAAGTCTGCAGGCGAGCTCACGTACGCCGACATCCAGGTCGCACTCAACCGCCACGGCTACGGCCTCGCGGTCGACAACCGGTGGGGTCCGAAGTCCAGCGCCGCACTCGCGGACTTCCAGTCGAAGAACGGGCTGACGGTCGACCGCCTCGTCGGCCCTCTGACCTGGGACAAGCTCAACCGATGAGCGGGCCGCACCATGCTGGCCCGCGCCGCCGCACGACGTGGTGGCGCGGGCCCTGGCCCCCCACGATCCTCATCCTCGCGGGCACCGGAGTGCTCGTGTGGGAGCTGTCGTGGGCGATCCCGCTGCTGAACGGAGGGTGACGGTGGATAGGTTCCCGGTGCCCGCGGACCGTCGACGCCGGTTCGAGGCGATCATCCGCATCATCGACCTGGTCGTCTACGCCGCGGTCTTCGTCGGCGGCGTGTACGCGCTCGTCGGCACGCCAGCGACGGTCGTCGACGAACTCGAGTCCGCCCCATGGCTCATCGTCGTGTGGGCGTTCCTCCTGCTCGCTGGCGGCGGCGTGGGATTCGTCGGCCGACTGATGCGCCGATGGATGGTCGAGGTACCCGCGACCGTGCTCGCGGCGTTCGGGATCCTGATCTACTTCGTCGTCCTCGGCCGGTTCGCGTTCGCATCCATCACGTCCTCGGTCGCCGTCGCACTCGTGCTCGTCGCCATGGGTCTCATGGTCCGGCGGTGGGCTGAGCTGCAGATCTTTGCCACCGACCCCGATCACAGCGATTTCCGGTCACGCATGGCCGAGGCCCTACGGAGGAAGACGCCGAACTTCGTCCAACGTCACGAGTGATCCAGGAGCAACCACTGTGGAACTGAACTGGATCGCAGTCCTCGTGGCGGTGCTCGGCGCCGGAGGCATCGGCGCCGCAATCCGAGAGATCGCATCCGTCGTGTCGTTGGCACGAAAGGGCGTCTCCGGCAAGGAAGACAAGCGCCGCGTCGACATCATCGCGCAGCGCGACCACGCACTCACCCTGCAGGCCGAAGCCGAAGCGGGGGAGCGCGCCGCGGATGCCCGCGCCGACCGGGAGCGGGAGCGCCGCATCGCGTGGCAGGAGCACGCGGCGTTCCTCCGTTACCAGCTGCTCTCGCTGGGTGTCGAGCCCGGCCGGCATCCGTCGATCGAGGACACCGAGAACCCAACGACCTGAGGAGGTCATCATGAAGCTGTCTCTGCGCGCCAAGCTGGCGCTCTCCAACCTCGCCAACCCTGTCTGGTGGAAGGACGCCGCCAAGCGTGCGCTCTACTCGGCGGTCGCGATCGCTCTCCCGTACCTCGCGGCGACGCAGCTCGTGGCCGAGGTATCGTGGCTCACCGTGGTCTCCGCCGGCGCGGTCGGCGCTGTTGCGTCGCTCGCGACGTCGCTCGCCGGTCTGCCCGAGGTCGACGGCGTCGATCTGCCGTGGTGGCTCGCCGCTGTCGAGCGCGTGGTGAAGACGTTCGCTCAGGCTCTCGCTGCTGGTCTGCTGGGCGCGGTTCTCCTGACCGACGTCGACTGGGGCGTGGTCCTGCAGGCATCCGCTATGGCCGCTCTCGTCTCGCTCGTTCGCCTGATCCTCGCGACGCTGCCCGCTGACCCGACCCGCGTCGTTCCCGCGCAGGTGATTGTCGTCAACGAGTCGCCGCTCCTTGACCCCGCTTCATCGACCCACGCCGAGTACCAGGGCGCCATCGAGGAGGACCCGCGCTGATGGTTCAGGACAAGTTCGACATCTCGCTCGCGTACAACCCGAACGTCGCGCCCGACGAGGATCGACTCGTCCGCTCAGCCACCTTCCAGGTGTTCGCCGTCGACGACCTGTCATTCACGACGCCGCTCGCTGTGTTCGAGCCGGCATCCGGCGCGGCGATCGCACCGCTCACGTCGAACGCCGACGGCGTGCTCCCGCAGTTCGCCGTCGCGGGCAACCCTCCCGAGGTGAACATCAAGTCGGGAACGTTCATCACCCGAGTTCAGTCACGCTTTGGCGTTCTCACGGAGGCCGGATTCGATGCGGCGGCGGTTGCTGCTGCCGTGTCTTCGGTGGAAGCTGCGGAAGCTGCTCGCGACGCGGCCCTGGCCGCTCAGGCGGCGGTAGAGGCCATCCCGATTACCGCCGATGGCATGATGGCTGCGATCGCGGGATCCGTCTTCGGGGTGGTCCCAATCGAGCAGTTCGTGAACGCGGGGGAGACCCTCGTCACCGACGGGTCGGGAAGCGGCAACAACACGACCATCTGGCAGCGCGCCGTCGACCAGTGCAACGCGTGGTTCATCGCCGACGGCAAGCCGCGAAAGATCCAGGTGAAGCCAGGGTCGGTGATGCGGTTCGTGCGCCAGGGCTTCGAGCCGCTCTCCGGCGCGCCATACGGGCTCCGCTGGAAGTCGGGCGTTGGCATCGCGTCGAACGGCGATCCCACCAGCGTCACATTCGTGGCGCCCACCAACGCGACGATGTTCCACGCGGCGAAGAGCTTCGGGAGCATCGAGCACGTCTACGTGGATGCGCACACGGTGGACGGATCGCAGCAGAGCAACGCGACCTACACGACGATGATGAAGGCCTGGTTCATCCAGGACCTCAACCACGCGCGGTTCCGCGACATCCTGATCAAGGAAACGTGGGCGACCGGTTTCGGCTGCGACTTCCTGCGCGACACCGTCGTGACCGGCGTCGCACGCGGCTGCGGACGCGGGCTCATTGAACTCGCCGTCGATCCGCTCACGACGTCGGGCGGATCGGGATTCGGAATCGGGACGGGCCTGTTCGAGGTCGAGGACTACGTGCTCGATGTCTCGGCATTCGACTGCGGCTTCCACGGCGTGTTCACCGAAACGCAGGAGCTGTACAAGGTGGCCGGCGACATCACCTGGCACTTCTCGAAGGGCTCCCGGATCCGCGCGTACGTCGAGGGCAACTTCGTTGGCTTCCGCGACTGCGGCTCTGACGGGCTCACGGCCGACATCATCGCCGTCAACAACACGTACGCGGGTGTCCTGCACGATCGCACCGTGCTCGCCCCTTCTGCGGGCAGGAACGGTCGCCTCCGCGGCGAGCTGTCGGGCAACGGGACGGGACTGCTGATCGGTCTCGCGACGGCGGGCGCCTACGCGTTCGATGTGCAGGCGCACCACAACGTCGGCGACGGCATCGCCACCAAGTCCGGCGGCGGGTTCGCTCCACACACCGCCATCCGCGGCGCGTCGTACGACAACGGCGGTCGCGGGATCGAGATCGGGCTTCCCTCGACGGACCTCCTCGTCGACGTCCGCACATGGGACAACACCGAAGAGGGTCTCGCGCTTCTGGGGACCAGCCTCGCGGCGACTGGCATCCAGATCAGCGGTGACTACCGCGGTGACGGTGCGGTCGTTGAACAGGCGATCACCGGTTCGTACCGCATCGATGCCCGTGGCTTGTCGGCCACGGCGCCGTGGGGTCTCGCCGTCACTCCCTCGGGGTCGACGAGTCTGGTCGCGGCGTGGGAAGAGCCGTTGATCGCCGACGACATCACCGATTACACGGTGCAATACCGCCTGGTCGGTGACAGCGTGTGGACCACCTTCGCGCACGCGGCGTCGACCGCCACGACGCAAACCCTCACGGCGCTGAACGCTGGCGACCAATACGAGGTGCGCGTTGCCGCGGTGAGCCCGGCCGGCACCTCGGCGTGGGCTGCGGCATTCGGCTGGACCGGTGCGCTGCTAATGGGCGACACCTTCAACCGTGCCGATGCGACCGGTGGACTCGGGACGATGGACTCCGGTTGCTCGCCGGTCGCATACGCCGGTGGCGTGTCGTGGTCGATCTCGAACAACCGTGCGTTCTCTACGGCGACGGGCACGGCGTCGATCGCCGCGTTCAACACAGGGGTGGTCGCGCGGACGATCGAGGCGACGCTCACGAACTACCTCGCCGGTTCGACGGTGGGCGTGCTATTGCGCGGCACCACTTCTTCGAGCAACGTCGGGGTGGTCCGGTCCTCGGGCGGCTTCTGGCAAATCGTCAAGGTGGTGTCGGGCACCACGACGGCACTGCTCGTATCGACTATCCCGGTCAGCTCGGGCGACACCGTCAAGGTGGTCTGCCTGGCCGGCGGTGTGTACCGGATGTTCGTCAACGGCCAGTTCGTCGGGTCGGTCACGGATTCGCATCTCGCGACGGACACCAACGCGGCGCTGCGCGCCGTCACGCCGAACTCGTTCGACGATCTACACGTCTACGCGTGACCCCTTCGAGACTCCCTCGGGCTCACCTTCGGGTGCGCCCGAGGGAGTTTCGTCGTTAACCGCGGTGTTGGTGGTCTCACCTGCGTGTCCGAGCTTCTTGCGCAGCTTCCCGAATGGGCGCTCCACGAGGACGAGCATCGCCCATGAGAGCAGCACGGTGGCGGCGATACCGATGACGGATCGGAGCAGCAGCGGGCCGGGCAGGTATTCCTCGGCGAGCATCAGTGCTGGCCGGTGGATCAGATACACCGAGTACGAGATCACGCCGACCCACATGATCGGGCGCCAGTTCATCACCCGGCCGATCACCGACCGGGGCGCCATGATCAACGGGATGAACACCCCGGCCAGGGCGACCGCCTGCACGGTGTAGCCCACGGTCATCCCGATCGAATCCGGCATGCGGGTGACCAGATAGAACACCGCGACCGACGCGAGGAGGATCGGCGTCAGCATCCACGGGCGCCGCGGCGACTTGATCTCGCCGTACATCGGGTTCGCGATGATCGCGAGAATGGAGCCCCACAGGATCGCGTCAGCGCGGGTGTCGGTGGCGAGGTAGATGCGGTCGTATCCGGCATCGTGGGCGAACAGCCAGACCCGCCACCCCATGATCGCCACACAGATCGCGGCGAGCACGCCGGCCTGCCACCACCGGCTCGGGAGCCACCTGCGCAGGGCAATGTAGATCAGCGGGAACAGCAGGTAGTAGTGCTCCTCGACCGCCAGCGACCAAAGCGCGTTCATCCCGGCGGGGAGCCCTTCGCGGCCCTCGAAGATGATGAAGTAGTTCGCCCAGAACCCGTAGGAGGCCAGCGCACCCCACCCGGTCATCGCGTTCGCGAGCACCCCGGCCAGCGAGAGCACGACCATGATCGTCACGACGATGTATAGCGGCGGGAAGATGCGGAACAGCCGGCGCAGGTAGAAGTCTTTGATCGACACCCGGTTCGTCTTGTCGAACTCTCGGCGCAGCAGGGTCGTGATCAGGTAGCCGCTGAGGAAGAAGAAGATCGTCACACCCGCGGATTCGCGGATGAACTGGTACGGCAGCTGTGCGTGCCCCCAGACCACGAGCAGGATCGCGACGAACCGGAGCCCGTCGAGCGACGGGATTACGAAACCACGACCGGCTGCTGTTCCTCCACTTGGCACGCACCTCACGGTACCGATCGCGTGTTTCCGCGTGGTGAACGTCGTGTCCCCTCTTCGGGGGACAAGCTCACCTATCGAACGCACATAGCTGAACGCCCCTCGGGCTCGACTCCATCACGGAGCCGGGTTCGAGGGGGCGTTTCGTCGTTCACGACCACGACCTGTAACAAGCTCATAACCTGAAGGGAATGGAACCGGACAGCAGGTCTGTGGAAAGGTGAGATTGGCCTTCTGCTGACACTCTGCCCGGTCTCCCCAGTACCAAATGGGCCGTGCGCTCCGTCCCCAAGCGGGCGCACACCGTCGCAGTTGGCCCGGTCCCCCTCGAGCCTGATAGCACGTCCGGGCTCGAGGGGGCCGCCGCTGGAGCGCCCGTGCAGAGGCCGGCCGTTCTTCCCCAGTCCCCAGTGCGGCCAATGATGTAAGTGGACCCCAAGTCCCATCACTGGCCGCCGTCTCAACCTAGCTGTCCACCTTGTAGCGGACAAGGGTCACGTCGTCAGGCTTCACGACGGGTCACCGCGTTGCGCCACACGACGGTGTCGATCGCCCCGCCGGGCCCGTCCCATGCGACGACGACCACGCGATCGTTCCAGCCCTTCGCGAACGCCGCGATCCGTTCGGCGGGACGGTCGGGCCAGGACACCCACGCCCACACCGCCGGCGCCGATCGGCCTGTCGGCACCCACTCGAGCTCGTGCGGCCCGTACGCGGCCGCCGGCAGTGTGATCGGGCGGGCTGGTGCTTCCGCGATGCGCTTGTCGTTGAGGGCGTCGTAGTGCGCCTCGTAGCGACGGTTCTTCGTCAAGGGTGGCCGGGATCCTTCCTCCGGCCGAGAGTTAGAAAGGCTACGTGCTCACCACCGACATCACGGATGCGTCGGGGGTGCGACATGCAACAATCATCCGGTGCCCGTGTATCCCTCGAAGAAGGCTGGCGAGATGCTCGCGCTGCTCTTCGGGCTTGGGTATGCGATCAAACGACAGAATGGCTCGCACCGGCACCTAGAGTGTGTGGGCCGGGGCCGTATCTTGTTCTCGTATCATGAGGGTGCGACGATACCTCCAGGTGTTGTCAGGAAGATCCTGCGTGACGCGGGCCTGTCCGAGACCGAGGCGGCCGCTCTCTTAGGCCTGAAGGGGTGACCATGCGGAAGTTGTTCGTGAGCTACCACCACGAAGACGAGTCGTGGTGGGCGGAGTCAGACGATCTCGACGGCTTCACCGCCGTCGGGTCGACTCTCGAGGAGACACGTACTCTCGTGCGCGACGGCGTTGACTTCTACCTTGAAGGCGAGACAGTGCAGCTCGTCGAGCGTACCGATGAAGGCATGGCCCTGAACGTTGCCTCTGCCGTTGAAGTGCATGCCGTCGGTTGGTGGACGGCGTTTGCAACGCAGGCGAGCGGTGTCGCCTCGGGGCACGGTGGGGTTGGCGTTTCTGTGTCGTCGGGACCTGTCCCGGTTGCCGCATGAGTGAAGTCTCACAGCACGCTTCACTGTCCTTGATCCTGGCGGATTTCGCCATGATGGACGCGACCGGCAAGCTCAGCGTGGTCGGCGGTGGCGTCGCAATGCTCGGCTTTCAGCCGGAACAGGGTCTCACCACGCGCATCTCGCTGGTGGCTATTGTGGACGTCCCTAGCGCCTATCTCCCTGCAGAGTGTGCGATCGAGGTCATGCTTGAGCAGCACGGAGAGCTCGTGCAGCTCCCAGGCCCTGCTGGGCCGCAGGCGCTGCGCATCGGTCAAGCAACCACGATCGAGAAGCCGCAACTACCCGGGCCGGTATCGGTGCGTGATCAGTTGAGTTCTCGCCACATCGTGGTTTTGGACTTCGGTACTGGATTGCCGCTTGCCCCCGGGGGTGTCTACAACTGGGTTTTGCAGATCGATGGTGATGAAGCCAACCGGCTGCGGTATCCGTTCGCGGTCGCCGCGGGGGCAATACCTCCCGTTATCGGCTAGCGGTACGACCCCTCGCGCGAACCCTCGTCCGGAGTCGGTGTCTGCCGGTACGGTTCTCGCATGGGGAATCTGGGGGATTCGTTCCTGCCCGCGTTCTGGCAGGGCATCGGGATCATGGTGGGCGGGATTTGGCAGGGGATGCTCGAGAACCCTTGGCTATTCGCCTTACTCGCGTTTGTCATCGTCGCCGGGCTCTATCTGGAGTTCGCTCCGCGTCGGCGACGCCGCCGCTCCCGGTAGCTCCACGCGCTCGGCGTCGCCGTCCCACCAGCTGATCTCGTGCGGGTATGCCGCGAACGCCCGCACCGTCCTCCTCCGGCTGGATGCCATGCTGCTCGCAGTACTCACCGAACGACATGGCGGCCACGACCAGAGGCTACGCCGACGCCAGCGATAGTCTCAGCCCGTGAGCGACGACCTCGACTTCTCCCAGTTCCCGCAGACCCTCGATCTGCTGTCCGTCCATATCCCTGTGCAGCAGCAGTACGTCGTCCGCAACCACCGTGTGTTCCTCACCTCGGTGGAGTTCTGGAACCTCCGGACCACGTTCCGGCTCACGTGGCCGCTCGTCGAAGACGACCCGTATGGCAGGCTCGGCGCGGGCGCCGGAGACCAAATGGAGGGTCCTCGCGCCCTCGGCTCCGACGGTCACGACTACGGTTGCTACTCGTTCTCACGCGGAGGCGATGGCATCGTCGCCGACGCCACGTTCAACACCCGCGAACCGATGCCCCTGCTCGACTGGGTCGAGCTGCGGATGATCGACGACGTCATCCGCGCGCAGCTGCGCTAGACCGGGTCGCCGTCCTGATGTGGTCCGCCGGGGATGCCTGGCGGTTGAAGGGCGCCTGGTCAACCGCGATCCTCAAGAAGGAGTTGCCCTCCCAGCCCCAACGTGGGAGGGCAGCCGCCGGCTCTGGGCCGGCTATCCCCAGTCAGCTCTGATGGTGACTCATCACGGATGCGTCGAGTTCGATGTCCTCGGTCGGTGGAGCCCACGTCAGCGGCTGGAGCGCCACGTCGGCGTTCCAGCGGACCTCGCCGCCAGTGAGCAGCACCGCACGTACCGTGATCCCGCTCTCGTCGACGGTCGCGTGCAGATTCCCGGCGCGGGCTCGGATCGCGACGATGCGGCCTGAGTGCCCATCGGGCGTTTCGACTTGTTGTACTGGTTGCAGCACGAAAGTCCCCTCCTGTGTTCGACGATGGCGACACCAAGCCTGCGCCGGTACCCCGTTGACGACGGAGCGGTGACGTACTAGTGGGTCAGAGCCGACGTCGGCGGGTCTCGGCGCGAGTGGCCAGCTGCAGCTCGATGAGTAGCTCTTCGCTGCCGTCGGGTGCTGTCGCGAAGTCGCGAAGGATCACCCGGCCGACCAGGCCGCGGCTCCGCAATGTGACGATCTCTCCGGTGGCCGGAACGACGTCGGTCTCCTCGCGGAGCAGCACCCCGCGACCGTGAGTCCAGTAGCAAACCTGCAATTGTCTCAGCCCCCGCGGATGCTCGGGCCGTCAAATTCCGGTGGCTGCTCCTGTTGTTGCACGATCGGCACCAGCAGGTGCCCGCACGCCGGGCATTCCCAGCCGCCGGGGATGTCACGCATCAGCACGCCGCACTCCTCGCATCGAGGCTGAGCGCCATCGTCATCTGTCATCTTCACGCGTTCCTCCCTCGGCGCCCGGGCTGTTGAGGGCGGTCCTGACAGCGGACTGCCCGACGCCGAGGATCTGCGCGATGCGGGGGATCGTACGGCCTGCCCGTTGTAGCTCGACAGCCATCGCGACGCCGGTTGCATCGAGTGCGCGCGGTCGCCCTCGGCGCCCGCCGTAGTCTGCGGTCCTCGCGGCCGATGAGTGGACACGGTGCTGAAAGTCGACCAGCGCGCTGAGCATCGCCGTGACTGCATCAGCGTCGGTCTCGACCGCGGGAGCCACGGGACATTGCAGACGAATGCCGCGTTGGCGGAGCTCGAGCAGCACCCGCACCAGGCCAGGTAGGCGGGTGTCCAGCCGCTCCAGAGACGTCACGATCAGGACGTCGCCGGGGGAGAGATCGGCGATCGCCATAGTCCGGTGAACCCGTGAACGGTGCGAGACTTCGGCCGTCACCTTCGACGCGCCGAGCTCGCCGAGCGCCTCGACGTCGGCCGCGGTGTCATCGCCTGAGAACAGCGGCCGCGTGTAACCACGCGTCTCCATGGCGGTCAGGCTACCTCGATGTCGGAACCACCATGCAGAGTTATCCACCGTGGCAACTGGGGATAGCACCACCGTGGAGCAGGACGACGTCTGGCGACGAAACAGTGACAATGTCGAGGTGTACGTCGAGCTGGTTTTCGACTCGTGGGAGCAGGGGCAAGGACGCCTTGTGTCGTGGGGGCAGGTCGACTCCCACCACGAGAACATCTGCACGGAGGCGTGGTTCCTCCGTCACTACACGCTGCAGGATCGGGTTCGGTGAGAGGACCTGAGCCGCTCGACTTCGAGCGCGCCTGGCCGCGCCACTCGCACGCGAAGGAGAACGCGATCCGCGACCGCGGGCTGACGCCGGCGAGGTACTACCAGCTCCTGCACCGCACGGCCGCGTCGATCCAGGGCCAGGCGCACGACGCCATGACGGCGCACCTCATCCTGCGACGGCGAGGGTCCGTAGTTCGTCGATGACGTGACCGAGCGCCGCGAGGTCCATGCCGAGCAGCAGGTGTAATCGCACGACGAGCTCACACGTCACTGGCTCCGACGCCGTCACCACGACATCGGGTCGCCCGATGCGCAGGGCTGCTGCGTTGATGCTGTCGATATTCAGGACGATCGTCGTCACCGGTCTGCTCTCCACCTACCCCGCGTCCGCCCGCCACTCGAGCCGGATCGCGTCCCCAGGAAAGGCCACTCCCACGAGGAGACTAGTTCAAATGAACTAGTCCGAGCGTCCCGATGTCACCAACGTTGCGGCACCTATACCTTCAGGCCGTGAACTGGGGGAATGCGTCGCTGTCGCGCTTGATCGCTGAAGCGCTCGACCGCGCGTTCCTCGAGTCCGGCATGACGCAGGAGCAGGTGGGCGAGGCATCGGGGATCTCCCAGTCGCAGGTGTCGAAGTACCTTCGCGGTGTGCGCGTTCCTGACGTCGACCAGCTCGACGCGCTCTGCGATGCGCTCGGTCTCGACATCGCAGCCGTGGTCGCGACAGCGAAGAGGCAGCGGCGCACTCGGTAGCGATCCGCTGTTTACTCGGGGTTTTGAGCGGGAAACAGCGGTATATCGCGGAACCTCGCGCGCTGCCGATCGACCAATTCCGCCCAGGTCCGGGTAGGTTTCGGTAAGATGCGGAATCGCGCATCCCACAAACGGGGGTTACGGGTTCAAGTCCCGTAGTCGGCTCCACGCACCGGCAGCAGGCAAGATGGATCGGGTGACCGCATCCCGCCCGCCCGTCTGGATCGGCCTCGGCGGCGCCGCGCTCATCGGCATCCTCACCGCGGTGCAGGCCCGCATCAACGGCCAGCTCGGCGTCCGCATCGGCGACGGGTTCGTCGCGGCCGTGATCTCGTTCGGCTCCGGCCTGATCGTGCTCCTCGTGCTCTCGGCGGCGCTGCCGCAGGGGCGCAGAGGGTTGGCCGCGCTGGTCACCGGCGTTCGCGGACGCCGCATTCCCATCTGGATGCTGTGCGGCGGCGTGGCCGGCGCGCTCTCGGTCGCGACCCAGTCGCTCGCGGTCGGCATCATCGGCGTCGCGCTGTTCACGGTCGGGGTGGTCGCCGGGCAGACGGTGAGCGGTCTGCTGCTGGACCGTGCGGGCGTAGGTCCCGCCGGCATCGTGGCGGTGACGCCGGCGCGACTCGTGGGCGGCGCCCTCGCGATGCTCGCGGCGGGCGTGTCG
>NZ_DATCVK010000229.1:0-21107 GCF_036566905.1 Microbacterium sp. | reverse complement strand
GTCGGCGAGGCGCTGCACCTCGGCCTTGCCGGACTGGGCGTCCTCGACGAGCTGCGCGATCCGCGCGAGCTGCGTGCCCTCGCCGACCTGCGTGGCGCGGACGACGAGCCGGCCGCCCGCGTTCACGGTCGCCCCGGCCACGGTGTCACCGACGCCGACCTCGACCGGGACCGACTCCCCCGTGAGCATCGAGGCGTCGACCGCCGAGGAGCCGGTGACGATGACGCCGTCGGTCGCGATCTTCTCCCCCGGGCGAACGACGAACTCGTCGCCGACGGCGAGGTCCTCGACCGGGATCCGGGTCTCGGCGCCGCCACGCAGCACCGCGACGTCCTTCGCGCCGAGCTCCAGCAGCGCGCGCAACGCCGCGCCGGCCTGGCGCTTGGACCGCTTCTCGAAGTACCGCCCGGCGAGCACGAACATCGTGACGCCCGCCGCGACCTCGAGGTAGATGTTGCCGGCGCCGTCGGACGGCGCGACGGTCAGCTCGAACCCGTGCGTCATCCCCGGCTCTCCGGCGGTGCCGAGGAACAGCGCGTACAGGGACCAGAGGAACGCGGCGAGGACACCGAGCGAGACGAGGGTGTCCATCGTCGCCGCCCCGTGCCGCAGGTTGGTCCACGCGGCCTTGTGGAACGGCCACGCCGCCCACAGGACCACCGGGGCCGCGAGCGCGAGCGACGCCCACTGCCAGTACGTGAACTGCAGCGCCGGGATCATCGCGAGCAGGATGACCGGTGTCGACAGCACAATCGACCCGATGAGTCGATGGCGCAGGCTGGTGAGCTCGGGATCGGCCGCGTCGGCGACGGGCTCGGCGGCCGGCGGGGCGGGAAGGGCGGCGGTGTACCCGGTCTTCACGACCTCATCGATGAGCGCCTGCGGGTCCAGTCCCGCCGGAACGCTCACGAACGCCTTCTCCATGGCGTAGTTGACGGATGCCTCGACCCCGTCCAGCCGGTTGAGCCGCTTCTCGATCCGTGCGGCGCATGACGCGCACGTCATCCCGCCGATCTCGAGTTCGACGCGGGCGGGAGTCGAGGCCGCGGCCATCAGGCGCGGACCGCGCTGTAGCCGGCCTCGTCGACGGCCGCGATGACGGCGTCGTCGGCCAGTTCCGTCGAGGCGACGATCGTGAGGGTGCCGGAGGCGGCGCTCACCTGGACGTCTTCGACGCCCGCGAGCTTGGACACCTCGCCGCGCACCGACGCCTCGCAGTGCCCGCAGCTCATTCCCGTCACCTTGTACTCGGCCTGAACCATCTCTTCTCCTCGTGTTGTCGGGCGGCATACCCCTCAGGGGTACATCGCGGAACAGTCTATACCCGCAAGGGGTATGCGGGCCGGTTCGGTTGGGATGGCAGAGCGGCGAGGCCCGGCGAGGCGGCCACCGGCCGATCTCTCCACAGGCGCGGTGCTTGCCGGAGGCGCAGAATTGCCCGCCGATCACGGATTTCAAGCTGTTACAGATCGTTAACGAAAGGCAACATTCCGGGACCCCGGCGGCGATTAGGTTTAGTGCACTGGGTCGGCGCCCGAGCCGTTCCCGTTTGCCATCACACAGCAAGGAGCAACATGAGCGTCTTCACCCGCTCGCGCACGTCCACCGTCCTCGGTGGCATCGCGCTCATCGGCGCCAGCGCCCTCGTCCTCGCCGGCTGCGCCGGCGGCGGCACCGGCGGTGACGAACCCAGCGAGAGTGCGGGGCCCGTCGACGAGCTGAGCCTCAAGCTCGGCACGGCTCTGCCGCAGACCGGCAACCTCGCGTTCCTCGGCCCGCCCGAGGAGGCCGGCGTGGCCTACGCCATGTCGCAGATCAACGACGCGACCGCTGACACCGGCCTCGACCTCGACGTCGTCTTCGGCGACTCGGGCGACACCGACAACAAGGCGTACGAGACCGAGATCCCGCGCCTCCTCGGCGAGGACGTCTCGGCCATCATCGGCGCCGCATCGTCGAGCACGTCGCTGCAGTTCATCGACCAGGTCACCGGTGCGGGCGTCATCCAGTTCTCGCCGGCGAACACGTCCGACGCGTTCACGAGCTACGACGACAACGGTCTGTACTTCCGCACCGCGCCGTCGGACGTCCTCCAGGGCGAGGTGCTCGGCAACCTCATCGCCGAGGACGGCCACCAGACGCTCGGCATGATCGTGCTGAACGACTCGTACGGCACCGGCCTCGCCAAGTACGTCACCGAGGCGTTCGAGGCCGCCGGCGGCGAGGTCGTCGCGGCTCCCACCTACAACACGGGTGACACGAGCTTCGACGCGCAGATCTCCGAGGTCCTCGCGGCCGACCCCGACGCGATCGCGCTGATCACGTTCGAAGAGGTCAAGACGATCCTCCCGAGCCTGTTCGGGCAGTACCCCGCCGAGGACCTCTACTTCGTCGACGGCAACCTGGCCAACTTCGGCGACCAGTTCCCGGCAGGTTCGCTGACGGGCGCGAAGGGCACGTTCCCCGGTCTGTCGCTCGACACGATCACGGACTTCACCGACGCGCTCCAGACCTTCAACACCGATGAGGGCAACGAACCGCTGACGGAGTTCACCTACGCGGCCGAGTCGTACGACGCGACTGTCCTGCTCGCGCTGGCAGCGCTGGCCGCAGGCTCGACCGACGGAACCGCGATGGCCGAGAAGCTGATCGAGGTCTCGGGCGGTTCGGGCGACGGTGAGAAGTGCACCACGTACGCCGAGTGCGCCGCGATCATCGTCGGTGGCGGCACGGCCGACTACGACGGCATCTCCGGCCCGATCACGTTCGACGAGGTCGGCGACCCGACCGAGGCGTCGATCGGCATCTACCAGTTCGGTGACGACAACAAGTACACGGCCTACGAAGGCTGATCGTCTCCTGACGCGAACGGCCCCGGGTCCTCGGACCCGGGGCCGTTCGGCGTTGTGGGCGGCTGTCGGGGCCGCCGGCGTCGCCGGTCGTCTCGAGGCGGCGGGCGCGGGCGCGGCGCGCGTACCCGACGGGCGGGTACACACGGAGACGGGGGGACGGATGCCGCGGCATCCGTCCCCCCGTCGTCGAAGGCGTGCGGACTAGGTGCCCAGTGTGCCCAGGTAGAGCTCGGTGACCTTCGGGTCGTTCAGCAGCTGGCGGCCGGATCCCGTGTAGGCGTCGCGGCCCTGGTCGAGCACGTAGCCGCGGTCGCAGATCTGCAGGCAGCGCCGTGCGTTCTGCTCCACCATGATGCAGGTGACGCCCGCCTTGTTGATCTCGGAGACGCGGATGAATGCCTCGTCCTGCCGGACGGGGGAGAGGCCTGCCGACGGCTCATCGAGCAGCAGCACCTTGGGATCCATCATGAGCGCGCGGCTCATCGCCACCATCTGGCGCTCGCCGCCCGAGAGCGATCCGGCGCGCTGCTTGAGCCGCTTGCCGAGCTCGGAGAAGATCCCCGTGACGAACTCGAGCCGCTCCTTGTAGGCGCTCGGGCGCTGATAGAGCCCCATCTGCAGGTTCTCTTCGATGGTGAGGCTCGGGAACACGTTGTTGTTCTGCGGGATGAAGCCGACGCCGCGCGCGACGAGCTTGTTGGCGCGCAGGCCGGTGATGTCGTCGCCCTCCAGGGTGATCGTGCCGCTGCGCACGTTCACCTGCCCGAAGATCGCCTTCAGCAGAGTCGATTTGCCGGCACCGTTCGGGCCGATGATGCCGATCAGCTCGCCTTCATGGGCGACGAGGCTGCAGCCGTTGAGGATGTTCACCCCGGGCAGGTAGCCGGCGTGGACATCTTCGACGACGACGACGGGTGTGCCCGTCGCAGTGGGAGCGGTCATCGGCCGTCCTCCTCTTCTTCTACTTCTTCCTCCGCGACGCCCGCGTCGACGAGTGCGGCGGCATCCGCCGCGGCGGATGCCGAGGCATCCGTCGTCGGATCGGCCTCGACGACATCGATGCGGCCTGTCACGACGCCCAGATCCAGTTCCTGGTGGGCGCCGAGGTAGGCGTCGATCACGGCGGGGTTGTTCATGACCGTGGTGGGGTCGCCCTCGGCGACGATCTTGCCCTCGGCCATGACGATGACCCAGTCGGCGATGTGGCGCACCATGTTCATGTCGTGCTCGACGAACAGGACCGTCATGCCGAGGTCCTTGAGGTCGAGGATGTGGTCGAGCAGGGACTGCGTGAGTGCCGGGTTGACCCCGGCCATCGGCTCGTCGAGCATGACCAACGTCGGCTCGGTCATGAGCGACCGTGCCATCTCGAGCAGCTTGCGCTGGCCGCCCGACAGGCTGGCGGCGAAGTCGTCGGCTTTCGCGTCGAGCTTGAACTTCTCGAGCAGCACCATCGCGCGGTCTTCGAACTCGGCATCCTGCGATCGCCACAGGGCGGGGATCAGGCTGCCCCAGAACTTCTCGCCGCGTTGATTCTTCGCGCCGAGCTTCATGTTCTCCATCACCGTCAACAGGCCCAGTGCCTTGGTGAGCTGGAACGTCCGGACCAGACCCATGCGCGCCACCTTGTAGGCGGGTACGCCGGACAATGACTTTCCATCGAAGGTCCAGGTGCCATGATCCGGGCGATCGAAACCGGTGAGCAGGTTGAACAGCGTCGTCTTGCCGGCGCCGTTGGGCCCGATGAGCGCGGTGATGGCGTGACGCGGGATCTCGAGGTGCTCGACGTCGACCGCGTTGACGCCGCCGAAGGAACGGCGCACGTCGTCGGCGATGATGATCGGGTCGACCTTCGGGACGCCGGGCACCGCATCGCCGACGTGAAGCCCGGTGGTCTTCGGCCGGGCGACCGGCGCGGCGCCGGTGACCGGGGCGCTTTCACTTGACAAAGGTCAGCTCCTTCTTGTTGCCCAGGAGTCCCTGAGGCATGAAGATCACGAGCAGCATGAGCGCGACGCCGACGAGGATGAAGCGCAGCGTGCCCGCCTGGATCTGCGACAGACCGAACAGCCAGCCGGCCTCGGCCATCGCCGGCAGGACATTCGAGAGGAATGTCTGGAGCGCCCAGAAGATCAGCGAGCCCAGCAGCGGACCGAACACCGTCGCGGCTCCACCGAGGAGGAGCGCCGTCCAGACGAAGAAGGTCAGCGACGTGACGTACACGCCCGGGCTGACCGCGGAGGGCAGGGCGTAGACGATACCGCCGGCCGCCGCGAGGACACCGCCGAGCACGAGCGCCTGCATCTTGTACGAGAAGACGTTCTTTCCGAGCGAGCGTACGGCGTCCTCGTCTTCGCGGATGCCCTTGAGCGTGCGTCCCCACGGGCTGCGCATCAGCATCCACACGACGAGCACCGCGATGCCGATCGTGATGATGCCCATGATGCGCACCCACCATCCGGTCTCGTTGTAGACCCAGGGCCCGAAACCGTACTCGCCGCGCGGGATGGGGTTCGAGGCCCGGAAGCTGGTGTGGTAGCCGCTGAGCCCGTCCGCAGAGCCGGTCACGTCGTCGAACGCCGTCGTGAGGAACATCAGTCGCAGCACTTCGGCCGCCGCGATCGTCACGATCGCGAGGTAATCGCCGCGAAGGCGAAGGGTCGGGATGCCGAGGATCAGCGCGAAGATCGCCGCCGCCCCGAGTCCGATGAGGGCGCCGGCCCACCAGGGGAGGCCGAACGACAGGATCGAGATCGCGTAGCCGTAGGCGCCCATGGCCATGAAGCCCGCGATGCCCATGTTGATGAGGCCGGCATAGCCGAAGTGCACAGCGAGTCCGAGAGCCGCCAGGGCGTAGCCCATCGTCGCCGGGCTGAGGATCGACGAGAGGGTGTTGGAGAGTATCTGCAACCAGTCCATGAGTGTGTCCCTAACCAATCCGCTCGCGTCGGCCCAGGATCCCCTGTGGTCGGAAGAGCAGGATGACGATGAGGATGAACAGTGCGCTGGCGTACTTGAGGTCGGCCGGGATCCACAGGCTCGACACCTCCACCAGGATTCCGACGATCAGCGCACCGACGAGGGCGCCGTACGCGGTGCCGAGTCCGCCGAGGACGACCGCGGCGAACATGAGCAGCAGGATCTGCGCACCCATGTCCCACTTGATGCCCGGGCGGTAGTAGGCGTACAGGATGCCGGCGAGGCCGGCGAGGGCGCCCGCGACGACCCAGACGACGCGCACGACGGCGTCGACGTCGATGCCCGATGCCGCAGCCAGCGACGCGTTGTCGGAGATGGCGCGCGTCGCCTTGCCCGTTCGCGAGCGGGTGAGCCACAGCGCGAAAGCGACGATCACCACGATCGAGATCACCAGCGAGACCATGTCGATGACGCTCATCTGGACGGAGCCGAACAGCGAGATCTTGGACTCCGACGAACCCGGGAGCTGGAGCGTGCCACCGCCGATGAACAGCTGGAAGGTGTAGCGCAGCGCGAGTGAGAGGCCGATGCTGACGATCATCAGCTGCACGACGCCGACCCGACGCCGGCGCAGCGGACGCCACAGGATGACGTCGAGGAACAGTCCGAAGAGGGCGCTAAGCACCACCGCGACCGGATAGCCGAGCCACCACGGCAGCGCGAGGCTCGCAGGCCCGACGAGCATGAAGGCGGCGATGGCGCCGAACGTCACCATCTCGCCGTGCGCGAAGTTCGATATGCCCGTGGTGCCGAACACCAGCGAGAGGCCGATCGCAGCGAGCGCGAGCATCAGGCCGAAGCTGAGGCCCTGGATGATGCGCTGCACGAGCTGGTCGAAGAAGCTCGTGACGTTGCGCTCGCCTTCGCCGATGAAGAAGTTGACGCTCACGCGCCCACCCGGCCCCACCTCGACCTCTTTGACGTTCGGGGTGTCGTCTTCGGGATCGACCACGGCGATCCCCTCGGGGAGGGTGTCTTCGTCGAGCGTCACGACGTAGGTCTCGCCCCGCTCGGGGACGCCCACCCGCCATTGGCCGTTCTCGTCGGTCTCGACCTCTTGGAGGCCGCCGGGGCCGTCGACGGTGAGCGTCACGCCCTCGAGGGGCTCGCCGTCGAGCTGTACGTTGCCGCTGATCCGATAGGGATCGTCTTCAGCGGCCGAAGCGGGTGTCGCAGTGGCGAACAGTCCCAGTGCCACGAGAAACAGAGCGAAGAGAGCGGCTGCCACACGCGCTCGGACGCGTCTCGGGATAGCAGTCGTAGGACCCACAGAACCTCCAGTTCGGCACCACGCGGACACCGAAGCTCGGGTCGCATCGGCCGTGATGACGACGCTACGACTGTAATGTGTCGCCGCTGTTTCGCATACGGTGCGATGTGGATAAGTGATCCGATCGCAACGGGGCAGCCCTCGCCGGCTCGCGCGCCCGCGCGTGCCGTTTACGGCGGGAACAAACGGCCCCGCCCGACGCTTAGAATCGAGTACGGAGCGTCACGAGCGCACCGGCCGTCGCCGTCCACCCCCGAGAGCACGCGCGCGCCGCGCGAGGAGACCCCATGGAGCACAACGACCCCTTCGGCTTCGTCGGACTGACCTACGACGATGTGCTGCTGCTGCCCGGCCACACCGACGTGATCCCCAGTGAGGCCGACACGTCGTCCCGCGTGACGCGACGCATCACCGTCGCGACACCGCTCATCTCTAGCGCGATGGACACGGTGACCGAGTCGCGCATGGCGATCGCCATCGCCCGCGAAGGCGGTCTCGGCATCATCCACCGCAACCTCTCGATCCAGGACCAGGCCTCGATGGTCGACCGCGTCAAGCGCAGCGAGTCCGGGATGATCACCGACCCCATCACGACCACTCCCGACGCGACGATCGAAGAGGTCGACTCCCTCTGCTCGCAGTACCGCATCTCGGGCCTGCCCGTCATCGACGACGACAACCGCCTCGTCGGCATCGTGACCAACCGCGATATGCGCTTCGTCTCGGGCTTCGAGCGCCAGACGACCAAGGTGCGCGACGTGATGACGACCGAGGGCCTGGTCACCGGCCGCGTCGGCATCAGTGCCGGTGAGGTCATCGCCCTGTTCGCCCAGCACCGGGTCGAGAAGCTGCCGCTCATCGACGAGGACGGCACCCTCGCAGGCCTCATCACCATCAAGGACTTCGACAAGAGCGAGAAGTACCCGCTCGCCACCAAGGACGAGCAGGGCCGTCTCCGCGTCGGCGCGGCGATCGGCTTCTTCGGCGACGCGTGGCAGCGCGCCGAGGCGCTCCGCGACGCCGGTGTCGACGTGCTCGTCGTCGACACCGCCAACGGCCAGTCGGCCGGCGTCATCGACATCGTCCGCCGCCTCAAGGCCGACGCCAGCTTCGACCACATCGACATCATCGGCGGCAACGTCGCGACCCGCGAGGGTGCCCAGGCGCTCATCGACGCCGGTGTCGACGCCGTCAAGGTCGGCGTCGGACCGGGCTCGATCTGCACCACGCGCGTCGTCGCCGGTGTGGGCGTGCCCCAGGTGACGGCCGTGTACGAGGCGTACCTGGCCGCCCGGGAGGCGGGTGTGCCGGTGATCGCCGACGGCGGCCTGCAGTATTCGGGCGACATCGCCAAGGCGCTCGTCGCCGGAGCCGACACCGTCATGCTCGGTTCGCTCCTCGCCGGCACCGACGAGTCGCCGGGCGAGATCGTCTTCCAGGGCGGCAAGCAGTTCAAGCAGTATCGCGGCATGGGCTCGCTCGGCGCGCTGCAGACGCGGGGCAAGAAGACGTCCTACTCCAAGGACCGCTACTTCCAGGCCGACGTCCCGAGCGACGACAAGCTCATCCCCGAGGGCATCGAGGGCCAGGTCGCGTACCGCGGCCCCGTGTCGGCTGTCGCGTACCAGCTCGTCGGCGGCCTGCGCCAGTCGATGTTCTATGTCGGCGCCCGCACGATCGACGAGCTCAAGGCCAAGGGCAAGTTCGTGCGCATCACCGCGGCCGGTCTCAAGGAGTCGCACCCGCACGACGTCCAGATCGTCGTCGAGGCCCCCAACTACAAGAAGTAGCCCCTGCGTCGGGACCTGCGAGCGGATGCCGCGGCGCAGGGTCAGCGGATCCGGAACGCCTCGGCGGCTCGGGCGGTGTCGTCGGTCGCGAGGTCGGCGAGCACCGAGCCGACCGCCGGGGTGAACTTGAACCCGTGACCGGAGAAGCCGGCGCCGACGACGATGCGGCCGCGGCGGTCGAGGATGAAGTCCTCGGAGTCCGTCGACGCGTACGTGCAGCTGATCGGCTCGGCAGAGTCGGGGTCGAGTCCGGGGAACCACTCGGCGACGTAGTCGCGCAGAGCCGCAGCGAGCTCGGGCACGGGCCGGAAGGTGCGGTGGTCGGGGTCGACGACCGGTCCGACGTGGTGGAAGCCCACCTTCACGCCCTCGCCCGGCGTGGGCATCCCGTACGTCGGACCCGGGTAGATCCCGCGCGGGACGAGATGGTTGAACGACGGCCATCGGGCGTCCGGTGAGGTCGAGGCGAAGTGCGCCGGGCTCTCTTCGGTCACCGTCAGCCGGGGGAGCGGGAACGACGCGGGCAGCACGCCGGGGGTCCAGGCGCCCGACGTGACCACCGTCGTGTCGGCCACGATGTCGTAGCGGTGCTCGCCGTCGTCGATGGTGAGCGCGACGCCGTCGCCGCGTTCTGCGAGGGCGACGACGCGGTGGCCGTAGCGGACGTCGGCGCCATGGCGGCGTGCGCCGACCTCGAGGGCATCCAAGGCCGCCGCGGCCCGCACCACGCCGGCGTCGGGGGTGAACAGCACGTCGCCGTCGAACCGCATCCCGCTCCAGCGGCGCGTTGCGTCGACCGCTCGGAGGATCTCGGCGCGCTCGCCGCGCGCGACGAGTGCGTCATGCACCTGGGCGACCACCGCATCGTCGCCGTGGGTGAGCAGCCCGTGCAGCCGCAGCAGCGGCTCGCCGGTCGTGCGCGAGAGCTCGTCCCACTCGGTGCGCGCGAGGGCGAGCAGGTCGAGGTAGTGCGCCGCGGCGTAGGCGTTGTTGAAGTTGCGGGTCGCACCGTGGGACGCGCCGCGCGAGTGACCGCGCGCGAACCGTTCGAGGGCGAGCACCCGGTGACCGCGCCGGGCGAGCTGCCAGGTCGTCGCGAGTCCCATGGCGCCGGCGCCGACGACGACATACGGAACGTGCTCGGTCACGGGAAGGTCCTCCACGGGTATCGGGCTCAGGCCGGCGGCGCCGACGCGAAGCGCGCCGCAGGCGCCGGCTGCGGCATCCGTCCTCCATCCTCGCGCAGCGCACGTGGGCGACCGGCAGGGGAGTCGGAGTATGACGCCCGGCGATCCCCGCATGCGCGGCCGTGTGTCGCTACCCTGGCGCCATGATCAGGCAGCGGCAGCATCCTGCGGCGACTCTGCGCACCACGCGCCTCGAGGCATTCACCGACGGCGTGTTCGCGATCGCGGCGACACTGCTGGTGCTCGACCTGACGACGCACTCGCTCGGCGAAGTCGAGTCCGACACTCAGATGTGGAACGCGCTGGGCAGCATGTACGAGCTGTTCATCAACTTCGCGATCAGCTTCGCGCTGCTCTGCCTGCTCTGGATCGTCCACGTGCGGCAGTTCGAGCACATCGCGCGGGTCGACTCCATGATGCTGTGGCTCAACAACGCGCGCCTGCTGTTCATCGTCCTGGTGCCTTTCGCGACGGGGCTGATGACCGAGTACGAGGAGTACTACGCGGGCCGCCTCGCGATGCCCGTCACCTTCTTCCTCGCCATCCTGTTCAGCTGGGTGCAGTGGCAGTGGGCGGTCGGCCATCGTGAGGTCATGCTGCCCGACATGAGCGCCGCGGATGCCGCCGCCTACGGTCGCGGCTCGCTCAGCGCCCTGCTGATCAGCGGAATGGTCGTCATCCTGTCGCCGTGGATCGGGTCGGCCGCGTTCCTGCTGTTCCTGCTCGACGGCGTCCTCACCCGCGTGCTGCACGGAAAAGGCGACTGAGCGCCATGCCATCGGCCGGGGCGCCGGCCGCGCGCGGGATCATGTGCTCTCGCCGAGTGCACATGTCTGCGGCGCGCGGAGCATGCGGTTTCGGCGAGAGCACATGATGTGGACCGGCACGCGGGCTCAGCGCGCGGTGCCCACGGGCTCAGGGGAGCCGGCGCCCGTCGGCGCGAAGGGCTCGGTCCCGGCGGTGGCGGAATCGGCGGCGGCGGTGCCGGCATCCGTCGCCTTGCCGGACGGGAGCCACAGCGCCACGACAGTTGCCGCGAGCAGCACCGCCGCACCGGTGAACACCGCCGGACGCGCCGCGTCGACGTAGAGATCGGGCATGAGCTCGCCGCCGGCGCTCACGAAGATCGCGGTCATCACGGCGGTGCCGAGTGCGACGCCGAGCTCGCGGACGGTCGAGTTCACGCCGGACGCCTTCGCGTGGTCGACGAGTCCGAGGGTGGCGAGCAGGGCGGTCGCCGATGGGGCGAACACGAGCGCCATGCCGACGCCGGCCATCACGAACGGGACGATGAGCGCCGGGTAGTCGAGGTCGGTCGACATGATCGCCGCGATCCAGGTCAGCGCGGCACCCTGCAGGGCGAGGCCGAGCACCAGCAGCACCCGTGTACCGACGCGGGGAGCCAGGATGCCGGCGATCGGGGCGACGATCATCGGCGCGAGGGTCCACGGCGTGGTCTGGACCGCGGCCTCGAGCGGGGTCGAGCCCTGCACCACCTGCAGGTACTGGATGAGGATGAACACCGAGCCGAAGGTGCCGAAGCTGAACGCGAAGCCGACGATGTTCGTGATCGAGAACGAACGGTCGCGGAACAGCCGCAGCGGCATCAGCGGGGCCTTCGCCCGCATCTGCCACACCAGGAACCCGGCGATCAGGAGCGCGCCGAGGACGATCTCGACGATGACGCCGGGAGAGTCCCAGCCGTCGTCGTTGCCGCGCACGATCGCGTGGACGAGTGCCAGCACGCCGGCTGCCGCGAGCACGGCTCCGGGAACGTCGATGCGGGCGCGCGCGCCGAAGTCGTTGTTGAGCACGACCAGTGCGAGCGGGATCGCGATGAGGGCGACGGGCACGTTGATCCAGAAGATCGCCTGCCAGTCCCAGCCCTCCATGATCGCGCCCCCGACAAGGGGACCGACGGCGACGCCCAGGCCGGAGACGCCGCCCCAGATGCCGATGGCGAGCGCCCGTCGGGCGGGCGGGACCGCGCCGCTCAGGAGCGCCAGCGACAGCGGCATGACGCCCGCCGCCCCGAGGCCCTGCACGGCGCGGGCGGCGATGAGCTGGCCGGGATCGGTGCTGAGCGCGGCGAGTACCGAGCCGGCGCCGAAGACGGCGATGCCGATGGCGAACAGCGTGCGGCGGCCGAAGCGGTCGCCGAGCGCCGAGGCGATGAGGATCGCGCTGGCGAACGCGAGCGTGTACGCGTTGACGAACCATTGCAGCTCCTCGACGCTCGCCCCCATCTCGCTGTGCAGGACGGGCAGGGCGTTGGTCATGACGAGGTTGTCGAGCGTGGCCATGAACATCGGGAGGGATGCCGCGGCCACCACGAGCGCGAACGGACGCGGTCGCCGCGTGCGCGGGGCGAGGGAGGTGTCGGTCATGAGAAGCTCCGGTTGTAATCGAATGATTACCACAATGTAGTAATCGACTGATTACAAAGTCAAGTCATTCGCTGATAACCTCATGACATGACTTCTGTGCAGCGGGACGGCAGCGGCGCCACCGCTCTCGATGAGCCGGTCGAGACCGGCAAGCGCCTGTCGTCCGACGAACGGCGTCGCCAGATCCTGGTGGCCGCGCTCGCCGTCTTCGGAACCCGCGGGTACGAGGGTGCGACGACCGACGAGGTGGCCCGCGCCGCCGGGGTCAGCCAGCCGTACGTCGTGCGGCTGTTCGGCTCCAAGGAGAACCTGTTCCTCGCGGCGATCGAGGACGCCCTCACGCGGCTGCTCGCGGCGTTCCGTGCCGCGCTCGCCGTGGACGAGGGCGACGGCCTCACCGCCGCCAAGCGGATCGGCCAGGCCTATGTCGACCTCATCGAGGTGCGGGGCCTGCACCAGACCCTCGCGCACGCGTACCTCCTGGGCAGCAACCCGGTGATCGGCGCCGCCGCGCGCCGCGGGTTCGCGGCGGTGTGGCGATTCTTCCGCGAGGAGATGGGGCTCGACGCCGACGAGGCCCGCGCCTTCATGGCCGAGGGCATGCTGATCAGCACGATGATCGGGCTGCGCATCGTCGACGACTACGGGTCGGACCCCCAGATCACCGAGCTCTTCCGCTCCTGCTTCCCGAGCGAGCTGCCGCACGTGCTCGATGTCCTTCCTCGGGGTGACGAACGCTGGTGACAGCGGGGGACGTATGCCGCGTCTGGCCGCCGTCGGAGCCGCGGCGTATCGTCGGGGGCATGTGCCGGAACATCCACACGCTCCACAACTTCGAGCCCGCGGCGAGCTCCGACGAGGTGCACGCGGCTGCCCTCCAGTACGTGCGCAAGATCGCGGGCACCACCAAGCCCTCGAAGGCGAATCAGGAGGCGTTCGACCGCGCCGTCCACGAGATCGCCCACCTCACGCAGCACCTGCTCGACGACCTCGTCGCGACGGCGCCGCCCAAGAACCGCGAGGTCGAGGCGGCGAAGGCGCGCGAGCGGGCGATCAAGTCCGGCCGGTACGCCGCGGCCTGATGCTCGGCCTCCGCGCCGGGGTGCGTGCCGTCGGACGCGCGAGACGAGACGCGGCCTCGACCACGCGAGTGCCCCGGTTGAGATAGTCTGGTCGGCTCCCTGATCGGCGACGGATGCCGCACCGGAGCAGACAGGGACACACCGTGGGTTACATCGACATCGCCGCCGTCTCGTATGCGCTGCCGGACGGACGTCCGCTGCTCGACGAGGTCTCGTTCCGCGTCGGCGAGGGATCGACGACCGCGCTGATCGGGCAGAACGGGGCGGGCAAGACCACTCTGCTGCGGATCATCCGCGACGAGATCTCGGCGCACGGCGGCGTCGTGCAGATCGACGGCGGACTCGGCGTCATGGACCAGTTCGTGGGCCACGGCGGGCCCGGGCAGACCGTCCACGATCTGCTGATCGCCGTCGCACCCGATCGAGTGCGCCGCGCCGCGCGCGAGTTGGAAGACGCCGAGGCGGCCATCATCGAGCGCGACGACCTCGACACCCAGATGCGGTACGCCGGGGCGCTCGCCGACTACGCCGAGGCGGGCGGCTACGAGTACGAGACCGTCTGGGACACCTGCACGACCGCGGCACTCGGCATCCCGTTCTCGCGTGCCCGGTTCCGCGAGCTGACGACGCTGTCGGGCGGGGAGCAGAAGCGGCTCGCGCTCGAGGCGCTGCTGCGCGGGCCTGACCAGGTGCTGCTGCTGGACGAGCCCGACAACTATCTCGACGTGCCGGGCAAGCGGTGGCTGGAGGAGCGCCTGCGCGAGACCCAGAAGACCGTGCTGCTCGTGTCTCACGACCGTGAGCTGCTGGCGCGCGCCGCCGACCGCATCGTGACCCTCGAGGTCGGCGGCGCGGGCAGCACCGCGTGGGTGCACGGCGGCGGGTTCGGCACGTATCACCGTGCTCGCGACGACCGCATGGCGCGACTCGACGAGCTGCGCCGGCGCTGGGATGAGCAGCACGTCAAGCTCAAGGAGCTCGTCGCGACCCTCAAGGTGAAGGCCACCGCGAACGACACGTTCACGTCGCGCTACCGCGCCGCCCAGACGCGGCTGCGCAAGTTCGAGGAGGCCGGCCCGCCGCAGGAGCGGCCGAGGGATCAGGACCTCGACGTGCGGCTGCGCGGTGCGCGCACCGGGCGGCGCGCGGTCGTCGCGGAGCAGCTGGAGCTCACCGGCCTCATGCGGCCCTTCGACGTCGAGGTGTGGTTCGGCGACCGGGTCGCGGTGCTGGGGTCGAACGGCTCGGGCAAGTCGCACTTCCTGCGGATGCTCGCGCGCGGCGGCACCGATCCCGACGGCCGGCTCGGGCACCTGACGACGACGGGTGCGGCGCTCGATCCGGTCGCGCACACCGGGCGCGCGATCCTCGGCGCGCGCGTCGTTCCCGGCTGGTTCGCGCAGACCCACCGTCACCCCGAGTTCGACGGAAAGACGCTGCTCGACATCCTGCACCGCGGCGAGGATGCACGAGCCGGGCTTCCGCGTGAGGCGGCGAGCAGCGCGCTCGATCGCTACGGCCTCGTCGGCCAGGCCGAGCAGACGTTCGACAGCCTGTCGGGCGGCCAGCAGGCGCGTTTCCAGATCCTGCTGCTCGAGCTCTCGGGCGCGACGCTGCTGCTCCTCGACGAGCCGACCGACAACCTCGACCTCGTCTCGGCCGAGGCGCTGCAGGACGCCCTCGCCCGCTTCGAGGGCACCGTGCTCGCCGTCACGCACGACCGCTGGCTCGCGAAGTCCTTCGACCGCTTCCTGGTGTTCGGCTCCGACGGCCGGGTGTTCGAGTCCGGCGAGCCGGTCTGGGACGAGACCCGCGTCGCGCGGGCGCGCTGAGGGTGACGGATGCCGCCGCCCGCGGCATCCGTCCCCCGCCCCGTCCTCTGCCTCCGCCCCGAACCCGGGGGAACCTGCGGATCCGGCCGCGCGGAGCCCGGCGGGTAGGCTGGTCGGGTGAGCATGGACATCGAGCTCGGCCGGGCCAAGCGCGCGCGTCGCGCCTACACGTTCGACGACATCGCGGTGGTGCCCTCGCGGCGCACGCGCAACCCCGAGGACGTCTCGACCACGTGGACGATCGACGCATTCAGCTTCGACATCCCGGTCCTGGGTGCACCCATGGACTCGGTCGTCAGCCCGCGCACGGCGATCATGCTGGGTCAGCTCGGCGGCCTCGGCGTGCTCGACCTCGAAGGCCTCTGGACGCGCTACGACGACCCCGAGCCGCTGCTGGCCGAGATCGCCGGGCTCGACAAGACCGCTGCGACCCGCCGCATGCAGGAGCTGTACGCCGAGCCGATCAAGCCGGAGCTCGTGCGGGACCGCCTGGCCGAGATCCGCGCCGCCGGCGTGACCGTGGCCGGCGCCCTGACGCCGCAGCGCACACAGGAGCTGTACGAGACGGTCGTCGCCGCCGGCGTCGACCTGTTCGTCATCCGCGGCACGACGGTGTCGGCGGAGCACGTGTCGAGCGTCGATCAGCCGCTCAACCTCAAGAAGTTCATCTACGACCTCGATGTGCCGGTCATCGTCGGCGGGGCGTCCACCTACACCGCCGCGCTGCACCTGATGCGCACCGGCGCCGCCGGCGTGCTGGTCGGCTTCGGCGGGGGAGCGGCGTCGACGACGCGCGCCACGCTGGGCCTGCACGCTCCCATGGCCACCGCGGTCGCGGATGTCGCCGGCGCGCGTCGCGACTACCTCGACGAGTCGGGCGGACGCTACGTGCACGTCATCGCCGACGGCGGTGTGGGAACGTCGGGCGACATCGTCAAGGCGATCGCGATGGGTGCGGATGCCGTCATGCTCGGTGTCGCGCTCGCGCGCGCCACGGATGCCCCGGGCCGGGGCTTCCACTGGGGGCCCGAGGCGCACCACGCCAAGCTGCCCCGCGGGCGTCGCGTGAAGGTCGACCAGGTCGCCTCGCTGGAGGAGGTGCTGTACGGGCCGGCTCCGGTCGCCGACGGCACCGCGAACCTCATCGGTGCGCTGCGCAAGTCGATGGCCACGACCGGATACTCCGACCTCAAGGAGTTCCAGCGCGTCGAGGTCGTCGTCGCGCCGTACGCCGCGGGATGACGGATGCCATGACGGAGCCCCGCCCGGACGGTGCGGCGGACCTCGCGCCCGAGGTGTTCCCGCCGACGCTGCGCGAGGTGATGCTGCGCCCGCGATGGATCGGGATGCTGCTGCTGTGCCTGGTCGTCGCGGCCGTGTTCGCGTGGCTCGGGCAGTGGCAGCTGGGTCGCGCCGTGCAGACGAATCCGCTGCCGCCCGGTGCGACCGAGGAAGTGCAGGAGCTCGCCGACGTCGCTGCCCCCGGCGAGTACCTCCCCGAGCCGCTCGTGGGGCAGCGGGTAGAGACCGCCGGCAGGTGGGTGCCCGAGGACTTCGTCATCGTGCAGTCCCGATTCAACGACGGCGTCGAGGGCTACTGGGTGACCGGTCAGCTGCGCATCGACCCGACGCGCACCGAGACCTCCGCCCCCACGTCGGTCGCGGTGGCCCTCGGGTGGGCCGCCACCGAGGAGGACGCCCGCGCGGCCATCGAGAAGCTCGAAGCCGAGGCGGCCGCGGGCGACACCGTCGACGTCACGGGACGCCTGATCTCGGACGAGGGACCGGTGCTGCCGCCGCGCGGCGCCGATCCGCAGACGCTGACACGGATGTCGCCCGCCGCCCTGCTGGGGCAGTGGCACGACGTCTCGGGGCTCTTCGTCTACCGTCCCTACGTGGCGTCCGTGGACGCCGTCGCCGGCCTCGACGCGATCTCCTCTCCGGCGCCCGCGGAAGGATCGGGCATCAACTGGCTCAACATCTTCTACGCGCTCGAGTGGGCCGTGTTCGCCGGTTTCGCGTTCTACCTCTGGTACCGCCTGGCGAAGGATGCCTGGGAGAAGGAGATCGAGGACTTCGAGGACGCTCGCCGTGAGCCGGGCGACGAGCCGGAGCCCTCGGCATCCTGACTCGGCAGCCGCCGGCTCGGACGACGGCCGGGTGGGTTGGCCCCGACGGTCGCGGCGGAATCCCGCGGGTAGACTGGCATCATGCCCCGCGCCCCGAAGCTCGCTTCCTTTCCGGCGATCCGCGGAGCCCTGAAGTTCTACCAGGTCTGCTCCATCATCACGGGCACGATGCTGCTCCTGCTGGTGGCCGAGATGATCGTCAAGTACGCGGTCGGCTACGAGCTGTTCCTGGGAGGCTCCGGCGGGTTCCTGTGGTTCGCACCGGTCGTCGAGACCGCCTCAGGTCTCGAGTCGACGGGCGACGGGTTCAACCTGTCGCTCGGCATCCTCGTCGCCCATGGCTGGTTCTACGTCGTCTACCTCATCTCGTGCTTCCGCGTGTGGAGCCTCATGCGCTGGAACCTCGGGCGCCTGGCCATGCTCGCCGCCGGCGGCATCGTGCCGCTGCTGTCCTTCTTCATGGAGGCGCGCGTCGCGCGCGACGTGAAGACCTACCTGTCCGAGCGTGAAGCCGCTGAGCTGCACTCGCGCTCCGAACACTCGTCCCTCACTCACGCGATCCCGACGGAGAACAAGCGTTGACCGAACTGCCATCCTCTGCCGCGGCCGAGGCACAGACCTCCCCTGAGCCGGCTGCGGCCACCGAGCAGCGTCCCGTCCTCGTCGTCGACTTCGGCGCCCAGTACGCGCAGCTGATCGCACGTCGCGTGCGCGAGGCGGGCGTCTACAGCGAGATCGTGCCGCATACCGTGAGCGCCGCAGACATCGCCGCCAAGAACCCGGTCGGCATCATCCTGTCGGGCGGTCCCTCGTCGGTGTACGAAGAGGGCGCACCGGCGCTCGACACGGGCGTCTTCGACCTCGGTCTGCCGACGCTCGGCATCTGCTACGGCTTCCAGGTGATGGCGCAGGCGCTGGGCGGCGAGGTCGCCCACACCGGACTCCGCGAGTACGGGGCGACGGATGCCGCGGTCACGGGCGACGGCGGCGTGCTGCTGGGCGGCCAGCCGGTCGACCAGAACGTGTGGATGAGCCACGGCGACCAGGTCGCCAAGGCGCCGGAGGGCTTCGATGTCCTCGCCTCGACGAGCGCCACCCCGGTGGCGGCGTTCGGCAGCGACGAGCGCCGCCTCTACGGCGTGCAGTGGCACCCCGAGGTGAAGCACTCCGACTACGGGCAGAACGTCATCGAGAACTTCCTGCACAAGGCCGCGGGCCTTGCCGCCGACTGGAACAGCGGCAACGTCATCGCCGAGCAGGTCGAGCGCATCCGCGCGCAGATCGGCTCGGGCCGCGTGATCTCCGCCCTCTCGGGCGGCGTCGATTCCGCGGTCTCGACCGCGCTCGTCCACGAGGCCGTCGGCGACCAGCTGACCGCGATCTTCGTCGACCACGGGCTGCTGCGGAAGGGCGAGCGGGAGCAGGTCGAGAACGACTACGTCGCGTCGACCGGCGTGCGCCTCATCACGATCGACGCGCGCGAGCAGTTCCTGTCGGCGCTCGAGGGCGTGAGCGACCCCGAGCAGAAGCGCAAGATCATCGGCCGCGAGTTCATCCGCTCGTTCGAGGCGGCCGAGCGCGAGCTCGTCGCCGAGGCGGCGGCCGACGGCGAGCCCATCCGCTTCCTCGTGCAGGGCACGCTGTATCCCGACGTGGTCGAGTCGGGCGGCGGCACCGGCACCGCGAACATCAAGTCGCACCACAACGTCGGCGGCCTCCCCGAAGACCTGCAGTTCGAGCTCGTCGAGCCGCTGCGCACCCTGTTCAAGGACGAGGTGCGGGCCATCGGTCGCGAGCTCGGCCTCCCCGAGGCGATCGTCGCCCGCCAGCCGTTTCCGGGCCCCGGCCTCGGCATCCGGATCGTGGGTGAGGTCACCGCTGACCGTCTCGAGATTCTGCGCGATGCCGACGCCATCGCCCGCGAAGAGCTGACGAAGGCCGGCCTCGACGGTGAGATCTGGCAGTGCCCCGTCGTGCTGCTCGCCGACGTGCGTTCGGTCGGCGTGCAGGGCGACGGCCGCACCTACGGCCACCCGATCGTGCTGCGTCCGGTGTCGTCCGAGGACGCGATGACCGCGGACTGGACGCGTCTGCCCTACGACGTGCTCTCGAAGATCTCGAACCGCATCACCAACGAGGTGCGCGAGATCAACCGCGTCGTCCTCGACGTGACCTCGAAGCCGCCGGGGACCATCGAGTGGGAGTGACTCAGCGGGCGCCTCGGACCTTCGGGTCCGGGGCGTCACTGCTTTCTCCCGGCTGTCCGCGCGCCGGTTCTTCCGACACGTGCGGGAGGATGGACGCGTGACTGCGGCCCCCGACAACCCGCTGCCCGATGCCGACTACGTGCTGGTCGGCAGCCGTGTAGCACTGGGACTCGACGGCGGCTTCGCCGTCGCCGTCCCGACCCGAGTGCGGTTGCTGGCATCCGCCGGGGCGCCGGACCCGCTGCAGCTGAGCGTCGACGGGGCTTCGCCGCAGGTGCACGCCGCCCAGCGGCAGGCGTTCGTCGACGCCGGGCTGCTCGAGCGCACGACGTCGGCCCGCAACCTCTTCGACGACGTCCTCGGGGATCCCTCCTGGCTGTTCGCGGCCGGGGAGCCGGCAGGCGACGCCGATCGCGAGCCGGGCGTCGAGTACCGAGAGGTGACGCTTCCTGCGGGCGGGCCGATCGTGTCGCTGCCGGTGTTCAGGGACGACCCGACATGGCATCTCTCGGATGCCGCGATCATCGTGCACGCGCCGGGCGGCCACCGCGTGCTCCGCGGATTCCGCAGCCTGTACGCCGCGTGGCTGACCCACCTCGCCGACGAGCGGCGCACGGCCGCCGGGGATCCCGAGCGGATGCTCGTCGTGATCTTCGAGTCGCGTCAGATCGGCGAGGCCATGGTCGGCTGGGACGACCCGCGCGTGCGTCTCGTGCACACCGTTCACAACTCGCACCTGCCGCCACCCCATGACGACCCCGACGCGCCGGTGACCGGCATGTGGCAGCGGTGGCTCTCGACGGTCGACCGCTATGACGCGGTGCTGTGGCCGACCGCCGCGCAGCGCGACGAGGTGGCGGCGCGCTTCGGCGACCCCGGCACGTTCCACGTCGTGCCGAACACGATCGAGCTCGGCGCCGAGCCACCTGACGCGGCATCCCGCGATCCGCGCCAGGTCGTGATGCTCAACCGGCTCGCGCCGCAGAAGCGCGTCGACCTCGCGATCCGCGCGTGGGCGCGGGTCGCCGCCGCCGTACCCGACGCGCACCTCGACATCTACGGCGACGGCCCGCTCCGCGACGAGCTGCAGGAGCTCATCGACGAGCTCGGGCTCGCGGCATCCGTGACCCTCCGCGGCGCGACCGACGACCGCGACGCGATCTTCGACCGCGCCGCCCTCTTCGTCACATCGACCGCGTTCGAGGGGCAGGGGCTGTCGATCGCCGAGGCGCTCGCGCGCGGGTTGCCGGTTGTGTCGACCGACGTCCGCTACGGGCCGCGCGAGGCGGTCGGAGACGCGGGGGTGCTGGTCGCCACCGGCGACGTCGACGGCCTCGCGGTCGCGATCATCGAGCTGCTCCGAGACGACGCCCGACGCGCCCACCTGTCGGT
>NZ_DATCVK010000228.1:0-14030 GCF_036566905.1 Microbacterium sp. | reverse complement strand
CGCCCGTGGCCGCGCCCGTGGCGATCGCGCCCGTGGCTGAGCCGGTCGTCGAGCCGCCACCGACACCGCTGCCCGCTCTCGCCGCGGCGGACACCACTCCCGCGGTCGACCGAGCGCCGGCCGCGGCATCCGTCCTGCTCGACACGCCGCCCCTGCCGGCGGCCGCGGGCGATGCGCTCGTCCTCCGCGGCGTCACCAAGCGCTTCGGCAGCACGCACGCGGTCGACGGCATCGACCTCACAGTCCCGGCCGGCACGTTCTACGGCCTCGTGGGACCGAACGGCGCGGGCAAGACCACCACGCTCTCGATGATCGCCGGTCTGCTCGAACCGGATCGCGGCACGATCCACATCGGCGGAGTGGATGCCGCGGCCAAACCGCTCGCGGCGAAGAAGCTGATGGGGGTGCTGCCGGATCGACTGCGCACCTTCGACCGACTGACGGGCCGCCAGCTCCTCTACTACTACGGGGTGCTGCGCAAGCTGCCTCCCGCGGTCGTCGAGAGTCGCACTGCCGACCTCGCACGCGCATTTGATCTCGAAGACGCCCTCGGCCGCAGCGTGTCGGACTACTCGGCCGGAATGCTCAAGAAGGTCATGCTCGCCGGCGCACTCATCCACTCTCCGCGCCTGCTCGTCCTGGACGAGCCGTTCGAGGCCGTCGACCCGGTGTCGAGCGCGATCATCCTCGACATCCTCTCGACGTACGTGGCCCACGGTGGCACGGTGATCCTCTCCAGTCACGGCATGGACCTCGTCGAGCGCGTCTGCACGCGTGTGGCGGTCATCGTCGCGGGCCAGGTGCTCGCCGAGGGCACCGTCGCCGAGGTGCGCGGCGAGCTGACGCTGGAGCAGCGTTTCGTCGAACTCGCCGGAGGCCTCAGCGACGTGGAGGGTCTCGAGTGGCTGCACACGTTCTCCGACTGAGGCTCGCACTGCTGTTCGGCGCACTCCGCGGGGACGCGGGGCACGTCGTCCGCGTGGTCGGCGCACTGCTGCTCCTCGTCGCAGCGACGGCCGCGGCGTGCTGGGGACTCCTGACGCTGCGGGATGCCGCCACCGAGGAGGTGCTGGCCGTCACCGTGCTCGGCGGCTCGGCGGTCACGCTGGGCTTCGCGCTCGCCCCGCTCTTCGGCGCCGTCGACGATCCGCTGGATCCGCGGCGGTTCGCGCTGTTCGGGCTGCCCCGCGGCCGCCTCGCCTTCGTGCTCGCCGTCGCCGGACTCATCAGCGTGCCGATCCTGGTCCTCCTCGCCGTGGCGGTGTGCGCTGCGATCGTGTGGGCCGATCACGGCGTGCCGGTCGCCGTCGGAGTCATGAGCGTGGTCCTCGGCGTCCTGACCTGCGCGCTGCTGGCGCGCGTGTGCACGGCGCTGGCGTCCCTCTTCCTGCGCGACCGGCGTTCGCGTGAGCTGTCGGGCGTGTTCGTGCTCGTGGTACTCGTGGTGGTCGTTCCGGTCGGCGTCTTCCTCGCGTCGCTCGAATGGCAGGGGACGGTGCCGACCCAGCTGCTCGAGGCGGTGGACGCGCTGGCGCTCACACCGCTCGGCGCCGCGTGGGCACTCCCGGGGATGGCGGCGGTCGGCGGCGACGTGTGGATGCCGGCTCTCATCGCCGTCGGGACGGTTCTCGCGCTGGCGCTGCTGTGGGCGTGGGCGGTAAAACGGCTCCTGACCACGACCGAGCGGCCCACGACCGGCCGCGCGCGCGGCGGCCTGGGTTGGTTCGGCGTGGCACCGGGCACGCCCGGCGGCGCGATCGCCGCGCGCAGCCTCATGTACTGGTTCGGCGATCGTCGGTACGTGGTCAACGGCCTGGTGATCCCGTTCGCCGCGGCCATCACCGTCGTGCCCCTCCTCATCGCCGGCGTTCCGCCCGAGCTTGTGGCCCTCGTGCCGGTGCCGTTCGCCGCGCTCTTCCTCGGCTGGTTGCCGCACGACGACGTCGCGTACGACTCCACGGCGGTGTGGATGCACATCGCGAGCGGCGTGCGAGGCGTGTCGGACCGCGTCGGGCGCCTGGTGCCCGTGCTGCTCGTGGGCGTGCCGCTGCTGGCGGTCGCCATCCCGGTCGCAACCTCGCTCCATGGGCGATGGGCTGTCCTGCCGGCTCTCACCGGCGTCTGCGCCGCACTCTTCCTGTCCGGCCTCGGCCTGTCGAGCATCTCCTCGGTGGTCGCCCCCTACGCGGTGTCGCGCCCGGGCGAGAGCCCCTTCCAGCAGCCGCAGCGGACGACCGCGGTGGGTGCCCTCGCGCAGGGCGCGGTGATGCTCGGAGCCCTGGTCCTCTCGGCGCCGGTGCTGTGGTGCGGCTGGCTCGCCCTGCAGGGCGACGAGGCCGCCACCGACATGGCGCTGTGGGGCGGTCTGGCCATCGGAATCGGCGTGCTCGTCGTCGGCGTGACCGTCGGCTCGATTGCTTTCGAGCGTCGCGGCGGACGTCTGATGGAGTTCGCCGAATCGACCTGACGCCTGCCAGTTCGATGACCCCCGAGTCGCCACGATCGACCCGGCGGCGGCCGGCCCCGACTACACTGGCAGACCATGAGCACCCCGCTGGACAGCCCTGATCAGGGCGGCATCGCGACCCTCGATCGCGAGCTCGAAGAGCTCCTCAAAGAAGAGAACATCGAACCGGGTGACCACGAGCGCTTCTCGCATTACGTCAAGAAGGACAAGATCCTCGAGTCCGCGATCACCGGCAAGCCGGTGCGGGCATTGTGCGGCAAGAAGTGGACGCCCGGACGCGATCCCGAGAAGTTCCCGGTCTGCCCGACCTGCAAAGAGATCTACGAGTCACTCGGCGCCTGATGCCACGGCCGGCTGAGCGATCACCTCGGCTGCGGGCGCGTCGGCGTAGACCGTCGGGATCGCCGGGTCGGACCGGCTGAGCGCGAGAGCGCGCACCGGAAGCTCCTCGCGCACACGGGCGTGATGTGCCCGGGCGGCCTCGACGCCGGCCGTCCCTTCGAACGAGGCATCCGGCTCGCCGTCGGTCACCAGCGCAACCTGCAGCGGACGCGCTCCCGGGTGCGACGCACCGGTGTCGAGGGCTTCGAAGCCGTCCGACACGACGACGAGCTCGCTCGTGGCCGTGCCCTCGTCGAGGGTGCGGAAGGCCGCCTTGCGGCCGCCTCTCGATCCCTTGTCGGTCGAGGCCTTCGCCACACCGACCCAGCCGCCGTCGGAGTCCTGGCGCGCGACGAGCTTGTAGACCATGCCGGCGGTCGGCGTGCCCGAGCCGGTCACCACCGACGTGCCCACGCCGTAGGAATCGACCGGGGATGCCGCGAGCGCGGCGATCGCGTACTCGTCGAGGTCGCTCGTCACCGTGATCCGCGTGCCGGTCGCGCCGAGCTCGTCGAGCTGCGCGCGCACCTCGGCGGCCACGGTGGGCAGATCGCCCGAGTCGATGCGCACGCCGCCGAGTCCGGTGCCCGCGATCCGCACCGCCGTCTCCACGCCGCGGCGGATGTCGTAGGTGTCGACGAGGAGCGTGGTGCCCGTCCCCAGCGCGTCGATCTGCGCGCGGAAGGCGTCCTCTTCGGTGTCGTGCAGGAGCGTCCACGAGTGCGCGGCGGTGCCCATTGTGGGGATGCCCCAACGGCGGCCTGCTTCGAGGTTCGACGTCGCGGCGAACCCGGCGATGTACGCCGCGCGCGCGGCGGCGACGGCCGACCTCTCGCCCGCCCGCCGAGAGCCCATCTCGGCGAGGGGCCGGTCGCCGGCGGCCACGCTCATGCGAGCGGCGGCGGTGGCGATCGCGGAGTCGTGGTTGAGCACGCTCAGCGCCAGCGTCTCGAGCACGACGGCCTCGGCGAACGTGCCCTCGACGGTGAGGATGGGGGAGCCCGGGAAGTAGAGCTCGCCCTCGCGGTAGCCCGTGATCGAGCCGGTGAACCGGTAGCCCTCCAGGAAGTCGAGGGTGGCGGCATCCACCACCTTCTCGTCGCGCAGGAACCGCAGCTCGTCGTCGTCGAAGCGGAAATCGCGGATCAGCGACAGCAGCCGGCCTGTACCGGCGACCACGCCGAACCGTCGCCCGGCCGACAGCCGCCGGCCGAACAGCTCGAAGACGCAGCGGCGCCCGGCGGTGCCGTCGCGCAGGGCCGCGTCGACCATCGTGAGCTCGTACCGGTCCGTCAGCAGGGCGGTCGAGGCGCCCCCTCGCGAAGCGTGCCCGTGGGTCATGCGGGCCAGCCTAGTGAGCGCCTGGCGTAGGCTGGGGCATCGTGAACGACGCGCCGATCGGAATCTTCGACTCCGGAGTCGGCGGTCTCACCGTCGCACGGGCCGTGTCGGCCCTTCTGCCGCAGGAGTCGATCCTCTACATCGGCGACACGGCGCGTTCGCCGTACGGCCCCAAGCCGATCGCGGACGTGCGCCGCTATGCGCTCGAGGTGCTCGACGACCTGGTGGAGCAGGGCGTGAAGATGCTCGTCATCGCGTGCAACACCGCGTCCGCGGCCATGCTGCGCGACGCGCGCGAGCGCTACGACGTGCCGGTCGTCGAGGTGATCAACCCTGCGGTGCGCACTGCGATGTCGACGACCCGCAACGGCCGCGTCGGAGTCATCGGCACCGCCGGCACGATCTCGTCGGGGGCGTACCAGGACATGCTCGGCGTCAACGAGCAGCTGACGGTCTTCGCCCAGGCCTGCCCCCGTTTCGTGGAGTTCGTCGAGGCCGGCGTCACGGGGTCGCCCGAGGTGCTCTCGGTCGCCGAGGAGTACCTCGCACCACTGCGCCACGCCGGCGTCGACACCCTCGTCCTCGGCTGCACGCACTACCCGTTCCTCGAGGGCGCGATCAGCTACGTGATGGGACCCGACGTCAGCCTCGTGTCGAGCGACACCGAGACAGCGAAGGACGTCTACCGTCAGCTGGTCTCCCGCGACCTGCTCGCGGGTCCGGATGCCGAGCCCCAGCACGTCTATGAAGCCACCGGCGCGTCCGCCGACGAGTTCCTGCGCCTTGCCCATCGCCTGATGGGCCGCGAGGTCAGCTCCGTGCGACTGGTCCAGACCGGCGCCATCGACCTGCCCACCCGCCTCGGCTGAGGCATCCGTGTCCCACAATCCCCGCAGCGTGTTCCGAAAGCCACCGCTCCCGGCATCCGGAAGCGATCGTTTTCGGGCATGCGCACTGTCAGAGGAGAGAAATGACCGACATCACCCGTGCCGACGGTCGCACCGTCGACCAGTTGCGTCCCGTCACGATCGAGCGGGGCTGGTCGAGCCAGGCGGAGGGGTCGGCGCTCATCTCGTTCGGGAACACGAAGGTGCTGTGCACGGCGTCCTTCACCAACGGCGTGCCGCGCTGGCTCAACGGCAAGGGCAAGGGCTGGATCACCGCCGAGTACGCCATGCTGCCGCGCGCCACGAACGAGCGCAACGACCGTGAGAGCGTCAAGGGCAAGATCGGCGGCCGCACCCACGAGATCTCACGGCTGATCGGCCGGGCGCTCCGCGCCGTCGTCGACACGAAGGCGCTCGGTGAGAACACCATCGTCATCGACTGCGACGTGCTGCAGGCCGACGGCGGCACGCGCACCGCCGCGATCACCGGCGCGTACGTCGCGCTCGCCGACGCGATCGAGTGGGGCCGCCGCAAGAAGTTCATCGGCCAGAAGGCGCAGGTGCTCTTCGACTCGGTGTCGGCGGTGTCGGTCGGCATCATCGACGGCGAGCCGATGCTCGACCTGGCCTACGTCGAGGATGTCCGCGCCGAGACCGACATGAACATCGTCGTCACCGGTCGCGGCCTGTTCGTCGAGGTGCAGGGCACCGCCGAGGGCGCGCCCTTCGACAAGCGGGAGCTCGACGCCCTCCTCGAACTCGGCGTCAACGGCTGCGCCGATCTGCGCACCCAACAGCTCGCCGCGCTCGGCGAGGGAGCGGGCGAGGGCGCGGCATGACCGCCCACCCCGACGACATGGCGGAGGCGATCGCCGAGGCGGAGGCGCAGACAGCGGCCGCAGGCTCCGACATCGCCGGTGCCGTGAACCAGATCGTGCTCGCGACGCACAACCGTCACAAGGTCGAGGAGTTCCAGGCGATCGTGGCGGACACGCGCCCGGACCTCGTCGTGGTCGCCTACGACGGCCCCGAGCCGGTCGAGGACGGCGTCACCTTCGCCGAGAACGCGCTGATCAAGGCGCGCGCGGCGGCCGAGCACACGGGGCTGCCCGCGCTCGCGGATGATTCCGGTATCTGCGTCGACGTGCTCGGCGGAGCGCCCGGGGTGTTCTCCGCCTACTGGGCAGGGCATGCGAAGGATGCCGCGGCCAACCTGAGCCTGCTGCTCGACCAGCTCTCCGACATCCGGGACCCGCACCGCACGGCGCAGTTCGTCTCGACGATCGCGTTCGTCGTGCCCGGCGATGCATCGCGGGAGTGCGTCGTGGAGGGCGTGTGGCCCGGACGCCTCGCCACGGCGGCGTCGGGTGAGGGCGGCTTCGGCTACGACCCGATCTTCGTCCCGGACGGCCAGGAGACCGACGCCGAGCGGACGGTCGGCGAGTGGACGGCGCTCGAGAAGAACACGGCATCCCACCGTGCACGCGCGTTCGAGGCGCTCGCGCCGCTGCTCGCAGAGCTGTGAGCCGCAGGGTGCGCTGCGACTGAGAATAACGATCATTCCCGACTAGCCCGAACGGCAGCCGGCGACACCCGCCCGGGCTTAGCCTGGGCGCATGCACGATCACGCGCCGACCGGGATCCGCGGGGCCGGCAATCGCCGTCTCCTCGGGATCTCGCTCGCGATCACGTCCACCGTGATGGTGGTGCAGATCGTCGGGGCGGCGCTCTCGGGATCCCTCGCGCTCTTCGCGGACGCGGCTCACATGTTCACGGATGCGGCAGCGCTCGTGATCGCGCTCGTCGCGAGCACCGTCGCCGCCCGGCCGGCCAATGATCGCCGCACGTTCGGCTACCAGCGCGCCGAGGTGTTCGGCGCCCTCGTCAACGCGATCATCCTGATCGTCCTCTCGGCGTGGGTCGCGTTCGAAGGCATCTCGCGACTGCTGAACCCCGGCGAGGCCGAGATCGCCGGCGGTCTCATGCTGGTGATCGCCGTCATCGGACTCGTTGCGAACGCGGTCGCGATGTGGCTGCTCAGCGCGGCGCAGCGGCACAGCATCAACGTCCGCGGTGCCTATCTGGAGGTGCTCGGCGACCTCTTCGGCTCGGCCGCGGTGATCGTCGCGGCGATCGTCGTCATCACCACGGGGTGGGATCAGGCCGACGCGATCGCGTCGCTGCTCATCGCGGCGATGATCGTGCCGCGCGCGATCGGCCTGCTCCGCGAGGTCGTGTCGGTGCTCGCCGAGTCGGCGCCCGCGGGCACGCACGTCACGGAGATCCGCGACCACATCCTCGCCACGCCCGGTGTCGTCGACGTGCACGACGTCCACGTGTGGCAGCTGACCCGCGGCGCGCCCGTGTTCACCGCCCACGTGGTGGTGGACGACGCCGCGCTCGCCGACGGCCGGGCGGCCGGCATCCTGAGCGGCCTGCAGAGCTGTCTGTCGCAGCACTTCGATGTCGAGCACTCGACGTTCCAGCTCGAGCCCGCCGGTCACGTCGAACACGACGCGCACGCCTGAGCGCGACCCTTCGTCTCGCCGGCGACTGTTCAGCGACCGACAACCGGCTGGCGACCTGGCACCCATTCGGGGCCGGAAGCCGTTCAGTCCTCGCGCCGCACCTCGTCGGGGCTCTTGTCGGGTCGAAGGCCGCGCCACCGCGGGTGGCGGAGGATGCCGCCGGGGGTGAACTCGCCGTACTCGACCTCGCCGACGAGCTCCGGCCGCACCCACAGGGCATCGCGCGCGTCGAGCGGCGGCACGCCGACGAGCGGGTTGGCGTCGGTGCGCAGCGGCAGCAGCTTCTTCATGAGGGTCGCGAGGGTCGAGTCGCTGAAGCCGGAGCCGACGCGACCCGCATAGCGCAGGCCCTCCTCGTCCGGGATGCCGAGCAGCAAGGATCCGAAAGTGTTGCTGCGCCCGCCCTTGCCGGGGCGGATGCCAGCGATCACCACTTCCTGCGTGCGGGTGATCTTGACCTTCAGCCATGACTCGGACCTGCCTCCGCGCAGGTACCGCGAGCCGGGATCCTTGACGACGATCCCTTCGAGTCGCAGCTGCACGCTCGTGTCGAGAGCCGCATCGACGTCGTCGAACACCGGTGGGATGACGATCGCGTCGACGGATGCCGCCGCCACCGCTTCGAGCAGGTCGCGTCGTTCGCGCAGCGGGAGGTCGGCGAGGTCGTCGCCGTCGTGCGAGAGGACGTCGAACAGGTAGTAGCGCACCGGCGTCCGTCGGGCTTCGCGGGCGATGTCGCCCGCGCGCTCGAGGTTCATGCGGGTCTGCAGGAGCGGGAAGCTGGGACGACCATCGGGCTCGAGTGCGACGAGCTCGCCGTCGAGCACCGCCGGCTCGTCGCCGAGGCCGGCGTCCGCTGCCGTCAGCTCGGGATACCGGTGGGTCACCTCATTGCCGCTGCGTGCGAAGAGCCGCAGGCGATGGCCGTCCCACACGCCGACGGCGCGGATCCCGTCCCACTTCATCTCGACCCACGCGGGCTCGCCCCAGCGCTCCGAGGCGGCGCGTGCGACGGCGGGGGTCGCCGTCGTCGACAGCATCGGGCGCAGCTCCTCGCCCTGCGGGGGCGTCCGAGGCAGATCGCCGTCGCCGTCGCCGAGATCAGGTGTTCTGTCGAGGACAGGACGGTTCGCGCCCGTTCGTCCTGCCTGCGCCGGATCTCCTGTTCCGGATGCCGCGGGCTGCGGCTCGGCGACGTGAGACGCGCGCCGCTCGTGCCCGGCGCGGGGCACCGGCCGCGGCTCGTCGGCCTGGGGAGTGGCTTCGACGACGGTGCCGTCCGGCTGCGGCCGGCCGTCGGCATCCGTCTTCATGCGGTGCAGCAGCCAGCTCGACTTCTCGCCTTCGCCCTCGGTGCGGATGAGCGCGAGGCGCACGCGTCCGAGCGGTCCGCCCGGGCGCCCCTCGAGGGTCGCGATGATCTCGTCGTCGCGCCACTTCTCGAGGTCGTACCGGCCGTCGTCCCAGATCGTCACCGTGCCGCCGCCGTATTCGCCTGCGGGGATCGTGCCCTCGAAGGTCCCGTACTCCATCGGGTGATCCTCGGTCATGACGGCGAGGTTGTTCCGCTTGTACGAGTGCGGGACGCCGCGGGGGACCGCCCAGCTGACCAGCACGCCGTCGTGCTCGAGCCGGAAGTCCCAGTGCAGGCGGCTCGCGTGATGTTCCTGGATCACGAATCGCGGCCGTTCGCCGGACGGCGTCGCACCCAGCGGATTGGCGGGCACCGGCTCGGGGGTGCGCTGCGCGCTGCGCTTGGAGATGTACGCCGATAGGGGCCCGGACTCGGCCTCGCGTCCGCCGGCGTGGAAGCCGAGCGCCGCCATCGGATCGCCGATGGTCTCGATCCTCTCGAGCACCTCGGTGAAATCCAGGTGGCGCAGCTCAGGGTCGGCGAGCTCGTCCCACGTGCGCGGCGCCGCCACCGTGGGGTGGGCGCGGCCGCGCAGCGAGTACGGTGCGATCGTCGTCTTCGACCCGTTGTTCTGGCTCCAGTCGATGAGCACCTTGCCGTGGCGCTCGCTCTTCTTCATGCTGCTGACGACGAGGTCGCGATGATCGGCCTCGATCGCGCGGGCGAGCTCGTTCGCGAGTGCGGACGCCTGCTCGGTCGACTGGCCGGGCGGCAGCGCGGTGTACAGGTGGATGCCCTTGCTGCCGCTCGTCACCGGGTACGGCTCGAGCCCCATGCCGACCAGGATGCCGCGCGCCCATCCGGCGACCACGGCGCACTCCGGCAGGCCTACGCCGGGACCCGGATCGAGGTCGAGCACGAGCCGGTCCGCCGGCCCGCGACCGCCGTCGGGGGCGAAGCGCCACTGCGGCACGTGCAGCTCGAGGCTCGCCACCTGCGCGAGATAGACGAGCGTCGGGATGTCGCCGACCAGCGGATACTCCTTGGTGCCGGTGGAATGGGGGATCGGCATCCGTCTCACCCAGGACGGAGCGCCGCGCTCGAGGTCCTTCGCGAAGAAGACCATGCCGGGGTCGTCCGCGGTGCCGACGCCGTCCGGCCAGCGCTTGCGGGTCACGGGACGCCCGATGACGTGGGGGATCAGCACCTCGCCGATGCGCGAGTAGTAGTCGATGACCTCGCCCTTGGTGGTGCCGGTCTCGGGGTAGAGCACCTTGTCGAGATTGGTGATGCGCAGGCGCCGGCCGCCGATGCGCACGAGCTGCTCCTCTCCCGCCATGGCGACAGAGTATCGGCGACGAGCGGCGCAAGGGGTGGCCCGGTGTCGGCGCACTGGTGTTCACTGGTGTGGTGAGAGCGATCTGGAAGGGTGCACTGACGTTCGGACTCGTCAACGTGCCGGTGAAGGTGTACTCGGCGACAGAGGACCACGACGTCTCTCTGCATCAGGTGCACAACAAGGACGGCGGCCGCATCCGCTATCAGCGGGTATGCGAGGTCGACGGCGAGGTGGTGCCGTACTCCGACATCGACAAGGCGTACGACGACGGCGAGAGGACGGTCGTGCTCACCAAGGACGACCTGGGCTCGCTCCCGGCGGAGAAGAGCCGTGAGATCGACGTCGTCGAGTTCGTGCCGAGCGAGCAGATCGACCTTCTGACGCTCGATCGCGCGTACTACCTCGAACCGGATTCCGCGTCGCCGAAGGCGTACGTGCTGCTGCGCAAGACACTGGAACAGACCGACCGCACCGCGATCGTACGATTCTCGCTGCGTCAGAAGACCCGGCTGGCGGCCTTGCGCGTGCGCGGCGACGTCCTCGTGCTGCAGACCCTCCTGTGGGCCGACGAGGTGCGCGAAGCAGCGTTCCCGGCGCTGGATGAGAGCGTGCGGATCTCGGCGAAGGAGCTCGAGCTGTCGGCATCCCTCGTCGAGAGCTTCTCGAGCGACTTCGATCCCGAGGAATTCACCGACGAGTACCAGCAGGAGCTGCGCACCCTCATCGAGGCGAAGCTCGAGAAGGGCGACGCCCTGGACACCTCCGAGACCTTCGGCGAGCAGGAGGAAGAGGCCGGCGGCGAGGTCATCGACCTCATGGCGGCGCTGCGTGCCAGCGTCGAGAAGTCGCGTGCGGCTCGCGAAGACGGGGGATCGAAGGCGTCGGGCAAGAAGGATGCCGGGGCCGACGAGAAGCCGGCGGCGAAGGCATCCGCCAAGAAGCCCGCGGCGAAGAAGCCGGCCGCCAAGAAGAAGGCCTCCTGACGGTCGGAGCCACCGCCCGGCGTCAGATCAGGCCCGCGGGGCGCCACCCTCGTGGTGCTCGGGGCCGCGGTCGAACACCTCGGGATCGAGCACGAGCGCCTCGGCCTCGCCGTGGTCGGTGACGACATCCTCACCCGCTGCGGCGGCCTTCTTGGCCTTGCTGCGCTCGCGGAAGTAATGCCACAGCGTGACGATCGCCGTGCCGCCGACAGCGGCGAGCAGGATCAGGTCGATGTAGTTCTCCACGAAGGTGGCGACCGGCGGGATGAACCCGATGGCGTAGCCGAACATCGTGAGGCCGAAGCCCCACAGCACCGCGCCGATGAAGTTGTAGAGCGTGTACTTCCACTTGTTCATGTGCCCGACACCCGCCGCAACAGGGGCGAAGGTGCGCACGATCGGCACGAAGCGGGCCAGGATGATGGTCAGTCCACCGAACCGCTCGAAGAACGCGTTCGTGCGCTCGACGTTCTTGACGCTGAACAGACCGGATTCCTTCTTCTCGAAGACCGCCGGGCCGCCCTTGTGGCCGATGTAGTAGCCCACCTCCCCGCCGAGGAAGGCCGCGAGACCGATCAACAGCGCCACCCACCACACGCTGATGCCGAACACGCCGTTCGGCGCATACGACTGCGGATGCGACAGCAGGCCCGAGATGACGAGGAGGGTGTCGCCCGGGAGGAGGAATCCGATGAGCAGGCCCGTCTCGGCGAAGACGATGAAGCACACGGCGACGAGCGCCCAGGGGCCCGCCCATTCGATGATGGCGGCCGGATCCAGCCAGGGGATCAGCGCAGAAGGAACAGCGTGCACGGTGGTTTCCCGTCGTCAGTCGGCGGTTGATGCGAGAACTCGCGTGCGGAAGGTGGGACTTGAACCCACACGCCCGAAGGCACAGGAACCTAAATCCTGCGTGTCTGCCGATTTCACCACTCCCGCAAGTGGCTCTCAGTCTACTGAGGCGATTGGGGGTCCGCTGTGGGGCTGACCCCCCGTTTCGCGGCGGAGATCAGCGGCGGATGCCGAACAGGAAGTAGCTCGCCGGCCCGATCCAGTTGACCAGGATCGCGGGGATCCACGCCGCCTTCGGTCCGCGCACCTCGTCGGCCTCGCGGTGGGAGAGATCCCAGAACGCGAGGAACGCGAACGCCACCTGCACGAGGCCCAGAACGCCCAGGCCCGCCTTCGCCGCCGGGGCCAGTTCCGTCTTGGTCATCATCGTCGTCCTTTCATCGGTGCCTCCATCCTGCCCCGCGGGCGCGGCGACCGCATCTGTGGATAACTTTCGGCTGGCTCCGGGGCGAATTGCGAGGATGCTGACGTGACCTCCTCTCCCGCTCCCGTCGCGACTCTCGTGGCCGAGCGGGTGCGTGAAAGACTGCGCGCCGAGCGGTCCGATCCGACGCGCGACCCGGAGTTCGCGGCCCAGGTCGCGCGAGCCGAGGTGCGCCGGCACAACGACTTCGCGCTCGCCCGTGGGCTGGCGCCCGTCGACGACGAGACGGCCTGCGTGCGGGAGGTGCTCGCCGCCGTCGCGGGGTTCGGGCCGCTGCAGGCGTACCTCGACGACCCGACCGTCGAGGAAGTCTGGATCAACGCTCCCGATCGCATCTTCGTCGCGCGAGCCGGAGTCGCAGAGCGGGTGCCGTTGATGCTGACCGACACCGCCGTGCGGGACCTCGTCGAGCGGATGCTGCAGTCGAGTGGGCGTCGCGTCGACCTCAGCCAGCCCTTCGTGGACGCCTCGCTGCCCGACGGAAGCCGCCTGCACGTCGTCATCCCCGACATCACACGGCGCCACTGGGCGGTCAACATCCGCAAGTTCCTTCCGGCATACCGCGACCTCGGTCGCCTGGTCGCTGCAGGCTCGATCGCTCCCGAGGCCGCCACACTGCTGCGCGATGCGATGATCGCCGGGCAGTCCGTGCTCGTCTCGGGCGCGACGCACGCCGGCAAGACGACGCTGCTGGGCGCGCTCATCGCCGCGTGCCCGCCGGAGCATCGCATCGTGACGGTGGAGGAGACGTTCGAGCTCGCCGTCGCGGCACCCGACCTCGTCTCGCTGCAGGGACGCCAGCCCAGCCTCGAAGGGACCGGCGAAGTCACCCTGCGGCGCCTCGTCAAGGAGGCTCTTCGCATGCGTCCCGACCGCCTGGTCGTCGGAGAGGTGCGCGACGCCGAGGCCCTGGACCTGCTGCTGGCGCTCAACACCGGCGTGCCGGGTGCGGCGACGATCCACGCGAACTCGGCGCGCGAGGCGCTCGGCAAGCTCGCCGCGCTGCCGTTGCTCGCCGGGCGCAACATCGACGCGAGCTTCGTGCAGCCGGCGGTCGCGGCATCCGTCCACCTCGTCGCGCACTGCGAACGCGACGCCGCGGGCGGGCGGCGCGTCGTGGAGATCGTGGCGCCGACCGGGGTCGTGGACTCCGTCATCACTGCTCGCACGCTCTACCGGGCGGACGCTCGGTGACCTTCGTCTGGGGCGCGGTGCTGGCAGCCGGCCTCCTGCTGGTGCTGTCACCGTGGCTGTGGCCCGCGGACCCCCATCGCCGCGCCGGGACGGTGCGACGCGGCCGGATCGCCCGCCTGCTCGAGGACGCGGGAATGCCGCGCAGCTCGGTCGCCTCGGTCGCCGTGGTGGCCGGGGTGTGCGCCGTGGTCGCGGCTGCGATCGCGTGGCTCGTGGCACCGGTCGCCGCGCTCGCACTCGTCGCTGCTGCCGCGGGCGCGATCGCCCCGTTCGCGTGGCT
>NZ_DATCVK010000227.1:0-5145 GCF_036566905.1 Microbacterium sp. | reverse complement strand
GGCGTCGTGTCGACGGACGGGCGCTGTGCCGCTCCGACACGCACGCGACCCAGCTCGAGTGCGACGTAAGCCCACTCGAGGTGCCGCTCATCGCGCACGAGGGAGAACCCCAGCACGCGGACGTAGAAGTCGACGGCCCGGTCGAGGTCGTCGGGGAAGATCTCGATGCGAAGGTCGGCCACCATGCCTCCACCCTCTCGCACGCGAGCCCCTTACGTCGCGCCCAGGGCGCGCGTCGCGCGCTGTGCCAGGATCGAGCTCGTGACCATTCACGTGAACGTCGATGACTTCGCCCGCGCCGAGACGGATCGGATGTTCCGCGATCTTCAAGCCCAGGCCGGCGGTGTCAACCGCTTCGTGCACAACCGCGAGCCGGCGGCGATCGACAACCAGACGGTGATCCGGTTGAACCGCGACACGTTGTACAGCTTCGCAGTGGTGGACCTCACCGCCGGCGCGACGCTGACTCTTCCCGAGCACGGCGACCGCTACCTGTCGGCGATGGTCGTCAACCAGGACCACTATGTCGACGCGATCTTCCACGACGCGGGATCCTACGAGCTGGCGAGCGATACCTTCGGCACCCGATACGTCACGGTGGCGGTGCGGACCCTCGTCGACCCGGCCGATCCGAGCGACCTGGCCGCGGTCGCCGCCATCCAGGATGCGATCACCCTCACCGCGGCCTCGTCGGTCGAATTCGCGTACCCGGACTACGACGTCGCGTCGCTCGACGAGACTCGCGAGGCGCTGCTCGTCCTCGCCCGGAACCTCACCGCGTTCGATCGCACCTTCGGGTCGAAGGACGAGGTCGACCCGGTCCGCCACCTGATCGGCACCGCGGCCGGCTGGGGCGGTCTGCCCTCGAGCGAGGCGTCGTACATCGGCGTGGACCCGCGCCTTCCCGTCGGCCGCTACGAGCTCACGGTCGGCGACGTGCCGGTCGACGGATTCTGGTCGATCTCGGTCTACAACGCCGAGGGCTTCTTCGAGCCGAACGACCGGAACATGTACACCGTCAACAACATCACGGGCGTTCGCAACGCAGACGGCTCGACCACCGTGCGGTTCGGGGACTTCCCGCCCGGTACCCCGAACGCCATCCCGGTGGCCGAGGGCTGGAACTACCTCGTGCGGCTGTACCGACCGCGCCCCGAGCTGACCGACGGCACGTGGGCGTTCCCCGCCCTCGACGACGGAAGCACGCCGTCCTGAGCGGTGTCCACGCCGTCCCCGGCCCGCCCGCCGGCTGACCGCTGCGCGACGCGCTCCGACTGACCGCTGCGCGATGCACGCCGGCGATCAGGCGTTGACGGCCGCCTCGGCTGCGGCATCCGCGTCGGCCTTCTTCGGTGGCCACAACTGCTCGATCAGCTGGGCGACCCAGGCGATCAGCTCGTCGTCGCCGAGCGGCTCGCCGCCCGCAGAGGGAAGCGGCACGACCATGGCCTCGCCGCCGGCGACGAGCTTCGCCTTGGGGTGCAGTCGTTGCAGGCGCACGCGCATCGAGTCCGGCAGGTTCGCCGGCGCGATGCGCAGGTTCGGACCCATCGCGACGACATCGGCGAGCCCTGCCTGACCGGCGCGGCGTCGCAGCCGCGCGACCGCGAGCAGACCCTCGACCTCGGCCGGCGGCTCGCCGTACCGGTCGGTGAGCTCCTCGACGACCAGGTCGATCGCGTCCGGCTGTGCGGTGACGGATGCCGCGGCCGAGAGCTTCTGGTACGCCTCGAGGCGCAGCCGCTCGCTGTCGATGTACGACTCCGGGATACGGGCCTGCACGGGCAGCTCGAGGCGCAGCTCGGCCGGCCCCTCGGTCTCCTCGCCGCGGAAGGTGGCGACCGCCTCGCCGATCATGCGCAGGTACAGGTCGAAGCCCACGCCCGCGATGTGGCCGGCCTGCTCGGCGCCCAGCAGGTTGCCCGCACCGCGCAGCTCGAGGTCCTTCAGCGCGACCTGCATGCCGGATCCGAGGTCGTTGTTGACCGCGATCGTCTCGAGGCGGTCGGCCGCGGTCTCGCTGAGCGGCTTCATGTCGTCGTAGAGGAAGTACGCGTACGCGCGCTCGCGTGCCCGGCCGACGCGGCCACGCAGCTGGTGAAGCTGGCTGAGGCCGTACTTGTCGGCGCGGTCGATGATGATCGTGTTCGCGTTCGAGATGTCGAGGCCCGTCTCGACGATCGTGGTGCAGACCAGCACGTCCGAACGGCGCTCCCAGAACGCGTCCACGACCTCCTCGAGGGCGTGCTCCCCCATCTGGCCGTGGGCGACCGCGATACGCGCCTCGGGAACGAGTTCCGCAAGCTCCGCCGCGACGCGTTGGATCGACTGCACGCGGTTGTGCACGTAGAACACCTGACCCTCGCGCAGGAGTTCGCGGCGGATGGCGGCGGCGATCTGCTTGTCGTTGCGCGGGCCGACGTACGAGAGGATCGGATGCCGATCCTCGGGCGGCGTCTGCAGCGTCGACATCTCGCGGATGCCGGTGACCGCCATCTCGAGCGTGCGCGGGATGGGCGTCGCGCTCATGGCGAGGATGTCGACGTTGGTCTTGAGCTTCTTGAGCTGATCCTTGTGCTCGACGCCGAAGCGCTGCTCCTCGTCGATGATCATCAGGCCGAGGTCCTTGAAGATCACCTTCTCGGTGAGGATGCGGTGCGTGCCGATCACCATGTCGACGGTGCCGTCGGTGAGCCCGGCCAGCACCTCGCGCGCCTGCTTGTCGGTCTGGAAGCGCGAGAGCGCCTTGACCTTCACCGGGAAGCCGGCGAAGCGCTCGGTGAACGTCTCGAGGTGCTGCTTGACCAGCAGCGTCGTCGGCACGAGCATCGCGACCTGCTTGCCGTCCTGGATGGCCTTGAACGCGGCGCGCACGGCCACCTCGGTCTTGCCGAAGCCGACGTCGCCCGACAGCAGCCGGTCCATCGGGATCGGCTTCTCCATGTCGGCCTTGATCTCGTCGATCGTCTGCAGCTGGTCGGGGGTCTCGGCGAACGGGAACGCCTCTTCGAGCTCGCGCTGCCACGGCGTGTCAGGGCCGAAGGCGTGGCCCTTCGACGCCATGCGCGCCGAATACAGCTTGACGAGCTCGACCGCGATGTCGCGCACCGCGCGGCGGGCCTTGCTCTTGGCCTGCGCCCAGTCGCTGCCACCCATCTTCGACAGCGCCGGCGCCTCGCCGCCGACGTACCGCGAGAGCAGGTCGAGCTGATCGGTAGGCACGAAGAGCTTGTCGCCCGGGTAGCCGCGTTTGGACGGCGCGTATTCCAGCACCAGATACTCGCGCACGCTCTTGATCGCGTTGCGCCCACCGCTGGAGACCTCACGCTGCGTGAGCTCGACGAACTTGCCGATGCCGTGCGTCGCGTGCACCACGTAGTCGCCGGCCTTCAGCTGCAGCGGGTCGACGACAGCCTTGCGACGCGACGCGAGCTTCTTCACGACGCGCGAGTCGCCGCCGATGGTACGGCCGTAGAACTCCGACTCGGTGAGCACGGCGAGCTTCGCCTCCGCCGCTTCGAACCCGCGCTCCAGCGTGCTGAGCACGACGTGGGCCACGCCGGGCTCGGGTGCGTGCAGCACCTCGTCGACCCTGCGCGCTGCGATGCCCCGCTCGGCGAGCACGTCGCGCGCACGTTCCACCAGCCCGGTCCCGGATGCCGCGACCACGACGCGCCAGCCGTCCGCCAGAAGTCCGCCGACGTGCTGTGTGGCGCCCTCCACGTTGCCCTGGAAGGACGGCACCGCCGACCCCGGCACGCGGATCGCCGCGGCCGCCTCGAGCGCGACGTCGATGTCGTCGTCGATGAGACCCTCGGCGGCGGCATCCGCCTGTCCTGAGTCGAACGAGCTGAGACTCCACCAGACCCCGCCGCGCGCGCGGGCCGCGGCGCGGATGGCGGGCAGCGTCAGGAAGTCGCCGGCGCCGAGGTCGATCGGGGTGGTGGCCCCTGCGGTGGCCGCACTCCACGCCGCCTCGAGGAACTCGCGGTTCGTCTCGCCGAGCGTGATCGCACGGGCGACCGCGCGCTCCGGGTCGACGAGTGCGACGGCCGAGCCCTCAGGAAGGTAGTCGACGACGGTGACGAGCCGGTCGACGACGGCCGGCAGCAGGGACTCCATGCCCTCGACCGGGATGCCCTCGGCCATCTTCTCGAGCATGCCCGCGAGGCCCGGGAACTCGCCCTTGAGCTGGCGTGCACGACCGCGCACGGGCTCGGTGAGCAGCAGTTCACGGCTGGGCAGCAGGGTGACGTCCCGCACCTCGCCGGGCAGCGAACGCTGGTCGGCGACCGAGAACGCGCGCATCTCGTCCACCTCGTCGCCGAAGAACTCGACCCGGTACGGGTGCGCGGCGGTCGGCGGGAAGACGTCGAGGATGCCGCCGCGCACCGCGAACTCGCCGCGACGCGAGACCATGTCGACGCGATGGTAGGCGAGTTCGACGAGGCGAGCCGACACCTCGCCGAGGTCGTGACCGCGGGCGCCGACGACGAGCTCGACGGGCGGGACATCGGTGAGCCCGGCCGCGAGCGGCTGGATGGCGCCGCGCACCGATGCCGTGATCACGAGCGGTGTGGCGGCGTCCCAGCGCGCGATGCGCGTGAGGATCTCGAGCCGGGCGCCGACGGTCTCGGCGCTCGGGCTGAGCCGCTCGTGGGGAAGGGTCTCCCACGCGGGGAAGTGGAGCACCTCGGTACCGGGCAGAAGCGCGCCGAGCGCGGGACCCAGCGATTCCGCCCGACGACCCGTCGGCGCGATCAGGAGAACCAGCGGCGGCTTGCCCGCGGCACGACGGCGTTCGATCAGGGCGGCGAGGAGCGGGGCGTCGAGCCCTTCGACGAGCGAGAAGTCGGCATCGACGGATGCCGCGGCCACCGCGTCCCGAAACGGCTCAGCCTGCTCGAGGGCGCGAACGATCCCGGGAACTGTCACCGCACGAGTCTACGGCCCACCGCCGACACGGGGCCGCCGCGGGGAAGAGGGCGTGCGACCCGGCCCCACCGATGCCGACGGGCTGTCGATCGACCCTCCTAGGATGAGCCTGTGAGCCAGCCCGTCGCGCCCGATGCGCCTCAGAACCCGCCCGTTCCGCCCGGCGCGTGGGCTCCACCCGCGCACGCGCCTTTCGGACCGCCCGCGGGC
>NZ_DATCVK010000226.1:0-8117 GCF_036566905.1 Microbacterium sp. | reverse complement strand
CGGTTTCGGCGAGGCGGCGGCTCCGGAATGGTCGGGGTGGCGGCCGCCGTCGGCCCGCACCGACACACGTCCCCGCGCGCGCTCGTACGGTCACCCGGGCGGCTGGCGCCGCGAACGCTACCTGACGCTCATCCGCGAGTGGGCCGGCCGCGGCGTGACCCTCGACGACCCGTACGACCCGGCGCTCGTGCGCTCCGCCCCCGTCGCGCTGCGGCGCCTGCTCGCCGACGCGCTCGCCGAGGAGGCGACGGCCCGCATCGTGGCCGACCTCGGCATGGGCTACACGGTGTGGCACGACGTGGCGGCGTCGGGACGGGATGCCGACCCCGACGCCAAGATCGACCACATCGTGCTCGGCCCGAGCGGCCTGTACGGCCTGCTGTCGGAGGACTTCGGCGGTCCGGCGCGGCTGCGCCGCGGCGAGTTCGTCGGCGACGGAGTGCCCGGCGCACCGCTGGCCGAACTGCTCGCGCGCATGCGCGTCATCTCGCGCGCCGCAGGCGTCCGCTTCAGCGGTGCGATCGTGGTGCTCCCCGACGAGGATGTCGTCGACCCCATCCAGGAGCTCGGGCGGGTACGCGGGCTGCGGGTCGCGGTGACGTCGCGCAGTGCGCTCTCGACCGTGCTGCGCCGCGGCATCACCGGCGCCCGCGACATCGGCGGCAACGAGGTCTTCGACATCCGCACCCGGCTGCAGCAGACCGTCCGCTTCGCGTAGCCGCAGCCCTGCGCCCGCGTCGACATCCCGTGCTCTCGCCGAGAGCACACGCCGTTCACGTTCGGGCTCTCGGCGAGAGCACGTGCTGAACGCGGGAGATGTCGAATTCGCAGACATCGGATGATCCAGTAGCGGAAACGCGTTCGACAACATAACATTACGTCGTAAAGTAATCCCTGGAGGATCCGGATGACGCTCGACGTTGAGCATGCAACACCCGCCGCGGCGGTGATCCCGCAGCCGCGAAGGCTGACCACCCGCGCACGGTTCTCCCGGAGCGTGCGGCGGTACTGGCAGCTCTATCTGCTCCTGCTGCTGCCCATCGTGTGGTTCATCGTGTTCCGGTACGTGCCCATGGCGAACGCCATCATCGCGTTCAAGAACTACAACCCGATCGACGGCGTGTGGGGGAGCCCCTGGGTCGGCTTCGACAACTTCGAGCGGCTCTTCCGCAACCCGGTGTTCCCGCGGCTGGTCGCCAACACGTTCATCCTCGCCGCGTACACCCTGATCGCGAGCCTGCCGCTGCCGATCATCCTGGCGCTCGCCCTGAACGAGGTGCGGCTGCGCTTCTTCAAGCGCACGGTGCAGCTCATGACGTACGCGCCGTACTTCATCTCGACGGTCGTGATCGTGTCGATGACGATCCTGCTGCTGTCGCCGCGCGTCGGCCTGCTGGGGCGCACGTTCAGCTTCTTCGGGGCCGGCCAGGTCGATCTGCTGGCCGACGCCGACTTCTTCCGCCACATCTACGTGGCCACCGACCTGTGGACGACGACCGGGTACTCCGCGGTCATCTACCTCGCGGCGCTCGCGTCGGTCGATGTCTCGCTCTACGAAGCGGCGAAGATCGACGGCGCCTCGCGCCTGCAGAAGATCCGGCACGTCGATCTGCCGGCGCTGATGCCGACGGCGACGATCATCCTCATCCTGGGCGTCGGAAACATCATGGCCATCGGGTTCGAGAAGGCGTTCCTGCTGCAGAACGCGCTCAACCTCTCGACGTCGGAGATCATCCCGACGTACGTGTACAAGACAGGCATCCTCAACGCGAACTTCAGTCTCGGAGCGACGATAGGCCTCTTCAACGCCGTGATCAGCCTGGTCCTGCTGCTCGTCGTCAATGCGGTGTCGAAGCGGGTCACGGGAAGCGGGCTGTGGTGAGCAACGTCATCAGCAAGGAGGCCGTCCTCGCCGAAGAGGCCGCCGTCGGCGCGGTCGCCGCGCGCTCCCTTCCCAGCGGCCGGCGCCGGCGATCGGAGCCACGCGGCGTGAAGATCCGAGAGACCAGGGGAGACCGCGCCTTCGTCGCGGTGGCGTACGTGCTGCTCACGATCTTCCTGCTGGTGGTGCTGCTGCCGCTCCTGAACATCGTCGCCAGCTCGCTGTCGAGCCCGCACGCCGTCTCGTCGGGCCAGGTGCTGTTCTGGCCGGTCGACATCACCTTCCGTGGCTATGTCGAGGCGCTCGGCAATCCGGCGATCGTCCGCGGCTTCGCGAACTCGGTCTTCTACACCGTGATCGGCACGCTCATCAGCGTGGCCGGCACCGTCGCGATCGCGTACCCCCTGTCACGCCAGAACCTGTTCGGCCGCAAGGTCATCACCGGCGCCGTCGTCTTCACGATGCTGTTCAGCGGCGGCGTGATCCCGATGTACCTGGTCGTCCAGTCGCTGGGACTCCTCGACACCCGCTGGTCGATGCTGCTGCCGAACGCGATCGGCGTGTGGCAGGTCATCATCGCGATGGTGTTCTTCCGCGCCTCGATCCCCGACGAGGTGTACGAGGCGGCGCAGCTGGACGGCGCCAGCGAGCTGCGCATCCTCTGGTCGATCGTCCTCCCGCTGGCGAAGCCGCTGATCGCCGTCATCGCGCTCATGTACGCGATCATGCAGTGGAACTCGTACTTCGACGCGCTGCTCTACCTCCGCAACGCGGATCTGCAACCGCTGCAGCTCGTGCTCCGCGGCCTTCTCGTGCTCAACGACGCCGGCGGCGGCGGTGATGTCGGCGAGCAGCTCCGGCGGCGCGAACTCGCCGATCTGCTCCGGTACTCGACCGTCGTCATCGCGACCGTGCCGATGCTCGTCGTCTACCCGTTCGTCGCGAAGTACTTCAACAAGGGGATCATGGTCGGCGCCGTCAAGGGCTGATCACGCTTCCCGCCACAGACCCACCACCACGCAAAATGACCCGGGCAAAGGAGATTCCGGCAATGAGACACAGCTTGATGAGGGGAGCGGTCGCAGCGATCGCGATCGCGGCGACCACGCTCGCGATGGCGGCGTGCACGCCCTCGGCCGATGATGACAACGGCCAGCTCGTCGCCTTCGGTCCGCAGGGCGACAACGGCACGCTCAAGGACAACAGCTTCACCCAGGAGGTCGAGAAGAAGTTCGACATCGACTTCGACTGGCAGACCACCACCTACGACGGCAGCGTCGCAGGCGAGAAGCGCCAGGTCTCGCTCGCCAGCGGCGACTACCCCGACGCGTACTTCCTCGTGCCGTGGGTCGACGCCTTCTCGCGCAGCGAGATCCTCAAGTACGGCCAGCAGGGGGTGCTGCTGCCGCTCGAGGACCTCATCGACGAGTACGCGCCGACCCTCAAGGAGCGCTTCGAGGAGAAGCCGGACTGGAAGGAGTCGGTCACGGCTCCCGACGGCCACATCTACGCGATCACCCAGTGGAGCGAGTGCTACCACTGCAGCTTCCCGTCGAAGCTGTGGATGAACACGACGTGGCTGGACAACCTCGGCCTCGAGCAGCCGACCACCACCGAGGAGCTGCGCGCCGTGCTGCGGGCGTTCAAGAGCGACGACCCCAACGGCAACGGCGTGCAGGACGAGGTGCCGCTGAGCGGTTCGGCGACGCAGCCGATCATCAACTACCTGATGAACGCGTTCGCCTACGCGCCGGTCGCCGGGCCGTCCAGCCCGCCCCCGATGGTCATGGAGGACGGCGAGGTGCAGCTTGCCGCCGCGTCGGACGAGTGGCGTGAGGGCCTCGCGTACATCAACTCCCTCGCGTCGGAGGGTCTGCTCGACACCGCGGCGTTCACCCAGAACGGCGACGCGCTCAAGGCGCTGGGCGACAACTCCGGTGCCGAGATCCTCGGCTCGGCGGTCGATCTGCATCCGTACGACTTCGTGACGGCCGAGTCCCCGGACGGCCGCGACAAGAACTACGACGCGGTCGCGCCGGTCGCCGGTCCCGACGGCACGCAGCTGGCGACCTGGCGGTCGCCCGTGAACCCGCTCGGCATCTTCGCCCTGACCAACAAGTCGACCGAGGACGAGCGCATCAAGGCGATCAAGCTCATCGACTACCTGGTGACGGACGAGGGTGACAAGCGGGGCGCCATGGGTCCGGAGGGCGAGGCGTGGGTGCCGGCGGAAGACGGCGACGTGGCGCTCGACCCGGAGCTGGAGCCCACCTTCAAGCCGCTCACGTACGACGAGACGTCGAACGCCGCCTGGCGCTCGATGGCTCAGTACTGGGACTCGCTCGAGTACCGCAACTCGCAGGTCGTGCCCGAGGACGTCTATTCGCCGGACGGCTACGAGCGGCGCCTGCTCATCGCGTCGAAGGAGTACGAGCCGTACATGCCCGACGAGAGCATCCTGTTCCCGGCCGAGAAGCTGTGGCCCGACGCCGACACGTCGGCCGAGCTCGCCGACCTGCAGACGAACATCGCGAACTACGTCACGCAGGCGCAGGCGGAGTTCGTCACCGGCCAGCGCGACATCAACGATGACGGCGCGTGGCAGGCGTACCTCGACGACCTGGACGGTCTCGGCCTCGCGCAGTTCCTGCAGATGGAGCAGGACCTGTACGACGCGCTGAAGTAGGACGCAGCGGGGCTCACAACCCACGAAGATGCCCGGCGGTCGCGAGACCGCCGGGCGTCTTCGTGTCGCGGCCCGGGCTAGAGCACGCGCAGGTTCTCGAGCGCGTCGTCGTCCCATGAGATTCCGATGCCGGGTTCGTCGGGGGCGGCCGCGCGACCGCCGGTCACCGCGAGGTCGGCGGTCGTGACGGCGCGCAGCTGCGGGATGTACTCGACGATGCGACCGTTGGGCACCGCGGCGACGAGGCTGACATGCAGCTCCATGAGGAAGTGGGGGCACACCGGCACGTTGAACGCCTCGGCGAGGTGCGCGATCTTCAGCCACGGCGTGATGCCGCCGACGCGCGCGACGTCCGGCTGGACGATGGTGGCGGCATCCCGGGCGAGGTACTCCTTGAACTGCCCGACGGAGTACAGCGACTCGCCGACAGCGATGGGGATGGACGTCGATTCGACGAGGCGGGCGTGCGCCGACACGTCGTCGGCGGGAAGCGGCTCTTCGAGCCACGAGATCCCGGACGGCTCGATCGCGCGGGCGAGCGCGCGCGCATCGGCGAGCGTGAGTCCCTGGTTCGCGTCGACCATGAGCGCATAGTCCGGGCCGACGGCCGCACGTACCGCGGCGAGGCGCTCGACGTCACGGCGAGGCTCGGGCGAGCCGACCTTGAGCTTGGAGCCGTGCCAGCCGCCGTCGCGCGCGGCCACGGTGTTGGCGACGAGGGTGTCGGCGTCGATGTGCAGCCAGCCTCCCTCGGTGTCGTAGAGCCGCACCTCCGGGTCGCTGCCTCCGGCGGCGCGCCAGAGGGGCTCGCCGTTGCGCCGGCATCCGGCATCCCACACCGCCGTGTCGATCGCCGCGAGTGCGAGAGAGGTGATGGCGCCCACGGTGGTGGCGCGGGTCTGCGAGAACGCGTGCCACCAGACCGCCTCGGGGCGGCGCACGTCCTGACCGATGACCGCCGGGAGCAGATGGTCCCGCAGCATGGACAGCACGGCGCGGCCGCCGGTGCCGATCGTGTACGAATAGCCGCGGCCGGGCGTGCCATCGTCGGTCTCGAGGTCGACGAGGATCGTCTCCTGCTTCACGAACGACTGCACCGCGTCGGTGCGGATGGTCTCGACGGGGATGTCGACGAGCATGGCGCGAGCGCGCGTGATGACGGGCATGGCTTCTCCGGGAGGACGGATGCCGCGGCGCGGCGTCAGCGGACGAGTGACTGGATGGCAGCCGCGGCGGCGCCGCGGGCCCAGTCCTGGAAGGTGTGCGGGCGCGTGACGATGCGGCATCGGGCGGCCGCGCCGAACGCGTGGGCCTCGAACGCGTCGCGCAGGTTCTTCTCGAAGAGGTCGAAGTTCGACACGCCCTCGCCGCCGATGATGACGAGCTCGGGACCGGCGAGGTTGACCAGCGTGGCGATCGCGGTGCCGATGAGGCCGGCGGCCTCGCGGAACGCGGCCTCGGCGGCGGGGTCACCCGCGTGCGCGAGCCGGACCGCTTCCTCGATGTCGACGTCGCGGCCGAGCGCGGCCGACACGGTGGCCGCGATCGCGGCCGTCGAGGCCACCGCCTCGACGCAGCCGCGGCGACCGCAGGAGCAGATGCGCGCGGGGTCGGCGAGCGGCAGGTGGCCGATCTCGCCCGACACCCCGAAGGCGCCGGTCACGACCTGTCCGTTCAGGTGCAGGCCGCTGCCGATGCCGCGGCCGATGGTGACGATGGCGAACGATTCCATGCCGAGGCCGACGCCGAACCAGTGCTCGCCGACGGTGAGGGCGTGCACGTCGTTCTCGAGCGTCACGGGCCTGCCGAGCCGTTCCTGCAGCAGGCCGCCGAAGTCCTCGTCCGCCCAGCCCATGATCGCCGACTCCCGGACGATGCCGGTGGAGGTGTCGACGTCGCCCGACACCGAGACGCCCACGCCGGCGATGGCGTCGCGCTTGTCGCCGAGGCGGTCTTCGAGCCGGCGCACGACCTCGATGATCGCCTCCGCCGCCGACGCCGGATCGTGGACGGCCAGCGGCCGGTGCTCGGCGGCGAGCACCGTCGTGGCCAGGTCGGTGGCGACCCCGATCACCTCGTCGACGTTGACCTTGATGCCCAGCAGCACCATCGCGTCGGGGACGATCGACACCGGCGCCGCCGGGCGGCCGGGGTTGCCGTCGCGATGCGTCGCGGGCGGGGCGTCGACGAGACCGGCGGCGACGAGCGGCGAGACCGCCTTGGTGACCGCCGCCTGCGACAGCCCGGTCTGGCGTGCGATGTCGATGCGGCTGATGGGGCTGCGGGTCAGGATGGTGGCGAACACCCTCGATCCTGCTTCCGACGCCGAACGGATGAGCGTCGTGCGCGCAGCGGTGTCGTGATCCATCGGTTCCTTCGGTCTCAGTCGATACGGTAGCGAGTCCGCGTCTCAGGCGCTGGGGCGACCGGCGGTGAGTCGGCGCGATGCCAGGTGCGCGGCGGCGAACTCGAGCGCGTTCTCCTCGTCGAGGTCGCCGCCGGCTTCGTGGCCGTTGTACGGCCACAGCACCACCTGCTTGGGCCCGGCGTAGGCCGTGAAGGCGGGGAGGACGGATGCCGGCGGCGCGATGCCGTCGCGAAGCCCGGTGCTCAGCAGGGCCGGTGCCGTGGCCCGCTTGGCGTGGTTCACGCCGTCGAAGTACCGCAGGGTGTCGAGGGCGGTGGCCGTGTCGAGGCGCCGGTCGGCGAAATGCTGGGTCAGCAGGGCGTACGGGTGCTCGTCGCTGAGCAGGGCGGCGCGGTCGAGCTCGCACAGGAACGGCGCCTGCACGATCGCGACCGCGAGGTCGGGCACGAGCCCCGCGATCGCCAGCGCGATCCCGCCGCCCTGGCTCGCACCGACGGCTCCGACGCGGGCCGGATCGACGAGGTCGAGAGACCGCAGCGCTTCGACGGCCCGCACGGCGTCGGCGTACACCCGCCGGTAGTAGTACTCGTACGGCGAGCGGATGCCGCGGGTGAGGAACCCGCCGGCGGAGGGTCCGCCGTCCGCGTGGTCGTCGTCGGTGTCGCCGTGGCCCTGGCCGCGGGCATCCACCACGAGGTGCGCGTAGCCGGCGGCCGCCCAGCGCAGATCGCGAAGCGCGTGGCCGCGGCCGTTGCCGTAGCCGAAGAACTGCACGAGGCCGGGGAGCGGCGCCGTCGCGCCGTGGGGGACCCGCAGCCAGGCGTGGATCCGTGTGCCCCCGAAGCCGCGGAACGCGACGTCGAACACGTCGATGACCGCGAGGCCGGTCTCCCGCGGCGCGACGGTGACGTCGAGCGGGTGGCGGCGTGTCTCGGCGAGGGTGTCGGCCCAGAAGCGGTCGAAGTCCGGCGGCTCGGTCTGGGTGGTGGGCTCGTCGACGAGGGTGAGGTCACCGCGCACGGGGCGCCCCGATCGCAAGGCCGGCGGCATCGGCGAGCGCGGCCAGCGGCACGTCGACGCTCCCGCCGGCGGGCACTCGGACCACCGCGCGGTCGCCCGCGTAGTCGACGATCACGTCGCGCGCGCCGCCGCGGATGCTGCGCAGCGTCGCCGACGCCGGC
>NZ_DATCVK010000225.1:0-15156 GCF_036566905.1 Microbacterium sp. | reverse complement strand
CGGCCGCGCGCTCGGCGGCCCGCGCGGCCGACTGGATGCGGGCGGCGATGACGATACCGGCGGCCAGGGCGGCCGGCACGCTGGCCAGCAGCACGAGCAGCAGGCCGGTCATGTCGCCGGCGGTGAGAAGCATCGACGCCGCACCGACGACGACCCCCACCGCGATCGACAGCACGACCACGAGCGGGGCGACGATCGCGGCGGCCGCCACGCGCACGCGGGCGAGCGCGAGCACCAGCGCCGCGCCGACGATTCCGGTCGCCGCGGCGGCGCCGGCCGAGAACAACAGGGCGTCCGTCGAGATGCTCATGTCGCGGCATCCCATCGATACCCGACGCCGAACACCGTCACGAGCCGGCGCGGCGCGGCGGGGTCGTGCTCGATCTTGTCCCGCAGCCGGCTCACGTGCACGGTCACGGTCGACGGATCGCCGAAGTCCCAGCCCCACACGTCCCGCATCAGGTCATCGCGGCGCAGGGCGTCGCCCGGGTGGGCGACCAGCCACGAGAGCAGGTCGAACTCGCGCACGGTGAGCGACAGCTCGCTGCCGGCCAGGTGCACCCGGCGCGCCCGCCGGTCGATGACGAGGTCTCCATCGACGGCGACGTCGGGCAGCTCCGCGGGGACGGACACCTCCGCGGCGAGCGAGGCGCTGCGCCGCAGTACCGACTGCACCCGCAGCACCAGCTCCCGCGGGCTGAACGGCTTGGTCACGTAGTCGTCGGCCCCGACCTCGAGCCCGCGGATGCGGTCGTCCTCCTCGCCCCGGGCCGTCAGCATGACGATCGGGAGCTCGGGCGACCTCTGGCGCAGCCGGCGACATACCTCGAGGCCGTCGATGCCGGGCAGCATCAGGTCGAGCACGACGATGTCGGGACGATCCGCGACGACCGCCTGGAGCGCGTCGATCCCGTCCGCGGCCCGCCGCACCGTGAGGCCGGCGCTGCGAAGATACGCGGCGACGACGTCGCCGACGTCCTCATCGTCGTCGACGACCAGCACCGTGCTCACGTGGTCAGGATAGGTCTCGGGCCGAGTGCCTGCACCGGTCCGGGCGCCTTTCCGGCGGCGCGAAAGGACTTCGTAAGGACTCGGTGAGGACGCCGTCATGGAGTGCGGCGGCGACCGCGCGTTGACTGAGCCCGTACCGGCCATCCGGCCGGGAGGGAAGGTGGAATCCGATGATTCGCAGGAAGTTCGCGCGCGGCCGGCTGGCCATAGCGGCGGTGGCGGCAGCGATCGGCGCGGTGTCGCTGACGACGGGCGGTGCCGCGTTCGCGGCGGGATCGGGAGGCGTCACCGACGACGGCGTCATCTACGTCGACCACGTCCTGTGGCGGACGGTCGCGACCCCGACCGACCTGTCGCACACGCGCGCGCCGGCGCAGTCGTGGGACGTGATCTACAGCTTCGGCGCCCTGCAGGCGAGCGTCGCCGAGGTCGCGCCGGGCGACCCCGGCTACAACGGCGGTCGGTGGCAGGTGCACGCGGTGTCGGCACCCCACGGCTACGGCGCCGCGCTGGCGTCGGGCGACCTCGACCGCGATGGCGTGCTGGACGCCGCGGACGAGGTGTGGGCGGCGCTAACCGCCGGCGACCTCATCGACAACGGCGTCGTCACGCAGTTTGTGTGCACGCTGAACCGGGTGCCGTAGCGTCCGTGCCGTGCCGAGACCGGCGCATCGCGTCACGCGGCGCGCCGGCCGGGCACCCTGCAGCACGCAGAGCGTCAAGGTGGCGGGACGCGGCGGGCCGTCAGTGGGCGGTGCGGACGCCGACGAGATCGTGCACGAGCACCGCGGCGGCGCGGGCGCCCTGGCCGGCGGCGACGATGAGCTGCTGCGGACCCGGTGAGGCGGCATCCCCCGCGGCGTACAGCCCCGCGACAGACGTGCGCCCGGAGCGATCGGTGACCAGATTGCCGAACTCATCGCGGTCGAGCTCGATGCCGCCGACGAAATCGAGCGCCGGATGCCACTGGGGTCGCACGAAGCCGCCGTCGATCTCGATCCGCGTGCCGTCGACGAGGCGCACGGCCGACACCGCGCCGCGGTCGCCTTCGAGATCGTCGATCGCCCGTCTCTCGACGACGATCCCGGATGCCGCGAGCTCCGCCTCTTCGACCGTGTCGACGGCATCCGACCCGTTGGTGAAGACGGTGAGCCGGTCGGTCCAGCGGGCGATCAGCCGGGCCCGCGCGGCGAGGTCGGGCGTCTCGCCTATCAGCGCCAGCGGACGGTCCTGCAGCTCCCACGCGTCGCACGCGGCGCAGCTGAAGATCGTCATGCCGTAGTACGCGCGCAGGCTCGGGATGTCGGGCAGGGTCTCGCGCAGCCCTGTCGCGACGAGCACGGATCGCGCCGCGACGGCGGGCGGGATGCCGGAGCCCCGGCCGTGCAGTGCGGCGATGAAGCGCAGCCCGTCGTCGCCCGCGTTCTCGAGCAGCGCCGTGACGACGGTGCGGTCGAGCACCCGCACGTTCGGGTAGGCCGCGAGCTCGGCGCGGGCGAGCTTGCGCAGTTCGAGCGGCGAGACGCCGTCGCGGGTGAGGAAGCCGTGCGAGCGCAGCGTGGCGGCGTTGCGCGGCCGCCCGGCGTCGACCAGCACCACCGAGGCGCGGGCGCGCCCGAGGTTGAGGGCGGCCGACAGCCCGGCGGGGCCGCCGCCGATGATGACGACGTCGACCTCGGTCGAGTCCGCCGCGGGAAGGGGGTCAGTCATGGCCGTCTCCTTGGGGAGGAAGCGCCGCGATGACCGGGTGGTCCTTCGCGATGACGCCGGTCTTGGCCGCACCGCCGGGCGACCCGATGTCGTCGAAGAACTCGACGTTCGCGGTGTAGTAGTCCTGCCATTCCTCGGGCAGGTCGTCCTCGTAGTAGATCGCCTCGACCGGGCAGACCGGCTCGCAGGCGCCGCAGTCGACGCACTCGTCGGGGTGGATGTACAGCGACCGCTCACCCTCGTAGATGCAGTCCACCGGGCACTCGTCGATGCAGGCGCGGTCCTTCACATCGACGCACGGCAGGGCGATCACATACGTCACCGGACGAGCACTCCCCGTGAGATGCCGACCTGCTCGTCGCGCGGCACGACCTTGACGCGCTCGCGGGTGTGGACGTGGTTCGCGCCGAGGTCGCGCTCGTGCGCGTCGAGGGCGAGCCAGCCGTCCCACGTCGTGTACGCGACCTCGCGCTCGTCGAGCACCTCGAGCACGTCGCCATCGATGGTCGGGGCCGAGAGGCGCCCGGCCTCGACGTCCGACACGAGGTGCGCGATGGTCTCCATCGCGTCGGACTTGGTGTGGCCGATGAGGCCGACCGGGCCGCGCTTGATCCAGCCGGTGGCGTAGAGGCCCGGGATCACCGGAGCCTCGACGTCGCCGGTGGTCGCGGCATCCTTCACCCGTCCCTCGACGTTCGAGACCACACCGGCCTTCTCGTCGAACGGCGCGTCGATGACGGGCGTGCCGTAGTAGCCGACCGCGCGGTACACCTGCTGCACCGCGATCTCGCGGAACTCGCCGGTGCCCCGCACGCGCCCGTCGCCGGTCGGCTCGGTGCGCTCGAACCGCAGGCCCTCCACGCGGCTCTCGCCGATCACCGCCACGGGCGCGTGGTAGAAGTGCAGGTGCAGGCGCCGCGGCGCGCCGGTCGACTCGCGCGTGCGCCAGCTGTTGAGCACCCGCAGCATCACCTTGAGCTGGTTGTTGGCCGCGTTCGCGGGGTCGGCGTCGACGAAGTCCTCGTCGTGCACCACGATGTCGACGTTCGGCACCTCGCCGAGTTCGCGCAGCTCGATGGGCGTGAACTTGATGTCGGCGGGGCCGCGCCGGCCGAAGACGTGGACGTCGGTGACCGCGGATGCCTCGAGGCCGGCCAGCACGTTGTCGGCGATCTCGGTGGAGCGGAGGTCCACGGCGTGCTTCGCGAGCACGCGGGCGACGTCGAGCGCGACGTTGCCGTTGCCGATGACGGCGACCTCGCGCTGATCGAGCGTCCACTCGGTCGGCACATCGGGGTGGCCGTCGAACCAGGCCACGAAGTCGGCGGCGCCGTACGAGCCCGGCAGGTCGATGCCGGGGATGTCGAGGGCGGCGTCGCGGATGGCACCCGTCGCGATGGTCACGGCGTCGTAGCGCTCCTGCAGCTCGGCGAGCGAGATGTCGCGGCCGACCTCGACGTTGCCGATGAACCGCGTGGTGCCGGCGTCGAGCATCTCGTGCAGCGAGTTGACGATGCCCTTGATCCGGGGGTGGTCGGGGGCGACGCCGTAGCGGATGAGGCCGTACGGCGCGGGCAGCGACTCGAAGAGGTCGATCGACACGGATCCGCCCGCCTCGACGACCGAGTTCGTGAGGATGTTGCCGGCGTAGATCCCGGCGGGGCCGGCGCCGACGATCGCGACGCGGAGGTTCTGGAGGCTCGAAGAAGTCACGGTGGGGTTCTTTCGGGTCAGGCGGACGGAGCGCGCGTGCGGCCGGTCAGGCGCGCGGGCTGCGCTCGGGAGTGAGCGGGTCGTACGAGGAGAGATCGAGGGTCGCCAGCGCCGCGGGGGCGTACGGGCTGAGCCGCACCACGTCGCCGACGACCACGACGGCGGGGGAGCGGATGCCGCGAGCCGCCGCCTGGTGCGCGATCGTGGAGAGCGTCCCCACCGTCACCCGCTGGCGCGGGCCGAAGCCGTCCTCGACGACCGCGACGGGGCAGTCGCCGCCGCGCTCGCCGCGGGCCAGCGTGATCGCGGAGTTCGCGAGCGTGGCGATCCCCATGAGCAGGACGACGGTGTGGTCGCGGCCGCCCCCGAGCGACGCGATCTGGTCATGGGCGGTCGCGACGGTGAAGGCGGTCGCCACGCCGCGGTGGGTGAGCGGGATGCCGGCGATCGCCGGCACCGAGATGGCGCTCGAGATGCCGGGGACGACCTCGACGACCACTCCCGCGGCCTGGCAGGCGGCGAGCTCCTCGCCGCCGCGGCCGAACACGTACGGGTCGCCGCCTTTGAGGCGGACCACGGTCTTGCCGTCGTGTGCGAGCTGGACGAGCAGGGCGTTGATGGCATCCTGCGGCACGGCGTGGTGGCCGGGCTGCTTGCCGACGTCGACGACCTCGCCGCGCAGCACCACGCCGTCGGCGGCGAGGCCGTCGAGCACGGCACGCGCGCCCAGCCGGTCGGCCACGATGACGTCGGCCGCCTCGAGGGCGCGCAGCCCCTTGATGGTGAGGAGTCCGGCGTCGCCGGGTCCGGCCCCCACGAGCCACACCTTGCCCGCGGTGTCCTGCGCGTATCGAAGGGTCATCGGGCGCCTCCCGTGACGAGCAGGCCGCGGCGCTTCAGCATCCGTCGCTCCAGCGGTCCGAAGAAGACGAGCTCGATGAGCACTCCGATCGCGAGGATCACGAGGATCGTGCCGAGGACTCCGGCGAGGTCGGCGAGCTCGCGGCTGTTCTGCAGCATCGTGCCCAGGCCGAAGCCGATGGTGCCGCCGACCGTGATGATCTCGGCGGCCATCAGCGAGCGCCACGAGAACGCCCAGCCCTGCTTGAGTCCGGCGAGGTACCCCGGGAGCGCGGCGGGGAGGATGACCGCGGTGGCCAGCTGCCACCGCGAGGCGCCCAGCACGGTGCCGACCCGGCGCAGCTGCGGCGGCACCTGGTCGATGCCGGCGATCAGGCCGTTGACGATCGACGGGATCGCGCCCATCAGGATGACGAAGTAGACGGTGGCGTCCGACAGGCCGAACCAGATGATGGCGGCCGGCACCCACGCGACCGAGGGCAGTACCTGCAGGCCCGAGATGATGGGGCCGACGGCCCGGCGGATCGGCCGCACCTCGGCGAGCAGCAGGCCGATGGGCGTGCCGACGACGATGGCGATGAGGAAGCCGATGACGCCGCGCTCGAGGCTCGTCGCGACCGCCTCCTGGAGGCGGCCCGAGTCCCACGCCAGGCCGAGCGCGTTCCACACGTCCACCGGGCCCGGCACGATGTCGGGCCGCGGCTGGGCGATGACGACGTAGAGCTGCCACGCGACGATGAGGATGATGACGAAGAGGATGGGCGGCACGACGCTCGTCGCGAACCGGCGCCACGGGCCGGGCCCGCGCTCGGCATCCGTCTGGAGGCTGTCGAGACCGGCGGCGAGGCTGCGCAGGTCGTCGGGGATCACGGGGGTCTGTTCGCTGGACCCCCGGGCGATGGTGGTGGCGGTGTCACGCGGCATTGCGGCGGATCTCCTTCCGCAGCTGGTCGGTGATCTCCACCGACAGGGCGGCGACCTCGGGCGACTCGATGCGGCGTCCGGTGGTCTTCGCGATGGTCCACTCCTGCACGATGCGGCCGGGGCGGCTGCCCATCAGCACGACGCGCTGGCCGAGCCTCGCGGCCTCGCGCACGTTGTGCGTGACGAACACGATGGTGCGGCCGGTGGCCCGCCAGACGCGCTCGAGCTCCTCGTGCAGCAGGTCGCGGGTGATCGCGTCGAGAGCGGCGAAGGGCTCGTCCATGAGCAGCACCGGGCGGTCCTGGGCGAGAGCCCGGGCCAGGGCCACGCGCTGGCGCATTCCGCCCGAGAGCTCGTGCGGGCGCTTCTCGGCCGCGTCCGCCAGGTTCACGGCATCCAGCAGCGTCAGCGCCTTCTCGCGCCGTTCGCCACGGGGCACGCCGCGCAGGCGCAGCGCCAGCTCGACGTTGCGGCGCGCGGTGAGCCAGGGCATGAGCGCCGACTCCTGGAACATGACGGCCGCACCCTCGGCGGGCGTGTCGATGCGTCCGGCGGTGGGCTTGTCGAGGTCCGCGATCAGGTTGAGGAGCGTCGACTTGCCGCAGCCGGAGGCGCCCAGCAGGCACACGAATTCGCCCGGTGCGATGTCGAGCGACACGTCCTCGAGCACGACGGGTCCGGCGCCGAACCGCTTGGAGACGCCGTCGATCCGAACCGCGGGAGCGGCAGCCGGCGCCGAGGCCGGCACCGGGGTCACGCTGTCGAAGCTGGGGCCGAGCGGGCTGCGGCGCGTCTCGCGGGCCTGCGCGCCGGCTTGCTCACGGGCAGGCGCGCCCGCCTCCGGGGTCGCCTGCGCGGCCCCGGAGGCGGATGCGGGAGCGGTGCTCATGTCAATCCTCGCCGAGCCCTGACGCCGAGACGGTGTCTTCGCCCTCGGCCTCGAGCTGCTTGTTCAGGAGGCGCAGATCGAAGAGCCCCTCGATCGAGCCCTCCTTCTGGGTGCCCGCTTCGATGCCGTTCTCGACGAGCGTCTCGAACGTGTCGGCGTGGGGGTCGACCGAGAACGTGACGTGCTCGAGGGCCCGCTCGATCACGGCGTCGTCCAGCGGCTTGCCGGTCTCCTTCTCGATGGCGCCGTTGATGACGGCCGGCGCCTCGTCGGGGTTGTCGGCGATCCACTGCACGGCGGCCTCGTGGCCCTTCAGCAGGTCGGCGACCACGTCAGGGTGCTCATCGAGGAACTCCTTGCGCACGAGGAGCACAGTGGTCGGGAACTCGCCGTCCTCCCACAGGTCGGCCTCGTCCTGGAGCACGTGCGCGCCGGCGTCGAGGATGAGGCGCGACACCCACGGCTCGGGCAGCCAGGCGCCGTCGAGCTCCCCCTGCTGGAAGAGCGTGAGGGTCTGCGCGTTCTCGGTGGGTGTGACCTGCACGTCGCCGCCGCCGGAGGTGTCGGTCTCGAAGCCCTCGTCGGCGAGCCACTTCCGCAGTGCGACGTCCTGCGTGTTGCCCAGCTGCGGCGACGCGAGCGTCGTGCCCGCGAGGTCGTCCGGCGAATCGATGCCTTCGCGCACGACGAGCGCCGCACCGCCGGTGGCCGCTCCCGCGACGATGCGCGCGGACTCGCCGCCCGACTGGATGAACGTGTTGATCGACGGGTTCGGGCCGATGTACGTGGCATCGATCGCGCCGGCCGAGAGCGCCTCGATGGCGGCCGGACCGGCGTTGAACACCTGCGTCGTCACGTCGACGTCGCCGAGCGCGTCCTCGAAGAGCCCCTCTTCGAGCCCGACGAGCGCGGGCGCGTGGGTGACGTTGGCGAAGTAGCCCAGGCGCAGCTCGTCGACCGACGGGCTGTCGCCACCGGCCGCGGTCTCGCTCGGAGATGCGGCGGCGGAGGCGCAGCCGGCCATCATGGCCGCCACGAGTCCCAGGGTTGTGATTGCGGTCGCGGTGCGGATTTTATTCACGGTGTCGCCTCCTTCGGTTCGGGTGTTGCTCGGTGGGTGGTGTGCGCGGCGGGCGAGCGGGAGGCTCAGTCGCGCACGATGCCGGCGGCGAGTGTGGCGCCGTCGGACGGATGGATCACGAGGAACGAGCCCCCGTGGCGGCTGGTGCGGTACGGCTCGAGCGGCAGGTCGGCCGCCACCCGAAGCCGCACGCGGCCGATGTCGTTGGTCTCGAGCGTCTGCGCGGGCTCGTGCGTGAGCGCATCGAGGTCGTAGCGCGACTCGATCTGCGCGACGATGGCCTGCACCGTCGCGGTGCCGTGCTTGATGAGGACACGGATGCCGGGGGTCAGCGTCCGCGCATCGAGCTGGAACAGCTCGGCGTCGAACTCCCGTCGGGCCGCCGGCAGCGAGCCGGCCGCGACCACGAGGGCACCGCGCGCGGTGTCGATGTCGTCCTCGAACTCGAGCGAGACCGACTGCGGCGCGGTCGCCTCTTCGACCTCCGTGCCGGCGGAGCGGATGCCGGTGACCGTGGTCTCCCGGCCCGCGGGGAACACCTCCACCCGGTCGCCCACGCGCACGACGCCGCTCGAGATGCGGCCCGCGACCGCACGGTAGTCGCGGAGCTGCTCGGCCTGGGCGGCATCGATGCCCGGGGCGAGCCCGCCCTGCGGGCGCAGCACGAGCTGCACCGGAAGCCGCAGCGGCTCGAGCTCCTGCTCGAGCGCTTCGGCCGCAGGGAGCGTCTCGAGCAGCTCGAGCAGTGCCGGACCCTGGTACCAGGGCGTCCGCTCGGAGCGGTCCACGATGTTGTCGCCCTCGAGCGCCGACACGGGCAGCACGTGCAGATCCTCGATGCCGAGCTCGGTGGCGACGGCCCGGGCCTGCCCGGCGACATCGGCGAAGGCATCCGCCGAGAAGCCGATCAGGTCGATCTTGTTGACCGCGACGATCACGTGGGGCACGCGCAGCAGCGCCACGACGGCGAGATGCCGCTTGGTCTGCTCGAGCACGCCCTTGCGGCCGTCGACGAGCACGATGACGGCGTCGGCGGTCGTCGCGCCGGTGACCATGTTGCGCGTGTACTGCACGTGGCCCGGGCAGTCCGCGAGGATGAACGATCGCGTGCCCGTCGAGAAGTAGCGGTAGGCGACGTCGATCGTGATGCCCTGCTCGCGCTCGGCGCGGAGGCCGTCGGTGAGGAGCGCGAAGTCGAAGTCGCCGTGCGCGAAGCCGCGGTCGGCGGACGTGCGGGCGACCTGCTCGAGCTGGTCGGCGAGGATCGCCTTGGAGTCGTGCAGCAGCCGGCCGACCAGCGTCGACTTGCCGTCGTCGACCGATCCCGCGGTCGCGAACCGGAACAGCGTGCCCGAGTCCGGTCGCTGTGCGTCGGCGGGCTCAGCAACGGGCCGGAGCGCCCCTTCGACATGCTCGGGGGCCGAGTCATGGGCGGTGAGAACAGTCATCAGAAGTACCCGTCCTTCTTGCGGTCCTCCATGGCCGCCTCGCTGAGGCGGTCGTCGGCGCGGGTCGCGCCGCGCTCGGTGAGGGTGGAGACGGCGACCTCGGCGACGATCGCGGCGAGGTCCGCGGCATCCGATTCCACCGCTCCGGTGCAGCTCATGTCGCCGACGGTGCGGTACCGCACGGTGCGGCGCTCGACGCGCTCGCTCTCGCGGGGCGGCGAGAACGGACCCACGGGTCGCCACATGCCGTCACGCGCGTAGACGTCGCGCTCGTGCGCGAAGTACAGCGGCGGCAGCGCGATGCGCTCGCGCTCGATGTAGCGCCAGACGTCGAGCTCGGTCCAGTTCGAGATCGGGAAGGCCCGCACGTGCTGGCCGGGCGTGTGGCGCCCGTTGTAGAGCCTCCACAGCTCGGGGCGCTGGTTGCGGGGATCCCACTGTCCGAACTCGTCGCGCAGCGAGATGATGCGCTCCTTGGCGCGTGCCTTGTCCTCGTCGCGGCGGGCGCCGCCGAACACGGCGTCGTGGCGGCCGGCGGCGATGGCGTCGAGCAGCGGCACGGTCTGCAGCGGGTTGCGTGTGCCGTCGGCGCGCTCCTGCAGGCGACCGTCGTCGATGTAGTCCTGCACACGGGCGACTTCCAGACGGATGCCGAGCCGCTCGACGGTCTCGTCGCGGAAGGCCAGCACCTCGGGGAAGTTGTGCCCGGTGTCGACGTGCAGCACCGGGAACGGCACGCGGCCGGGCGCGAACGCCTTGGTCGCCAGGTGCAGCACGACGACCGAGTCCTTGCCGCCGGAGAACAGCAGCACGGGCCGCTCGAACTCGGCGACGACCTCGCGGATCACGTGGATCGCCTCGGCCTCGAGGAGGTCGAGCGTCGAGAGCGGCGTTTCGTCTCGCTTCGCTCGCTCAACGACCGGAACCTCGGTCGTTGAGCGAGCGAGGAACAAGCGAGACGAAACGCTCTGAGTGTTCGAGAGGGTCATTCGTGGAGCCCGCATTCGGTCTTCGAGAGCCCGGCCCAGCGGCCGGACCGGGGGTCTTCGCCGGCCGCGACCGGCTTCGTGCACGGCTCGCAGCCGATGGAGGGGTAGCCGAACCCGACGAGCAGGTTCACCGGCGCCTTGTGCGCGGTGGCGTAGGCGAGCACGTCGTCGAAGCTCCACGCCGCGACCGGGTTGACCTTGACGAGCCCGTTGCGCTCGTCCCACGTCACGAGGGGCGTGTTCGTGCGCGTGGGCGCCTCATCGCGGCGCACGCCGGTGAACCACACCTCGTAGCCGCCGAGGGCGTCCTGCAGCGGGGCGACCTTGCGGCGGGCGCAGCAGAGGCCGGGGTCGCGGGCGAAGAGCTGGGCGCCGAACTCGGCGTCCTGCTCGGCGACGGTCTGGTCGGGGGTGATGTCGACGATCCGCACGTCGAGCGCACGCTGCACCTCGTCGCGCGTCGCGTAGGTCTCGGTGAAGTGGTAGCCGGTGTCGAGGAACAGCACGTCGACGCCGGGCAGCTGCTCGGCGACGAGGTGGGGGAGCGCGGCGTCGGCCATGGAGCAGGCGACGGCGGCGGCATCCGTCCCGAAGTTGCGCGCGACCCACGCCACCACCTCGGCGGCGGATGCCTCGTGGTCGGTGAGGCTGCCGAGCTCCAGGTTGCCCTGCTCGGCGAGGGCCTTCAGCTCTTCGCGCGTGCGCTTGACGGCGACGCGGGGGGCGAGTGAGACGGTCACTGCAGCGCCTCCTCTTCGGCGCGGTGCGCCCACTGGGCGAAGGTCTCGTCGGCCTCACGGTCGGCGAGGAAGCGGGTCACGACGCGCTCGACGTAGTCGGCGATGCCGTCGGCGGCCACCTTGAGGCCGCGCACGGTGCGCCCGAGGCCAGGCTCGTCACGGTCCTGCGAGGCGAGTCCGCCGCCCAGGTGCACCTGGTAGCCGGGCACCTGCTCGCCGTCGATGGTGACGAGCTGGCCCTTGAGCCCGATGTCGGCGGTCTGGATGCGCGCGCACGAGTTGGGGCATCCGTTGACATGGAGGGAGATCGGATGCGGCAGCTCGAAGCCGTTGAGACGCTCTTCGAGGTCGAGCACGGCGGCGGTCGCGTTGACCTTGGTCTCGACGATCGCGAGCTTGCAGAACTCGATGCCGGTGCAGGCGATCGTGCCGCGGCGGATCAGGCTCGGACGCGCCTGCAGCCCGAGCGCGTCGAGCTCCGCGATCAGCGGCTCGACGTTCTCGGCCGGCACGTCGAGGATCACGAGCTTCTGGTGCGGCGTCGTACGCAGGCGGCTCGAGCCGTGCGCCTCGATGACGTCGGCGAGCTTGGCGAGCGTCGGGCCCGAGACGCGGCCGACGATGGGCGTGACGCCGATGTAGAAGCGGCCGTCCTTCTGCTCGTGGACGCCGACGTGGTCGCCGGGAGTCGCGGGGGTGGGGGCGGCGGGGCCGTCGGGGAGGGCATAGCCGAGGTACTCGTCCTGCAGGACCTGCCGGAACTTCTCGGTGCCCCACTCGGCGAGCAGGAACTTCAGGCGCGCCTTGTTGCGCAGGCGCCGGTAGCCGTAGTCGCGGAAGATCTGGGTGACGCCGTGCCAGGCATCCGCGACCTGGTCGGGCCGCACGAACGCGCCGAGGCGCTCGCCGAGACGCGGAGTGGTGGACAGCGCGCCGCCGACCCACAGGTCGTAGCCGACGCCCAGCTCGGGGTGCTCGACCGCGACGAAGGCGATGTCGTTGATCTCGTGGACGACGTCCTGGCTCGGGTGCCCCGTGATCGCGGACTTGAACTTGCGGGGCAGGTTGGCCAGGGTCTCGTCGCCCAGGAAGCGGGCGGTGATCTCGTGGATCTGCGGCGTCGGGTCGATGAGCTCGTCGGCGGCGATGCCCGCGACCGGAGAGCCGAGGATCACGCGCGGCACGTCGCCGCACGCCTCGGTGGTCTGCAGGCCCACGGCCTCGAGGCGGCGCCAGATCTCAGGCACGTCCTCGACGCGGATCCAGTGCAGCTGGATGTTCTGGCGGTCGGTGATGTCGGCGGTGTCGCGGCCGAAGTCGGTCGAGATGCCGGCGATCACGCGCAGCTGCGCGGTGGTCAGCTGGCCGCCGTCGATGCGCACCCGCAGCATGAAGAACTCGTCCTCGAGCTCTTCGGGGGTCAGGGTCGCGGTGCGGCCGCCGTCGATCCCGGGCTTGCGCTGGGTGTACAGACCCCACACGCGGAACCGGCCGTGCAGGTCGGTCGGGTCGATCGACGCGAATCCGCCTTTCGAGTAGGTCTGCTCGATGCGGTCGCGGACGCTCAGGCCGTTGTCGACCTGCTTCCACTCCTCGTTGCCGTTGAGCGGCGCGGTGCCGTCGATCTTCCACTGGCCGTTCGGCTTCGACGACGCCCGCGGCGGTCGCACGGCGGCGCGCGGGCGGTCCGACGCAGCGCGCGCTTCGGTTTCGCTGATGGTCACGATGGCCTCCGGGTGATCCCGGGCGTCCCCGGGGCGGACTCTAACGAGTCCATTCCGCGAGGCTAGAAGCGAGCGGCCCGGGGGCCTATCCGAACGTCAAGAGCCGTTAACCGGCGTAACGGGGCGTCACACAGTTGCGGGTGGGCGCGTTTGTGGACTCAGTCCGACAAGCCCGCGGCGGCGTGGTAGCGATCGACGACGATGTCGATCAGGGATGCCGGCGGCTCGTCGTCGCCGAGGAGCGGTGGCGCCACGGGGGCACCGGCCGCCATCCGCACGGCGAGGTCGTGGAAGTAGCCCGGGGCGAGGAGGTAGTCCGCCACCAGGGTGCGCGCTGCCGGCGTCGCAGCGGCCTCCGCTACCGCGACATCGAGGCGCGGGTCGGCGGCGGCGAGGAAGCCCACCGACACCTCGCGCCCGAGGCGTTCGCCGAGCATCCTCGCGGTGACGCGGCAGTCCTCGTTCGCCCGGTCGTCGCTGGAGCCCGCCACCGCGAGCACGAGAGCGTCGTCGGAGGCCGGTGCGAGCGGCGCGAGGCGTGCCGCGAGCGCATCGACGAGCCGGGGGTCGGGGCCGAGCGCGGGGGCGATGACGACGCCCTCCCTGCCGGCGGTCTGGGCGATGAGGTCGACGCGCACGTGGTACCCGGCCGACAGCAGCAGCGGGACGATCACGACGGGCGTGCCCTGCGGGATCGCGTCGAGGGATGCCGCGACATCGGGCTGCTGCACGTCCACGTGCCCGAGGCTCACGGTCACGTCCGGGAGCCGCCGTGCGACGGCATCCACCAGTCCCGCGACGGCCGCCTGTCCGGCGGGCGAGGCCGTGCCGTGCGAGATGGCGAGGAGCGCGGGCGCGTTGGTCACCTGCCCATTTTGCCCTCCGCGTGTGACGCACGCGTGACAGGGCGTCGGCATACATACACTGCTCGCCTGTCACGAGGTGCGGCGGGCGGCCGCAGATCGTGACAGGCGAGCGGAGTTGATGCCGGGGTCAGGCGGCTCCGGCCTCGCGGCCTCGGGCGAACCCGGCGTCGAAGCCGCGCTCGTACGCGCGCTCGGTGCGCTGACCGCCGTGGTGGCCGCGACCGCGGTCGCCGTGGTGCCGGGGACCGCCGTGATGACCGTGGTCGCCCTGCTCGTCGCCCTCGTGGTCGCGGTGGCTGTGGCCGGCATGCGGGTGGTGGCCCGCGCAGCCGTGCTCGCCGTAGCCGCGCATCGGCTCGTCGAAGCGCTCGGCCGGGTGGCCGGGGCGCCCGGGAGCGAAGCCGCGGTGGCGGTTGTGCCCGTAGCCGTCGTGGATGTCAGGGTCGAACGGGCGCGGACGCCCGCCGAATCCCGGCCCCCAGCCCGGTCCGAAGCCGTGGCCGCGGAACTCCGGCCCGAAGGCAGGGGCGCCGCCCCGGCCGAAGCCGGGCCGTCCGAACCCTCCGAAGCCGCCGAAGCCGCCGAAGCCGCGCTCGCGGCCTGCAGCGCTCTCGTCCCAGCCGAGCTCGCGGGCGATCGCCTCGAGCGAGGCGGTCAGCGCGGCGTACGCCTCGTCGTCGCCGGCCGCGGCGACGATCCGCGAGCGGATGCCGTCGACGATGGCGCCGATGCGCTCCTTCTCGGAGCGGCCGAGCTCGGTGAGCGCCCACGTTCCGTCGCCGCGTTCGACGACCCAGCCGCGCTCCTCGAGGCCGCGCAGGCGCTTGCCCTTGCGGGCGAGGCGCTCACGGAACTCGGGGGCGTCGACGTCGCCCGAGAGCACGTTCAGCAGCATCCAGTCGCGGCGGGTGACGCCTTCGGCCTCGAGCGCTGCCGCGAACTCGCGCGTCAAGAGCGCGTCGACGACACGCAGCCAGTAGCCCAGAGGGCGGCGGTCGGTGGGGCGGGGAGCATCGTTCTCGTTCTCGTTGTCGTTCTCTTCGTTGTCGGTGATGTCGTTCATGTGTGAAGTCCTTTGGGAGGGGCGGCATGAGAAGCCGCCGCGTTTTACATGTCGAAGTGCATGTACATGCAGTGTGACATGTAGTTGGGATGCATGTCAAGTCACATGTAAGTTGGATGCATGCCGTCTACTCCCGA
>NZ_DATCVK010000224.1:0-62447 GCF_036566905.1 Microbacterium sp. | reverse complement strand
CAGACGTCGCGACCGGCGCCGCGGGGGCGAGCGCCGGCTCGCAGGCTGCGGCTGAGCCCACCCGCCCCGCACCGATCTCCCAGCTGACTCCGGCAGAGGCGCTCGCCGCCCAGCGCGCGGGGGCCGTGCTCCTGGACGTGCGCGAGCCGTTCGAGACCGCGCGCGGCGTCATCCCGGGCTCGATGCTGCTGCCGCTCGGCGACGTGCTCGCCGAGCCGCGGCGAGTGGAGGCTCCCCGTGTGATCGTGGTGTGCCAGGTCGGCATGCGCGCGCAGCGCGCGGCGGCGGCTCTGCGTGCCGCAGGGATCGAGGCGTCCGTCCTCGCCGGCGGCATGGACGCGTGGAACCGCGACGCGGCCGGCGCGGCGGTGCGCGCGTGAGCGGCTTGCGCACCGTCGAGGAGCACCTCGCCGACGTGCTTGCCGCCGCCGATCCGCTGGAGACCGAGCGCGTCGCGATCGCCGCCTCACACGGCCGCACGCTGCGTGAACCGGTGCGGGCCGCGGTCGACATCCCGGTGTTCGACAACTCGGCGATGGACGGGTTCGCGGTTCGCTTCGAGGACGTGGCCGTCGCGCCGGCGACGCTCCGCGTCGTCGCCGACCTGCCCGCCGGCACCGACGCCGACCCGGCACTCGCTCCGGGCCAGGCTGCGCGCATCATGACCGGGTCGGCCGTCCCGGTCGCTGCCGACACGATCGTCCCGTTCGAAAACACCACCGGCGGGCTCGCCGACTCCCTGGGTTCGATCTCGGTGCAGAAGGCCCCGCGTGCCGTGGGCGCCCACATCCGTCGCGCCGGTGAGGACGCGCGCGCCGGCGACGAAGTACTCCCCGCCGGTGAACTGCTCGGCCCCCTGCAGGTCGCCGCCGCGGCCGCGGCCGGCGTCGCCGAGATCGTGGTCGCGCGGCGTCCACGCGTAGCCGTGATCTCCACGGGGAGCGAGCTCGTCGAGCCGGGATCCCCCCTGCGACGCGGACAGATCCCTGAGTCGAACAGCGTCCTGCTCGCCGCACTCGCGACGGAGGCGGGCGCGGATGTGGTGCGCCGGGCGAGCGTTCCCGACGAGAGCGGGGCCCTCGACGCCCTGCTCACCGAGGTGACGAACCCGCGGTCGCCGGATCGCGCGGACGTCGTGATCTTCTCCGGCGGCGTCAGCGCGGGTGCCTACGAGGTGGTCAAGACCACGCTCGCCGAGACCATGGTCTTCTCGAAGGTGGCGATGCAGCCCGGCAAGCCGCAGGGCTTCGGCCGTCTCGGCGCCGGCACCCTGCTGTTCGGGCTGCCGGGCAACCCGGTCAGCGCGGCGGTCTCGTTCGAGGTGTTCGTGCGACCGGCGCTGCTGCGCCTTCAGGGTCGCCGGAGCATCGACCGACCCGTCATCGCGCTGCAGGCCGGAGCCGGCTGGCGCACGCCGCCGGCGCGGCGCCAGTACCTGCCCGTTACGATCGACCGCTCCCACCCGGCGGCCTGGCTCGCGGTCCCGGCGACGAGCGGCGGATCCCATCTCGCCGGCGGACTCGGCCGGGCCGAGGCGTATGCCGTCGTGCCCGCCGAGGTCGACGCGGTGGCGGCGGGCGATGTCGTCGATGTCATGCTGATCTCATGAGCACGCCCGAACCGCCGACCTTCACGCACCTCGACGATGCCGGGAACGCGCGCATGGTCGATGTCACGCTGAAGCAGCCGACCGTGCGTTCCGCGACAGCCCGCGCCTTCGTGCGCTGCACGCCCGAGGTCGTCGCCGCACTGCGCGACGGGTCGGTGCCGAAGGGCGATGTGCTCGCGGTCGCCCGCATCGCCGGCATCCAGGCCGCCAAGCGCACCCCCGAGCTGCTGCCGCTCGCGCACGTCATCGGCGTGCACGGCGCTGCCGTGGACCTGGCAGTCGAGGACGATGGCGTCGCGATCGAGGCGACGGTGCGCACCGCCGACCGGACGGGCGTCGAGATGGAGGCGCTGACCGCCGTCTCGGTGGCGGGGCTCGCCGTCGTCGACATGGTGAAGGGACTCGACAAGGGCACGTCCATCGAGAGCGTGCGCATCGTCACGAAGACCGGCGGCAAGAGCGGCGACTGGCACCGCCCGGGCGAGAGCTGATGGCCGCCCCGCGACCCGCCGTTCCCGCCGGGCTGGGCGCGATCCTGCTCGCGGGCGGGCGGGGCACCCGCGTGGACGGCGCCGTCAAACCGCTGTTCGAGGTGGGCGGGCGCACGCTGCTGTCGGCGGCGGTGAGCGCGGCGACGGATGCCGGCGCCCGGCCTCTCACCGTCGTGGCAGCGGTGCTCGACGAGAGCCTCCCCGTCGGATGGGTGCGCGAGGATCCGCCGTTCGGCGGCCCGGCCGCGGCCGTGGTCGCCGCGCTGGCATCCTGGCCGGCGGAGGACGACCCGGAGTGGACGCTGGTGCTGGCCTGCGACCTCCCCGGCGTCGATGCGGCAGTCCGACGGCTGGTGGACGATCTGCCCCTGCTCCCCTCCGACACCGAGGGTCTCTGCCTCGGCGACGCGTCGAGCCGACCTCAGTGGCTGACGGCCGTCTACCGCACGCGGGCGCTGCGGCAGGCCGCATCCGCTCTCCCCGACGGAGGACGCGACCAACCCATGCGTACGCTCGTCGAGGATCTGGCGATCGCGGTCATCGCGGCGCCCGACGCCCTGACCCGCGATATCGACACGTGGGAGGATCTGAACGAAGCCCGCGCGCGGGCCGACCACGCGCACCCCACCCTGGAGGAGTCGCCATGAGCGAGCAGTCCCGCACCCTTCCCCCCGAGGCGCTCGACGCCTGGGCCGCCGCGCTGCGCGAGCGGTTCGGTCTCGCACCCGAAGACGTGCCGGTGTCGCTGATCCTCGATCTGGCACGCGACGTCGCGGTCGGTGTGGCGCGCCCGGCGGCGCCGTTCAGCGCGTTCGTGGCGGGGCTCGTGGCGGGTCGCAACGGCGGCTCTCCGGCCGACATCGCGTCCGCCGTGGCCGCGATCACCGCACTCGCCGGCGACTGGGAGCACGAGGCCTGATGGCCGTCGTCCGCTACTTCGCCGCCGCGCAGGAGGCGACCGGCCGGGACTCCGAGCGCCGTACCGAGGCGACGCTGGGCGAGCTCCGCCGCGCCGTGTCCGAGGAGTTCCCCGGGCTGGGCGGCATCCTCCCCCGCTGCGCCGTGCTCGTCGGGGGCGCACGCGTCGACGACGACACGCCTCTCGGCAGCGACGACCTGGTCGACGTGCTGCCGCCCTTCGCCGGCGGCTGATCCCCTTCCGGGCTGCGGCGGTCCTCGGCCGCCGGGCTCAGCCGCCGAGGCCGAGCCAGGTGGCGGTGCCGTCGGATTCGACCTGGCGCTTCCAGACCGGCAGGTCGGTCTTGATCGTCTCGATGAGCGTGCGGCACACCGCGAACGCCTCGGCGCGATGTGCGGACGCGACCGCGATCACGACGGCGGCGTCCCCGACGTGCAGCGTGCCGACGCGGTGAGACACCGCCACCAGCGCGCCGGTGGCTCCGATCGCCGCGGCGGCCAGGCGGGCGAGCGCAGGTTGGGCGTCGGGGTGCGCCGAGTATTCGAGGGCGACGACGGCGGTCGCGGCATCCGGATCATGATCGCGCACGCGACCGACGAATGTCGTCACGGCGCCCATGCGGGAATCGTGGACAGCCCGCAGGTGCGCGTCGAGATCGAGCGGCTCGCCGCTGATGGCGGCGACGCGCACGGCGTCGGTCGACACGGCCATCAGTGGTCTCCTCCCCCCAGCTGGTCCAACAGGTGACGGGCGACCGAGAGCACCACCGGCATCCCGTCCGTCACGCCGCCCGGCGACCCGGGCAGGTTGACGACGAGCGCGCCGTGCGGGTCGACGACGCCGGCGATCCCGCGCGTCAGCATGCCGGCGGGCTTCTCGGCCGCACCCCGTCGCCGCAGCTCTTCGGCGATGCCCGGCACCTGGCGGGTCACGACGCGGGCGGTGCCCTCGGGCGTCTGGTCTCGCGGCGAGACCCCCGTGCCGCCGGTGGTCACGATCAGCTTCACACCGGCGACGACCTCGGCGGTCAGCGCGCGCTCGACGCTGTCGGCACCGTCGGCCACCACGACGGCGTCGGCGCAGTCGAAGCCCGCATCCCGCAGCGCCGAGACCGCGATCGGCCCGCTGGTGTCGGGGCGGGCGCCCTCGGCGGAGCGATCGGAGACGGTGATGACGGCGGCGCGGGTCATGCCTCCAGCCTAGGCACGCGCCGGGCTCTCAGGTGCGGCGTGCGAGCCGCACCACCACCGATTTGGACGTCGGCGTTCCCGAGACGTCGGCGACGGAGTCCAGGGGCACCAGCACGTTGGTCTCCGGGTAGTACGCGGCGGCGTTGCCGCGGGGCGTGCGATACGCGACGATGCGGAACTCCTCGGCCCGTCGCTCCTCGATGGTGCCGTCCGGCCGCCTCCACTCCGACACGAGGTCGACGATGTCGTTCTCGGCGAAGCCCAGCGCGACGATGTCCTTGGCGTTCACCAGCACGACGCGGCGTCCGCCATGGATGCCGCGGTACCGGTCGTCCTTGCCGTAGATCGTGGTGTTGTACTGGTCGTGCGAGCGCACCGTCTGCAGCAGCAGGCGTCCGCGCGGGATCCGCGGATACTCCAGCGGGTTCACGGTGAACCGTGCCCTGCCGTCGGGTGTCGCGAAGGAGCGCGCATCGCGCGGCCCGTTCGGAAGGTGCAGCGTGCGACCCTTGTCGATGCGCTCCTCGTAGTCGTCGAACCCGGGGATGACGCGCGCGATGTGGCCGCGGATGAGCGCGTAGTCCGCCTCGAGCGCCGTCCAGTCCGCGTGCGGGACATTGGACGGATGCCGCAACCCGGCCGGATCGGGACCGTCGGTGCGAGCCTCCTCGCGCGGTGACCGCTCGGGATACCCGCGGTCATGCCGCGTCGCGCCGTCCGCGGCATCCGTCACCGGCTCAGGTGATGTCACCGGCTCAGGACGAGTCCCGCCCGGACCGTCCTTCCCCCTCGATATCACCTGATCTCGCGACGACGACGGTCGGCCGGCCGCTCCGCCGACACCCGCGGACCCGAAGACGAGCGCGCTCAGCCGGGCGACGATCGCGACCTCGCTGAGGAGCTCCTCGGACGGCGGGGCCAGACGGCCGCGGGAGGCGTGGACGGCTCCCATGGAGTCCTCGACGGTGACCCGCTGCTCGCGGCCGCCACGGCGGTCGCGGTCGGTGCGCCCGAGCGTCGGCAGGATGAGGGCACGGCGCCCCGTGACGACGTGCGAGCGGTTGAGCTTCGTGGAGACGTGCACGGTGAGTCCGACGCGCGACATGCCGGCCTCGACGACCGCGGTGTCGGGGGTCGCCGAGACGAAGTTGCCGCCCATGCTCATGAAGAACCGCACGCGGCCGTCGCGCATCGCGCGGATCGCGCCGACCGTGTCGAAGCCGTGCTCGCGCGGGGCGGCGAAGGCGAACTCGGTGTCGAGGGCGTCGAGGAACACCGTCGACGGCTTCTCGTAGATGCCCACGGTGCGGTCGCCCTGCACGTTGGAGTGCCCGCGCACGGGGCAGACGCCCGCGCCCGGACGGCCGATGTTGCCCTGCAGCAGCAGCAGATTGACCACGTCGCGCAGCGTCGGCACCGAGTGCTTGTGCTGGGTGAGTCCCATCGCCCAGCACACGATCGTCGCCTTCGACGTGCGTACGGTCTCGGCGACCCGCCGCAGCGACTTCTCGGGAAGGCCCGTGGCGGTGACCAGGTCGCGCCACGAGGCATCCGCCATCGCCTGACGGTAGGCATCGAAGCCGCTGGTGTGCGCGGCGAGGAACTCGTGGTCGAGCACACCTCCGTCGGTCTGCTCCGCCTCGAGAAGGTGCTTGCCGATGGCCTGGAACAGCGCCTGATCGCCGCCCAGGCGGATCTGCAGGAACTGGTCGGCGAGCTTCGTGCCGCCGAACGCGACGCCCCGGACCGTCTGCGGGTTCTCGAAGCGCAGCAGTCCGGCTTCGGGCAGCGGGTTCACCGCGATGATCGTCGCACCGCGCTGCTTCGCCTTCTCGAGCGCGGAGAGCATTCGGGGGTGGTTCGTGCCGGGGTTCTGCCCGGCGACGATGAGCAGGTCGGCCTCGTGGATGTCGTCGATCGAGACGGTGCCCTTGCCGATGCCGATCGTCTCGGTCAGCGCCGAGCCGGAGGACTCGTGGCACATGTTGGAGCAGTCGGGCAGGTTGTTCGTGCCCAGGCCCCGCACCAGCAGCTGATACAGGAACGCCGCTTCGTTCGAGGTGCGGCCCGACGTGTAGAAGACGGCCTCGTCGGGATCGTCCAGCGCCCGCAGCTCATCGGCGACCAAGGCCAGCGCGTCGTCCCACGAGATGGGCCGGTAGTGCGTCGCACCCTCCTCGAGCACCATCGGGTGGGTCAGCCGCCCCTGCTGTCCGAGCCACCAGTCGTCGTGGCCGCGCAGCTCGTCGAGCGAGTGCGCGGCGAAGAATTCCGGGCCGACACGGCGCAGCGTCGCCTCCTCGGCGACCGCCTTGGCGCCGTTCTCGCAGAACTCCGCGATGTGCCGCTTGTCCTCCTCGGGCCAGGCGCAGCCGGGGCAGTCGAACCCGTCCTTCTGGTTGACGCGCAGCAGCGTCTGCACGGACCGCGCCACACCCATCTGCTCGTTCGCTATCTCGAGCGCGTGCAGTATCGCGGGCACGCCGACGGCGACCTTCTTGGGCCGTGACACGTGCACGCGGGTCTCGTCGATGTCGGCTCTCGGGGGCTTCGTCGCCATACCTCCAGGCTATGCCTCGCGAGACCGTCGAGGGCGCCTCACGACGCATGAGCAGTACGCCTTTGCATGACGGACGCGGCGACCGCGGGCATCCGTCCGTGCGCGTCGTCCGGCGCGCTCAGCCGCCCCACCACGCACGCGCGGTACCGCGTAGGTCGTCGCGTGCCACGGCCCCACGTCCCGGCGCCGACACCGACTCGCGGGAGTCGGCCGATGCGGCCCGGTTGTCGCCCATGACCCAGACGGCACCTTCGGGCACGGCGACACGGAACGGGATGTCGCCACCCGGCCGCACCGCACCGGCATAGGCCTCCTCGATCGGCGCGCCGTTGAGGAGCAGCCGGCCGGTTCCCGCCTCGCAGCACACCACGACGTCGCCCGCGACGCCGACGACCCGCTTCACGAGGAGCGCGCCCTGGGTACCCGACCATCCTTCGCGGTCGACGAGGAGCACGACGTCGCCGCGCCCGGGCGGGCTCCACCGGTCGAACAGCACCGTGTCGCCGCTGTGCAGCGTCGGGTTCATCGAGTCGTTGCGGACCGTCGCGACACCGAAGGCCGCGGTGAGCGAGAGGGCTGCGCCCGTGGGGATCAGAAGCGCTGCGAGCCAGACGAGCACCCGTCGCCGGGCGCCGAGCGATGGGCGGACCACGGCCGAGCCGGCGACGATCGTCACGGCGCCTCGGCGAGGAGCGCCGTCATCGCCGCGATCTCGCGCTGCTGCTCGACGAGCACGTGCTTGCCGGACGAGCGCACGTACGCATTGGATCCCTCGCGGACCGCGCTCTCGGCCATCGCGAGCGCGCCCTCGTGATGGGCGATCGTCAGGTCGAGGAACATCCGGTCGGCGGCGTCGCCCTCGGCCGTGTCGAGCGCAGCGAGCTGCTCGGCGCTCGCCATGCCCTTCATCTGCGTGTGCGGGTGATCGCCGCATCCGGTCGGCACGGCTCCGGCGGGCTGCGCGCCGCCGTGACCCTCGTGCCCACCGCTCGAACCGCCGGCGGGGATCGCGCCGCGCCACGCATTCTGCCAGGCCCGCATCGTCTCGATCTCGGCGGCCTGGTCGGCCACGATGAACTCGGCGAGCGCGCGCGTGCGCTCGCGGACCCCGGTGGCGCCCAGCACGAGGCTGCTGAGCTCGAGCGCCTGTTCGTGGTGCGGGATCATGCCCTCGATGTAGCAGTGGTCCGCCACCGTCGGATAGGCGGTGGTGGCGGCATCCGTCCTCGCACCCGCGGAGGCGGCCTGCGGCGCGGACTCCGCACTCGTCGTCAGACTCAGCCCCACGGCCCCCGCCGCCACGGTCGCGGTCGACAGGGCCAGCACGACGCCGAGGGCGGCGATACGACTGCGCATGAGGGAGGTCCTTTCAGCTCCGGATGCCGCGGGCGGAGACTTCCGCGACACAGGGTTCCCGCGGGGCGACGCGACCGGCGCGCCGCCCCGCGGGTGGGGATCAGGCCGCGGCCTGTCCCTTGGCCGCCTGCTGACGGCGCAGGTGCCACGACGTGGCCGCGAGTCCGGCTCCTGCCACCAGGAGCAGGAGGCCCGACAGCGCCCAGTTGTTCGCGTCGGTCCCGGTCGTCGCGAGTGCGCCGAAGATCGCCGCGGGCGACGCGGACGCCACCGTGAACGATCCCTGGGCGACGGCCGACGAGGTCTGCCCGGTGAGGACCAGCGAGTGCTCGCCGGCGGGCGTGTCGGATGGGACGACGAACTGGACGCTGACGACTCCCTCGCTGTCGGCGACGAACGTGCCGACGTCGACGGGGTCGGAGTGCAGCACGGCGCTCACGGTCTCACCGGGGGTGAACCCGCTTGCGGTCGCCGACTGCGCGGCACCGGGCGCGACCTCGGCGCTGCCGAAGGTCACCGGCGCGGCTGCGGGCGCCGTCGAGCCCCCGTTGCCGTTGCCGTTGCCGTTCCCGTTGCCGTTCCCGTTCCCGTTGCCATTCCCGTTTCCGTTTCCGTTTCCGTTTCCGTTGCCGTTTCCGGACTCGGTGGGCGTCGGCGTGGGCTCCGTGGTGGGCTCCGCCGTCGGGGTGGGCGTCGGCGACGCGGTCGGCGTCGGTGTGATGTTCGGGTTCGGCACCCCGCGCATGTCGCCGTTGACCCACTTGCGGCCCTCGGGGATGTTCGGGTTCTGCGCCGCGAAATCACGCGGGTAGAGGGTGAAGCCCTGCCAGTGGATCGGCATGGGGCTCTGGTCCTCGTCACGGTTGATGTGGTGGAAGCCGACGTTCACCCACGCCACCGGGTCTGCGAGCGGCTCGCCGTCGGAGATGTAGTCGGTGACCATCTGCCCCGCCTTCGACGGGATGAGGTTGTGGCTGGCGTGGATCTCGTCCGACTTGGCCGACGTGAACGCGATGTCGTAGTCGGTCTCGGGGTTGAGGTTGTACGCCTGGTCGCGCGGCACGATGATCTCGTACGAGCGGGCGTGCCCGTCGGCGTTGATGCTCTCGGGGTTCACGACCCGGTACGCCTCGCGGTTCGAGCCCATCGTCTTGGTCTCGTTCGTGATCTGCGTGAGCTGCGTCTCGAGGATCGCAGTGTGGCCGGTGTCGCCCGTGGTGCCGTACTCGCCGGTCGGCGTGGTCGCGAACTTCTCGACCTGCTGGGAGGCGCCGGAGTCGATGCCGAAGTCCACGCGCCAGAACGCCGAGTGGTAGTGGTTGACCGCGAAGTCCTCCTGGCCCGGGGCGATCGGCCACCCCTGGTTCACGACGTCGACGTAGTCGTTGGGCGAGAGGTCGCCGGTGGCGCCGAGGCGGACCGAGATCTCGCCGTCGTCGTGGAACCGGTACTCGGTCTGGTACTCGTACCAGCCGATGCGCGACACGCTGTGCAGCACGAGGTCGGTGCCCTGCGCGGCGTACAGCGCATCGTTGGTGATGTTCGAGCGGTAGGCGAGTCCCGAGTCCTCCTCGCCGATGCAGATGGCGGGGATCTCGCCGCGGGTCGCATCCACCCAGGCGCTGTGCACCTCGCCGACCGGGCAGTCGACCTCCGCGATGGCCTGCAGGCGGCGCCCGCCGACCTGGTAGGTGGTCACGTCGTTGTACTCGGTGGCGCCGGTGTCGTACGGCACGTTGAGCTGGGCGAGCGCGATCGAGTCGAGCACGAGGATCGGCGCCGCGTCGTCGCGCGGCTGGTAGGCGATCTTGTCGAGGACGAGCCCGCGGTAGGTGTCGAGGCGCCAGCACATCTGCCAGCTGGAACCGGACTCGAGGGTCTTCGAGACGAGGGAGTCGCCGGAGCAGGATGCCTCGGTGACCGTCTGGGCGGACGCTGCGGCCGGTGCGGACAGCACGAGGCCACCCGCTAGCAGCGCCATCGCGGTGCCCGCGCCGAGCAGCCGGCGGAGGGGGTTTCGTTTCATCGGGAGGGTCTCCATGGTCATGAGATGGACAGGACGGCCCGCGTCGACAGGTTGACGACGTAGGTGCTGGTGGTGAGGAAGGCGCCGCCGTCGACCTGGGCGAGCAGCTGCACGCACCGGTCGACGCCGCACGACTCGGCACCGAAGGATCCGGCATCCGTGACGAACGAGTGGGCGGTGAGCAGGACCTCTGCGGATGCCGGGGTCAGGACCGAGCCGCCGGTGAGCGCGGCGAACTCGTCGACGACGGGCTGCGCCGCGTCGGAGTCGAGCAGCAGCTCCCACGCCAGTGAGGTCTCGGCATCCGTCGGAGCGGGCTGCGTGCCCGAGGCGCGGTCCACGGACTCGACCGCTCCGGTCGTCGCGTTCACGATCATGCTGACCGTCTCGTTGGTGGCGTAGTCGTAGTACAGCGAGATCAGGCGGCGCTGTCCGTCGGTGTACGCCTGCGGGTCGGCCACGTCGGTGGAGAGGAACTGCAGTCCCGGCTCGCCGAACACGTCCTGGCCTGCCGCGAACGCCGCGTCCTGTGCGCCCACGAAGCGCACGTACTCGACTTCGGCTCCCGAGAGCGCGTCGTAGGCGGCCGCGACCGTCGCGGGCTTGGCGACCTCCTCGGCCTTCTCGGGGGCGTCCTCGTCCGTGCTGTCGGCGGCGATGGGTGTGGATGCCGTGGTCTCGGGCGACGAGGTCGCCTGGACGGCGGTCTGCGTCGCGAAGACCAGCGCGACGGCGGCGGCGGCCGCGGCGACCGCGGAGCCGATGCCGAGGGCGCGCGGTGTGAGCAGTCGGCCGCGGAGCGTCGGCCGCTGTCGCGAGGGGGGCGGCGAATCCCCCTCGGGAGAGAGCTGTTGTTCGGTCACAGGATTCCTTTCGAGGGCGGTGACGCGGCTCGCACCCGCGTCGGGGCCGATTCTTCGCCCGCGCCGTTTCCCCGCCGTATGGGGTCGCGAACGCCGAGCGAAATCCTGGTGAGACGACGCCGGCCGATTCCGGCCCGCTGATCCCACGTCGTGTCACGCGGCCGAAACATGGGCCGCCGTTTTCGGCAACGCGCGCCCGGTAGCGTCACGGCCAGCCGCACCGCGGAGAGCGCCGGGCACCGAGGAGGACGCGTGAGCACTGCACTCGCGGACGCGATCGAGCAGGCGCGGCCGAGGAACGACCTCGGGTCCAGCTCGCCCTTCGCGGGCCTGCGCCGTCGCCACGCCCACACGATCGACGTCGTCGCGCAGTCCGTGGCGGCCACCGCGCCGGCCGGCGTCCTGCTGATCCACCCCGCCGCCGCCTACGCGCGCAGCGGATCGTTCGCGTTCCTCGACATCGCGATCACGATCACCCTCGTCGTGGGCGTGGGCCTGGTGATCGGCATGTTCGCCCGCCGCATCGCGAGCACCGGCTCGCTGTACACGTTCGCGGCGCGCGGCCTCGGCTCCCACGTCGGCCTCGTGACCGGCGCGGCCCTGGGCATCGGCTACCTCGCCGTCGCGATGAACACGCTGGCGTCGGGCTCCCAGCGCCTCGCGAACCTCCTCAGCGGCGGAACCGCTCCCCCGTGGCTGGTGGTCGTCCTCATCACCGTGTTCGGCGGCATCATCGCCCTGGTGGTCGCCCGCGGACTGCGGATGTCGACCCGCATGCTCCTGGTGCTCGAGTCGATTGCGGTGGTGACGGTGCTGGTCCTCTCGATCGTCGCCCTCAGCCTCACCCGGTGGGATCTGGGCCTGCTCGTCCCCCGCCCCTCGGACTTCTCGCTCGAGGCGATCATCACGGGCGTCGCCTTCGCCCTCATCGGCTTCGTCGGATTCGAGAGCGGCGCCGCCCTCGGGCCGGAGACGCGCCGTCCGTTCGCGGCCGTGCCGCGCGCCGTGATGGTGAGTGTGGGGGCGACGGGCCTGGTCATGCTGGTCGGGACGGCCGCGCAGCTGTCCATCGTGGCCGAGCGGCCGGGCGCGGCATCCCTCGCCGCAGTGACGAGCCTCTCCGGCCTCATCGACGTCATCGTGGCGATCTCGTTCCTCGCGTGCGCCCTGGCGATGACGAACGCGGCGACGCGGCTCGGGTTCGCGATGAGCCGCGAGGGCCTGCTGCCGATGGTGTTCGGCCGGGTCTCGCGCCGCGGCGTGCCCGCGGTCGCCGGCGTGCTGCTCACGGCGGTGGTGACGGCGGTGCCGGTCACGATCCTCGCGGTCGGCGGCGGCCGGCAGGACATGCGGATCGTCACCTCGCCCGCGTCGATCATCGGCTTCGTGCTGGCCTACGCGCTGGTGTGCGCGGCGGCGCCGGTCTTCCTCGCGCGGATCGGTGAGCTCACGGTGCGCGCCGTTGCCATCAGCGCACTCCCCCTCGCGGGCCTCCTGTGCGTACTCGGCTTCTATCTCGCCGCGACGCTGCGCGACAATCCCGGTGGGCTGCTGTGGGCGGCCGGGATCCTCGCCGTCGTCGTCGGCGCCGGCTCGCTGCGACTCGCACGCCACCCGCGCGTGGCCGCGCGGATCGGCGTGCACGACTGGCCGATCGACTCGGACTGCATCGAAGGGCCGGCCCGGACGTGAGCGGCGCGGGTCTCGCGGGCGACACCCGGCTTCCGGAGAAGGGCCTCGGCCTCGCGCTGGAGATCCTGGAGCAGGTCGCGCGCGACGACCGCGGCGCCTCGGCGGCCGAGATCGCCCGCGCCGTCGGCGCCCCGCGGGCGACGGTGTACCGCGTGGTCAACTCCCTCGTCCGGGACGAGTACCTGGTGCGGCGACCGGACTTCTCCGGGTTCCTGCTCGGCACGCGCGTGCTCGAGCTCGCCGCGATCGTGGGCGCCCGCACGCGGCCGGCTCACGCCGCGGTCGTGGACCGCCTCCGCAGCGACACCGGCGAGGCGGTGCACCTGTTCGCCTTCCACCGCTCCGGGCTCCTGGTGCTCGACGAGGACGCCGCCCAGCCGCTGTCGGACCCCGATGCGCTGCTGGCGGACCCCACGCGATCGGCGATCGGACACCTCTGGCTGGTCGCCCATCCCGACCGCCGTCTGCAGCAGGCGCCGAGCTGGCGGGTCGACCCGGCGTCCGGAGACGTCCGCGCCATCCACGAGGCATATGCGGTCCGCGGCTACACCGAGCAGGTCGCGTTGCTCAGCAGCGACCGCGGCTGCCTCGCCGTTCCGATCCACGACGAGGCCGCCCGTCCGGTCGGAGCGGTGACTCTGTCGACCGCGATCTCGCGCCTCTCGGTCGCCGCACGCCACGTCGGCGCGCTGCGCGACGCGGCGCGTGCGCTCGCTCCGATCGGCGCGCTCAGCGACTGGTGACCGCAGCGCCGCAGCCCCCCTCGGAGAAGACTGCGGCGACGTCGGGCTCGGGAGCCGACGGATGCCGTCCACGCGGCACCCGGCATCCGCGATCGCGTACTGTCAGGGCCCCTGCTCGAGGATCCCGTCGATGATCGCGGCATCCGAGGCGGCCTGCTCGAGCACCCGCTGCGCCGAGTCCGCTACGGCCGGATGCGGGTCGCCGTCGAGGATCAGGGTGACCAGCGCCACCATGCCGGTGTTCTGGTCGCGCAGGATCTCGGCGAACCGGCGCTCGGCGTCGGGGTGCTGGGCGTCGACGAAGCCCTGCAGAGTGCTCCAGGCCGGCATGCCCGGCATCTGCGCGTGATCGGCGCCGTGGCCGCCGCAGGGTCCGTCGGCGGGGGGCTCGGCCGGACGCGCGTCGACCCACGAGACGTACCACTCGCGCAGGTCGTCGAGCTCGTCCTCGTCTCGAGCGGCGATCCCGGTGGCGAAGCCGCTCGCCCCGGCGTCGAGGCCCTCCTTGCGCAGCAGCGTCTGTGCGAGCTCCTGCTCCTTGACGCGGTAGTAGATCATCGCCTCGACGTAGCAGTAGTCGTCGGCCGTCACGGGGATCGAGGGCGAAGCGGATGCCGAGGGCGTGGCGTTCCTGCCCGGCGACGCCCCGGACGGCGCGTCGGTGCCGGCCGTCGTCGCGGCGACGGCGAGCGCGATCCCCGCCGCGGCGGTCGCCACGGCGAGCGTCAGCGCGACGATGGCGACAGCTCTGCGGCGCACGCGGGGGCCTTCCGGGTCGGAGGGATCCGCCCGCGGGCGTCGCAGCGCTGCGCGCAGCGCGGCGCGAGCTCGGGAACGTGCGCCGGCGGGGTCGGGATGCCTCAGCGCCTGCCGGTGCCGAAGATCCCGCGGATCACTCCCCCGAGAATAGTCTGCGTCGACTTGGAGTTCAGGATCTGGTCCAGCGGCGACTTCTGGGCGGACCGCGACGTGCGGGTCGTCCCCGCCGTCTTCTTGAGCAGCCGCTCGTACTCCTGCTGCGCCTTCTTCTCGGCGGCGGCGCTCGCCTTGTCGGCGGCGGCCTGCTGCTTGTCGATGGCGGCCTTCTGCTTCGCGTACTCCGCATCGGCCCTGGCCTTCGCGAGGGCCGCTTCCTCCGCGGCGGCGGCGTCGTCGGCGGCCTTCATCTTCGCGGTGAGGATCTCGCGCGCCGACTCGCGGTCGATCTCCGTGCCGTACTTCGCGAGCAGCGGCGACGCCTTCACCGCGGCCTCGATGGCGGGGTCGGGCGTCGGGGACATGAGGCCCTGGGGGGCGCGCAGCCGGGTCCACGCGACCGGGGTCGGGGCGCCCTTCTCGCTCATCACGGTGACGATGGCCTCACCGGTGCCGAGCTCCTGCAGCACGCGCTCGAGGTCGTAGCCGGACTTCGGGTAGGTGCCCACGGTCGCGCGCAGTGCCCTGGCATCGTCGGGCGTGAACGCGCGCAGTGCATGCTGCACACGCGAGCCCAGCTGCGCCAGCACGTCGGAGGGAACGTCCTTCGGCGTCTGCGTGACGAAGAACACGCCGACCCCCTTCGACCGGATGAGCCGCACGGTCTGCACGATCGCGGCGAGGAAGTCCTTCGACGCATCCTTGAACAGCAGGTGCGCCTCGTCGAAGAAGAAGACCAGCTTCGGCTTGTCGGCGTCGCCCACCTCGGGGAGGATCTCGAACAGCTCGGCGAGCAGGTACATCAGGAACGTCGAGAACAGCGCCGGCTTGTCGATCACCCCCGGCACCTCCAGCAGGCTGATGATGCCGCGCCCGTCGGATGCGGTGCGGATGAAGTCGGCGACGTCGAACTCGGGCTCGCCGAAGAAGACGTCGGCCCCTGCATCCGCGAACGTGATCAGCTCCCGCAGGATCACGCCCGCCGTCGCCGCCGACAGCCCGCCGAGCTCCTTGAGCTCTGCCTTGCCCTCGTCGCCGGTGAGGTGGCTGAGAACGGCGCGCAGGTCCGACAGGTCGACGAGGGCGAGTCCGTTGGCATCGGCGTAGTGGAACACGAGGCCGAGGCTCGACTCCTGCGTGTCGTTAAGGCCGAGCACCTTGCTCAACAGCAGCGGCCCGAATCCCGACACCGTCGCCCGCACCGGGACGCCCTTGCCGATGCCGCCCAGCGCGAAGTACTCGGTGGCGGACGCCTCGGGCTTCCATTCCTGCCCGATCGCCTGGGTGCGCGCGAGCAGCTTCTCGCTCGGCTCGCCCGGCGTCGCGACGCCCGACAGATCGCCCTTGATGTCGGCCGCGAACACCGGCACGCCCTTCGCCGCAAGCTGCTCGGCGAGCCCCTGCAGCGTGCGGGTCTTGCCGGTTCCCGTCGCTCCCGCGACGAGCCCGTGGCGATTCATCATGCCGAGCGGGATGCGGATCTGCGCCGACGGCACCGGGTCGCCGTTGAGCAGGGCGCCGAGATCGAGGGTGGTCTCGTCGAACACATACCCGGTGGTGATCTTCTCGATGTCTTGTTGAGTGAGAGGGCCGGATTGCGTTCGGGGGATGGTCGGCTGGTCGGGTTCTGTCGGGGTTGCTTGCGTTGCCGAGATGGTCGGTTGGGGATTTTGTTCCTGCGTCGCCGGAGGCGAGCTGGGCGCTCGCGCGGGCCCCTGGGTCGTGCCGCCGGATGTCTCCCCGGCGTTGCTGGGGCCTGCCGAATCCGTGACTGCAGCCGCATCCTGAACGACGGGAATCGGCTGCGCCGACACGCGGTCGGGGGCGCCGGTCGCCTTGGCCTTCGCGGCGGCGGCCTCGGCGGCCGCGAGCGCGGCCCTGGCCTGTGCGGCCTTGAGCTGCGCCTCCGCCGCATCGGCCTCAGCGCGCAGCCGGGCGAGCTCAGCCTCGGCGGCGAGAATGGCCGGATCGGTCGCGGTGGAATCGGGCGCGGGCGAGTCGGGCGCGGTCATGCGCTCAGCCTAGTCACGGGCGTTTCGCCGCGGCATCCGCTCCCTCCCGGGCCATCGGCAGCGCGAAGACGCCCGCCACCAGCAGTGCCGTCCCTGCACCGATCATGGCGCCGCCGAGCGTGTCGCTCAGCCAGTGCGCGTGCAGGTAAGTGCGGCTGAACGCCATCAGCAGCACCCACACGGCCCCCACGATGCCGACCCACAGCCGCGGGAAGATCACGACAGCCGCCACCGCGATCGTGGCCGCGTTGGCCACATGCCCCGACGGGTATGAGCCGTAGTCCGACAGGACGAGGATGTCTTCCGGACGCACCCGCCCGAAGGTGTGCTTGAGCACCTGCACCCCGGCGGCCGACACCGCCTCGGCAGCCAGGAAGTACGCGGCTGCCCAGGGGCGCCGAAGCACGATGAGCGCGATGGCCCCGCCGATCGGCACCACGAGCACGCTGAACCAGCCGCCGCCGACGAAGTCCATGAGGTGCGAGAAGCCGGTGAGGAAGGGGGTCCACCACTCGGCGACGAGTGCGTTCCACGCGGTGTCGACGGCGAACGGCTCCTCTCCGCGTGAGAAGATCCACCAGCCGAGCAGGCACGACAGCACCACCAGCCCCGACCCGGCGATCAGGTAGGCGACGACGGGCACCGCCACCCGCCGCTCTGTCGTGGTCATCGCCCCATTCTGCCTGGCAAGCCGCCCGATCCACCTCATCCGGGCTTTTTCCGCGCACCCCTTGACAACCTCCCGCCGCACCGGGCCACACCGACCGTGACGGCGCCGTCGGCGTCGGGCAGGATGGGGACCATGCCAGCAAAGGCCGTCGACATCGTCCGTGCCATCGTCGCGCCTCTCACCCGCACCCGGCTGTTCCGGCGCGTGCTGGGGCCACTGCTGCTGCCGCCGGTCGAGCGCTTCGTCGCGTGGATCTCACACGGGCGGGTGCAGGTGAGTGCGCTGCTGGTGCCGTCGCTCGTGCTGCACACGATCGGAGCGAAGTCGGGCGAGCCCCGCGACGCGGCGCTGATGTACACGCCCGACGGTCAGGGGCGCGCGATCGTCGCGGGCACGAACTTCGCCGGCGCCCGCCACCCGGCATGGACGGCGAACCTGCTGGCGCATCCGGATGCCGCGATCACCGTCCGCGGGCGGCGTATGCGCGTCCGCGCGACCCCGGTGCCGGACACCGAACGCGACGCCGTGTGGGCGCGCATCGAGACCCAGTGGCCCGGCTACCGCAACTACGAGCGCGAGTCCGGTCGCACCGTGCGCCTCTTCCGCCTGCAGCCGGTCGCGCAAGCGGACTGAGCCGGAATCAGGGAGCCAGCCGCTCGACCGTGCGCGGACGCACCACGAGCCACAGCGACAGCAGGCCGACCACGGCGCAGCCGACCATGACAGAGGCCATGGTCGTGGCCGTGATGCCCGCATCCTTCGCGATCCACCCGACGAGGGGCGAGATGATCCCGGCGACGCCGAAGTTCGTCGCGCCGATGATCGACTGCGCCGTGCCCGCCGCCTTGCCGTGACGGTCGAGCGCTAGCACCTGCACGCACGGGAACGTGAAACCGCACCCGGTCATGAAGACGAAGAGGGGCACGATCGTCCCCCAGAGCCCGAGGCCCATCTGGTCGGTGACGATGATGGCCGCGGCCGCCACCACGAGCACCGCGGTCGACCACGCCATGACCCACTGCGGGCCGAAACGGGCCGCCAGGCGCGACGCAGTCTGTACACCGACCACGACGCCGAACGAGTTGACGGCGAACATCAGGCCGTATTCCTGGGCGCTCAAGCCGTAGCTGAGCTGGAAGAGGAACGACGAGCTCGAGAGGTACGAGAACAGGCCCGAGAACGTCATGCCGCCGATGATGAGCACGCCGATGAACACCCGGTCGCTGAAGACGCTCCGGTAGCGCTGCCACACGGTGGTCGAGCCGCGCTCGTGGCGGCGCGCCGGCGGCAGCGTCTCGGGCAGGAACACCATCGCCGAGACGAGCATGATCGCCCCGTACACGGCGAGGACGACGAAGACGCCGCGCCACGGCATGACGGCCAAGAGCGCCGAGCCGACGAGCGGAGCGAGCACCGGCGCGACACCCGAGACGAGCGCGAGGCGCGACAGCATGACGACGAGGCGACGACCGCCGAACAGGTCGCGCACGATCGCTGCGGCCACGACGCCGCCCGCCGCGGCTCCTGCGCCCTGGAACACCCGCGCCACCGAAAGCAGCTCGAGGGTGGGGGCGAGCGCAGCGGCGACGCTCGCGATTACGTGGAGGGCCGTGACGGACAGCAGCGGCACCCGGCGACCCACCTTGTCGCTCAGCGGACCGACGATCAGCTGCCCCAGCGCGAACCCGATCATCGTGCCCGTGAGGGTGAGCTGGATCATGGCGGCCGTGGTGTCGAAGTCGGCCTCGAGCACCGGGAACGCCGGCAGGTACAGATCGATCGTGAACGGGCCGAGCGCCGTCAGGGCGCCGAGCAGCACGATGTAGAGGACGCGGCGACGATGCGGGATCGAGTCGCCGGGGTGCAGCACGATCGGCGCCGTGGCCGGGTTGCTCCCGAGCGTGCGGATCGCACCGGTGGACGTCGGGTGCGGATGCGGCAGAGGCTGAGGCTCGTGCTGGCGTTCAGCGGGTGTCTGGGGCTTCTGGACGGGGAGCGATGCGGTGTCGAGCAACAGTGGGCTTCGTTTCGTGGCGGGAGATTCGACGGCGGCGTAGGGGGAACGGCGTCGACATCGCGGCGAGGCGGTGCGGGCGCGGGAGACGGATCGAGGGGAAGCGGATCATCCGGCGCTGCCGATCGGCACCGGGATCCACGTTTCGACCGCAGGGTCGAATCGATTCGAGTTCCCATGATAACGGATGCCTCCACCCGGCCGCACGCGCGACCCGGGAGTGCCGACGACTGCTGTCGGCGCCTTCCCAGGACCGGACACATGCGCTCGCATAGGATTGTGGGCAACCCGTCATCCGCCGTCCCGCGGCATGCGCCGGGCGCCCAGACCCCTGTTCATCGATTGGCAGAGATCACGAGCATGACCCCGACCGACAAGCGCACGAGCGGCAACCCGGCCACGCAGGCGAAGATCGACCTCACCGTCAAGCAGCAGCGCGAGCAGAAGCGCCAGGAGAAGCTCGCCGAGTATCAGAAGCAGCTCGCCAAGCGCCGTCGCAGCAAGCTGGTGTGGTGGATCGTCGGCTCCGCCGCCGCCGTGCTGGTCGTGGCTGCGATCGTCGCCTCCATCGTGTTCGCGCCCGTCCCGGCGCCGTCGTACGCGCGCGGCGACAGCGACGGCAGCGGCATCGAGGGCGTCGAGACCTTCACGAACACGGCGAACCACGTCGAGGGCGATGTCGAGTACGCCCAGACTCCCCCGGCGGGCGGCGACCACAACGTCGCGTGGTTGAACTGCGGCGTCTACACCGAGCCCGTGCCCAATGTGAACGCCGTCCACTCTCTCGAGCACGGCGCGGTCTGGGTCACCTACGACCCCGCGCAGGTGTCGGACGAGGAGATCGCCCAGCTCGAGGACGCGCTCCCGTCGACGTACACAGTCCTCTCGCCGTACAACGACATGGACACCCCGATCGCCCTCAGCGCATGGAACGCCCAGCTCAAGGTCGACTCCGCCGACGACGAGCGCATCGAGGAGTTCATCAAGACGTACTGGAACAGCACGAACGCTCCCGAGCCGGGCGCGGCCTGCACCGGCGCGTTCGACGCGCCGGGTAAGAAGTAGGCGCCGCGTGTCGGACGAGGCGTCGACCGGGGCGACCCGGCGATGGCTCGTCATCGGCGTCGCTCTGGTGCTCATCGCGGCGCTGGGCTTCGCGGTCGGAAGGTTCTCGACGTTCGGCTCTCAGGCCGCCGCGACGACTCCTGGCACGAGCTCGCCGGAGGCCGGATTCTCCCGCGACATGCAGGTGCACCACGCACAGGCGATCGAGATGGCGATGGAGATCTACGGCAAGACCGAGGACGACGAGCTGCGCATCCTCGCCTACGACATCGCCACCGGGCAGGCCGGCCAGCGGGGTCAGATGTACGACTGGCTCGTGCAGTGGGGCCTCCCCCAGCGTGGCGGCCCGATGATGCAGTGGATGGATGCTGCGGCCGACGGCCACGAGCACGGCGGCGCCTCTGGCGCGGCGATGACCGAGGACGAGGCGCACGAAGCCATGGGGATGGCCTCCGCAGACGAGATCGCCGCCCTGCAGGCCGCCACCGGGCAGGAGGCGGACTGCCTGTTCCTGCAGCTCATGATCCGTCACCACGAGGGCGCGATCCCCATGGCGGACGCGCTCCTCGAGCTCGGCACCGACCCTCGCGCGCTCGAGGTCGCCGGCGCCATCAAGAGCGGTCAGACCTCCGAGATCGATGCGATGCAGTCGATCCAGACGCGCCTCGGCTGCAGCGGCTGACGCCGACGCCGCCCGCTGGACAGACGGATGCCGCGGGCCGACGTCACACGCCCGCCCGCGGCATCCGTTCTCCGGCGTGTCAGCCCTTCGTCGCGCCCGCCATGAGGCCGCGCACGAAGAACCTCTGCAGGGAGAGGAACACGATGAGCGGCACCGCCAGCACAAGGAACGCACCGGCCGAGATCAGGAACCACTGATCGCCCCACGACCCGGACAGGGAGTTCAGTGTCTGCGTCATGGGCAGCGAGGACGACGGCGCGAAGATCGTCGCCACCAGCAGGTCGTTCCACACCCACACGAACTCGAGGATGGCGAACGACGCGAGCGCCGGGGTCGCCAGCGGCAGGATGATGCGGAAGAAGATCTGGCCGTGGCCAGCCCCGTCCACCCGCGCCGCCTCAATCACGTCGGAAGGGATCTCGGCGATGAAGTTGTACAGCAGGAAGATCGCCAGCGGCAGGGCGAAGATGACGTGCGCGATCCACATCGTCGCGAAGCTGTGATCGACCTCCCGCATCTCGAGGCCGGGGAAGACCGCGACGTCGCCGATTTCGAGCCCACGCGAGAACAGGCTCAGCAGCGGCACCAGCGCCATCTGGATGGGCACGATCTGCAGCGCGAAGACCGCCACGAACAGCACGCCGCGTCCCCTGAAGTCCATCCACGCGAACGCATAGGCGGCCAGCGACGCGATTGCGAGGGCGAAGATCGTCACAGGGATCGTGATCGCGAGCGAGTTCAGGAACGACTCGCCGAGCGTGAGCGCCGTGCCGCCGGAGGTGAGGGCGGCCTGGTAGTTCCCGAGGGTGAAGTCGGGGTTGGTGAACACCGTCCACCACCCGGAGGACGCTGAATCCGCCCCTGGACGGAACGACGTGATGAGCAGCCCGAGCGTCGGGATCGTCCACAGGAAGGCGATCGCGATGGCGATCACCGTCGCCACGGGCGACGTCATGCGCTTCTGGGCCTGCGCCTCGTTGCGACGAGTCTCGCGCGCGATCTTGCGCGCGGCCGCCCTGTCGGGTTGCGGGGTCGTCTTGGAGTCGACGGCGGTCATCACCGCACCTCCCTCTGCCGGCGGAGCTGTCTGACGTTGTAGATGATCAGCGGGGTGACGAACACGAAGATCAGCACCGCGAGTGCTGCCGCATGCCCGTAGCTCTGGAAACGCTGCTGCTGGTTCACCATCTCGAAGCCCAGCACCGTCGAGTTGGACCGGCCGCCGGTCATCACCGCCACGATGTCGTACAGCTTGAGGGCGGAGATGGTGATCGTCGTGAGGACGATGACGATCGCGGTGCGGATTCCCGGCACGGTGACGTTGGTGAACCGCTGCCACGCGTTGGTGCCGTCGAGCTGTGCGGCCTCCATCTGCTCGGCCGGCACCGCCTTGATGGCGGCCGACAGGACCACCATCGCGAAACCGGTCTGCGCCCAGACGAAGGCGAACAGCAGGCAGAACGTGTTCACGAGCGGCCAGACGTCCAGCCACCTCACCGGCTCTCCGCCGAAGGCGACCACGATCGCGTTGAGAATTCCGATCTGCTCCCCCTGCCGGTAGTCGTAGACGAACTTCCAGATGAGGCTGATGCTGACCGGGGCGATGGCGAAGGGGATGAACACCAGGATCTTGAGGATGCGGTCACCGCGCGCGCGCTCCATGAAGGCGGCGTAGGCCAGCCCGACGATCGTCGCGAAGATGGGTGCGAAGATCGCCCAGATCAGCGTGTTGATGATCGACCAGAACCCCTGCGGGTTCGTGAACGCCCACACGTAGTTCTCCATGCCGACGAAGTTCTCGCCGGTCTTGTCGAAGAACGATTGGATGATCGTCGCGATCGACGGGTAGATGAGGCCGATCAGGATCAGGATCGCCGCAGGTGCCAGGAACAGCGTCAGCTGGTACAGATACCCCGCGCCTTCGCGGGCGCGGTAGTCGGCGTAGAAGAGCAGTCCGCCCGCGATGAGCGCGATGGGGATCACGTAGATGACGGCGTTCTGATACGGCCGCAGCATCATGAACGCCAGCAGCGGGATCACGAAGCACGAGACCAGTCGCAGCCAGAAATAGCCCGTGCCCTGGCGGGGCGCGTACTCGATGAGCACCAGCAGAACTGCGACCACCACGCCGAAGACCAGCAGGACGATGGGAATCTGGACGAGTGGACCCAGGTTGCCGATCCACTGGAAGAACGAGTTGAACGAGAACCCCAGCGAGGTCGGCCGGGCGTCGGGTGCCGGCGGGCTGAGGAAGAGGAAGATCAGGAGCGCCGCGATCAGGATGAAGCCGATCGTGACGACGAGCCGCGTGGTAGTCCGCGACGGCGGCTTCTTACCGCCACGCTCGGGCGGCGGCGCTGCTTCCGCCTGCTCCGTCGCTGATGTGGTCTGAGACATGTTCTGCCTTCCCCCGTCGACGCCGACGGATGACGTCACCCCGGTGCCGGGTCCGCCGCCCGAAGAGCGTGCAGACCCGGCACCGAGGCGCGGTGCGTCAGTTCTCGTAGCCTGCCTGGATGTCTTCCAGCACCTGCGGCGTCGGCTTGCCGTCGACCCAGTCGACCATCCCGCGCCAGAACGATCCCGAGCCGACGGTCGCCGGCATCAGGTCGGAGGCGTCGAAGCGGAAGACCGTCTCGGGGTCCTGCACGACCGTCATGGCGTCCGTGAGGAACTTGCTCGACGCGAGCGACGGGTCGGCACCGGTGTTGGCCGAGATGGCGCCGCCGAGCGCGACGCGCGCGTCCGCGAACTCCGGCGTCGACATGTACTCGGCCACGGCCTGCGTCGCGGCGTCGTCCGAGAAGACGGTGACGAACTCGCCGCCGCCCTCGACCGAGAACGGTTCACCCTCGAATCCCGGCATCAGGAACGCGTAGACGTCGCCATCCTCGGCGACGTCGGGCGTCGCGCCCTCGGCCGTCTGCACGGCGAGGAAGTTCGCCGTGAGGAAGGAGCCCTGGTGCGTGAGCGCGCACGTGCCGTTGGCCACCGCCGAGGCGATGGGATCGCCGAAGGCGGTCGAGTTGATGCTCTTCACGTCTCCGAATCCGGCGTTGACGTACTTCGGGTCGAGCAGGACCTTCGCCACCTGGTCGAACGCGGCCTCGATGTCGGGGTCGGTGAACGGAGTGTCACCGGCTGCCCAGCTGTCGTAGACGTCGGCGCCGGCCTGGCGCAGCACGAGGTCCTCGACCCAGTCCGTGCCCGGCCATCCCGACGCGGCCTCGGACGAGAATCCGGCGCACCACGGCGCCTGACCGGTCTTCTCCTGGATCGTCTTGGTGAGCTCGAGCAGCTCGTCCCACGTGGTGGGCACCTCGACGCCCCACTCCGTGAAGCTCGCGGGCGAGTAGTAGATGTAGCCCTTCAGGTTCGCGAGCATCGGTGCGGCGTAGAACGTGCCGTCGACCGAGCCGTAGTCCTTCCACGCCGGAGCCCAGTACTCGTCGACGTTCGCCGAGACCTCGTCCGTGCCCTCCTGCACCTCGCCGGTGCCGACGAGCGACGCCAGGAGGCCGGGCTGCGGCACGATCGCGATGTCGGGCGCCGAGCCTCCGGCGACCTTCGTCACGATGTTGCCCTCGAACCCCTTGTCGCCCGTGTAGACGACCTCGATGCCGGTGTCGGCGGTGAACTGGTCGAACGACTTCTGAAGCGAGTCCGCCTCGGTGCCGGTGATGCCACCGGAGATCTCAACCGTCTCACCCTCGAGCGAGCCGTCGCCGTCCCCACCCTCGTCTGCGCCCTCGGCGCATCCCGCGAGAGTCAGAGCCGCGACGGTGGCGATCCCCAGAGCGATGTAGCCGTGTCGACGACGTGATCGCAGTGCAGTCATGTTCGTCTGCCTCCTCTTCGAGTCCGCGGGGCCGGCAGCGTTTCAGGCCCCGCACGTGTGAATCGGGAACCGATTCCATGTTCACGGTAGGGGATGCCGCATGACGGCACAACGCCCGTGGATCACAAGTCGGTAAACACCGAAAGCCGGGCTGGCATCGACGAGACGTTCACGGCACAATGAGGCCCGGAACCGGTTCCACAATTCGGGCGACGGCGGCGTCCCCGGAGGCGAGGAGGACCCGATGGCGGGCATCGCCGACGTGGCTCGCGCGGCAGGCGTCTCGAAGTCGACGGCCTCCCGTGCCCTCACCGGGTCCGGCTACGTCTCGGCGGCGACGCGGGCGCGGGTGAGGGATGCCGCAGCCACGCTCGGCTACGTCCCCACCACCAGTGCGGTGAGCCTCGTGACCGGTCGCACCCAGACCGTCGGCGTCGTCATGCCGTCGCTCGACCGCTGGTTCTTCGCCCAGGTGCTGGAGGGGATCCAGGACGCGCTGCTGGAGCGTCGGTACGACCTGGCCCTGTACGGCGCGCCGCCGGAGTCGGCCGCGCGTCGCGAGATGTTCGAGCACTTCCTCGCCCGTAAGCGGTTCGACGGGCTCATCGCGGTCGGCATCGAGCCGAGCGCCCGCGAACTCGAGCGGCTGGTCGCGTTCGGCAAGCCGGTGGTCGCGGTCGGCGGCTACGACGTCGGCACGAACGCCGTGTCGATCGACGACGAGGCGGCCGCGCGCATCGCCACAGAGCACCTCATCGGCCTGGGCCACCGCGAGATCGTCTTCCTCGGCGGCGACCCCGACGGGCGCCGGACGAGCTTCGGCGACGGCCGCCGGCTGCACGGCTACCGCAGGGCCATGCGCGAGGCGGGGCTCGAGGCGTCCGCTCGTCACGTCCAGTCCGAGGTCGCGCTGCCCGGCGGCTACAGTGCCGCCGTGGAGCTGCTGGGCGACCGGCGCACCCGCCCGACGGCGATCGTCGGCGTGTGCGACGAGGTCGCGGTCGGCGCGATCATCGCCGCCCGCCGGCTCGGCATCCGGGTTCCCGAGCGGCTGAGCGTCGTGGGCATCGACGATCACGCGTACGCCGAGATGTTCTCCCTCACCACGCTGCAGCAGCGCCCGCACCAGCAGGGCCGGGCGGCGGTGCAGCTGCTCATGTGGCAGCTCGACGATCCCGACGCGCCGATGAACCGGCTCTACGAGTCGTCGCCCCTCGTCGTCCGCAATTCCACGGCAGCGGTCGACGACGACGCGTCCGCCATCATCGGCGTCGGACCGCGCCGGGGCTAGGGAGCGAACCCCACCCGCTCACAGCAGCCCGAGCTCACGGAACGTGCGGCCCTCCCACGCGACCCGCTCGACGGCGTCCTCGACGCCCACCACTCGGCGGAACGTCTCGTCGCCGGCACCCCCGCCCTCGACGCGCACGAGTTCCGGATCGATCGGCGCAGCCGGCGGCCCTGTCACGATCGCTTCGAGCACCCGCGTGAAGGCGCCGGTGCGGTGCAGCGGAGCGAGCAGCTCACGGCCGTCGCGGATGTGCCCGGCGAGATCATCGAGCAGTGAGGTGCGTTCGAACGCGTACGCGCGCGGAAGTGCGGCACCGTCGCGGTGCACGTGGAGCGTGTCGAGGGTGTACACGTACACGAGGAAGCCACGGGTGCCCCGCACCAGCACGTACGGCTCGCGGCGTCGAGCGGCCGTCACCGCGAGACCCGCGGCGACGCGGACGCCCCCGCGCAGCTCCACGACGAGCGACGACGTGTCGTCGGTCTCGATGTCGTTCGCCCGGCGGAGGTCCGCGTCGATCGACACGACGTCGTCCGGCGCGGCCGCCCCGGCGATGGCGAACGCCGTGGCCACGGCATGGGCCAGCGGGTTCGTCACGACGCCGTCGCCGACGAGCCGTCCATCGATGACGCGATGGCCGGCCCACGGCGCCCGGCGCCAGTACTGCTCCGACCGCGACCACTGCCCCACGGCGCCGACGTGCACGAGGTCCCCGATGACGCCGGATGCCAGGGTCTCGGCGGTCGCCGCCACACCCGCGCTGCCGAGCGACTGGAAGCCGACCTGCACCGACCGGGAGGCGGCATCCGACGCGATCAGGAGCGCGTGGTGGTCGGCGACCGAGGGCACGGGGGGCTTCTCGAGAAGCACATGCACGCCGCGCGAGAGCGCGCGGCGTGCGAGCTCGGTGTGCGTCGGGATCGGCGTGCTGAGGACGACCACATCGAGTTCGACGTCGTCGATCATCGACGCGGCGTCGGCGAACACCCGGGTCGAGGAGGGCACGTCGCCGCCGCCCCGGGGGTCGGCGACGGCGACGAGTTCGAAGTCCGCGCCGGCGAGCACGGCGTCGACGTGGCTGCGGCCGTGTCCGTGGACACCGGCGACACCGACGCGGAGCAGTCCTGTCACAGTCCCGCCTGAGCGCGCAGCGCGGGAAGGGCCGCCTCGACCGCAGCGGCGTCGGCCAGCTCCTCGTCGAGGACGTAGGCGGTCAGCTCGAGATCCAGCTCTCCCCCCTCGGGGATCGTGCGCGGCTCGTCCCACGCCACCGAGGGACCGGCGCCGAGATACTCGGCGAACCGGACGAACCACGGCAGGCGCTCGTCGCCCTGGGTGAGCACGACCGTCGTTCCGCGGTCGGGGAAGGTGAAGGCCAGCCACGGCGTCGCCGCGCCGTGCACGTCGCGCTCGGTGTCGCCAGCGGGGCTGAACACCCGGGCGATCTCGGGCGCGAACCGCCAGAAGATGCCGCCGTAGCCGGCGCCCTCCCGGCCGTTGGTCGCGGGCGAGCCGAACGTGATGGCGTCGAGCGTCGCCTTGAGGTGGCTGCGCCAGCGCAGGGCCCAGCCCTTCTCGAGCTCGGCCGACCGGAGCTCGCGCACTTCGACGAGCTGCGTCGTGCCGTGCTCGTCGACCCAGCTGAGCCGCTCGTCGAGCGAGTGCCCGTCGATGTGCAGCCGGTCGCGGCGCTGCCGGCCATGATTGGGAACCATGATCGAGCCCTCGCCGCGCACATAGGTGCGGCCGCCCCAGTACGACGTGCCGTTGACGTCGGCGATCGCGAGGCTGACGCCGAGGTGGTGCGGGTGGTCGGTCGGCTCGGTGACGGTGAGCGGGGTTCCGGTCCGCGAGATCACCGCGTCGAGGTACGGCCGTGGCGACAGCACCGAGTCGACGGTCGCGCCCTCCTCGTACTGGGCGACCACGGTCGATCCGAGGCGCAGCACCGGACGGGCGGGACCCACCCAGCCGCTCGCGTGGGATGCCGGGCCGGAGCTCTGCCGCGCCACCAGGACGGGCCGATAGAACAGGGGGTGGTCGGCGTTCTCGCCGTCCAGTGCTTGACGCATGCGATTCCAAGCCTGCCGCCCGATCTCGATCCGCGGAACCGACATCGTCGTCAGCGGAGGGGCGGCGAAACGAGACTGCGGGATGTCGTCGATCCCGACGATGGAGAGCTGCTCGGGCACCTCGACGCCCACCTCGCGCAGGCGGGACATCAGCCCGAGCGCGACGAGGTCGTTGAAGGCGATGGCGGCGGTCGCGCCCGTCTCGAGCACGGCGTCGGCGGCGTCGTAGCCCGCCTCCATGCTCGAGCCCGCCGGGATGGTGAGGAACTCGAGGTCGGGGTACTCGCGGGCGAGCTCGCCGAGGCCCTGTGCGCGCTGCTCGTTCGCGTAGCTGAGCGCGGGTCCGGCGACGTAGGCGATGCGCCGGTGGCCGAAGCCGCGCAGATGGGCGCCGAGCTCTTTGACTGCGGTGGCGTAGTCCACCGAGAGCTGTGCTGCGGCAGTGTCGTCCACACGGCGGTTGACCACGACGACCGGCGTCGTGCGCTGGATGAGCTCGCGCAGCTCGGCATCCGGCATCCGCGGCGACACCAGCACGAGCGCGTCGCACTTGCTGCGCGCTTCGCTCGCGATGTCGGCTTCGACGCCGACCGACTCCGCGCTGTCGGCCACCAGCACGCGGTAGCCGTCGCGGGCCGCAGCGACTGTCAGGCCCTTGAGCACACCCTGGAACATCGGGTTCTCGAGATCGGGCACCAGCAATGCGATGGTGTGACTGCTCCCCCGCACGAGGCTGCGCGCCGCCTCGCTCGGCGAGTAGTTCAGCGCGGCGACCGCACGGTTGACCTTCGCGACGATCGCGGGGTCGACGGTGGCGACGCCGTTGAGGACGCGCGACACCGACGCCTGCGACACTCCGGCGTGCTGCGCGACCTGCGCCATCGTGATCGGGCGCGATGTGACCTCGGTCAACGGATCCCCTCCTCTCTCAATCTTGGGCGTCGTCGAGCCCGGTGCGGCGCATTCGCGCGTGCGACTTCTGCGCCGCGACGGTCGCCGGGCGGTTCTCGGCATGCCCGCCCGGGACCGGACCCCTCATCACTTCGGTCCGGCCCCGTGCGGTCTGGGGACGACGGGCCGCGCCTCGGGAGGACGCGGCCCGGTCGTCGGTCAGATGGCGGCGTCGTCGAGGGCCTGCTGCAGCTCCGCGATGAAGCTCTCAGCGGCGTCCTCGGGCGTCACCTCGCCGAACAGCACGCGCTGCGTGTGCTGGTCGATGATCGTCTCGATCGCGCCGCCGCCCGGCGGGGTCGCCGGCGGGGCGTCGCCGACGCGCGGTGCGATCTCGTCGAGGAAGTCGACGACCTCCTGGTTGACCTCGTCGAGCTTGGGCGTGATGTACTCGCGGATCTTCTCGTTCGCGGGCACTCCGCGCTCGGCGAGCAGCAGGTCAGCCGCCTCCTCGCTGTTCGAGAGGAAGTCGAGGAACAGCGCGACCTCTGCCGGGTGCTCGGTCTTCGCCGACGCCGACCAGAACATGGACGGCTTGTAGTACGCCGCCGTGCTCTCGCCTTCGTCGGGCGTCGGCACCATCAGCGGCACGAGGTTCTGGCCGCTCGCCTCACGCAGCGCGGCGACCTGGTTCGACCACCACGGGCCGAAGGCCGACTGGTTCGTCGCGGTGAACGACTCCGCGAGGCCCGCGGACTCGCGCTCGATCGTCGCGGAGGGGTCGGGCGTCCCGCCCGCCTCGGTGACATCGAGCAGGTTCTGCCACCAGGCGGCGAGCGTCTTGGCGCTCGCCGTCACCTCGGGCGATCCGTCCTCGGCGTAGAGGGACTCGCCGTGCTGGCGCAGCCAGTTGTTGAGGCCGCCGTCCTCGAAGCCCCACGACTGCGAGCCGACGACGGCGCCGCCGCTGGCTGCGGTGACCTCCTCGGCGATCTCGTTCAGGTCGTCCCACGACCAGGTCTCGTCGTCGGGCAGCTCGATGCCGAGGCTCTCCAGCACGTCGACGTTGGCCATGTAGGTGTACGAGTTGATGCCGACCGGGATGCCGTACTGCGTGCCGTCGAGGGCGCCGGTGCCGAGCACCGCCTCCGGGAAGTCACCGGTCGGCAGCTGGTCGCCCAGGGTGCCGAGGTCGAGCAGCACGCCGTTGGCGGCGTACGTCGACAGCTGCTTCTCGTCCATCTGGATGATGTCGGGGGCGTCGCCGGCGGCGACCGTCGTCGCCAGCTTGTCCCAGTACCCGGCCCAGTCGGTGTACTGCGGCTCGATCGTGATGTTCTCGTTCTCGGCCTCGAAGGCCGCGATGAGCTCCTCGGTGATGCCGTGGCGGACGTCGTTGCCCCACCAGGTGAAGCTGAGCGTCACGGGCTCGTCTGACAGGGTCGGGCCGGTCGCGGGGGTCTCCGTCGGTCCCGCGCACGCCGTCAGCGTCAGCATCGTCGCTGCGCCGACGGAGGTCAGCAGCAACCAGCGCGGTGCGGTTGTGGTGCGTCGCATGTCTTGCATCCTTTCGACCGAAGTCGGTGAGTGGGTGTTGGTGCGTGTGATGAGGGTGGGCCTGGCGGCCCGCGAAGGTGTGCGTGACGCGGACGTCACTTGATCCCGGTCGTCGCGATCCCCTTGATGAGGAACTTCTGGCCGAACAGGAAGATCAGGAAGATCGGGATGAGCGAGACGACGCTCATCGCGAACATCTGGGCGTAGTTGGTGGTGCTCTGCGCGTCCTCGAACGAGCGCAGCGCCAGCGGGACCGTGTACAGCTCGGGCTTGGTGAGGAAGATCAGCTGCGAGAAGAAGTCGTTCCACGTCCAGATGAACGTGAAGATCGCCGTCGTCGCCAGGGCCGGGACCATGAGCGGCAGGATGATCTGCAGGAAGATGCGCGGATGCCCCGCCCCGTCGATCCGCGCGGCCTCATCGAGCTCCTTCGGGATGCCGCGGATGAACTGCACCATCAGGAAGATGAAGAACGCGTCGGTCGCGAGCAGCTTCGGCACGATCAGCGGCAGGAAGGTGTTCACCCAGCCCAGCTGGGAGAACAGCACGTACTGCGGCACGATGATGACGTGGATGGGGAGCATGATGCTCAGGAGCATCACGGCGAACCAGAACCGCTTGGCGGTGAAGTCCAGGCGCGCGAAGGCGTACGCCGCCATCGAGCACGACACCAGGTTGCCGATGATGCACCCGATCACGATCAGCGCCGAGTTCCACATGTAGACGTTGAACGGGTACGCCAGGGCGTTCCAGCCGTCGGTGTAGTTCGAGACCTCGAAACTGTCGGGGATGATGCTCGGGTCGCGGAAGATCTCGTCGTTCGGCCGGAGCGAGCTCACAACCATCCAGATCACCGGATAGAGCATCGCCAGCGCGAGCGCGATGAGCAAAGTGTGACGCACGACGCTCGTGAGCGGCTTGCGGAACGGGCTCCGCCGCCGGGCGCGCGAGGCACGGCCGGTGACGATGGTCTCGGTCGCGGGCGGGGCCGTCATGGCGGCGTCGTCAATCTTGGTCATCGTAGAAAACCCAGAATCTCGAGGTCCAGAACATCAGGACGGTCAGAATGCCGATGATGACCAGCAGCAGCCACGCCATGGCCGACGCGTAGCCCATGTTGTAGTTCGTGAAGCCCTGCTGGTACAGGTACAGCGTGTAGAAGAGCGTCGAGTCGACAGGGCCGCCGGTTCCGCCCGAGACGATGTACGCCTGCGTGAACGACTGGAACGTGCCGATGAGCTGGAGCACGGCGTTGAAGAAGATGATCGGGGTGAGCAGCGGCACGGTGATCCGGAAGAGCTGCTGACGCCTGCTCGCGCCGTCGACGTCGGCCGCCTCGTAGTACATCGTGGGGATCTGGCGGAGGCCGGCGAGGAAGATCACCATCGGCGAGCCGAACGTCCAGACGTTCAGGATCATCAGCGTGCCGAGCGCCGTGTCGGGATTGGAGATCCATCCCTGCCCCTGGATGCCGAAGACGGCGAGCACCTGGTTGACGAGGCCGTCGACGCCGAATATCTGGCGCCACAGGATCGCGATCGCCACGCTGGCGCCCAGCAGCGAGGGCAAGTAGAACGCGGACCGGTAGAACGCCAGTCCGCGCAGTCCGCGGTCCAGCACGATCGCCAGGAACAGCGCGACGGCCAGCTGCAGCGGAAGCGAGACGAACACGTACGTGAACGTGACCTGGAGAGCGGTGTGCAGCCGCTCGTCCTCCCACATGCGGACGTAGTTCTGCAGGCCGATCCACTTCGGCGCGCTGAGCAGGTTGTAGCGGGTGAACGACAGGCCGAACGACGCCACCATCGGCCCGATGGTGATGAGGACCAGCCCGACGAACCACGGGGCGAGGAAGAGGTAGGCGGCCTTGTTCTGCTTCTTGCCGCCGGACTTGGCGGTCTTGAGCTTGCCGAGCTCGCTGATGGCGCTCATGCGGCGGCTCCGCGGGCACGGCCGGGCGGCCGTGTTCTGGGGCGGTGCGTCGTCGTCACCGTATCCTCCGGTCTCGTCGTCGAGGGTGAGAATGCGCTTTCTGGAATGCGCTTTCTCATTCTTGTCAGAACGGATGCCGAAGCGCAAGTCTCTTGGAAAATCAGGTGCGGTTCGAGATCAAACCGTGAGAAAGGGATTTCGCAGAACCGGGGGTTTCACCGCCGGATCATCGGTCCGGACATGACGAAAGCCCCGGATGCAGAGCATCCGGGGCTTTCGGGAAGGAACGAGATTACTTGAGGGTAACCGTCGCGCCGGCCTCTTCGAGAGCGGCCTTGGCCTTCTCGGCGGCCTCCTTGTTGGCGCCCTCGAGGACAGCCTTGGGGGCACCGTCGACGACGGCCTTGGCCTCGCCGAGGCCGAGCGAGGTGAGCTCGCGGACCGTCTTGATGACCTGGATCTTCTTGTCACCGGCAGCCTCGAGGATGACGTCGAACGAGTCCTTCTCCTCCTCGACAGCGGCCTCGGCGCCCGCGCCACCGGCGCCGGCAACGGCGACGGGAGCAGCAGCGGTGACGTCGAACTTCTCCTCGAACGCCTTCACGAACTCGCTGAGCTCGACGAGGGTGAGGTCGGCGAACTGCTGGAGCAGTTCCTCAGTGGTGAGCTTCGCCATGATGTTTCTCCTAGATAGATGGGGTTGTGGGAAGAGATCGCCGGTCGCTCACGCGGCCTCGGCGGTCTCCAGCTTTTCGCGAAGCGCGTCGATGGTCGCGGCAGCCTTGCCCATCGTCGCCTTCATCATGCCCGCGGCCTTCGCCAGCAGAACCTCACGGCTCTCGAGCGAGGCGTACTTGTTGACCTCGTCGGCGCTGAGGGGGTTGCCCTCGAAAACGCCGCCCTTGATCACGAGAAGCGGGTTGGCCTTGGCGAAGTCACGCAGAGCCTTCGCGGTGGCGACGAAGTCGCCGTGCACGAACGCGATGGCCGACGGACCCTTGAGGTCCTCGTCCAGCGCCGTGATCCCCGCGTTGTTCGCGGCGATCTTGGTCAGCGTGTTCTTCACCACGGCGTATTCCGCGTCCTGACGGATGCTGTTGCGCAGCTGCTTGAGCTGGGCAACCGTCAGACCGCGGTACTCGGTCAGCAGAACGGCGTTCGAGTCCTCGAAGTTCTTCGTGAGCTCGGCAACCGATGCGTCCTTCTGCGCCATGGTCACTCCTTGTGTGTGTGAGACGCTCCGCGGTGGCGGGGCGCCGGCCGGAGGCATCCGCTCATCTCTCTTCACGGCAACAAAAAAGCTCCGGCGCAAGCGCACGGAGCGGGATTCCTGAATTCAGGAGAAACGTTCGTGACACCTGCGCGGGCCTCTGCGATGCAGTGCTTCGATCTTCGTGACGCTTGCGCGCACGTCGATGACCGGCGGTCTTCGGCTCGTACAAGGGTAAGGGATGCGGGCGCGTCGGCCAAATCGAGGGCGCCTGCGCGTGCACGAGGCCGACCGGCGGCGGCGAGCGGGTCGCAACGTGCGCGCAGCAGGCCCCGTTGCGCACCGCGTCGTCGAGGTACAGGCTCGCATCAAGCCACCTGCACGACACAGTCGCACGGCGGTTCCCGCTGCGCGACGGAGAGGACGAAGATGTCCGGCAACAGAGCCGTCGCCTACAAGGGTCCCGGCGAGGTCGAGGTCGTCGACACGGATTACCCCACGTTCGAGCTCAAGGACGGCCCGGGCGTGAATCCGGCGAACGTCGGCAGGAAAGTGCCGCACGGCGCGATCCTCAAGACCGTGAGCACGAACATCTGCGGCTCCGACCAGCACATGGTGCGAGGCCGCACCACCGCACCCGCCGGGCTGGTGCTCGGCCACGAGATCACCGGCGAGGTCGTCGAGGTCGGCCCCGACGTCGAGTTCGTCAAGGTCGGCGACATCGTCTCGGTGCCCTTCAACATCGCCTGCGGCCGGTGCCGCAACTGCAAGGAGGGCAAGACCGGCATCTGCCTCAACGTCAACCCCGACCGGCCGGGGAGCGCCTACGGCTACGTCGACATGGGCGGCTGGGTGGGCGGCCAGGCCGAATACGTGCTCGTCCCGTACGCCGACTGGAATCTGCTGGTCTTCCCCGACCGCGACCAGGCTCTCGAGAAGATCCTCGACCTGACGATGCTCTCCGACATCTTCCCGACCGGGTTCCACGGCGCCTACTCGGCCGGCGTCCGGCCAGGATCGACCGTCTACATCGCCGGAGCCGGCCCGGTCGGCCTGGCGGCCGCGGTCGGGGCGCAGCTGCTCGGTGCGGCCGTGGTCATCGTCGGCGATCTCAACGAGGATCGCCTGGCACGGGCGCGGTCGTTCGGATGCGAGAGCGTCGACGTGTCCAAGGGCGACCCGAAGGACCAGATCGAGCAGATCCTCGGTGTGCCCGAGGTCGACAGCGGTGTCGACGCGGTGGGCTTCGAAGCCCGCGGACACGGAGCGGATGCCTCGCACGAAGCTCCCGCGACCGTGCTGAACTCGCTGATGGACATCACCGCAGCCGGCGGCGCGCTCGGCATCCCCGGTCTCTACGTGACGGGCGACCCTGGCGGCATCGACGAGGCCGCGAAGGTCGGGTCGCTGTCGCTGCGGCTCGGGCTGGGCTGGGCGAAGTCGCTGTCGTTCACCACCGGGCAGTGTCCGGTCATGCGCTACAACCGGCAGCTGATGATGGCGATCCTGCACGACAAGGTCGCGATCGCCGACGCCGTCGGCGCCACCGCCATCGGACTCGAGGACGCCCCGCGGGGATATGCCGACTTCGACCAGGGCGCGGCGAAGAAGTACGTGCTGAATCCCAACGGGTACATCCGATCCACCTGACAAGAAGCGGATGCCTCGGTCGAGGCATCCGCTCGCCGACGAAAGGAACACCACCATGTCCGTCACCCTCGAAGACGCCCGTCGCGTCATCGCCGCCGCAGAGAAGCGTGCCGACGAGATCGGCCAGCCCATGAACATCGCCGTCGTCGACGCGGGAGGCAATCTCGTCGCCCACGTCCGTCAGGACGGCGCGTGGATCGGCAGCGTCAACATCTCGATCAACAAGGCCTGGACCTCGCGGGCGTTCGACATCGAGACGAAGACCCTCGGCGAGAACTCGCAGCCGACGCAGCAGTTCTACGGCATCCACGCCACCAACGGCGGCAAGGTCGCGATCTTCGCCGGCGGCGTGCCCCTCTCCCGCGACGGCGCCGTCGTGGGGGCGGTGGGCGTCAGCGGCGGCTCGGGCGACCAGGACCAGACCGTCGCGGAGGCCGGCGCCGCCGCCTTCTGACGCACGTCGCCGCGGTCGACGCGCCGACCGCCTCGTGCCCGCGGGCTACTCGCGCCAGGGGCAGAGGTCGACCTTGTGGCCGTCGGCGTCGGCTAACGTCCACCACTCCGGCGCGTGGGAGTCGTCGACGATCACCCCGCCGGCGGCGAGCGCAGCCTCCATGCGCTTCTCGATCACGTCACGCGGAGCGTTGACGTCGAGGTGGGACCTACCGCGCAGCGGCTTGTCCACGGGCTGGAACCAGATGAGAGGCCCCCGTCCGTCGGCGTCGAACAGCACGCCGTCGCGCACTTCGCGAAAGCCCGTCGCCGCCTTCCAGAACGCCAGCGCGGCGCCGGGATCCGGCGTGGCCACGGCGAGCATGAGGTCCTGCATCCGCTCGGTCTCAGCCCGGATGTCGAGCTCGCGCGCCGCCTGGGAGATCTGCGCGGCGAGCGCGGCATCCTTCGCCGTCAGGCCGCCCGCCGAGTGAGTGAGCAGCCGCACGCGCACGGTGGCGTAGCGCACGTCGACGTCGGGGTGGTGGTCGGCCGCCTCAGCGAGGTCGGCGATCGCCGCGAAAAGCTGCGCGCCCGCCGCGAAGCTGCCGGTGCGGAACAGGGCGAAGGCGCCGGTCACGCGGGGACGCCAGTCCTCGACACCCGGGAACGCGCGGAATTCGTCTGACGTGATGGTGCTCATGATCCCGAGGATGCCACCGTCCCCGCCGATCGCAACCCCTCTTGCCGCATGGATGCCGCGACCGCTGCCCTCGCGCGACGGACCCGCGGCGCGGGTGCGTCGCAGGCGGCGGATGTCGGGTCGGCGGCGTAGCCTCGAAGGGTGAACCCCGAGCACGCCGCCGCACGCCCCTCGGCGCTGGCGGCGCATGCACCGGACGTGGCGGCCCGCATCGTCGCGGACTCGCGCGACCGGGTCGCCTGGGTGCGCGCACGGTCGCGCGGCATCACCGCGACCGACGTCGCGAGCCTCACCTCCGACCAGGCCATCGGCCGTGCCGCCGACGCCAAACTGCTCGGCTCGGGCTTCTCGGGCAACGCCTACACCGCACACGGCCGCGCTCGCGAGCCCGAGATCGCCGGATGGGTCGCCGCGACCCACGGCATCCAGCCCTCGTCGGCTCTGTTCCACGCCGTCGTCGAGAAGCGGCACCTCGCGACCCCCGACGGCATCGCCGTCGACGCGTCGGGGCGCATCACGCTCGCCGAGATCAAGACCACCAACAAGGCCTGGCGCAGCATCCCGCGCTCCTACCTCCGGCAGGTGTGGTGGCAGCAGCACGTGCTCGGCGCCGAGCGCACGCTCGTGGCCTGGGAGCAGCACGACGGCTTCGTGCCCGTCGGCGACGAGCCGCGGTGCGCGTGGGTCGATCGCGACGAGGCCGAGATCGCGAAGCTCGTCCGCCTCGCCACCGCCCTCATCGACGAGCTCTACCTGCGCACGACCCGCTCGCGACAGCAGGCAGAGCGGATGCCGCAGCCGCCCGCCGCCCCGCGCGAGCCGTTCCGCGCGCTCGCCCTCGCCGACTGAGCCGAGCTGCCGTGCCGGCTCGGCCGGCGCCTCATCGGATCGTGGTCACCCGCCGGGCATCGGCGTCCCACACACGCGCTCCTGTCGCCTGCCCGACGATGTTCGGCGCCTTTATCAACCGCATCGCCGTCGCCAGCCGCGCCGCGGTCAGCCCGCGCGCCAGAGTGATGTGCGGCGTCCACCGGTCGGTTCCGGTGTTCGAGTACCGCGGCTCGGGTCGTCCGGCGATCTCTGCGACGACGCGGTGGATCGCCAGGAGCCGTGCGCTCACGACGACATGCCGCGCGAGCACGTACCTGTCCCGATGGCCGAGGAGCACGACTCCCGCGAGCTCCAGGGTGACGGGGAGCAGATCGGCGATAGCGGCAAACGCCGACGGATCGAGCCGGTCCCGCACCGCGAGCGTCATGTGCGGACGGTTGCTCGGTGCGGGATTGCGCCCCGAGCTCGGCAGATCGGCCGCGAGGAGCCGATCCCAGTCATCCCGGACCGCGCGGTCGAGCTCGGCATCCGGAATCAGTTCGACACTGAACACGCCTCCATACTCCTCGCAGCGACCGTCTCGCGCGCCGAAGACCCGGCGCTCACCGCGCCTGTCCCGACGCCTCGACCTTCGCCGCCTCCACCGACGCGGCTTCCGTATCGTCGCCGGCGACCCGGTCCGGGCCCCGGGCGTCGATGCCGGCATCCTCGACCTCTGCGCCCACCTGCTCCGGATCCCAGCCGGGCTTCGGCACCGAGTCGATGAGCAGCCGCGTGTACTCGTGCTGCGGATCGGCGAGCAGCTCGGCCGTCCGACCGCGTTCGACGATCTCGCCGCGGCGCATGACGACGGTCTCGTCGCACACCCGCCGGACGACCGCCAGGTCGTGGCTGATGAACAGCACCGTGAGTCCGCGCTCGCGCCGGATGCGGTCGACGAGGTCGAGCACCTGCGCCTGCACCGAGACGTCGAGCGCGCTCGTCGCCTCGTCCATCACCAGCACGTCAGGCTCGATCGCGAGCGCGCGCGCGATCGCGACGCGCTGCCGCTGCCCGCCCGAGAGCGTGCGCGGCCGCGCTGCGGCGTGCTTCTCCCCCAGACCCACCTGGGCGAGCAGGTCCCGTACACGCGTGCGTGACTCGGATGCGGTGAGTCGCCGCTCGCTGCCCGATACGCCGTGCAGGCGCAGGGCGTCCTCGATCGCACGGCCGGCCGTGATGCGCGGATCCAGCGACAGGTAAGGGTCCTGGAACACCATCTGCACGCTGCGCGCGTGCGCCAGCCGCCCCCGGCGGCCGCGCGGAACCTCGCTGCGCGGCTGACCGTCGATGCGGATGTCGCCGCCGTCTGCGCCCTCGAGGCCCACGATCAGGCGCGCCAGCGTCGACTTGCCCGAGCCCGACTCCCCCACCACACCGAGTGCGCCGCCACGTGGCACGGCGATCGAGGCGTCGATCACGGCGCGCACCGCCTCCTTGCCTCGGCGGTGATAGGTCTTCGCGATCCCGATCGCCTCGAGCATCGGCGCGGCCGGCGCGACGTGCGCGACCGGCGCAGACGGCACGGAGTCTGAGCCTTCCGCAAGCCGAACCGCGGGTTCTCCCGACGAAGCCACAGGCTCGGCGGGAGGGTCCGTCCGCAGCGGACTCGGTCCCTCGGCCGCGGCAGGCGCGTCGTGCGGAGGCGTGGTTCCCTCCGCGGCACGAGTCACCGGTGCGCTGCCGAAGAGCGTCGGCGTCGCCGCGACGAGGCGGCGGGTGTACTCCGCCTGCGGGTCGCGCAGCACGTCGTGCGCGCGCCCCTGCTCGACGATGTGTCCGCCACTCATCACGTAGACGCGGTCGCAGAGCGAGGCGGCGAGGTTGAGGTCGTGCGTGATGAACAGCATGCCCATGCCCCGGCGTGCGCGCTGCTCGCTGAGCACGCCGATGATCTCGGCCTGCGTCGTGACGTCGAGAGCCGTGGTGGGCTCGTCGCACACCAGCAGTCGCGGCGACGTCGTGAGCGCACCGGCGATCATGACGCGCTGCAGCATGCCGCCCGAGAATTCGTGCGGATACTGACGCAGGTGCTCCTCGGGGCGTGGCAGGCGCACCGCGGTGAGCAGTTCGACGGCGCGGGCTCTCGCGGCGTCCGCCGACCATCCTTCGGCGAGCCGGAGCGCCTCGGTCAGGTGATCGCCGATCGTGCGCATCGGGTTGATGCCGGCGCGCGGGTCCTGGAAGATCATGGCCGCGCCGTGACGGCGCAGCCCGCGCAGCTCGGAGGGGGTGGCGCTCAGCACACCCGCTCCGCCGAGCACGACATCGCCCGTGGTGACGGCGCCGGCGGGAAGGAGTCCCAGCACGGTGCGAGCCGTGAGGGACTTGCCCGAGCCGGACTCACCCACGAGCCCGACCGTCTCGCCGGCCGCGACCGAGAGCGTGATGCCGTGGAGCAGCCGCGTGCCGTCGGGAAGGTCGAGCGTGAGATCGCGGATGCCGAGCAGGGCGTCGCCGTGCGCCGCAGACGCCCCGGGAGCACCGGCGGCTGCCGACTCGATGACGGAATGGCGCGCGTTCATGCCGGGATCTCCCCTCCAATGCGGTCGGAGACCTCTTCCCCGATGATGTTGACCGCCACGACGACCACGACGACAGCGACCGCCGGCACGATCGCGGGCAGGAAGTGTCCGCCGATGAGGCCGGCCTGCGCCTCGTTGATCATCGCGCCCCAGTCGGCGGTCGGCGGCTGCACGCCGAGCCCGAGGAACGACAGCGCCGCGAGCTCCGCCAAGACGTAGCCGAAGTTCAGCGTCGACTGCGCACCGACGATCGGGGTGACGTTCGGCAGCACGCGGCGCAATGCGATCCACGGTCCGGAGAATCCCTGGACGCGGTAGGCCGCGACGTACGGCCGGTTCCGCTCGGCAGCGACGAGCGACCGCGTCAGGCGCGCGACGAACGGCGCGTACGCGATGCTCATCGCGATGACCGGCGCCACCAGGCCCTTGCCGAACAGCGCCACGGCCATGATGGCGATGAGCAGCGACGGGAAGGCGAACAGCACGTCGAACACGCGACCGAGCGCGGCATCGATCCAGCCGCCGCGCCAGCCCGCGACGAGGCCGAGAAGGATGCCGAGCACGGTCGACGCGATGACCACGAGCAGCGGCCCGAGCAGCGCCGTGCGCGCCCCGTAGATGAGGCGGCTGAGCGTGTCGCGTCCCAGGCTGTCGGTGCCGAGCCAGTGCGCGGCGCTCGGCCCGGCGTTGACCGCGGCGAAGTCGACGGCGTCGGGGTTGTAGGGGGCGAGGAACGGCGCGAAGATCGCGGCCAGGGTCATCGCGGCGACGACCGCCAGCGCGATCGCGAGCGTGAGGCCGGCGCGCCGCCGCCGAGGCGCCCGCAGCACGCCGACGGCGACTGTCGCCGGGCTCGTCCGCGCGGACGCAGCGCTCGACTTCCCGGCGGGCGAAGGGATCGTGGAGGTCATCGGGCACCGGCTCCGGCAGCGGATCGGGGGTCGATCCAGGGTTCGAGGACGTCGATCACGGCGTTCACGAGCACGAACGCGGTCACGACGAGGAGGACGATCGCCTGCACGACCGGGAAGTCGAGGCGGTCGACCGACTGCACCAGCAGCGAGCCGATGCCGGCGAGACCGAAGGCCGCCTCGACGATGGAGCTCGACACGAGAAGCCCGGCCACCAGCATCCCGCTCACCGTCAGAATCGGCCCGACGGCATTGCGGAAGACGTGGCGACGCACGACGGTGCCGCGTCCGATGCCGCGGCTGATCGCCACCTCGACGTGCTCACGCCCGAGCTGGTCGATCATCGACGAGCGGGTCACCTTGCCCACGAGCACGACGAACACGATCGCGAGCGCGATGGACGGCAGCACCAGGTGGTACACCGTGTCCCAGAAGCCGTCGCCCGACCCGAACGACGGGAACCAGCCGAGCTGCACCGCGAACACCGCGATGAGAACGATCGAGCCGACGAACGAGGGCACGGCGCCCAGCACGGTGAGGCCGATGAGGATCGAGCGGTCGGCGATGCGCCCGCGCGAAAGTGCGGCCAAGGCGCCCGCGGTGAGCCCGACGACCGCGATCATCGTCCCCGCCATCACGACGAGCCCGAGCGTGACCGGCAGGCGCTCGCCGAGCACGACCGTCACATCCTGGCGGTACTGCAGGGAGCGGCCGAGATCGCCGTGCAGGAGGCCGGCCACCCACGTCAGGTACTGCTGCCACGGCGGAAGGTCGAGTCCGTATTGCGCGGTGATCTGCGCCACCGCCTCGGGGCTCGGCTTGCGACCCCGCAGGAGGAACGCGACGGGGTCGCCCGGCACCAGGAACCGCGAGAAGAAGACGAGGACGGATGCCAGGAACAGCGTGAGCAGCAGACCTCCGAGCTTGCCCGCGATCCGGCGGCCGGCGGTCATGGGGCGACCCCCTCTGCGAACGCGGCCGGACGGGGCCCGGCACCCAGCGCCGGGCCCCCGCTCAGGTCACCGCGAGCCAATGGTCGCCGCCCACGGGTAGTAGAGGAACGCCACCGACGGTGCGACACCGGTGACGCGGTCGCCCAGGAACACCGTCATCGGTCCCTCGAACAGGGGCAGCCAGGGCAGCTGCTCGTTGGCGATGCGCTGGGCCTGAGCCGTGATCTCGCTGCGCTGTGCGGGGTCGTCGATCGCCACGGCCTCGTCGACCAGGGCGTCGAAGTCGGGATCGCTCCAGCCGCCGTAGTTGCTGAACTCGCCGGTACGCAGCACTCCGTACATCTCGAGGGGGTCGGGGCTCGACAGGTACCACGAGGTGTAGAAGAGGTCGACGCCCTCGCGTGCGGTCGGGTCGGAGAACAGGGCGGTGTACGCGCTCGGGCTGACGGTCTGGATCGTCGCCTTCAGCCCGATCGCCTGCGCGGCCGCCGCCGCGCCCTGCGAAATCACGGCGAAGTCGTTGCCGAGCGGTGCGGTCGCGATGACGATCTCCTCGCCCGCCACGCCCGCTTCGTCGATCAGCTTCTTCGCCGCCTCGAGGTCGTACGGATACTCCTCGAGCCCGTCGAACGCCTCGTGCAGCGCCGCTTCGCTCGCGCCCACCCACACCGACTCGGTGGTGAGCGCGTTCGTGACGTCGCCGTAGCCCTGTGCCGCGGCATCCAGGATCCCCTGCCGGTCCATCGCCATGAGCAGCGCCTCGCGCACCCGCTGGTCGCCGAGAGGGCCTTCGAGATCGCTCACGATCAGGCTGCCGACCGCCGTGTTGAGGCCGAAGTACACGTCGCCCTTGCCGGAGCCCTGCAGCTGCGCGATCGCATCCGGCGGGATCATCCAGCCGCCGTCCACCTCACCGGACTTCAGAGCATTGACCCGGGCGTTGGGATCGGTCATGAAGAGGATCTCGACCTCGCCCGCCCGGGCTCGCAGGGACTCGTCCCAGTAGTCGTCGTACCGCGTCAGGGTCACCGATTCGCCCGACTTCCAGGCGGTCAGCGCAAATGGCCCGGTGCAGTTCACGAGGCCGGTGGAGTTGCCGTAGTCCGCGCCCTTGTCGGCCAGGGTCGCCGCCGACTCGACGACTCCCGCCGAGCCGCCCATCGCGAGGTTGAACTGGGAGTCGGGCCGCGTCATCGTCACCGTGACCTGGCGCTCGCCGGTCTGCTCGATCGCGGCGACGTTCTGGTACACCGAGTACCACGACGAGCCGACCTCGGGATCGAGGTGGCGGCTCATCGAGGTCACGACGTCGGCGGCGGTGAGCGGCGTGCCGTCGTGGAAGGTGACGCCGTCGCGGATCGTGTACACCCAGGTCTCGGGCGTCGGGTGCTCGAACGACTCGGCGAGGCCGGGCGACAGCGTGTAGTCCGGGTTGAGGCGCAGCAGCGACTCGCACACGTTCGCGAGCACCTGGTTGTCGGCGTAGTCGAACGCGTAGGCGTAGTCGAGCGAGTAGGGCTCGGAATAGCTCACCCACGTGAACGAGTCGATGTCGCCGGACGGCGCGGCTGTCTGGGCGGTGAGCTCCCATTCGGGCGCGGCGGTCGCATCGGGCTCGGCGTCGCCCGGGGTGCACGCCGAGAGGACGAGCAGGCCGACGAGACCGGCTGCTGCGAGAGCGCCGAGTCGATGGACGGATGATCGACGGGCGGTGCGTCGAGTGGTGATCATGGTGCTCCTCGGGTTCAGACGGCGGTGTCGGGTGTGGAGACGGGATTCGGTGCGGGGCGTCGTCGCGTCAGCCGTGGCTCGGCAGAGGCGCCACGGCAGCGGGCCGGCCGAGGTCGGAGGCATCGGACGACGAGGCGGCGGCCGGCGACGGAGTGGTGGCGACCGTCGGCGCGTCCTCGCGGGCGTAGACCCGCTCGCCGTCGATCCAGGTCGAGGCGACCCGGCACGCGTAGAGCTCCTCGGCGGGGACCGCGAACGGATTGGGCTCGACGACGACCAGGTTCGCGAGGTAGCCCGCGCGCAGGTAGCCGGTGTCGTGGTCGCGGTGGTTCACGTAGGCCGTACCCGACGTGTACGCGGCGAGCGCGGTCGCGAGATCCAGCCGCTGGTGCGCGCCGCCCAGCGGCTCGGCATCCGACAGCGGAGCGACACGGTTGACGGCGATGTGCACGCCGGCCAGCGGATCGGCGCTGGAGACCGGCCAGTCGCTGCCGCCGGCGAGGCGCACGCCTGCGCGCTGCAGATCGCCGAACGGGTACTGACGGGATGCCGCCGAAGCGGCGAGGAACGGCAGCGTCAGCTCGTCCATCTGGTCTTCGTGGCACGCCCACAGCGGCTGCATGTTCGCCACCGCGCCGACCGCCGCGAAGCGCGACACATCGGCCTCGTCGACGATCTGGATGTGTGCGAGGTGGTGGCGCCTGTCGGTGTCGCCGTTGGCCGCGGCCGCAGCCTCGACCGCGTCGAGGGCCTCGCGCACGGCGCGGTCGCCGAGGGCGTGGAAGTGCAGCTGGAAGCCGGCCGCATCAGCTGCGATCGCGTACTCGGTGAGCTTCTCGGCGGGGATGAACGACAGCCCGCGATTGTCGGTGTCGTGCCCGTGAGCGTCGCGGTACGGCTCGAGCATGGCCGCCGTGTGATTCTCGGCGACGCCGTCGACCATGAACTTGATGGAAGTGAGCGAGAACCTGTCCTCACGACCGAGCTCCGCGATCTCCTCGCGCAGGCGGATCATGTCGTCGAGCTGCTCGATGCCGTCGGCCCGCTCCCACCACTGCGCCCCGACGACATGCGCCTTGAGCGTGCCGTCGGCGAGGGCGCGCCGGTACGACGCGAGTCCGCCGGCGATCCCTGGGAAGTTGCCGACGAGCGCGTCCTGCCATCCGGTGATGCCCTGCGCGAGCAGGTCCCGCTGCGCACGCAGCAGCCCGGCGTACGCGAGGTCCTCCGAGACCCTCGGCCGCACGGTCGCGAAGAGGTCCGACGCTCCCTCGTGGAAGGTGCCGGCCGGGAAGCCGTGCGCCTCGCGCTCGATGCGCCCGTCGGCAGGATCGGCGGTCGCGGCATCCACTCCGGCGAGGCGGATCGCCGCAGTGTTCGCCCAGGACGAATGGTGGTCGCGGCTGGCGAGCAGCACCGGCCGGTCGGGCACGATCGCGTCGAGGGCGCCCCGCAGCGGCGCACCGCCCGGGAAGTGATCCATCGACCATCCGCCGCCCACGATCCACTCCGCATCGGGATTCTCCGCCGCGTAGCGGGCGATCGTCGCGAGGGCATCGGTGGCGTTCTCGGAGCCGGTGAGGTTGCACTGCAGCAGCTCGACGCCGCCCGACATCGGGTGGATGTGCGCGTCCTGGAAGCCCGGCGCCAGCAGTGCGCCGGCGAGGTCGACGACCTCGGTGTCAGGACCGATGAGGACGGATGCCGCTTCCTCGCCGCATACCGCGGCGATGCGCCCGCCGCGGACCGCGACGGCGAGACCCGTCGGCGCCTCACGGCTGCCCGCCGTCACGAGGTCGGAGCTGAACAGCGCACCCCCGGTGAACACGGTGTCTGCGAACGGCGTCTGTGCGTCGTCAGGAACGGCAGCGGCCACGGGACCTCTCCTTCGTCATCGAGCGGGTGGCTTGACGATAGACGCCTGTCATCACCTATGTCAACACTGTTGACCCAAACGATGACACACCCGATAGTCTCGACGTCACGGCGTCGCACAGCGGCTCCGTGGCACGATGGACGGCGACGGCGGAAGCGGGGATCATGGCGGCACGCAGCGGAGCGACGTCGGAGAAGTCTGGCGGCAGGCGCCTGGATCGAGCGACGATCATCGCGGCCGGCCTGGAGCTCGCGGAGACGACCGGCTCGACATCCGTCTCCATCCGAGAGCTGGGCGCGAAGCTCGGCACCGACCCCACCGCCGTCTACCGGCACTTCCGCAGCAAGGACGAGCTCATGGGTGCCCTGCTCGACGAGCTCACGGTGCGCACCCTCGCCGCCGTGACCGCACCCCCCGAGGACTGGCAGGAGCGGCTGCGCCAGTTGGCATCCGCCACGCTCCGCGAGCTCTCCCGCTACCCCGCCGTCGGCCAGGAGGCCATCGTGCTCACCACGCACGGCCCGGGCGAGCTCGACGCGATCGAGTTCATGCTGGACGCGTTCTCGCGCGCGGGGTTGACCGGTGAGGACCTCGTGCAGCACTACGCCCTGATGGCGACACACATCCTCTCGTCGGCTGCCGGCGTCGCGCGGGCGCGGACCGAGCGCGGCGCTGCCGCTCCCTCTGAATCCAGCCCATGGTTCGAGGGTCCCCTGCTGGTCGATCCCATCAAGCACCCGCACATCGCGCAGATCTCCGCGCAGCTGCTGGAGCTCGAGGACCGCGAGCTGTTCACTCTCGGCGTCGAGTGGGTCATCCGCTCCGCCGAGCGCGCCGCGCGTCCCGCCTGAGTCCTGCCGGAGGCGATCCCGCGGCTGAGGGTGCAGGCATCACCTTCATTCGCCCTGATAGTTGACGCACATCAACCATCGATGTATAGTTGACTCATCTCAACTGTTGACCCTGGTCAACCATCTTCTGCGCCGCCGTCGCCGCACCTCCTCAATCAACACTGTTCGAAGGACTCCTATGGCTACGTCCACCCCCGCGACCGGGTCGGTCGCCACTGGCTCAGCCGTCAGCGCGAGCGCCGACGAGAAGCGCCACCACCGCAAGGTGCTGCAGGCGCTCACCGGCCTGCTGCTCGGCATGTTCGTGTCGATGCTCGCGTCGACCGTCGTGTCGACGTCGCTGCCCGTGATCGTCCACGACCTGGGCGGCGACCAGGCGGCGTTCACGTGGGTCGTCACCGCGACCCTCCTGACAACCGCGATCTCCACCCCGGTCTGGGGAAAGCTCGCCGACCTGTTCAACCGCAAGCTGCTGATCCAGATCGCCATCGTGATCTTCGTGCTGGCCACCGCGGCTGCCGGCTTCTCGCAGGACCCGGGCACGCTCATCGCGTTCCGCGCGGTGCAGGGCATCGGCGCGGGCGGTCTCGCCGCGCTCAGCCAGGTCATCATGGCCGACATCATCAGCCCGCGCGAGCGCGGCCGCTACATGGGCCTGTTCGGCGCCGTGATGGCCGTCGCGACAGTCGGCGGCCCGCTCCTCGGCGGTTTCATCACCGACACGATCGACTGGCGCTGGAACTTCTTCATCGCGCTGCCGTTCGCCGTCGCCGCGCTCATCATCATGCAGCGCACTCTGCACCTGCCGGCCCGCCCGAAGACGAAGGCGCGCATCGACTACCTCGGCATCGTGCTGCTCTCGACGGCCGTCTCGCTGGTGCTCATCTGGGTGACCAACGCGGGCAAGGACTACGACTGGTGGAGCATCGAGACCATCCTGATGGTCGGCGGCGCGCTGCTGGCGGCGGTGCTGTTCGTGATCGTCGAGCTGCGCTCGAAGGAGCCGCTCATCCCCCTCACGATGTTCCGCAACCGCACCTTCACCCTCGCGGTCATCGCGTCGATCTCCATCGGCATCGCGATGTTCGGCACATCGGTCTTCCTCAGCCAGTACATGCAGCTGGCTCGGGGCGCCACACCGACCGAGGCCGGTCTGATGACCATCCCGATGATCGGCGGCCTGCTGCTGGCGTCGATCGTGATCGGCGGTCTCGTGACCCGACATGGCATCTGGAAGCCGTACCTCATCGTGGGCGGCGTGCTGCTCATCGCCGGCTCGTACCTGCTGTCGACGATCCACTACGACACGAACTTCGTTCTCGTCTCGCTCTACATGTTCCTGCTCGGCGCGGGCGTCGGCATGACCATGCAGAACCTCGTGCTGATCGTGCAGAACACGGCGAACCCGAGTGAGATCGGCGTCGCCAGCTCGGGCGTCACGTTCTTCCGGAGCCTCGGCGGCACCATCGGCGTCTCGGTGATGGGTGCGGCACTGGCCACCTCGGCCACGAACCTGTTCACGGAGCGCAAGGACGACATCGGTGCGGCCATCATGACCCTGGGCGAGAAGGGCGCCGCCGTCGCGGAGCAGCTCCAGTCGGGCACGATCCCGCAGGTGTCGGCACTGCCCGAGGCGATCCGCGTGATCGTCGAGGACATCTACGCACAGGCCATCGCCCACTCGTTCCTGATCGCCGTGCCGCTGGCCGTGGTGAGCCTCATCGCCATCATCTTCCTGCCGAACAAGCCGCTCACCCGCATGACGACGAGCGAGCGCGTGCAGGCCAGCGAGGCCGACTTCGCGACCGTCTCGGTCGCCGAAGGCATGGACGTGCTGACGGCGACGGCCACGGTGAAGACCCAGGATGACGAGACCTCGGCCCCCGCCGACTCCGACTCCGACTCCGCCGCCGAGTCTGCTGCCGACGCGGCGGATGAGACCCGCGTCACCCGACGCTAATGTCGAACACGATGACCTCCGAAGACACTCGAGCGGCGCGCACCGAAGCGGTGCGCGCCCTCGAGGCGGAGTTCGGCGAGCTGATCAACCGCTTCCGCCGCATCATCACCGAGAACGCCAACCGCGTGAGCCCCGGCATGCTGCCGGGCGCCTACAAGGTGTTCACCACCATCGTGCGTCGCGAGGGCATCACCCTCTCGGCGCTCGCCGAGGCGCTGACGGCCGACAAGGGCCAGATCAGCCGCACCGTGCGTGAGCTCGAGCAGCTGGGTCTGATCCAGCGCACCCCCGATCCCGACGACGGCCGATCGAGCCTGCTCTCGCCCACCCCGTTCGGGCTGGAGCGCCTCGCGGAGGCCCGCGCTCCGCAGGAGAGCCTGCTCGTCGACGCGCTCGCCGCATGGCCGGTCGACGACATCCTGAACCTGACGCGGCTGCTGCACGCGCTCACCCTCGGCGAGCGCCCCTCCGCCTGAGGCGGATCAGGCCTCGACGAAGTCGTACTCCTGGAACTCCGCGACCTCCGGCACCCAGCGCTCGGCGACGAACGACACATGGGTCGGGTGCTCGTTGTAGGCGCGGTACGCGGCGTCGTCGGCGAAGACCATCGAGAACTGGTGCGCGAGGTCGCTCTTCGCACTCACCTGCCGGTTCACCCGGAAGTCCTCGACGCCCGGGATCGACGTGAGGGCGGCCCGGCCGTCCGCCAGGAACGCCGTCTCCTCCGGCGAATCGGACGCGTGGACCAGGCGGAAGACGACGGTGTGCTGAATGGGCATGGGTCGAGTGTCGCTCATGATCGGGGTCGGCGCCAACGCCTCACTGGTTGCGGCAGGCGGCGTCGATCGAGCCTGTCGAAGGGCACTCAGCGAGCTGCCTGCAACGCCGTCAAGTGGCGCAGCGACCGCTCGGCCAGATCGTCCTGACTCGGCGCGAGCGGCCGCCACACCGAGGCCGCCACGGCGATGGTGGCGTTCTCGCCGGTGAAGCTCTCCAGCCCCAGGATGCCCTCATACCCGGCATCGTCGAGTGCCGCCAATGTCGCGGGCCAATCGGTGTGGTCGTCTCCGACCGCGCCGCGGTCGCTCCCGCACACCTGCACGTGGGCGATGTGCCCGGCTGCGGCGCGGATCGCGGCCTCCGGCCGCTTCTCCTCGATGTTGAGGTGGTAGGTGTCCAATGCGAGTCCGAGCCCCGGGCCCCAGAGCGGTGCGAGCGCCTCGAGCCCCTGCTCGACGGTGTTGATCACACTCGTCTCGTACCGGTTGAGCGGCTCGACGGCGAGCGCGAGGCCATCGGCGGCGGCCTCGTCGACGAGCGGCGCGAGGTTGCGGCGCAGTTGCGCGACCACGTCGGTGCGCTCGTCCGGCGTCATGCGCCACGTCACGCCGGTCGGCGCGTAGAACGGCCCGGCGACGACGGATGCCCCGACCCCGCGCGCCGCGGCGAGGCACGTCCGCAGATACACCTGGGTCGCCGGCACGTTGCCCGCACGGTCGACCAGCGACCGGCCCGGACCCATCGCGCCGATCACGACCGGCTGCAGATCCAGAGACCGCAGCAGATCCCCGGCGCGCGCGGCATCCCAGTCCCCCGCGTTCTCGAGCGGGAGCTCGATCGCGCCGAAGCCCATGCGCGCGATCTTCGGCGCGAGTTCGGCGAGCGACCTGTCGGTCAGCGGCGAGGTCCACACCCACGTGTTGACGCCGATCGTGCGCTGCATGACTCTCCTTCGCCTGCGTGGGGCGTTTCGTCTCGCTGCGCTCGCTCAACGACCGGACACGATGCCGGTCGTTGAGCGAGCGCTGAACGAGCGAGACGAAACGTCGCGGACCTGTGCCTTACGGGATCTGGCGCTCCTGCCAGACCTCGGGGTAGCCCGGCAGGTTCTCCCCGCCGAACTTGGCGTAGTGGCCGTCAGGCATGCCGTCGTTGGCCTCCAGGTACTGGTCGACCTCCTCCGCGGTGATCGGGCTCTGCGGCAGCACCCACTCCTTGGGGATCTCCTCGCCGGCGAAGATCTTCTGCGCCGCCAGCAGCGGGGTGCGCCACTGGAAGTTGGAGTAGACCGGAGCGAGGCCGGTCAGGCCCGTCTCCTTCCACTTCCGCAGGAAGCTCATCTCATCCTCGCCCGTCATGACCGGGTAGTCGACTCCGGCGTCCTCGAACGCCTCGATCGCCGCGACGGCGCCGTCACCGGCATCCATCCAGATGCCGGCCACGTCGCCCTTCGCGAGCTCGTCGCTGATGATGCTCTTGATCTCGGCCGGGTCGGCACCGGTGAAGTAGTCCACTGCCTCGATGCCGGCTTCCTCGAACATGTACTCGGCGGCCGCCCAGCGCTGCTCGAGCACGTCGACGCCCGGAAGGATGCGGAGTCCCACCACCTTGTCGCCCTCCTCGAGGTTGTCGATGAGGAACTGCGCCGTGTCGATGCCCCAGGCGAAGCCGCCGATGGGATGGATGAACGTCACCGGGCAGTCGGTCTCCACGCCGCGGTCGAACACGATCACCGGCTTGCCGGTGTCGCACGCGCGCTGGACCGCCGGAGTCATCGCGGCCGTGCTGTTCGGCGAGATGATGAAGACGTCGCAGCCGCCCTCGGAGATGAAGTAGTCGATGTCGGCGATCTGCGTGTCATCGGAGTCCTGCGCGTCGCGGGTCTCCATCTCGCTGATCACACCCTGTTCCTGCAGCACCTCCAGCTGCTGGTTCATGGTGATCCAGCCGGTCTGGCGCCACGGGTTCGAGATCGAGGCGTTCGCGAAGCACGCCTTCTTCGGGCCCGTGCTCGCGTACTCCGACGTATCGATCATCTCGGCGTCGATGTACTGCAGATACGGCTCGTCCTCAGGGCCTTCGGGCACGACCTCGCGCTGCGCCATCTGGGTGTCGAACAGGGCCTGGTCGAACCACTCGTTGGCGCCACCGTCGTCGGTCGGCTCCGCCGAGGAGTCCGGTGGTGCCACATTGGGGTCGGTCGTGCACCCTGAGAGGGCGAAGAGGCCGACGAGCGCCACCGCTGTGGTGGCGATCTTCATTGATCGTCGCATTGCTAACTCCTGTTGTTCGGTGCGGCGCCCTCGCCTGCGAGGGCCTGTGTTGCGGACGACTCCTCGGCGCCGTCGGGCGCGTCGGGTTCCTTCCCCGGAGAGGGAGGGGTCTGTGGTGCGCCACCGCGTCTGCGGGATCGGAAGACCAGCCCCGAGTACGCGACGGCGGCGATGATGATGACGCCCTGGACGGCGTCGCGCAGCGACGACGGGACGCCGGCGATGTTCAGCAGCAGGAAGAGCGCCTCGAGCACGAAGGCTCCGGCGACGGCCGCGACGATCCAGCCCCGGCCGCCGCCGAGGACGACGCCGCCCAGCACGACGGCCGTGATCGCGACGAACTCGTAGCCCCGACCGACCGACGGGTGCACGCCCGCGTAGCCGACGAGGAGCACCGCCGAGACCGTCGCCGACAGCGACGAGATCATGAAGGCCCGCGTGGTCACCCACCAGTCGCGCGCGCCCGAGTAGCGCGTCGCCCGGGCGTTGTCGCCGATCGCGATGAGGAGCTTGCCCAGCGGGCGCTTGGTGATCCAGATGCCGAGCGCGAGCCACGCCGCCAGGATCAGCACCGACCAGGGCAGGAAGTCGAGGACCGGCAGATCCCGGATGCCGCCGCGACCGATCTGGCGGAAGCTGTCGGCCGGGTTGCCCGTGGCCGCACCGCCGGTCCACCACAGCACGAGACCCAGGAGGGCCAGCATCATGCCGAGCGTGACGATGAACGACGGCACCTTCAGGAGCGTCGTCAGCAAGCCGTTCACTAGGCCGACGACGAGGCCGAGCACCACCATCAGGCACAGCACCGGGACGGTGCGCGCGTCGTCCTGGGCGACGAGGTTGCCCGCGACGATCACCTGCGCGGTGATCAGCGAGCCCTGCGACAGGTCGAACTCGCCCGCGATGATGACGAAGTACTGGCCGATCGCGACGATGGCGACCGGGGCGACGCGCTGGATGTAGCGCATGAGCTGGCCCGGCTCTGCGAAGTTCGGGTTCAGGACCATGACGGCGACGAGCAGGATCACCAGCAGCAGGAAGACCGCGCCGCGGGGGCTCACGAGCGCTGTGAGAAATTTCATCGTGCACCTCCCTGCATCGGTGCGCCGCCATCGGCCGCATCGGCCTCCGCCTCGAGCGCCTGGGTCGCCGCCACCATCGCGGGTGCGGCCGCCTCGGCAGGCGCATCACCGCCGGTCCTCGTGCCGCCCGGCCCGAACCGGGTGCGTCGCCGGACGATCGCACGACGGCTGTAGACGGCGACGGCCGCGACGATGACGACGCCGCGGACGACGTCCTTGAGGAACGGGTTCACCTGCATGACGCTCATCACGTTGTCGACGACGGCGAAGATCGCGACACCGCCGATGGTGCCCCAGACCGATCCCCGACCGCCCATGAGCAGGGTGCCGCCCAGCACGACGGCCGCGATCGACAGCAGCGCGTACCCGCCCTGCTGGCCGACCGTGGGGCTTCCGACGCCCAGCCGGCTCGCCAGCAGCAGTCCTGCCAGACCGGCGAACACCGAGCACAGGACGTGTGCCACGATCAGCGGCGGCCTCGTGCGTACGCCCGACAGGCGTGCCACCTCGGGATCGCCGCCCACGGCGAACAGGTGCGCCCCCGTGCGCGTGCGTCCGAGGAGGAACCACACCAGCGCGGCGAGCGCGATCATGATGATCCACGACACGGGGAGCGGTCCGACGCCGGTCGCTCCGATCAGCTGGAACGCCCACGGCACCGCTCCGGCGCTGCCCTGGAAGCTCGTGTTGAGGACGCCCTGCAGGATGAGGCCGACGCCGAGCGTCGCGATGAATCCGTTCACCTTCAGAACCGTGACGATGAGCCCGTTCGCCAGGCCGATGGCCGCGCAGACGATGAGGGTCAGCGTCACCGCCCACGGGATGTTGGCGGGGTTCCCGTTCATGGTGGTGGCCGCGATGAGGCTGGCGAGGCTGATCACATAGGTGACGGAGAGATCGAGGGAGGCGCCCAGGATGACGAGCGTCTGCCCGATGGCCACCAGCCCCAGCACGCTCATGCCGGTGAGGATGTCGCGGATGTTGCCGGGGCTGAAGAAGCTGCGGCCGACGGTCGCGACGAGGATCGCCCCGACCGCGATGACGAGGATGAGGATGCCGAGCACGATCACCGTCGAGTCGACTCTGATGCGCTTCACGGTCGGTCCCCTCCGTCCTCGAGGCGAGGATCGGGGATCTCGCCGCTCGCCGCCTCCGCATCGCTCGAACCCGTGGCGGCGGCGAGCACTTCATGCTCCGCGGAGCGCGCGGGGAGCTCGGCGGCGAGCTCGCCGTCGCGCATCACGAGGATGCGATCGCTCATGCCGATCACCTCGGGCAGCTCGCTCGACACCATGAGAACCGCCTTGCCCTCGGCGGCCAGCTGCCGCATGAGCTGGTAAACCGCCACCTTCGCACCCACATCGATGCCGCGCGTCGGCTCGTCGAACAGAACGATCTGCGGGTCGGTCACGAGCCATTTCGCGAGCACGACCTTCTGCTGGTTGCCTCCCGACAGGAACCGCGCCTCCTGGTCGACGCCGCGCGACGACACCTCGAGCGAGGTTAGGATGCCGGGCACGCGCTTGCGCGATGCGCGGGTGCGCCCGGCGAACACGCTGCGGACCACGAGCAGCGAGTTGTCCAGCACGGACTGGCCCAGCGCGAGCCCCTGGGCCTTGCGGTCCTCCGTGACGAGCGCGAGACCGGCGCGGACGGCCGCACGCGGGCTCGTGAAGCGCACCGACCGGCCGTCGAGGATCATCGCCCCGCGGGTGAAGCCGTGGACGCCGAAGATGCCCTCGACGAGCTCCGTGCGACCGGAGCCCTGAAGACCCGCGAGCCCCACGATCTCCCCCGCCCGCAGTGTCAGCGAGACGCCGTCCACGAACTCGTTGCCGCAGCCCGTCAGCTCGAGGCGGGGGTCTCCGAGGGTCGTGCCCTCGACCGGACCCGGGAAGTAGGACTGCAGCGGGCGGCCGACCATGCGACGGACGAGCTCGGCGTCCGTCAGGTCGGCGGTGGCGTCCGTCGACACCAGAGCGCCGTCCTTCAGGATCGTGATGCGGTCGCACAGATCGAAGATCTCCTTCAGCCGGTGCGAGACGTAGACGACCGCGACGCCGCGAGCGGTGAGCTTGCGGATGATCGCGTAGAGGAGCTCGACCTCGTGGTCGCTCAGTGCGGCGGTCGGCTCGTCCATCGAGATGACGCGCGCGTCGAACGAGAGCGCCTTGACGATCTCGACGATCTGCTGCTCGGCGACGGTGAGCGATCCCACGCGCGCACCCGGGTCGATGAACGTGACGCCGAGCCCCTCGAGGAGCGTGCGCGTGCGGCGCTGCATGCCCTTGTCGTCGATGAAGCCGCCCCGGCGCGGCTCGCGGCCGAGGAAGACGTTCTGCGCCACCGTGCGCTCGGGCAGGAGGTTGAACTCCTGGAACACGGTCACGAGGCCGGCATCCATCGCCTGGCGTGGATGGGTGAACGCCACCGGGCGGCCCTCGAACTCGACCGATCCGGCGTCGGCGTGGTGGACGCCCGCGAGGATCTTCATGAGCGTCGACTTGCCGGCGCCGTTCTCACCGACGAGGCCGTGCACCTCGCCGCGGCGGACGTCGATGTCGATGTCGGTGAGGACGCTCACACCGAAGAACGACTTCGAGATGCCCTGAGCGCGCAGGACGACGTCGGAGCCGCCGGAGGGCACCGGGGTGTCTGACAGCATCGTGTCGCTCATGAGGGCACCTCGATCCAGGATTTGCGCTCTGCGGACTCGAGCACGGCGTCGGTGATGACAGCGGCCCGCAGGCCGTCGGCGAAGGTGGGGAGGCCGTCCGGCCGCTCGCCGGCGATCGCGGCGTAGACATCGCCCACGAAGCCGTCGAAGGCATCCTGATAGCCCATGGGATGCCCCGCCGGAAGCGACTGCAGACGCGCCGAGCCGGGGGACGCCGTGGCCGGATCACGCAGCACCAGCCGCGAGGCCTTGCGCGCTCCCACCCACAGCTCCTCCGGGCGCTCCTGCGCGAAGCGGATGCTTCGACGGCTGCCGTGGAGCTCGATGACCAGGGCGTTCTTGCGACCCGGAGCCATCTGAGAGACCAGGAGGGTGCCGAGAGCGCCCGACTCGGTCTCGATGAGGAGTGCGGCGACATCCTCGTTGGTCACCGTCCGGCCGCCCCGCTCGTCGAACACCCGGTGCGTGCGCGCCGCCAGGCGCACGATGCGCTCGCCCGTGACGAACTCGACGAGATCGCACAGGTGCGAGCCGATGTCGGCGAAGGCGCGCGACGGCCCGCCGGCTGCGGCATCCGCCCGCCAGTCGTCGTCGTTCTCGCGCAGCATCCAGTCCTGCAGGTACGAGCCGTCGAGCGTGAGCAGGGTGCCTATCCGTCCGGACGCGACGCGGGCGCGAGCCTCGCGCACCATCGGGTGGTAGCGGTACACGAACGGCACGGCGGCCACCACGCCGGCTTCGTCGGCAGCGCGGACGAGTGCCCGCGCATCGGCCACGGAGGTGGCGAGGGGCTTCTCGCACACGACATGCTTGCCCGCGGCGAGGGCGGCTGCGGCAAGCGGCGCGTGGGTGGCATTGGGGGTGCAGATGTGCACGACGTCGACATCGGATGCCGATATGACTCCGTCGGCGTCGGCTTCGGCTCGTGCGACACCGAGCTGGTGCGCCACCGCCTCCGCGCGGTCGCGGTTCGAGGAAGCGACGGCCGTCAGCCGGGCGCCCGCGCGGCGGGCGGCGGCGGCGTGCACGCGCCCCATGAATCCGCCGCCGATGAGACCAGTGCGGACGGTACCGACGACGATGTCGATGACTTCCGTAGTCATGCCGCGATTGTGACACGGCGGCTTCGACTTTTGGTAGCTTCTCGTCAAAAGTGATCGGCTCGTGATGTTTAAGTCGTGACCTGGCCGATCCGAAGCCCTGTGCTTTACTGTCGCCATGGTCGATGCAGCGCGCGGCAGCGGAGCCGCCGGGGGCACTGGCGCGGGCGAGATCTTCCAGATCCTCCGCGACGGCCGCGCACGCACCAAAGCCGAGCTGGCGACGCTCACCGGACTCGCCCGTTCCACCGTGTCGAGCCGCGTGGACACGCTGCTGGCGGCCGGCCTGCTGCGGTCGGCCGGCGAAGCGGCGTCGACCGGCGGACGCCCGCCCGCCCGCGTCGCGTTCAACCCGATGGCGGGCGTCGTGATCGCCGTGGACCTCGGCGCCACCCACGCCACCGTGGCCCTCGCCGACCTCGCTGCCGACATCCTCACATCGAACACGCACCCGCTCGACATCGCCGACGGGCCCGAGCGCGTTCTCGACTCCGTGATCGCCGAGAGCGTCAGCCTGCTCGAGCAGCGGGGCATCGCCGCGTCGGACGTCGTGGGCGTCGGGATCGGCGTGCCCGGCCCCGTCGAGCACTCGACGGGACGCCCCACGAACCCGCCGATCATGCCCGGGTGGGATCGCTTCGACGTGCCGCACTACGTCCAGCGCACCTTCGACGTGCCCGTCCTCGTCGACAACGACGTGAACATCCTCGCGCTCGGCGAGCAGGCGCTCAGCTGGCCCGGCGTCGCGGACCTCATCTTCGTCAAGGTGTCCACGGGCATCGGCGCCGGGATCATCTCGGGCGGCACGCTGCAGCGCGGTGCGCAGGGCTCCGCCGGCGACATGGGCCACGTGCAGGTGCCCTACAGCCACGACTCACCGCGGTCGCCCGGCGACCAGCGCGACCTCGAGGCGATCGCGAGCGGCACCGCCATCGCCGCCGACCTGCGCGCGCAGGGCCTCGACGCCTCCGGCAGCGCCGACGTGGTCACGCTCGTGCGTTCCGGGGACCCCGCCGCCATCATCGCGACGCGTCAGGCCGGGCGCGAGGTCGGCGAAGTGCTCGCGACCGTCGTCAACATGCTGAACCCGTCCGTGATCGTCATCGGCGGCAGCGTGGCACGCGCGGGCGAGCATCTCCTGGCCGGTGTGCGCGAGGTCGTGTACCGGCGTTCCATCCCGCTGGCCACGCAGCATCTCGGCATCGTGCAGTCGCAGGCCGACGAGACCGCCGGTGTGCTGGGCGCGGCCATCATGGTGACGCAGCAGGTGCTCTCGCCCACGGCCGTCGAGCTCCGCGCCGCCCGAGACTGACAGCCGTGCCGGGGAGGCGGATGCCGGCTCCGGCGCACCCGTCTCACGCGCGTCTTCGCCCATCGGTAGCACCGGCGTAACACGGGTGAGACGAACGCAGGGTTGACTGTCTGCACCGGGTTCAGTTCTGGTGCCGATGACGGCACGCCCGCGGAAGGAGTGCGTCATGAGGATCCGACCGCTGCGATCGACACCCGAGGCACCGCTGGCGCCGGTGGCGGAGCCGCCGACCGCCATGCAGGCGATGGTCGTGGACGCGCCCGGCGCGCCGGATGCGCTGCGCGCGGCATCCGTTCCCGTTCCCTCCCCCGTGCTCAGCGAGCTGCTCGTGCGGGTCGTGGCCGCGGGGGTCAACCCGATCGACGCCAAGACGCGCGGCGGCGCGGGCGTGTCGGGGGCGATCGACGCCTACCCCGCGACCCCGGGCTACGACTTCAGCGGCATCGTGGTGAAGAGTCCCTACGAGTCGCACCCCCTTCCCCCGGGCACCGAGGTGTTCGGCATGGCGTCGTTCCCGCGCACCGGCGGCTCGTACGCCGAGTACGTCGTGGCGCCGTCGCTGTCGATCGCCCGCAAGCCGGCGTCACTGTCGCACGTCGAGGCGGCGGGCGTGCCGCTCGCCGCGCTCACCGCCTGGGGGCTCGTCGTCGAGACGGCCCACGCGCACGAGGGTCAGCGCGTGCTCATCCATGCCGGCAGCGGCGGAGTCGGCCACTTCGCCGTGCAGTTCGCCGCGTACTTCGGCGCCCACGTCACCGCGACGGCGTCGGGCCGCAACGCCTCGTGGCTGCGCGAACTCGGAGCGTCGGTCGTGATCGACTACACCTCGACGAGATTCGAGGATGTCGTCGGCGAGGTGGACGTCGTCATCGACCTCGTCGGCAACGTCGGCGGAGACACCGGCACCCGTTCGCTCGAAGTCCTGCGCCCGGGCGGCCTGTACGTCCTCGTGCCGACCGGTTCATGGCCGGGGTATGCCGAGGCGGCGGCCGAAGCCGGCGTGCGCACCACGTCGTACAAGGTGATCCCCGACGGCGGCGCGCTGGCGACGATCGCCCGCCTGCTCGACTCCGGCTCGGTGCAGGTCTACATCGAGCAGGTGTTCGAGCTGACGGATGCCCCTGACGCGCACCGGGCGATCGAGACCGGCCACACGCGCGGCAAGGTCGTCCTCCGCGTCAGCGACGGCTGACCCTCACCCCCCCCCGCGCGTCAATCGGTTCAGGCGGGCGCGAGCACGCGGCGGCCCTCGGCGACGACGGCGTCCGCGATGGCGTCGAGCAGCGGAGAGCGCAGGTTCCACTGCTGCCAGTACAGCGCGACGTCCACGGGCGGGCCGCCCAGGAGCACCAGCTCGCCGCGTTCGAGGGCGTGATGCGACTGGAACCGCGGCAGCATCGCCCACCCGAGCCCGAGCCGCACGGCCGTCGCGAAGTCGTTCGACGCCGGCACGTAGTGCCGCGGAGGCGCCGTGGGGTCGACACCCTGCTGCGTCAGCCACTCGTTCTGCAGGTCGTCGCGCCGGTCGAAGTCCACGAGCGGGGCGCTCGCGAGTGCGGTGGGGCGGTCCCCCACGAGCCACCGTTCGGCGTAGGCGGGAGTGGCGACGGCCTCGTAGCGCATCGCACCGAGCGGCGAGGAGCGGCATCCCGCTACGGGCGCGGCCCGAGAGGTCACCGCTCCCATGACTGTTCCCGATTCGAGCAGGCCGGCGGTGAAGTCCTGGTCGTCGCGGTGCAGATCGAAGACGACGGGATGCCGCTCCGCCAGCCGCGCGAGCGGCTCGAGGAACCATGTCGCCAGCGAGTCGGCATTGACCGCGAGCGGCACGGTCGTGAGCGCGGTCTCGTCGTCGTCGGCGCCGAGGTCGGCGAGTGCGTCGTGCTCGAGCAGCGCCATCTGCCGCGCCAGCCGGATGACCGAAGCCCCGGCCTCCGTCGCCCGCACCGGCTTGGAGCGCACCAGCACCAGCCGTCCGAGCTGCTCCTCGAGCGCCTTGATGCGCTGGCTGACCGCCGACGGCGTGACGTGCAGCCGGCGGGCGGCCGCGTCGAGAGTGCCTTCGTCGACGACGACGGCGAGAGTCTCGGCCAACTCGAACGGGATGCGCATCTTCAGTGCTGCTAATGGTACTGGAGATCCATGAGCTGGACTACGGTCAACTCCACTCGTACCGTCGAAGAGTGCTCACCCCCGTTCTCGCCGGCCTCGGTCTCGGCTTGTCGCTCATCATCGCCATCGGCGCGCAGAACCTCTTCGTGCTGCGGCAGGGTCTGCGGCGCGAACACGTGCTCGCGGTGGCCGCGATCTGCGCGATCTCGGATGCGATCCTCATCGCCCTCGGGGTCTCGGGCGTCGGCTTCGTGCTGCAGGCGGTGCCCTGGCTCGTCGACGTGGTCCGCTGGGCGGGCGCGCTGTTCCTCGTCACCTACGGCGTCCTCGCGGCACGGCGCGCGTGGCGGCCGACGGGCGCGGCTCTCGGCGCCGGCGACCCCGAGAAGCCGGTCGGAGCAGTGGACTCGCAGGGCACCACCGCCCCGCACCGCACCGCGTCGGCCGGACCGGCGCATCCGGGCGCCGGCGAGTTCCTCCTCGAGCCCGACGTCTCGGCTTCGCAGGTGCGCAGCGACATCCGCTCGGCCCCGCCCGCGTCGACCCGCACGCGACTGATCCCCGTGCTCCTCACCTGCCTGGCGCTGACGTGGCTCAACCCGCACGTCTACCTCGACACTGTGTTCCTCCTCGGCACGGTCGCGAACACGCACGGCGACGACCGCTGGCTCTTCGCCGCCGGTGCCATGACCGCGAGTATCGTCTGGTTCTTCGGCCTCGCGTTCGGCGCGCGCCTGCTCGGGCGCTGGCTGTCGACGCCGCGGGCCTGGCGGATCCTCGACGCGGTGATCGCCGTCGTCATGGTCGCCCTCGGCGTCTCGCTCGTGCTCCCCCATTGACGCCGAACGCCCGGCCGCCCAGAGGCGGCCTGGCCACTGACGCCGACCGCTCGGCGCGCCGGGAGCGACTGTGCGACTCGCGGCGCGCCCGGGTGCGGCGCGTCAGGCGACGGATGCCGGCAGCGCGACCTCGTCGAGCACGCTCGTGTGATCAGGGCTCCAGCCGAGGGCGCGCGCCCGGGCGCCGGTCGCCTGCTGATCCAGCAGGAGCGCGTCGGCGAACGCGACGCCGAAGCGGTCGTAGGCGTCCTCCGCAGTCGCGGCGACCACACCAGCCTCCGCGGCCGCGTGCTCCGCGATCTCGCGCACGCTCGTGGGTGCACCGTCGGACGCGATGAGGCGACCGTTCGCCTCAGGCGCGGTCAGCGCCAGTTCGTAGAGCCGGGCCAGATCGTCGACGTGCACCCAGCTCCAGTGCTGCGCGCCGTCGCCGATGAGCCGGATCGCCCCCGCGGGCGTGCGCGGACCGTCGAGGATCAGGTTCAGCAGACCCCTCCCCCGGCCGTAGACGACGCCGGGGGCGAGAATCGCCGCGTCGACGTGCGACGCGAGCAGCCGCTCCTCGATCGGCACCCGCCAGGCGACCAGTTCGGGGGCGTCGAGCGGCGTGGTCTCGACGATGCCGGCACCGGAGCCCCACAGCCAGATGCCGCTCGTCAGCACGAACCGCTTGCCCGTGTGCGAGAACGCGGCGATGACGGTGTCGACCACGCCCGCGTTGAACGCGGCGGCGCCGTCCGTGGGCGCGGCGGTGTGCACGGCGGCATCCGCCGCGTCGAGCTGTTCGGCGAACCAGGCCGGGTCCGCCACGTCTCCCTGCGCAGCGAGCGCGCCGCGCGCGGTGACCTGCGCCGCCGCCTCCGGCGTGCGCACGACCGCGACGACCTCATGGCCCGACGCGACCAGGCGGGCGAGCAGGGCGGAGCCGATGTATCCGGTGGAACCGGTCAGTAGAATCCTCATTCGGCAACAGTATGGATTCGAAACCGGTTACTTCAACGGAAGTTCCTTCAACGTAACCGAGCCGACCGCCGACCCGAGAAAGCCGAGGATGCGATGAGCGACGACTCCGCCCCGCGCCACAGACCCCCGATGGACGTGCTCGATCCTGCGTGTCCGAGCCGCATCGTGTTCGGGCGCATCGGCGAGCGCTGGACGATGTTCGTCATCCTCGCACTGGCCGACGGCCGCCCGATGCGGTTCACCGATCTCAAGTCCCGCGTGGGCGTGGTCACCGCGAAGGTGCTCACCGAGACGCTGCGTGCGCTCGAAGCCGACGGCCTGGTCTCGCGGCAGGCCTACCGCGAGTCGCCGCCTCGGGTCGAGTACACGCTGACCGCGCTCGGTCGTTCGCTTCTGGAACCGATCCAGGCCATGCGCGAGTGGGCCGAGCGGCACGTCCCCGAACTCCTCGCGTCCCGCGCGCGCGCCGCCCTCGCGGGTGCGGACTGAGCCGGTCGGCTCACCGCTTGCGCAGCGAGGGGTCCTCGATCTCGGCGACCCGCGCTGCCACGATGGCGCGGATCGTGGCGTCCGGCAGCGGCTTCTCAGGCTGGAAGCGGATCGTCCCCTTGTCGAACTCCAGATCGTCGCGATCGGCTCCCGTCAGCGTGCCGGCGACGACCTCCGGAACGCGGCCGCTGAACGGGTACACCCCGATGTGCTTCTTGGTCCGCATCACCGAGATGAGGGCCTTGTCGCGGTACAGCAGCGCCGGCATGCCGTAGCTCGTTCCCTGCGTGACGTCCGGGTGCATCTCGCGGACGACGTCGAACACGTGCGACACCACCGCCCGGTCGTCGGAGTCGAGGCTCTCGAGGTACTCGTCTACGGTTCCCATGGCGGCATCCTGGCCCACCCGCCCGCCTCGCGGCAAGATGGCGGCATGAGACGCGTGCACGTGACGGTTCGCGGCGACGTCCAGGGCGTGGGCTATCGCTACACGCTGCGCATGGTCGTGCGCGACGCGGGTGCGGCCGGCTGGGTGCGCAATCGTCGCGACGGCTCGGTCGAGGCCGAGCTCGAGGGCACGCCGGGGCAGGTCGACGAGGTTCTCGCGTGGATGGCCGAAGGCCCGCCGGGTGCCCGCGTCGAGGACGCGACCGTGACGGATGCCGAAGCCACGGGCGAACGCGGCTTCGAGGTGCTGCCGACGCAGTGACGCCGTGGCCGGGCGCGCTCAGTCGGGAACGCCGGCCGCCAGCTCGGCGAA